>QOZS01000006.1 GCA_003576705.1 Desertibaculum subflavum
GCCCGCGCCGGGCCGGCGCCGGCGCGGTTCGCTCGTCACCACCATCGGCTCGCGCTCGACCCGCCGCGGCTCGGCGCGCAGCGGGCGCGGCGGCGGGCGATAGGTCAGCGGCTCCAGCGCCTCGCGCGCGATGCGCGAGGTCACCTTGCGCGACTCGTGCCCGTAGGCGTTCATCAGCGCGTTGTCGCACATGATGTTCAGCCGGCGTGGATAGCCCTCGGCTTCGCGCAGCAGCACGCGCAGGGCGCCCGGGGTGAACAGCTCGGCGACAGTTCCGCCGGCGGCGGCGATGCGATGCTCCAGGTAGCGGCGGCTGTCGTCCGGGCTGAGCGGCCCGATGCGCGCGCGCACGGCAATGCGCTGGTTGAGCGGCCGAAGCTCCGGCCGGTCCAGTATCTCGTCGAGCTCGGGCTGCCCGACCAGCACGACCTGAAGCAGCTTGGCCGTCCGTGTCTCGAAATTGGATAGCAGCCGAAGCGATTCCAACGCATCGACCGGCATGGTCTGCGCCTCGTCGATCGCGACCACGACCGAACGGCCCTGCTCGAGCCGGCGCAGCAGCGCCGCCTGGATGTCGGCGACAAGGCGTCCGTGATCCGAAGTCTCCGGCGGCGTGGTGTCTTCCGGCGCGAGCTCGCTGCGCAGCGTTTGCAGCAGCTCGGACGCGCTGTGCACCGGCTGCACCAGATGGAGCACGTCAGCATTGTCCGCGCTGACCTGATCGAGGGCGTGGCGCAGCACGGTCGTCTTGCCGACACCCACCTCGCCCGTAATGGTGACGAAGCCCTTGCGCGCCATGATGCCGTATAGGATCGCCGCCAGCGCCTCCTGGTGCGCCGCGGTCAGCATCAGCAGCCTGGGATCCGGCGTCACCTGGAACGGCGCGGCCCGCAGCCCGAAATAGCCTTCATACATAGGGGCACTCCAGCGACACGGATGCCCGGTCGGCACGCTGTCCCTAATCTATGGTGCAGTGCAATAGTTCCGCGTGACCACATCCGGACAATTCGGTGACCGCATCGCCCGGCGCCCTGCAGCCGGAAATTTGCAGCTCGAGTTCGCTGACACAGCCATACATTGCGCAAAGCCGGCCGCCCCCCGGCTGTCGATTGGATTTACAGAATCCGCCGAAGCGTCTCTTCTTCGCAAAATAACCATCTGAAAAAATTGGTTAGCAATCGTCGGCACAAAAGTTGCTTAACCAAGAAATTTTGAGGGAGTGGGGACATGCCGCGCTTTACGATGTTAGCGACACTTGCCGTCGCTTGGTTGTTCATTGGCCTCAGTAGTGCTCAGGCTGGTGTTGTCTTCAACATGACGGGGGTCTGTACCTCGGCATTCTGCGGATCCACCGGACAGAATCCGGGCGATCCCATCTCGGGCTTCGTCGAGTTCGAGAATTTCGACGCCGCACCCAACGGGTCCTTCCTGGTTCCCACCAACTATCACTTGGAATTCGGCAATGTGGTGCTGACCACTGCGATCACCAGCTACTTCCTCAAGGGCGGGCACGACACGTTCCAGAAGATCGACGATCAGCATATCGGCCCCGGCGACTTCAAGGTCTGGGGCAACCCGATCAACCTGGCGATTATCTTCGTCGGCAATTGCTTCGGCTGTGCGGCCAACGACTGGGCCTATGGGTTCTCGCCGGGATCGTTCGGCACCTTCGAGTTCACCCGCGAAGGCAGCTCGGAGGTTGTGGAGCCGGCCTCCATGGCATTGCTCGGTGTGGCCCTGCTCGCCTTCGCCGCATGGCGCCGCCGTCCGGGGCCCTGAGGGCGGAAGCCATCGGCTGGCTCCGGCGGCGCCCGCAGGCGCCGTTCGCAAAAGCGAATCCCGCTGTTCCGCTGAAGCCGCGTTGCGGTAGTTTCGCCGCAACGCGGGTTCAATCGGACAACAGAGGGAAACGCTCATGGCTGAAGCTTATATCGTCGCCGCGGCGCGCACGGCCGGTGGCCGTAAGGGCGGCCGGCTGAAGGACTGGCACCCGGCCGATCTCGCCGGCAAGGTGCTGGACGCCCTGGTCGCGCGCAGCGGTGCCGACCCGGCGCTGATCGAGGACGTGATCATGGGCTGCGTCGGCCAAGCCGGCGAGCAGGCCTTCAACATCGCGCGCAATGCGGTGCTCGCCTCCACACTGCCGGAATCGGTGCCGGCAACCTCGGTCGACCGGCAATGCGGCTCCTCGCAGCAGGCGCTGCATTTCGCCGCCCAGGCCGTAATGTCCGGCAGCATGGACGTGGTGATCGCCGCCGGCGTCGAGAGCATGACGCGGGTGCCGATGGGCCTGCCCGTGATCGTGCCGGCCAAGGCGGGTTTCGGCTTCTACAAGAGCCCGAAGATGGAAGCGCGCTATCCCGGCATCGAGTTCAGCCAGTTCACCGGCGCCGAGATGCTGGCGAAGAAGCACGACCTCACCAAGGACGAGCTCGACGCCTTCGCCTATGAGAGCCATCGCAAGGCGATCGCCGCGACCCAGGGCGGCCGTTTCAAGGACGAGATCGTGCCGGTGGAGATCACCACGCCCGAAGGTGCCAAGGAGCAGCACACCCAGGACGAAGGCATCCGCTACGACGCCAATCTCGACGCCATGCGCCAGGTGAAGCTCTTGGCCGAGAACGGTCGTCTCACCGCGGCGAGCTCGAGCCAGATCTGCGACGGCGCCTCGGGCTGCGTCGTCGTCAACGAGAAGGGGCTGAAGGCGCTCGGTGTTCAGCCGCTCGCCCGCATCCATCACATGACGGTGGTCGGTGGCGATCCGGTCATCATGCTGGAAGCGCCGATCGCGGCGACCGAGAGGGCGCTGAAGAAGGCCGGCATGAAGATCGACGATATCGATCTCTTCGAGGTCAACGAGGCCTTCGCCTCGGTGCCCAAGGCCTGGCTCAAGCAGACCGGCGCCGATCCGGATCGGCTGAATGTCCATGGCGGCGCCATCGCGCTCGGCCATCCGCTCGGCGCGTCGGGCACCAAGCTGATGACCACCCTGGTGCATGCGCTCAAGGCGCGCGGCAAGCGCTTTGGGCTGCAGACGATGTGCGAGGGCGGCGGTCTCGCCAACGTGACCATCGTCGAACGGCTCTGAGAAACAAGAATAGCGGGTGCCGGCTCGACCCGGCGCCCGCCAACGATCCAGGGAAACGTCCATGCAACTCGACAAATCCATCGCCGCCGTAATCACCGGCGGCGCGTCCGGCCTCGGCGAAGCCACGGCGCGGCTGCTGGCGAGCCACGGCGTCAAGGTCGCGATCTTCGACATGAACGACGCCAAGGGCGAAGCCGTTGCGAAAGAGCTCGGCGGCGTGTTCTGCAAGGTCAACGTGACCTCGGATGCCGAGGTCGATACTGCCTTCGCCAAGGCGCGGGGTGCCATCGGGCAGGAGCGCATCCTGATCAACTGCGCCGGCACGGGAAACGCCTTCAAGACCGCCTCGCGCGCCAAGGGCACCGGCGAGATCAAGCATTTCCCGATCGACCAGTTCGACCGCATCATCCAGATCAACCTGGTCGGCACCTTCCGCTGCATCGCCAAGTCGGCCGCCGGCATGCTGACCCTGCCGCTGCTGGCGAATGGCGAGCGCGGCGCCATCGTCAACACGGCGTCGGTCGCGGCCGAGGACGGGCAGATGGGCCAGG
Source organism: Desertibaculum subflavum (assembly GCA_003576705.1). Classification (GTDB taxonomy): domain Bacteria; phylum Pseudomonadota; class Alphaproteobacteria; order Ferrovibrionales; family Ferrovibrionaceae; genus Desertibaculum; species Desertibaculum subflavum. The sequence continues at coordinate 3,640 of QOZS01000006.1, forward strand.
CCGCCTATTCGGCCTCCAAGGGCGGCGTGGTCGGCATGACCCTGCCGATTGCTCGCGATCTCTCGGGCGAAGGCATCCGCATCAACACCATCCTGCCCGGCATCTTCAACACGCCGCTGATGAACGGCGCGCCGCAGAACGTGAAGGACGCGCTGTCCGCCTCGGTGCCGTTCCCCAAGCGGCTCGGCGATCCTTCCGAATATGCGTCGCTCGCGGTCGAGATGTGCCGCAACAGCTATTTCAACGGCGAGGACGTCCGCCTCGACGGCGCCATCCGCATGGGACTGCGCTGATGGAGGTTTCGCTCAAGGGCCGCACCGCGCTGGTCACCGGCGCCAGCCGCGGCATCGGTCGCGCCATCGCCATCGCGCTGGCGCAATCCGGCGCCGATGTCGCGGTCAATTACCGCCGCGAGAAGGCCGCCGCCGACGAGGTGGTGGCGGCCATCACCGCCCTCGGGCGCAAGGCCAGGGCCTATGCCGCCTCGGTCGAGAGCGTCGAGGACGATGCCCGCATGGTGGCGGAGGTGGTGCGCGATTTCGGCGGCATCAGTATCCTGGTGAACAATGCCGGCATCGCCTCGCGCGGCCAGTCGGTGGCCGATACCGATCCGGCGGAACTCGAGCGCGTGCTGCGCGTGCACGCCATGGCGCCGCATTTCCTCTCCAAGCTGGTGCTGCCGCATATGCGCAAGGAAAAGCGTGGCGACATCATCATGATCTCCAGCGTGGCGACGCAGAGCCTGGCCGCCAACGGCGCGCCCTATTCGATGGGCAAGGCGGCGATGGAGGCGCTGGCGCTGACCTTGGCGAAGGAGGAGCGCAAGCACGGCATCCGCACCAACGTGGTCGGTCCGACCCTGACCGATACCGAGATGGGCCGCCGCCTTGCGCAGGCTCGGACCGGGGTCAAGAACATCCACGAGCTCGATGACCAATATCCATTCGGCCATGTCTGCAGCCCGGAGGAAGTGGCGGCCGCGGTGGTCTATCTGGTCTCCGATGCCAACCCCTATGCCAACGGCCAGAAGCTCTACATCAACGGCGGCGGCTGAAGCCGCGCAGAGGCAGTGACATGAAAGTTTCCGAAGCTCTGGCGAGCCGCATCTCGGCCCGCGCCTTTCTCGACAAGCCGGTCGAGAAGGAGAAGATCATGGCCATTCTCGAAGGCGCCGCCCGCGCGCCTTCCGGCGGCAATTTGCAGCCCTGGCATGTCTGGGTCATCGCGGGCGAGGAGTTGGCGCGGTTCAAGGCGCTGATCGCCGAGCGGATGAAGACCACCCCCGGCGGCGAGGAGACCGAGTACCACATCTATCCGCCGAACCTGAAGGATCCCTACCGCTCGCGCCGCTACAAGTGCGGCGAGGATCTCTATGCGACCATCGGCATCGGTCGCGACAACAAGCCGGCGCGGCTGATGCAGCTTGCCAAGAACTACCAGTTCTTCGGCGCGCCGGCGGCGATGTTCTTCGCCATCGACCGCGACATGCAGGAGGGCCAGTGGGCCGATCTCGGCATGTACATGCAATCGATCATGCTGCTGGCGCGCGAATACGGCCTGCACACCTGCCCGCAAGAAGCCTGGGCGCGCTGGCACAGCGCGATCCGCGAGTTCGTCGGCATGCCGCCGGAGCTGATGCTGTTCTCCGGCCTTGCCATCGGCTACCTGGACGAGGCGCACCCGATCAACACGCTGCGCACCGACCGTGCGCCGTTCGACGAATACGTTTCGTTCCGCGGCCTCTGAGGCGCGCCGCATGCAGCTCGCCAAGCCGCGCTTCGATGTCGGGCTGTTCACCAACCGGCTGGAGCCGATGCTGGCCTTCTACCAGGGCGAGCTCGGCCTCAGCTTCGACCACATGCTGCCGCTCGGACGCGGCCTCCGGCAGCATCGGCACGACGTCAACGGCTCGGTGCTGAAGATCAATCACGCGCGCGACCCGCTGCCGGTGGCGGCCCCGGCGGGCTGGCGCGAGCTGTTGATCGCGCGGCCCGGCATCGCGGTGCCGGAGCAATTGCACGATCCGGACGGCAACGCTGTGACCCTGGTGCCGCCGGGCCATCACGGCATCACCGGCATCGCCATCCGCTTGGCCGCACGCGAGCCCGATTGGCACCGCGATTTCCTCGGCCGCATCCTCGCCCTGCCGGCGCAAGGCGAGGACGGCTTCCGGCTCGGCGACGGCGTGATCCTGCTGGAGAAGGATGCGGCGGCGGCGGTCGACCTGGCGATGGACGCGAAGGGCTTCCGCTACATCACCATTCAGGTGATCAAGGTGGATACGGAGCATGCCGCGATCCTGGCGCGCGGCGGTCGCGAGGGCCGCGCGCCGCAGACGCTCGGCAGCACGGCGCGCATCTCCTTCGTGCGCGATCCGGACGGCAACTGGATCGAGATCTCGCAGCGCGCCTCGCTGACCGGCTCGCTGGATCAGGGCTGAAGCGCGAGCCGCGCCGCCGCTTCCGCCTCGATACGCGGCCAGGCATAGAGCATCGGCACGACGCGCCCTTCCGCCCAGTTCGCCACCTGGTCGGCATAATGCGGGCTGCCGGGATGGCCGGACGCGCCGTGGAATACGCCCCAGAGCGAGTTGTCGAAGCCGCCGACATCGATGACATAGCGCGCGATCGGCCCGTACGCGGCCTCCATGCCGCCGGCACAGAAGGCGCCGGTCGCGCAGACCGTGTCGCCATCGCCGGCGACGGACGCGGCGGGCGGATCGAGCAGTGCGGCGGCATCCGGAAAGCAGGTGGAGAGCGGATGCACGAAACGCGGCCGGTGCACCTCGCCCCAGGGCTTCGGCGCGCCCGCCCCGTCTACCTCGTCGAGCGCCGCAGCGATCGCCTCGTCCCAGCTTGCGCCGCCGAGCAGCGCGCTGTCGTCGCGGCGCAGCAGGCCCGGCAGGGTCCACCAGAGCTGGTTGAGCGGCGCCACGCCCGGCGCCACGGCAAGCAGCGGATCGCGCGCCGCGCGCGCGAGGCCGGAGCGCTCGGCCAGGATGCGCGTCATGGCGCGACGCACGGCGTAGTAGGCGGTCGCCGCGGTCGAGCTGCGCTCCATGCGGCAGTCCCAACCAGCGATCAGATCACGCAGTGGCGAGTGCGGCGCCTTGGCGATGCGGTCGCGCAGCTCGCGCGCCGGCACGCTCGCCACATCGGTGTGCAGTGCGTTCATGTCCTCGACTGTCGCGGCGTCGAGTGCTCTCAACCGTTCCAGAATGCGCCGGGCGCGATAGGGCGGATGGCAGTCGGTGGTCAGATAATCCGCGTGATCGTCGGCGACGAAGCGGTTGTTGGCGGTGACGATGACGCCTTCGGGCGGATCGATGTTGCGCGGCATGCGCTCGAACGGCACCGCGCCCTGCCATTCATGCGCGCCGGTCCAGCCCGGCACCGGCAGCCACCCATTGCTGCGCGGGCGCACCGGCACCACGGCGCGCACCAGATGGCCGATACGGCCCGAGATGTCGGCGGCGACCAGGTTGTGGTCGATCAGGCCGAAGCCGCGCGTCGCCTCGAACAGCGCGTCCACCGAACCCGCGCGCATCATCGGCTCCATGCAGGCGAGCGACAGGTCGGCCGCATCGAACTGCACCGATTGCAGCGTCACCGCCGCGCCGCGCGCCGGATCGCCCGCGATCACCGGGCCATGATGCGTCGACTGGACGATGACGCGCGCGGCCGCGGCGCTGCGTACGGAAATTGTCTCCTCCCGCCGCGCGACGGCCCGCCATTCGTCACGGAACCGATAGCGCTCCCCGCCGGCATCGAACCGCTCGACGAACAGGTCGTGGATATCGGCAAAGGCATGGGTGACGCACCACGCGACCTTGCCGTTATGGCCGTAATGCGGAAAGCCCGGCACGCCCGGCACCGTCAGGCCGATCACATCGAATGCGTCGCAGGCGACATGCGTCTGCGCGTACATGCCGGGAATGTCGAAGGTGCGGTGCGGATCCCCGGCCAGGAGCGGCCGGCCGCTCGCCGTGCGCTTCGGCGCCAGCGCCCAGTTGTTGCTGCCGCCGCCGGTGGCGTCCGCCGCGCCGAGTGCGGCGACCGCCTCCAGCGCCGGGGCGAGATCGGCCAAGGTCGCGACCCAGCGCTCGGCCTCGATGCCGGTCGGCATGCAGAGCAGGTCGCGGCCGCCATCGTCGTAGCGCAGCTTGCCGATGTTGTCGGGGCCGATGGCGCGCAAAGCGGCGGCGCGCCACAGCTTGAACCAGACCGATCCCATGAGGAATCCGCGCTGGCGCATCACCGCGATGCCGGCCCAGGGCTCCCAAAGCTCCGGCGCGGCGTCGAGCAGGCGGTATTCCACCGGCGCCGGTCCGCGCGCGATGCAGGCGTTCACGCCGGCGGCATAGGCTTCCAGCATGCCGCGCGCCGCCGGGGGCAGGGCGGCGAAGTCGCGCTTCGCGGCGCCGAGCGCGTCGAGCCGGCGCGCAAGCTTGTCGGCAGGCAGGCCGGACGGCCCGGCCCATTCGGCCCAGCGGCCGACCGCGCGGCGCAAGGTCGATTCCATCTGCCAGAGCCGGTCCTGCGCATGCGCGAAGCCGAGCGCGAACCAGGCATCGGCCGTACCGCGGGCGCGGATATGCGGAATGCCCCAGGGATCGCGGAAGATCTCCGCCTTGCCTTCCAGACCCGCGACCCTGAACTCGCCCTGCGTCTCGGGCACCGCCGCCCGCGCATCCGCCACCGTGATCGACGCCATCGCCACTTGCCCCTTGTCGAAGCCGATCTTGCCTCAGGCCGGGTGGTCGCGCCACAAACGGCACGTCGCTTGCAGGCCGGACGGGCCGATGCCTAAGGTTCGTGCAGGATGCTGCGCTTTCTGATTCGCCGCCTGATCGTCGCCCTGCTGGTCGCCGCCACGGTGCTGACGCTTGCCTTTGCCCTGACCCGGCTGTCGGGCGATCTCGCCATTTCCATCGCCGGCCCGAACGCGACCCAGCAGGATGTCGAGCTGGTGCGCAAGGCCTATGGGCTCGACCGGCCGCTGATCGTGCAGTTCGGCAGCTGGGTGGGGCGCGCGGCGGTCGGCGATTTCGGCGAGAGCTACTTCTTCAAGCAGCGTGTCGCTTCGCTGATCGGGGAACGCATGCCGATCACGGTCACTTTGGGCCTGGTCGGGCTCGCCATCGCGCTCGCGATCTCCCTGCCGCTCGGCGTGCTGGCCGCGGCGCAGGAAGGCCGCCTGGCCGACCGCATCGTGCAGGGCATCACCCTGATCGGCCAGGCGATGCCGAGCTTCTGGCTCGGCCTCATCCTGATGATCCTGTTCGGCATCCGGCTCGGCTGGCTGCCCGTCTCCGGCACCGGCTCGTGGCAGCATTTCGTCATGCCCGGCATCGTGCTCGCCTTCACCGCGGTGCCGGCGCTCACCCGGCTCACCCGCAGCGGCATGATCCAGGCGTTGTCGTCGGACTACATCCGCACCGCGCGGGCCAAGGGGCTGTCGCGCCTTTCCATCCTGCTGAAGCACGCGCTGCGCAACGCGGCCATCCCGGTCGTCGCCATCGCGGCCGTGCAGCTCGGCTTCATGCTCGGCGGCTCGATCGTGATCGAATCCGTCTTCGCGCTGCACGGCGTCGGCTTCCTCGCCTGGGAGAGCATCGGCAAGAACGACTTCCCGGTGGTGCAGGCCGTGGTGCTGGTCCTCGCGGTGATCTATGTCGGCCTGACGCTCGCCGCCGACCTCGTCAATGCGGTGCTGGACCCGAGGCTGCGCGGACAATGACCGACATTGCCGTCGTCTCCGTCACCACCGCGGGCCCGCGCCGCGGCTGGCGCTCGCTCGGCACCTGGCTCGGCGCCGCCGTGGTCGGGATCACGCTGTTCGCCGCCATCTTCGGCCCCTGGCTGGCGCCACACGATCCCTTCACCCAGGACCTGACCCGGCGTCTGCTGCCGCCGTTCTGGATGGACGGCACCGATCCGGCCCATCCGTTCGGCACCGACCAGCTCGGCCGCGACTATCTCTCGCGCCTGATCTACGGCGCCCGCATCTCCATGCTGATCGGCATCGCGGTCACCATCACATCCGGCGTGATCGGCATCGTGCTCGGCGTGATCGGCGGCTTTGCCGGCGGCAAGGTGGACGATGCCGTGCTTTTCGCCATCACCTGCCGCCTTTCCATCCCCGTGGTGCTGGTGGCGCTGGCGGTGGTCGGCCTGCTCGGCAGCTCGCTGACGCTTCTGGTGCTCACGCTCGGCCTCTTGCTCTGGGACCGCTTCGCCGTGGTGGCCCGCAGCACCACCATGCAGGTGCGCAATCTGGATTTCGTCGCCGCCGCGTGGTGCGCCGGCTGCTCGCGCGGCTACATCCTGGCCCGCGAGGTGCTGCCCAACATCGCAAGCCACCTCGCCGTCGTGGCGACGCTCGAGATCGCGCTGGCGATCCTGCTCGAGGCGGCGCTCTCCTTCCTCGGCCTCGGCGTGCCGCCGCCCTTGCCCTCCTGGGGGCTGATGATCGCCGAGGCGAAGGAATACATGTTCTTCAGTCCCTGGGTCATCATGATCCCCGGCGTCGCGCTGTTCGTGCTCGTGTTCGGCATCAACCTGCTCGGCGACGGCCTGCGCGACCTGCTCGGCACGGGGGAGCGCAGTTGAGCGAGGCGCTGCTCGACATCGCCGGCCTCAGGGTCACCTTCGCCGGCGGCACCGCCGCGGTGCGCGGCACCGCGATCGCCGTCAACCGTGGCGAGACCCATTGCCTGGTCGGCGAAAGCGGGTGCGGCAAGTCGGTCTCGGCGCTCGCGGTGATGAACCTGCTGGCGCGCGGGGCGAGCCGCAGCGCCGATCGCCTGCGCTTCGCCGGCGAGGATCTGCTCAGCCTCTCCGATACCGGCATGGCGCGGCTGCGCGGCAACCGGATGGCGATGATCTTCCAGGAGCCGATGACCAGCCTCAATCCGGCCTACACGGTCGGCTCGCAGATGACCGAGGTGCATCGCCGGCACAAGGGCAGCTCGCGCCAGGTTGCGACCGACCGGGCAGCGGAAATGCTGGCCCGCGTCGGCATCACGGCACCCGGCATGCGGCTCGGCCAGTTTCCGCACCAGCTCTCGGGCGGCCTGCGCCAGCGGGTGATGATCGCCATGGCGCTGATGTGCGATCCCGAGCTGCTGATCGCCGACGAGCCGACCACGGCGCTGGACGTCACCGTGCAGGCGCAGATCCTGCGGCTGCTCGCCGGCCTGCAGCGCGATCTCGGCCTCGCCGTGCTGCTGATCACGCACGACCTCGGCATCGTCGCCCGCGTCGCCGATCGCGTGTCGGTCATGTATGCGGGCGAAGTGGTGGAAAGCGCGCGGACCAACGACTTGTTCGCCCGGCCGCAGCATCCCTATACGCGCGGCCTGCTCGATTGCGTGCCGGTGCCGGGCAAGATCCGCCCGGGCGAGCCGCTCGGCTCCATTCCCGGCGTTGTGCCGCGCGTCCGTGCCGGCTTCCAGGGCTGCGGCTTTCGCGACCGCTGCGCCTTCGCCATGCCGGAATGCGCGGCGGAGGTGCCCCGCCATGCCGCCGGCGAGGCCCACGACTATCTTTGCCGCTTGGCCGCCGACTGGTCCGGCCTTCGGGGCGCGGCATGAGCGCAACGCCGGCGATCGAGGTCAAGTCGGCCCGCCGCACCTTCCGCACATCCGGCGGCTTGTTCGGAACGGCGCGGGAAGTGGTGGCGGTGGACGACGTCTCGCTGGCGGTGCCGGCGGGCAGCGTGCTCGGCATCGTCGGCGAAAGCGGCTGCGGCAAGTCGACCCTGGCGCGGCTGATCCTGGGTCTGCTGCCCACGACGGCGGGCGAGGTCCTGGTCGACGGCCAGCGCCTCGACGGTATGGACCGCCGCTTCCGCGCCGAGCTGATCCAGCCGGTCTTCCAGGATCCGTTCGCCTCGCTGAACCCGCGCCGGCGCATCGGCGACATCGTCGCCTTGCCGCTGGTCGCGCAGGGCAAGTTCGCCGGCGCGGAGATCGGCCGCAAGGTGGCGGAGATGCTGGAGCGCGTCGGCCTGGCGAGCGACATGGCCGGCCGCCTGCCGGCGGAGCTGTCGGGCGGCCAGCGCCAGCGCGTCGCCATCGCGCGCGCCCTGATCCTGCGGCCCCGCATCGTGGTCTGCGACGAGCCGACCAGCGCGCTCGACGTCTCGGTGCAGGCGCAGATCCTGAACCTGCTGGCCGAGCTGCGCCGCGAGTTCAACCTCACCTATCTCTTCATCAGCCACAACCTGGCCGTGGTCGAGCATGTCGCGACCGAGGTGGCGGTGATGTATCTCGGCCGCATCGTCGAGCAGGCGCCGACGGCGGAGCTGTTCCATGCGCCGCGCCATCCCTATACGCGGGCGCTGCTCGCCTCGGTGCTGACGCCGGAGCCGGGTCTCGGCGTGCCCGATGTGGGGCTCGGCGATATTCTCCCCGATCCGGCCAATATTCCGCCGGGCTGCCGCTTCCACCCGCGCTGCCCGGTCGCGATCGAGCGCTGCGGCAGCGTGGCGCCGCCGCTCTTGGCGGCGGCGCATAGCCGCGTCGAATGTCACCTGGCGGTGGCGGGCGCGGCCTGACGCCGCGCCCGTTTTCGGATCACTTCCACTTGGCGAGGAAGAAGCGCGGCAGCTCGTCCGGATAGGGCTTGAAGTCCAGATCCTTCACGAAGCCGTAGGTGTTCACGTAGGTGTGCATCGGCAGCCAGTAGGCCTGCTCCGTCACCCGCTTGATCGCGGCGGCATAGGCGGCCTGGCGCTTGATCGGGTCGTTGGTCGAGCCGCCCTCGGTCAGGAACTTCTGCAGCTCCGCATCGCGGGCATAGTCGTCGTTCCCGCCGCCGAACATCACCGGCATGATCGCCGAGACGTCGTTGATCGAATAGCTGCCCCAGCTGCCGAGATAGAGCGGGTTCTCACCGCGCCAGGACCGCTGGATGGCGGCCGCCACCTGCAGCTGGCTGACCCGCGCCTTGATGCCGACCGCCTGCAGGTAGTTCTGCACCGCGGCTGTCCAGGGCGGCAGGACATAGCTGACCAGCTCGGTCTCGAAGCCGTTCGGATAGCCCGCCTCGGCCAGCAGCGCCTTGGCCTTGGCCGGGCTGTACTCGTATTTCACCGCCGCCTCGGCGTCGCAGCCGAACTGGGTCGGGAAGCAGGGCGCGGGCGGCACGCGTGAGCCGCCGGTGACCAGCTGCTTGGCGATCGTCTCGCGGTCGATCGCATGCCAGATCGCCTGCCGCACCTTGGTCTTCGTCAGCGGATTGCCGGCGCCGCTGCGCCCGGCGGCGTCGATCGACAGATAGCCGATGCGCATGGATTCGGCGCGCGTCGCCTGCAGGTTGGGCATGCGGGAGACGGCGTCGAACTGGTCGGGATTCATGTTCCACAGCCAGTCGGTGCGGCCGGACAGAAGCTCGGTCATTTCCGTCGCCGCGTCGGGCACGAAGCGGACCGAGATCTTCTTGATCGCGGGCTTGCCCTTCGGACTGCCGGCCCAGTATTCCTCGAAACGTTCGTATTGCAGGCCGGAACCGGTCTCCACCTTGGTTATCTTGTAGGGGCCGGAGCCGACCGGCGCCTTGGCATAGCCTTCGGCGCCGACCTTTTCGCGATAGGCCTTCGGCCAGATCGGCGTGACGAAGGACAGATATTCCAGCGCCGCCGGCGTCGGCTTCTTCATCACGATGCGTACGCTGTAGTCACCCAGCTTCTCGGCCCGGTCGATCCAGGCGTAATTGCTCGGCGTCGCCACCTTGCTGTCGGGGCTGGCCACCGTGTTGATCGTGTAGACCACGTCGTCGGCGGTCAGCGTGCTGCCGTCATGGAACTTGACGCCCTGCCGCAGGGTGAATTCCAGCGTCACCGGATCGACCAGCTTCCAGGCGGTCGCGATCAGCGGCTTCATCTCGAACGTCGAGGGCTCGCGATAGACCAGCGTGTCCCAGGCATGATGCGCCTGGATCAACCCGGTACGTTGCGAGTTGTAGTAGGGGTCGATATTGGGCACCGCGTCGCGGAATACCACCCGCAACGTATCGGCGGATTTCTGGGCCATGGCCGGCCAAACGCCGACCCCCAAAGCCATCGCGATCGTGATACCGGAGAACAGAGCCCGCGCGCGCATCGCTACCCCCTTGCTGCTATCCATCAAGCCTAGGAGCGCCCGCGGCACCCCGGCAAGCCCGATGCAAGGTTCAAGCCGCGTCGCAGCGGCAGATCAGGCCTGTGTTTCCAGCGCTTCCGAGGCGGCCAGCCAGTCGGCCTCGGCGGCGGCGATGCGCGCTTCCAGCTCGGCGCGGGCGCGGGCGAGATCGGCTGCCTTGGCGGCATCGGCATAGGTCGCGCCGTCGGCGAGCCTGGCATCGAGCGCGGCCTTCTCGCGGTCGAGCTTCTCGATCAGCGCCTCGGCCGCCTTGGCGCGCTTGCGCAGCGGCGCCAGGGCCGAGCGCGCATCGGCGGCACTGCGCCGGTCTTCCTTGCGCGTGCCGTCGAGCTTTTTCTCCGACCCGTTCGCGGACCGGCGACGATCCAGCACCCGCTTGCGATAGCTCTCGATGTCGCCGTCATAGGGACGCACGGTGCCGTCCTCGACCAGCCACAGCCGGTCGGCGACCAGGTCGACCAGGCGGCTGTCATGGCTGACCAGGATGACGGCGCCCGGGAAATCGCCGATCGCCCGCACCAGCGCCTCGCGGGCGTCGATGTCCAGGTGGTTGGTCGGCTCGTCGAGGATCAGCATCTGCGGCTCGCCGGCGGTGATCAGCGCGAAGACCAGCCGTGCCTTCTCGCCGCCCGACAGGTCGCGCGCCGGCACGTCGGCCTTGGCCTGGGCGAAGCCGAAGCGGCCGAGCCGCGCGCGCACCTTGGGCTCGTTCGCCTTCGGCATCAGGCGCGAGAGATGCTGAAAGGCCGTCTCCGCCGGGTTCAGATCCTCGATCTGGTGCTGGCCGAAATAGCCGGCGGAGAGCTTCGGCGCGCGCCTAAGCTCGCCCGCCATGGCGCCGAGCCGGCCGGCCAGCAGCTTGGCCAGGGTCGACTTGCCGTTGCCGTTGGCGCCGAGCAGCGCGATGCGGTCGTCCGGGTCCAGGCGGATATCGATCCGCTTCAGCACCGGCTTGCCCGGCTCGTAGCCGACCGCGACGTTGTCCAGCGTGATCAGCGGCGGCGCCAGGTTGTCCGGCTCCGGGAATTGCAGGTTCGGCACCGCCTCCTCGATCACGCTCGGCAGCGGCTCCAGCTTGGCGAGCCGCTTCAGCCGGCTCTGCGCCTGCGGCGCCTTCGATGCCTTGGCGCGGAAGCGGTCGACGAAGGATTGCAGGTGCTTGCGCTCCACCTCGCGCTTGGCGGCGACGGCGCGGTCGCGCGCGATGCGCTCGGCGCGCAGCCGCTCGAACTCGCTATAGCCGCCGGCATAGCCGACCAGCTTCTTCTGATCGATATGCACCGTCATGTCGGCGACCGCGTCGAGCAGGTCGCGGTCGTGGCTGACCAGGATCAGGGTGCGTGGGTAGCTGGCGAGGAAGCTCTCCAGCCACATCGCCGCTTCCAGGTCGAGATGGTTCGACGGCTCGTCGAGCAGCAGCAGATCGGCATCGGCGAACAAGGCGGCGGCGAGCGCCGCGCGCATGCGCCAGCCGCCGGAGAAATGGCCGAGCGGGGTCGATTGCATCCCCTGGTCGAAGCCGAGACCGGCCAGGATGGTCGCCGCCCGGGCCGGGGCGGCGTGCGCGCCGATCGAGTCCAGGCGCGCGTGGATCTCGGCGATGCGGGAGGGATCGGTCGCAATCTCCGCCTCGGCCAGCAGCCGGGTGCGCTCCGCATCCGCCGCCAGCACCACGTCGATCGCCTTGAGCTCGCCGCCCGGCGCCTCCTGCGCCACGCTGGCAAGGCGTGCGGTGGGGCGCAGGTTGATGCTGCCCGCCTCCGGCCCGATCTCGCCTTGGATCGCCTTCAGCAAGGTCGACTTGCCGGACCCGTTGCGGCCGATCAGGCCGACCCGCTTGCCGGCGGGCACGTGCACGGTCGCGCCCTCCAGCAGGACGCGGCCGCCGACGCGGATCGTGAGGCCGTTGATGTGCAGCATGGCCGCTGCCTATAGCATGCTCGGAACGGAGGGCAACTCCATGCAGGGTGCCTGGATCGAAGACTTGGCCTGGCCGGAGGTGGCGGCGCGGATCGCGGCCGGCGCGCCGGTTGTCGTGCCGGTCGGTGCGCTCGCCAAGGAGCACGGCCACCACCTGCCGATGAAGACCGACTGGCTGCTCGCGCGGGCGCTGGCCGGCGGCGTGCTGGCCGAGCTCCCGGTGCTGGCGGCGCCGGTGATCACCGCCGGCTTCTACCCGGCCTTCATCCGCTATCCGGGCAGCCAGTCGCTCTCGGCCGAGACCTTCCAGCAGGTGATGGAGGAGACGCTCGACCTGCTGATCGAGCAGGGCGCTCGCAAGCTCGCCATCGTCAATACCGGCGTCTCCACCGAACCCGTCATCACCATCGCTGTCCGCAATATCTGGCAGCGGCATGCGGTGAAGGTGGCGGTCAGCGACATCCGCCGGCTCGGGCTCGGGCTCCGCGGCAGGCTCCGGCAGAAGGGCGGCGGCCATGCCGACGAGCAGGAGACCTCGCTGATCCTGGCGATCGCGCCGGAGCTGGTGCGGTTGGATCTGGCCAAACCGGATTACGGCAATCCGGGCCCGGCGACGGTGTTCGCCCGGCCGGTCGAGTTCAGCCCCGATCCGGCGAGCGGCATCGACTACACGGCGACCGGGGCGACCGGCGATCCGTCGCTCGCGACGCCCGAACTCGGCCGCGAGATCCTGGCCGAGATGGTGCGCGAGCTGGTCGAGGGCCTGCGCGCGATCTATCCGGAGAGCTTGGCCGGATCGAGCGCCAGATAGGTCCAGGCGATGGTGGCGGCGGCCAGCGCGGTAATCTCGGCCGTGTCATAGGCCGGCGCCACCTCCACCACATCCATGCCCTGGAAGCGGATGCCCTGCAGCCGGTTCAAGATGGCGAGCGCCTGCCAGGTGAACAGGCCGCCGACCTCAGGCGTGCCGGTGCCGGGCGCCTGGGCGGGGTCCAGCGCGTCGATGTCGAAGGTGAGATAGGCGGGTGCTGGGCCGACCACCTGGCGGATGCGCTCGGCGATGGCGGCCGGCGCGTTCATATGCACGTCCTCTGCCGAGAGCGTGGTGACGCCTTTCGCCCGCGTCCACTCGATGATCGGCGCATCCGCCGGCGAGCGGATGCCGAGCTGGATCATCCGTTTGGGATCGACGATGCCTTCTTCGATGGCATGGAAGAAGACGGAGCCATGCCCGTGCACGGCGCCGAAGCTGTCCGGCCAGGTGTCGAGATGGGCGTCGAAATGCACCAGCGCCAGCGGCCCGGTGCGCTTCGCCAGGGTGCGAAGCAAGGGCAGAGTCAGGGCATGGTCGCCGCCCAGCGCCACCAGATGCGGCAGGCCGCGCGCCGCTGCCTCGATCCGGCCGAGGCTCGCCTCCAGGTCGCCGATCGCCACCGGCAGGTCGCCGATATCGGCGACGCCGAGCGCCTTCGGGTCGCGGCCCGAGAGCGGATGCGCGCCGTCGACCAGCATGCGGCTGGCGCGGCGGATCGCCGCCGGGCCGTCGCGCGCACCGGCGCGGTTGGTGGTGCCGAGGTCGAGCGGGATGCCGGCCACGACATAGCGCGTCGCGGCATCGCGCGGGCCCTGGCCGAGAAAGCCGGGTGGCGTGGCGAAGGTGGGGGCGAGCGTGCTCATGCGCCCGGATGCCCGGCGGTGAAGAGCAGCGGCGGCGCGTCCACGTCCACCAGGCGTGCGCGGTCGAAGCCGTTGAACCCGGTGCGCAGAGCCGCGCCATAGGCGCCGAGTTGGCCGATCTCGATCCAGTCGCCCTCGCGGATATCCGCCGGCAGCGGCCAGGGCCCGGCCATGCGGTCGACGCTGTCGCAGGTCGGGCCGAACAGCACGAAATCCGCCATCTCGTTCGCGGCGGCGCCGTCTGGCCGGATCAGCCGCGCCGGGAAGCGGAAGCCGGGCGCGCCGGCATCCGAGAGGCTGCCGTAGATGCCGTCGTTGACGAACAGCTCCTGCCCGCGGCGATGCTCGACGCGCACGACGACCGACGTCGCGGCGCCGACCAGCGCCCGGCCCGGCTCGCACCAGAGCGCCGGCGCCAAGCCCGCCGGCAGCGCAGCGACCGCCTCGCCGATCGCGTCGATGAACTGGTCCAGCGCCGGCGGCGTGCTGCCGGGATAGGCGAGCGGAAAGCCGCCGCCCACATCCAGCACGTCGAGCCCGACGCCGGCCTCGGCCGCGATCTCGCCGGCATAGGCGATGGCGCGGGCATAGGCCATTTGGTCTAGGCATTGCGAGCCGACATGGAAAGCGAGGCCGATCCGCGGCGCCGCGGCGCGGCAGGCGCGCAGCAGCGCCACCGCCGTGTCGCGCTCGGCGCCGAACTTGCCGGAGAGGTCATAGGCCGCAGCACCCTTGGGCAAAGCGAGGCGGACGATGAGCCCGAGATCGGACGCGCCGCCGGTCTCCTGGCTGAGCTTGGCGAGCTCCGCCTCGCTGTCGAGCACGAAGTCGCGGATGCCGAGCGTGGCATAGGCCTCGCGGATCGCCTCGCGCGCCTTCACCGGATGCATGAAGCGCATCACCGCATCGGGGAAGAGCTGGTGCACCAGCCGGGCCTCGGTGATCGAGGCGACGTCGAAGCTCTGCACGCCGCCGGCGCGCAGCGCCCGCAGCACGCGCGGCTCCGGATTGCACTTGACCGCATAGAGAACCTCGCCCGGAAAGCGCGCGACGAAGCGGCGCGCCGTCGCGCGGGCGAGGCGGGGGCGGAAGCAGTGCAGTGGCTCCGAAGGGCGCAGCTCTGCCACCAGGGCGTCGACGGCCGGCGCGATGCGCCGGTCGAAGCTGCGTCGAAGCGGGGATACGGCTAGGCGGGTGCGTGTATTCGCCGGCATGGGCGTCGAGCTTCCCTCTCAGCACCGGTCCACAAGACCGGCTCGGCCAAAAAGGACGCTTGGCGTCGCCGCTTGGCCATGCGCTCGAGCATGACGTCCGCACGTTCGTTTTGCGTCGTGGCGTGCATCTAGGGACTATCGCCCGGTATTCAAGAAGAATCTGTTATCGTTGGCCGTATTTCCCATCTCGGGGGACGAATGCGCGTCGTCACCGCCGGCCGGGCCATCCCGGCGGACACATTCCCGCCCCGTTCGACCGGCGCCGGGCCGTGAGAGCCTGCGTCGGTCGGATGCTGCGCGGCTTCGCCTTCGCGGCCTGCCTCACCAGTTTCGCCGCCGCTGCGGCGGAATTCGTGCCGGGCGTCGACGACCTGCCGCTGATGCCCGGCCTCGAGGCCAATGCGGCGGCCTCGACCGCCTTCGAGACGCCAACCGGCCGCATCGTCGAAGCGGAGGCGCAGGGCAGGGGCGTGAGCGAGGCCGAGGTCCGCCGCTTCTATGCCGGCACCCTGCCGGCGCTCGGCTGGAAGCGCGTGGACGACCGCCGCTACGATCGCGCCGGCGAGCGGTTGAGCCTCGGCTTTGCGCAGCGGCAAGGCCAACTTGTGGTGCGTTTCGACATCCGCCCGCGCTGAGTCTATAAGCGCGGCGCGCGCCCGTCGGAGGAGGAGATGCCATGACCTACCAGAACATCATCGTCGAGACCCGCGGTGCCGTCGGTCTGATCCGCCTCAACCGGCCGCAGGCGCTCAACGCGCTGAACGCGCAGCTGATGGACGAGGTGAGCGCGGCGGTCGATGCCTTCGAGGCCGACGATGCGATCGGCTGCCTCGTGGTCACCGGCAGCGATAAGGCCTTCGCCGCCGGCGCCGACATCAAGGAGATGCAGTCCAAGACCTACATGGACGTCTACAAGGAGGATTTCATCACTCGCAATTGGGAGCGGGTGGCGCGCTGCCGCAAGCCGGTGATCGCCGCGGTGGCGGGCTACGCGCTCGGCGGCGGCTGCGAGCTGGCGATGATGTGCGACTTCATCCTCGCCGCCGACAACGCCAAGTTCGGCCAGCCGGAAATCAATCTCGGTACCATCCCCGGCGCCGGCGGCACTCAGCGCCTCACCCGTTTCGTCGGCAAGTCGAAGGCGATGGAGATGTGTCTCACCGCGCGGATGATGGATGCGGAGGAGGCGGAGCGTTCCGGCCTCGTCAGCCGCATCGTGCCGAAGGACCAGCTGCTCGACGAGGCGCTCAAGGTGGCGACCAAGATCGCCGAGCTGTCGCGCCCCGCGGTGATGATCGCCAAGGAATCCGTCAATCGCGCCTACGAGACGACCCTGGCGGAGGGCGTCAGGTTCGAGCGGCGCATCTTCCATTCCACCTTCTCGACCCTGGACCAGAAGGAAGGCATGCAGGCCTTCATCGACAAGCGGAAGCCGAATTTCCAGCACAAATAGCCCGGAAATCCGCCCGGAATCCGCTTATCCGACAGGCTGTTAACGATATCGCGCCGGGCGCGTTGACGGGCCGGGACCGCATCGCTATAAGCCCCGCTTCCTACGGAATTCCGGATCGATCCAGGCCATGGCAAACCACAAGTCCGCCGAGAAGCGCGCGCGTCAGACCGAGAAGCGCACCGAGCGCAACCGCGCGCGCCGTTCCCGTCTTCGCACCTTCGTCAAGAAGGTCGAGCTCGCCATCGAGGGCGGCGATGCCGGCGCGGCGGAGACGGCGCTGAAGGCGGCGCAGCCCGAGCTCGCGCGCGGCGTCAGCAAGGGCGTCATCCATCGCAACACGGCGTCGCGTAAACTGTCGCGTCTCACCCTGAAGGTGAACGCGATGCGCACGGCGTCGTAAGCCGCATCGCGCATTTCGGATCGGCTGGGGCCGCGCGGCAACGCGCGGCCCTTATCTTTTCATCCGGCTTCGCTTCCTCGACATCGCATCGAAGCGTGAGCGCCGACATCGCATCGCGCGAACTCGCGCTGCGCGATCGCACGCAGCGAAGGCGACGAAACATTGCGACGAGTCTGTGTCGTTTTCGTCACGATCGTCATCCGTGATTCGGAATCCGCAGAACTCCGCGATTCGCGATGCTTGCAGCCCAACAGCCCCTTCGCTACGCTTCCTTCATCGACATCGTCGAACGGGGCTGGCCCCAAGCATTCTTGCAGCGATGTGATGAACGACGCGGGCGGTCGAACAGACTCTCGCGATTGCAAAGTGCGTGCTGAGTTGCGGAGCTAACAACGATGGCTGGTCGCAGTCGGTCAGTGTGGTGCTCCGGGGTTGTCGTGGTGGGAGACACGATGACAAATTTCCGGGGGCGCCGCGGAAGGCAGAACCGACGCGATGGGGGAGGTGTTACGCAATGAGCTCTCCACCAAATGCGGGCTATGCGGGCGACGTTGGCGTCGCCGACGCGATGAAGGCATTGACCGACGAGCCCAAGGCGGTGCTGGTCGATGTCCGGTCGCAGCCGGAATGGACCTTTGTCGGGCTTCCCGATCTGAACGCGATCGGCAAGCGTCCGCTCTGCATCGAATGGCAGGTGTTTCCGGGCATGGCGGCAAACTCGAATTTCCTGTCGCAGCTCGCCGATGCGGTGCCGGAGCGCGACGCACCCGTCTATTTCCTGTGCCGCAGCGGCGCTCGGTCGCGCGCCGCCGCCATTGCCGCCACCACGGCCGGGTTTGCCCGCGCCTACAACATCGCCGGCGGATTTGAGGGCGATCTCGACGACCGAGGCCACCGAGGTAGTCGGACCGGTTGGAAAGCAGCCGGTCTTCCCTGGCGCCAGAGCTGACGCGCTTTCGGCAGCCGGGGGAATTCGGGAATGTCGAGCGACACGACAGGACGGTCGGCCATGATGATGCTGAACGAGGAATGGGACCGCGTGCGCGCGCGTCTGCGCGCCCAGACCGGCGATGCGGCGTTCAACAGCTGGCTCAAGCCGCTGGCCCTGCACGACCAGGACGTGGTGGCGGATGCCGTGGTGCTGTCCACCACCACGCCGTTCATGCGCGACTGGGTGACCACCCACTACCTGACCAAGATCCGCGACCTGTGGCGGACCGAGCGTCCCGCGGTGCGTGATGTCCGGGTGGTCGTGCGCGCGGCCGCCCGGCCGCCCGGCCCCAACCCGGCGGCGAACGCGCCGGCCGAGCTGCCGGCGCCGGTGGAGAAGACCGTCCCCGCCGCGCCGATGCGCGCGCAGCCGTTCGACGAGTTCGACCGCGCGCTCTCGGCGCCGTTCGATCCGCGTTTCACCTTCGAGAACTTCATCGTCGGCCGGCCGAACGAGCTCGCCTATGCCGCGGCCCGCCGGGTCGCCGAGGCGGCCTCGGTCGAGTTCAACCCGCTCTACCTCTATGGCGGCGTCGGCCTCGGCAAGACGCATCTCTTGCACGCCATCGCGCTGCATATCCGTGCCCGCGATCCGAAGCGCCGCGTCGTCTATCTCTCCGCCGAGCGCTTCATGCACGAATTCATCCGCGCGCTGCGCTTCAAGGACACCATGGCGTTCAAGGAGCAGCTCCGCTCGGTCGACGTGCTGATGGTGGACGACGTGCAGTTCATCGCCGGCAAGGAGACGACGCAGGAGGAGTTCTTCCACACCTTCAACGCCTTGATCGATCACAACCGGCAGATCGTGCTGTCGGGCGACCGCTCGCCGGCGGATCTCGACAAGATCGAGGACCGGCTGAAATCCCGCCTCGGCTGGGGCCTCGTCGCCGATATCCACCCGACCGATTACGAGCTGCGCCTCGGCATCCTGCAGGCCAAGGCCGAGCGCGTCGCCGCCAGCGTGCCGCCGAAGGTGATGGAGTTCCTGGCCTATCGCATCTCCTCCAACGTGCGCGAGCTGGAAGGCGCGCTGAACCGCCTGCTCGCCTATCAGAGCCTGGTCGGCCGGCCGATCACCTTGGAATCCGCGCAGGACGTGCTGCAGGACCTGCTGCGCTCCAACGACCGGCGGATCACCATCGAGGAGATCCAGAAGAAGGTCGCGGCGCATTACAGCATCAAGTTGAACGACATGGTCTCGCATCGCCGGGCGCGCGAGGTGGCCCGCCCCCGGCAGATCGCCATGTACCTCGCCAAGCAGCTGACTTCGCGCAGCCTGCCGGAGATCGGAAGGCGGTTCGGGGATCGCGACCACACCACCGTCTTGCACGCGGTGCGACGGATCGAGGAACTGCGCTCGACCGACGCCACCTTCGCCGAAGACCTCGACTTGCTGCGGCGCCAGCTCGAATCCTGAGGCGGAATCCGGCGGCTCGAGCACCCATGTCAACCGCATTGGGCGCTTGAGCCTTTTCCCCTTTGTTCTGCTATAGTTTCCTCCCGTCCTGCGGTGCCGCCCGATTCTTCGCGGGTAGCTCCAAAGGCGGGTTTTTCAACCGCCGATCCAGCCGAATTCGGGGCCCATGAAGCTCAGCATCGAACGGGTCGCGCTGCTTACGGCGCTTGCGCATGTGCAGAGCGTGGTCGAGCGGCGCAACACCATCCCGATCCTCTCCAACGTGCATCTCGACGCGGCCGATGGCGCGCTCGCGCTGACCGCGACGGATCTCGACATCGCCATCGTCGAGAAGGTGCCGGCCAAGGCGTCGCGCGCCGGGGCGACGACGGTGCCGGCGCATACGCTCTACGACATCGTGCGCAAGCTGCCCGACGGCGCCGAGATCGAGCTCGCGCAGAAGCCGGGCGACACGCGGCTGCAGTTGCGCGCCGGGCGCTCGGAATTCACCCTCGCCTGCCTGCCGAAGGAGGATTTCCCGGTCATGGCGGCGGGTGACCTGCCGGCTAAATTCAATATCTCCGCGGCCGATCTGCGCCGCCTGATCGACAAGACGCGCTTCGCCATCTCCACCGAGGAGACGCGCTACTACCTGAACGGCATCTATCTGCACGCGGCGCAGTCGGCCGGCGTGCCGGTGCTGCGCGCGGTGGCGACCGACGGCCATCGCCTGGCGCGGGTCGAGACGCCGCTGCCCGATGGCGCCGCCGCCATGCCGGGCGTCATCGTGCCGCGCAAGACGGTGAACGAGCTGCGCAAGCTGATCGACGGCGTCGACGGCGATGTCGAGGTGGCGCTGTCCGACACCAAGATCCGCTTCGCCGTCGACGAGGCTTCGCTCACCTCCAAGCTGATCGACGGCCAGTTCCCGGATTACGAGCGCGTCATCCCGCCGGACAATCCGCGCGCGCTCGCCATCACGGCCTCCGACCTCGCCCAGGCGGTGGACCGCGTCTCGACGATTTCCAGCGAGCGGAGCCGCGCGGTGAAGCTCGCCCTCGACAAGGACCGCCTTCTGGTCTCCGCCACCTCGCCCGAGAACGGCACCGCGGTGGAGGAGCTGACCGCCGCCTATAACGAGGGCGCGCTGGAGATCGGCTTCAACTCGCGCTACCTGCTCGACATCATGGACCAGGTCGAGAAGGGCGGCGAGGCGCGCTTCGCGCTCAAGGATTCCGGCTCGCCCACCGTGGTGCGCGATGCCAGCGACGAAGGCGCGCTGTTCGTCATCATGCCGATGCGGGTCTGACCCGGCTGAATCGTGATTACCGCTGCTGAATCTGCCATGTCCGCGGCACCGGCGTTCCGCGCCGGGCAGGCCGTGACGCGCCTGGCGCTGACCGATTTCCGCTCCTACGCGGCGCTGGCGCTCGACCTCGATCCGGCGCCGGTGGTGCTCACAGGGCCGAACGGCGCCGGCAAGACCAATCTGCTGGAGGCGCTCTCGTTCCTCGCGCCCGGCCGCGGCTTCCGGCGGGTGCGCCTCGGCGACGTCACGCGGCTGGGCGGCCGCGGCTGGTCGGTCTTCGCCCGCATCGACGGCCCGCGGGACGCGGTCGAGATCGGTACCGGCCTGGTGCCGACGGAGGAAGGCAGCGTCGAGCGGCGCGCGGTCCATATCGACGGCGCCGATGCCGGCGGCGGTGCCGCGCTGGCCGGGGTCGCTGCGCTCGACTGGCTGACGCCGCAGATGGACCGGCTGTTCCTGGAAAGCCCCGGCGGCCGGCGGCGCTTCCTCGACCGTCTGGTCTACGGCATGGTCCCGAACCATGCCCGCCATGTCGCCGCCTTCGAGAAGGCGATGCGCGAGCGCCAGCAATTGCTCCGCTCGGGCGGCGGCGACGCCGCCTGGCTCGCGGCGCTGGAAACGACCATGGCCGAGATGGGCGTCGTCGTCGCCGCCGCGCGGCGCGAGGCGATGGCAAGGCTCGATGCGGCGCTGGCGGCGGGCGAGGGGCCGTTTCCGCGCGCTGTCGTTGCCGTCACCGGCTATCTGGAAGATGCGCTGGCCGCCGACCCGGCGGTCGAGGTGGAGGATCGCTACCGCGCCGCCCTCGCCGGCTCCCGGTCCCGCGATGCCGAGGCCGGCACGACGGCGCTGGGCCCCCATCGTTCCGACCTTCTGGCGCGCCATGCCGCCAAGGACATGCCGGCCGAGCGCTGCTCCACCGGCGAGCAGAAGGCGATCCTGATCGCCATCGTGCTCGCCAATGCCAGGCTCACCGCGGCGCGCCGGGCCCTGCCGCCGATCCTGCTGCTCGACGAGATCGCCGCCCATCTCGACACCACCCGCCGCGAGGCTCTCGCCCAGGCGATCCTGTCGCTCGGATCGCAGGCCTGGCTCACCGGCACCGATGCCGCCCTGTTCGAAGGCTTTCGCGGCCACGCACGGTTTCTCACCGTTCGCGACGGCCGCTTGGTAGGATAGAACCCATGAGTGACCCCGTTCGCCGCCGCGACGACGCGGCCGAGGAATATGGCGCCGAGAGCATCACGGTGCTGCGTGGCCTGGAGGCGGTTCGCAAGCGCCCGGGCATGTATATCGGCGACACCGAGGACGGCTCCGGCCTGCATCACATGGTCTACGAGGTGGTGGACAACGCCATCGACGAGGCTTTGGCTGGCTATTGCGACACCGTCGATGTTGTGTTGAACGCCGATGGCTCCGCCACCATCCGCGACAACGGTCGCGGCATCCCGACCGATCTGCATGAGGAGGAAGGCGTCTCCGCCGCGCAGGTCATCATGACCCAGCTGCATGCCGGCGCGAAGTTCAACCAGAATTCCTACAAGATCTCCGGCGGCCTGCACGGCGTCGGCGTCTCGGTGGTGAACGCGCTGTCCAGCGTGCTGGATCTCCGCATCTGGCGCGGCGCCAAGGAATATTTCATGCGCTTCCGCGACGGCGTGCCGGAGGCGGACCTCGTCGTGGCCGGCCCCTGCGATCCCGCCAAGCGCGGCACCGAAGTCACCTTCACGCCCTCGCCCGTCGTCTTCAAGATCATCGAGTTCGACTACGCGACGCTGGAGCATCGCCTGCGCGAGCTCGCCTTCCTCAATTCCGGCGTCACCATCCGCTTCTCCGACCTGCGCGGCGTGGAGCCGAAGCAGGTCGAGCTGCACTATGTCGGTGGCATCGAGGCCTTCGTCCAATATCTCGACCGCAACAAGACGCCGCTGCACAAGCCGCCGATCGCCGTGCGCGGCGAGAAGGACGGCATCCTGGTCGAAGTGGCGCTGCAGTGGAACGACAGCTACCACGAGACGATGCTCTGCTTCACCAACAACATCCCGCAGAAGGATGGCGGCACGCATATGGCCGGCTTCCGCGCCGCGCTGACCCGGCAGATCAACAACTACGCGCAGGAAAGCGGCATCGCCAAGCGCGAGAAGGTGGCGATCACCGGCGACGACGCGCGCGAGGGGCTGTCCTGCGTGCTCTCGGTCAAGGTGCCGGACCCGAAATTCTCCTCGCAAACCAAGGAGAAGCTGGTCTCCTCCGAAGTCCGCCCGGTGGTCGAGAACGTGCTGAACGAAGGCCTCGCCACCTGGTTCGAAGAGCATCCGGCCGAGGCCCGCACCATCATCGGCAAGGTGGTGGAGGCGGCGGCGGCGCGCGAGGCGGCGCGCAAGGCGCGCGAGCTGACGCGCAAGAAGGGCGCCTTCGATCTCGCCGGCCTGCCCGGCAAGCTCGCCGAGTGCCAGGAGCGCGATCCGGAGCGGAACGAGCTCTTCCTGGTCGAGGGTGATTCGGCCGGCGGCTCGGCCAAGCAGGCGCGCAACCGCGTGTTCCAGGCCGTGCTGCCGCTCCGCGGCAAGATCCTGAACGTCGAGCGCGCGCGCTTCGACAAGATGCTCTCATCGGGCGAGATCGCGACCCTGATCACCGCGCTCGGCACCGGCATCGGCTCCGACGATTTCGACGTCGGCAAGGCGCGCTACCACAAGATCATCATCATGACCGACGCCGATGTCGACGGCGCGCATATTCGCACGCTCCTGCTCACCTTCTTCTACCGCCACATGCGGCCGGTCATCGATGCGGGCTTCCTCTATATCGCCCAGCCGCCGCTCTACAAGGTGAAGCGCGGCCAGTCCGAGACCTATTGCAAGGACGAGCGCGAGCTCGAGGAGTACCTGCTGAACGGCGGGCTCGACGGCGCCGTGCTGTTCCTGGGCGACGGCAGCCAGCGCGCCGGCGTCGACCTGCGCAGCCTAGTCGAGGAAGCGCGCGCCGCGCGCGGCCTCGTGCAGTCGCTCGCCCGCCGCTACGACCGGCGCCTTGTCGAGCAGGCGGCGATCGCCGGCGCGCTCGACCCGGCGGTGCCGGAGGATCCGGCGCGCGCCGCCGACGCGGCGGCCGAAGTCGCCAGGCGCCTGGACGCGCTGTCCGACCCGACGGAGCGCGGCTGGAAGGGCGTCGCCGCGCCGGGCGGCGATCTCCGCTTCGAGCGCACCGTGCGCGGCGTGACCGAGACGCATCTGCTCGACGCGGCGATGTTCCGCGCCGCCGAGGCGCGCAAGCTCGGCCGCTTCGCCGAAAGCTTGCATTTGGTCTACGCCACGCCGGCCCGGCTCCGCCGCAAGGAGGAGGAGGTGCAGGTCGCCTCGCCGACCGACTTGGTGGAGGCGGTGATGGCCTTCGGCCGCAAGGGCCTCTCCATGCAGCGCTACAAGGGCCTCGGCGAGATGAACCCGGAACAGCTCTGGGAAACCACGCTCGACCCCGAGGTGCGCTCGCTCCTGCAGGTCAAGGTGCGCGAGGCCGACGAGGCCGACAGCATCTTCGCGACCTTGATGGGCGACGTGGTCGAGCCGCGCCGCGAATTCATCCAGTCCAACGCGCTCGAAGTGGTGAACCTCGACGTGTGAGCATGGCAGAAGCACCGAAAAGCCGGATCGGAGCACTAGATATTGCGCAGCTGATCTCTGATCGAATCGGCTCCTACGTCCATATGGAGTTTTTCGAATTCTTAGTAGCGGAGGGCGACACCGTTCGCTGCTGGTATATGAACGGGGGTGGCTCTGGCCCGTCGTTTGAGGTCAACCTCAAACACACCGATCAAGGTTGGGTGCTGGACCTCAAGGAACATCCTCCGGGGACGGAGCAGACTATCGAAACCCCTTAAGGTGTTCTGGCTGTTGTCGGCGCGAACCTTGGTCGGCAATGTCTCAGCCCGCGACCTCTTCCGTCTCCACGATCCAGTACTTGGCCGTGCAGATATCGAGCGTGCGCGCGGCGATGTCGCGCCAGGCCACGTGAGCTTCGTCATAGCTGCGGAACGGGCCGAGCTCGACCGGCGCCTGGCCCGGCTCCAGCCTGGTGAAGGACATATCCGTGTAGATGCCGCCTTTGACGTGGAACACCTGAAACCTCCGTTCCGACGTCAAATCGCATAGCAGCCGGGGGTTGCCGAAAAATTGACGCGGTTCAGGCCGTATGCCGCGCCGCCCCCTCCCGCTTGTCGAACAGGGCCCAGACGCCCTCCTCGCCGTCCCAGGAGCCGCGTGTGGCCGCTTTGGAATATTCGGTAGCGCGCTGCTCGAAGAAATTGGCGTGCTCGACCCCGTTCAGGATCTCGACCAGCCAGGGCAGGGGGTGCGGTTTCAGCTGCTTGTAGCCGGCCTCGGTCTCGGCGAACCAGCCGAAGACCGGCGGCAGCTTCAGCTGGGTCAGCCGCCAATCGGCGATGTAGCGCACATAGGCGCGGATCTCCTCCGCCTTCATGCCCTCGATCTTGCCGATGCCGAAGGCGAGGTCGATGAACTTCTCCTCCAGCCCCACCATGGTCTTGGCGACGTCGACGATGTCGTCGCGCACCGCCGATGTCACCGCGCCGGTCTCGCGGTTCCACTGGTGATACAGCCGGATAATGCCCTCGCAATGCAGGCTCTCGTCGCGCACCGACCAGGAGACGATCTGGCCCATGCCGTTCATCTTGTTGTGCCGCGGGAAGTTGAGCAGCATCGCGAAGGAGGCGAACAGCGACATGCCCTCGGTGAAGGCGCCGAACATCGCGAGCGTGCGCGCCACATCGGCGACGCTGCCGACACCGAAGCTGTGCATGTAGTCGGCCTTGGCCCGCATTTCGGCATAGTCGCGGAACGCTTCGAATTCCGCCTTCGGCATGCCGAGCGTCTTCAAGAGCAGCGCATAGGCGTCGATATGCACCGTCTCCATGTTGGAGAAGGCGGCCATCATCATCTGCACTTCCAGCGGCTGGAAGATCGGGATGTAGCGCTTCAGGTAATTGTCGCCGACCTCGACATCGGACTGGGTGAAGAAGCGGAAGATCTGGGTCAGCAGCCGGCGCTCGGAATCGGTCACCCGGTCCGACGCCCAGTCCTTGATGTCGCCGCCGAGCGGCACTTCCTCGCCCATCCAATGGGTCTGCTGCTGGCGCTTCCAGAACTCGTAGGCCCAGGGGTAGCGCTCGATATCGTAGGTGCCGGTCGCCTGCAGCAGGCCGACCTTGCCGGTGCCGATCAGGCTTTTCGGGTCGATGGTGGAGAGGTCGATGCCGCGCAGGCTGATCACTGACATGCGAGGCACTCCTCGTAATCGGTGCGGGCCGCGACGCTGAACGCGGCCACCTTACCCTCCATCTTGCCGGCGAAGGCGGCGCGGCTGATCGATTTGGAGCGGCAGTAATAGAGGCTCTTCACGCCGCGCTTCCAGGCCGACCAGTGCAGCATGTGCAGGTCCCACTTATCGATATCGGCCGGCAGGTAGAGGTTGAGCGACTGACTCTGGCAGATATAGGGCGCGCGATCGGCGGCGAACTCGACGATCCAGCGCTGGTCGATCTCGAAGGCGGTGCGGAAGGTCGCCTTCTCGTCCTCGTCCAGCGCCGCGAGATGCTGGACCGAGCCTTCATGCTCCACGATCGACTGCCAGGTTTCGGCTGTGTCGATCCCCTTCGCCGCCAGCACCTTGGCGAGATAGGGATTGCGCACCGCGAAGGCGCCGGAAAGCGTCTTGTGCGTATAGATATTGGCCGGAATCGGCTCGATGCAGGCGCTGGTGCCGCCGCAGATGATGCTGATCGACGCTGTCGGCGCGATGGCGATCTTGTGGCTGAACCGCGCCTTCATGCCGCGCTCGGCCGCGTCCGGGCAGGCGCCGCGCTCTTCGGCCAGCAGCACGGAGGCGGCATCCGCCTCGCGGCGGATCTTGCGGAAGATGCGGAGGTTCCACGCCTTGGCGATGGCGCTCTCGAACGGCACGCCGCGCGCCTGCAGGAAGGAATGGAAGCCCATCACGCCCAAGCCCACCGAGCGTTCGCGCGTTGCCGAGTATTTGGCGCGCGCCATGCTGTCCGGCGCGGTCTCGATGAACTGCGTCAGTACGTTGTCGAGGAAGCGCATCACGTCCTCGATGAAGCCTGGCTCGTCGCACCACTCGTCCCAGGTCTCGATGTTGAGCGAGGAGAGGCAGCAGACGGCGGTGCGGTCCTCGTCGCGATGATCGCGCCCGGTCGGCAGGGTGATCTCGCTGCACAGGTTCGAGGTCGAGACCTTGAGGCCGAGCTCCTTCTGGTGCTTCGGCAGCGCCCGGTTCACATGGTCGATGAACAGCAGGTACGGCTCGCCGGTCTGCAGCCGGGTCTCCAGGATGCGCTGCCAGAGCTGGCGCGCATTCACCGTGCGCATCACCTCGCCGGTCTTCGGGCTGCGCAGGCCGAACATGCGGCCGTCCTGCACGGCTTCCATGAACTCGTCGGTGACGTTGATGCCGTGATGCAGGTTCAGGCCTTTGCGGTTGAAGTCGCCGGAGGCCTTGCGGATCTCCAGGAACTCCTCGATCTCCGGATGGTGGATGTCGAGATAGACCGCGGCCGAGCCGCGCCGCAGCGAGCCCTGGCTGATCGCGAGCGTGAGCCCGTCCATCACATGGATGAAGGGGATGATGCCCGAGGTCTCGCCGCAGCCCTTCACCGCCTCGCCGATCGAGCGCACGCCGCCCCAATAGGTGCCGATGCCACCGCCGTTCGAGGCGAGCCAGACGTTCTCGTTCCAGGTATCGACGATGCCGTCGAGGCTGTCCGGCACCGCATTGAGGAAGCAGGAGATCGGCAGGCCGCGCGTGGTGCCGCCGTTCGACAGCACCGGCGTCGCCGGCATGAACCACAGCTTCGACACCGCGTCGTAGATGCGCTGGGCGTGCTCGACATCGTCGGCATAGGCGCAGGCGACGCGGGCGAACATGTCCTGATAGCTCTCGCCGGGCATCAGGTAGCGGTCCTGCAGGGTCGCCTTGCCGAACGGGGTCAGCAGATCGTCGCGGCTGCGGTCGAGCCTGAGGTCGGCAGGCTCCGGGCGTTTCGCCAGCGGTGCCGGCGCGGGCGCGCGCTGTGCCGGGCGCGGCGGGGCCGGCGGGCGCATCGGCACAAGGTTGCCGTGACGATCGAATTCGAGAGCGAGCGCAGACATGAAACCCCCTGACAGAATCCCTTGAGATTCTCGCCGACCACCTTGTTCTTCCCGGGGGAGGGGCGGGCGCACCTGGAGTCCTCGTGGCTCTCGCCACGCGCCAGCCTGCGGCCGCCGGACACCCCGCCCGGGGACGTTTACCCGCTCACGGCAGGTCTCCTGGCTTGCGGATCGCGGCGGCTGTCGCGCCTTCCCGGTCAGGATCCCAGAACCCGATTCAGGTCTGGCCCTGCACCAGTGGCACTCTGCGACGGCCGCTTCCCGCTTACAGTTGCGGGGGCAGCCCCGGCTTGATCGCCTCGTCAGGCGACCGACCGGGTTCCCTCTTCACCCCAGATTTGGCAATCCGGGGCACCGTGAGCCGCTAGATATTGGGGTCGCGTCGGCCCGGCCGTCAAGCATATCGAACAGGCGATGCGCGACGAGGTGCGCCCCGTGGCACGCGCGCAACGCTCCCGCCGTCACGCCGGGCGAAACGGCCTCGTCTTCCGCTCACCCTGACCAAGGAGAGCCCGATGACCGATGCCCGCGCCGTGCGCTACGAGATCGAAATTCCCGGTGTTCTGCAGGCGATGGGCGCCGTGCATGAAGCGATCGATGCGCAGGGCCTCGACCGCAGGCTGCGCCACCTCGTGCTGCTGCGCGCCTCGCAGATCAACCGATGCGCCCACTGCGTCAAGATGCACACCCGCGAAGCCCGCGCCGACGGGGAGAGCAGCGAACGCCTCGACCGCGTGATCGTGTTCGAGCAGTCGAGCGAGTTCAGCGCGGAGGAGAAGGCCGCGCTCGCCTGGGCCGAGGCGCTGACGGTGGTCGACGCGCGGACCGACTACGCCGCGCTGCGCGCCCGCCTGCGCGCGCATTTCAGCGAGCGGGAGATCGGCGCGCTCACCGCGAACATCGCGATGATCAATCTGTGGAACCGGCTGCACCTGTCGCGCTACTGACCTGCCGCGTCACGCCTCGCGCATGAAGTAGATGAAGTCCAGCTCCGGCGGTGCCGTGCCGGTCTGCGACAGCTGGTCGTGCGCCTGGCCGCGATGATGGGTCTGGTGATTGAAGACATGCGTCAGCAGCTGGTCGAGCGGCTGCGACCAGGTCTCGCCCGCCATGTTGCGATAGGTGAAGGGCCGGCCGAATGCCGCGTCGTCGATCGCCTCCACCACGCGCAGGATGCGCGCATCTTCCGCCTCGCGCGCCACGCGCAGGCCCGGCAGGTCGCCATAGGGAATGTGCCCCAGGCTCTGATAGGGCTGCGGCTTCCCTTCGAAGCGCGCGAGCCACAGCCGGTCGGCCACCAGGATGTGGCTGAGCGTGCCGTGCAGGCTCTTGAAGAAGGCCGGGCGGGGCTTCAGGTACTCCGCCTCGGCCAGGCTCGCACAGGCGGCGTAGAGCCGCTGATTGGCCCACCGGTTGTAGCGGGCCAGCCGGGTGAAATGGGCGCGTTCGATCGGCATGGCACGGTTCCCTCCGCCGGCTATCCTGGCGCGGGCCGAAGCCAGCCACCAGGGGGCGCGCGATGTGGAAGATTCTACTGATCCAGGGGCCGAACATGAGCTATCTCGGCCGCCGCCAGCCCGAGCTTTACGGCAAGACCACCGCGGCCGAACTCGACCGGCTGCTGCTCGACCATGCCGCCGGGCATGGCTGCCAGCTCGAGATCTTCTACAGCCATGTCGAGGGGGAGGCGATCGGTCGTATCTACCAGGGCGTCGAGGACGGGATCGACGGCCTGCTGATCAACCCGGCCGCCTGGCTCTATGCCGGCTATCCGCTGCGCGACACGCTCAGGGCCATGAGCTTCCCGATCGTCGAGGTCCATATGACCAATATCGACCGGCGCGGGCTCAAATCCATCACCGCCGAAGCGGCGCACGGCACGATCGCCGGCTTCGGCATTCACTCATACCTGCTTGGCCTGGATGCCCTGTTGCGGCTGCTGGCCGAAAAGGGCGCAAACCGCTAGTCTCCCCCGCCCAAGCCCTGCTTCCCTCTGCCACTCCTTTCCCCTGGAGATTTCATGCGGAAACTGCTGCTGCCGGCCCCGGCCCTCGCGGTCCTGGGCGCCGCCCTGCTGGCCGGCGCCGTGCCGATGGCCGGGCCTGCCTTGGCCCAGGCGCCGGTGATGAACCTGACGCCGGCCGGCGAGGACGTGGTGGTCGGCCGCGTCAACGGCATCGACATCCGCCGCTCCGAAGTGACCGCCGTGGTCGAGACCCTGCCGGAACAGTACCGCCAGCTGCCGGGCAACTACCTGTTCGACCTTGTGCTGACCCAGCTCATCGACCGCAAGCTGATGGCCGCCGCCGCCGAAACGGCCAAGCTCGGCGACGACCCCGAGGTCAAGCAGCGCATCGCCATGGCGCGCGAGACCGCGCTGCAGGAAGCCTGGCTCGGCCGCGAGATCGAGAAGGGCGTGACCGAGGAGAAGATGCGCGAGCGCTACAAGAAGATGCTGGCGGAGCAGCCGGCGGAGGAGGAGATCCGCGCCCGCCACATCCTGGTCGAGAGCGAGGAGGCGGCGAAAGGCCTGATCGTGGAGCTGAAGAAGGGCACCGACTTCGCCGCGCTGGCCAAGTCCAAATCGACCGGCCCCTCGGCCAATAACGGCGGCGATCTCGGCTTCTTCAAGCGCGAGGACATGGTGCCGGAATTCACCGAGGCGGCCTTCAAGCTCAAGGCCGGCGAATACACCGATACGCCGGTGAAGAGCCAGTTCGGCTGGCACGTGATCAAGCTGGAGGAGCGCCGAAAGGCGCCGCCGCCGGATTACGAGGCGAGCAAGGAAACGCTGCGCCGCGAAGTGACGCGCGACGTGGTGGTGGCGCTGGTCGAGAAGCTGCGCGCCGGCGCCAAGGTCGAGCAGTTCGATGCCCAGGGCAATGCCAAGCCCGAGGCGCCGGCCAAGAAATAGCCGCACCGAAAAAATCCGGACACGAAGACGACCGCCATGGCTAAACCGCTGCCCGTCTCTCCGCTCGCGCCGAAGAACCCGCCGCGCTTGCCGCCGCTCGGCGGCGTCGAGATCGCCGTCGGCAATTCCGGCACCCGCTATCAGGGCCGCGCCGATGTGCTGCTGATGCGCTTTCCCAAGGGCACCACGGTGGCCGGCCTGCTGACGCGCTCCAGCATGCCGGGCGCGCCGGTCGACTGGTGCCGCAAGCATCTGCCCAAGGGCCGCGCCCGCGCGCTGGTGGTCAATGCCGGCAATGCCAATGTCTTCACCGGCAAGGCGGGTAAGCAGGCGGTGGAGGCGGTGGCCGCCGCCGCCGCCAAGGTCGCGGGCTGCGCCGCCGGCGAGGTGATGCTCGCCTCGACCGGCGTGATCGGCCAGATCCTGCCGCATGACAAGATCGCGGCGACGGTCACCAGCATCGGCGGCCAGCTCGCCTTCGATGCCTGGCGCTATGCGGCGGAGACCATCCGCACCACCGACACCTTCGCCAAGGTCGCCACCGCGACGGTGGAGATCGGTGGCGTCCCGGTGCGAATCAACGGCTTCGCCAAGGGCTCCGGCATGATCGCGCCCGACATGGCGACCATGCTCTGCTTCGTCGCGACGGACGCGAAGATCCCGGCGGAGGTGCTGCAGGCGCTGCTCGCCAAGGGCAACGAGCTCTCGTTCAACTGCCTGACCGTCGACGGCGACACCTCGACCAGCGACACGCTGCTGATGTTCGCGACCGGCCAGGCCAAGCATGCGGCGATCAAGTCGGCCACCGACCCCAAGCTCCGCCATTTCGTCGAGGCGCTGAACGGCCTGCTCGCCGACCTCGCCGAGCAGGTGGCGCGCGACGGCGAGGGCGCGAAGAAACTGGTCACCGTCAATGTCGCCGGTGCGGCGAATGCGAAGGCGGCGCGCCGCATCGCGCTCGCCATCGCCAACTCGCCGCTGGTGAAGACGGCGATCGCCGGCGAGGACGCCAATTGGGGCCGCATCGTCATGGCGATCGGCAAGTCGGGCGAGAAGGCCGACCGCGACAAGCTGGTGGTCAGCATCGGCGGCCAGCAGGTGACGCAGAACGGCATGATCCGGCCCGGCTACGACGAAGCCAAGGCGACCATGCATCTGCGCGGCCAGGAAGTGACGATCGGCGTCGATGTCGGCATCGGCAAGGGAACGGCCAAGGTCTGGACCTGCGACCTGACCCACGGCTACATCGACATCAACGCCGATTACAGGTCGTAAGGGCGCCGGGTCGTGACCAAGCCGGTCATCCTGGTCGCCGCGGTCGGCCTGGTGGATGCCGATGGCCGCGTGCTCCTGGCGCAGCGTCCGCCCGGCAAGAAGATGGCGGGCCTCTGGGAATTCCCCGGCGGCAAGGTTGAGCCGGGCGAGACGCCGGAAGCGGCGCTGATCCGCGAGATGCACGAAGAGCTCGGCGTCGACATCAAGGAAGCCTGCCTCGCGCCCTTCACCTTCGCCTCGCACGCCTATGACGACTTCCACCTGCTGATGCCGCTCTATCTCTGCCGCCGCTGGCAGGGCACGCCGGCGCCGCACGAGGGCCAGGTGCTGAAATGGGTGCGGCCGAAGGAGATGAAGGACTATCCGATGCCGCCGGCGGATATACCGCTGGTAGCAATGCTGCGGGACTATTTGTAGAGCGCCCGTTTCGCAATCCCTTCTTCTTTACCGCCGGTTCACCGAGAACGAGCAGGCTGCGCCATGGCAGAGGAGAGCTCCCATGAAGCCTGTTTCGTCCAGCACAGCCCCGGCAGCCTTCAGCAAGCCGGTGCCGCCCGGCATCGCCAAGAAGGAAGATCAGCTGCCGCCCGGCCAGCTCAAGCGGCTCGACAATCTGCCCAAGGGCATCGAGACGCGCTTCCCGCGGCCTGAGCCCGCCGCCGAGCCGGCACCGACCGAAACGCCCGTTACCGCCGGCGCGCTCGGTGGTTCGCTCGACGTCACTGTCTGATCCAAGCGGGGAAACGCGCGATGAGATCGCCGATCAATTTGCTAGCCGCCGCGCTGGCACTGGGACTCGGGCTGGTCGCGCCGGCGCAGGCCAGGAACGACAAGGCCATCGATTGCGCCAAGGCCGAGAACGCCAAGCGCTCGGAATGCGCCAATGCGCTCGGTCAGACCAAGGAGAACCAGCGGACGAACAAGGGTGGCGCAGCGACCGGCGCCGACCGTTCCGGTACGATGCAGGACTTGAACGCGGCGCGCGAAAAGAAGGGTGGCGGCAAGAAGAACTGAGCCCCTGCCGCCCGCTTCGGGCGCTCTTCTACGGTTTCACCACCAGATTGTTCTGAACGGCTTTCACACCTTTGACACCGTTCGCTACCGTCGTGGCGCGTGCCTTCGCTTCGGCCGTCTTCACGTCGCCCGTCAGCTTGACGATGCCGTTATTTGTGGTGACGTCGATCTTGAAGACGTTCAGCTGCTTGTCGTCGATCAGCTTGGCCCGGATGGTGTTGCTGATCGTCGAATCGTCGATGTACTCGCCCGCCGTCTGGTCCTTGGCACAGCCGGCCAGGGGGCCGGCCACCAGGGCCGCTAATGCGAAAGCTGCGAGCAGATGGCGCCTGTTCATGTCGGTCTCCCTTGAGATCCAGCATCGATCCGCATTTCGGTGGCGGCTGACATGACCGCCATCCGCGCATTACCAAATTGCGTCCGCCGCCGGTCGGTCACATTGATCCGCGTCAACAATGTAGGCGAGCGAAATCGGAGGAGGGGAGGATGACGTCGCGAACAGCCGTCGTCGCTGCACTGACAATGGTCGTCGGCGTGGTCGCGCCGGCGCCGGCGATGGACACCAGGCCATTGTCGGGGACCTATGCGATCGGCTCCGCCACCCTCGTCGATCCGCCACCGGGGGAGAGCAAGGACCGCGTGCTGTTCTATATCGACGGCGCCGCTGCCAAGGAGATCTACGACGCGATGCAGGCCGAGGCGCGGCCGAGCGCCTGCGATCCATCGCTCCGCAGCAAGACGGCGGGGATGCTGGAATGCAGCCGAGGCCCCGGCGGCGACTATGAATGCTCGATTGGCGTGTTGCTGACGAAGGGCACGAGTGTGAGGGCGAGCGTCTGCTGACCGGGGCCGCTATCGTCCGGCCTTCTCGCCGGCCGGCCGCTCTTCGGTGCCGAGCGCCTCGGCGAGGCGCGCCTTGGCGCTGCCCGGCTTGAGCGGCTTCGGCTGCGCGGCATGCGGCGCCCAGCCGGTCAGGGTGACGAGCTCGAAGGTCGCCGGCACGCGGCCATCCGGCGTCGCGAACATCTCCGCATAGATCTGCATTGCCCGCAGCAGGGTCGAGCGGCGGAGCGAGCCGCGCCTTTCGGTCAGCGCCGCCGTCTCGCCGGCGCCGCGCAGCTCGCGCAGCAGAGCGAGCGGGTCGGCATAGGTGACGGTGATGATCTCGCTGTCGGCCACCGGCAGCGCGAAGCCGGCGCGCTGCAGCAGGCCGGCGCCGTCGCGCATGTCGAGGAAGGGCGCGACGCGCGGGCTCGCGCCGCCTTCCACCTCGGCCTCGGCGCGCAGCAGCGCCTGGCGCAGCTCGGTCAGGGTGCGCCCGCCCGGCAGGCCGGCGAGGAGCAGGCCGTCCGGCTGCAGGATGCGGGCGATCTGGAGCAGCGTTCCCGGCAGGTCATTGACCCAGGTAAGCGAGAGCGGCGCCAGCACCAGGTCGAAGCTGGCCGGCGCGAAGGGCAGCCATTCCTCGTCGGCCACCACGCCGGCGCTGCCGAGCAGCCCGGCCGCAGGCGCCGCATGGACCAGCGTCGCCACGCCGGCGCGGCCGGCGAGCGCGCTCGCCACCATGTCGCCGCGCCCGCCGAGGTCCAGCGCGCGCGGAAAGGCCCGCTTCACGTCCAGTACGCGGTCGACCAGGCGCGTCGTCACCTCGCGATACAGGAAATCGTGGCGCGCAAAGCCGGCGGCGGCGCGCGCCAGATGGCGGCGCTTCAAGGCGCGATCGAAGGGCAGGGCGCTGTTCGGCTTCACCCGGGCAGGATAGTGCGGGCCGAGGCCCGGGTCAGGTCTAGGAAGCGGGGGCCGCCTCGCCGCCCCGCGCGGGGCCCGGCTCGCCCCCATTGGTTGCGGCCGCTTCCGGCGCCTTGAGCCGCGTCCGCGCCAGCTCGCCCGTGCCCTCCAGGATCGGATAGGCGACCGAGGTGAGGTGGCCGTTGATCCGTTTCAGGTCGCGGATCACGTCGAGATGGATGGCGCTGGTCTCCAGGCTCTCCGGCCGGCCTTCCTTCAGGCGGCCGAAATGGCTCTGGGCCGCCGCGATCTCGGCATCGCGCACCTCGACCTTCTCGGCCAGCAACCGGCGCGCCAGGTTCGGGTCGCGCGTCATGAACACGTTGAGCGCGAGCTGCATGGTCTCGGTCACGCGGGTGTGGAAGGCGGCAAGCTCGCGCCGGCCCTCGGGCGAGAAGGCATAGCGGTTCTTGATCTTCTTCGCCGCCAGCTCCATCAAGTTCTTGTCGATGATGTCGCCGACATGCTCGAGATTGGTGACGAAGGTCAGGATCTCGACGAAGCGGCCGCTCTCCTCCAGCGACATCTCGCCGCGCGAAACCTGGATCAGGTAGAGCTTGATCGATTCATGCAGGCGGTCGACCGCGTCGTCGGCCTGCTCCACCGACTTGGCGAGTTTCAGGTCGTCCTTCTCGAACACCGCCATGGTGCGCGACAGCATGCCGGAGACCAGATCGCCGAGATGCAGTGTCTCGCGCGCGGCGGCGGCCAGCGCTTCCGAGGGGCTGTCGATCGCGCCGGGATCGAGATAGCGCGGCGATGCCGGGTCCTCGTCCTTCGGCGCCGCCGGCAGAATCCGCGTCGCGACCATGGCCACGAGGTCGAGCACGGCGAGGCCGATCACCGCGACGGCGAGGTTGTAGGCGGAATGGAAGTGGATGGCGGCCCGCGCCGGCGACACGTCCAGCATGCCGATCCAGCCGGTCAGCTGGCCGAGGAAGGGCAGGGCGGCAATCGCCACCACGCCCCGCATGATGACATTGCCGAGCAGCACGCGGCGCGCCTCCGGCGCGGCGCCCCATTGATCGATCAGCGGGGTCAGCGCGCCGCCGAGATTGGCGCCCAGCACCAGCGCCAGCGCCAGCGGCACCGAGACGGTGCCGGCCGCGGCGAGCGACATCACGAACAGCACCATGGCCAGGCTCGAATGCGCTGCCCAGGTCAGCGCCGTCGCCGCGATCAGCGCGATCCAGGGCTCGCCCTCCATGGCGTGCAGCAGGACAGAGAGGCCTTCGGATTCGCGGAGCGGCTCGGCCGCGCCGCGGATCAGGCCGAGTGCCAGCAGCAGCAGGCCGATGCCGATGCTGATCCGGCCGACATGGCGGGCCCGGTCGGCATTGGAGCTCATGAACGACACGACGCCGATCGCGATCAGCACCGGCGACACCATGCCGAGATCGAAGGCCAGCACCTGGGTCGCGACGGTGGAGCCGAGATCGGCGCCCAGCATCATCGCCAGCGCGACCGGCAGCGCGATCAGCCGCCGGCTGGCGAAGGAGGAGACGATCAGCGCGGTGGCGAGGCTGCTCTGCAGCAGGGCGGTGACGCCGAGCCCTGCGGCGAAAGCGCCGAACCGGTTGCGTCCACCGGCCGCCAGCGCCCGGCGGAGCGTGCCGCCGAAGGCGCGGGTCATGCCGGTGCGCACCATCCGCACAGCCCAGAGCAGCAGGGCCACGCCGCCGATCAGATGGATCAGAAGCTCGGTGCCGTTCATTTCCGGCCGTGTGCGGCTCGAATCACGATGCGCATATGCTCCGCCCGCAGGTGCTCGGGCGCAAGCCAATATTACAGAATTGTGACAGAAGCTTGCGGCGCCGTGCCAGCCTAACGGCCAAGCTTTAACAAGCGTTCCCGCCGGCGCGCCGTTTCGAGCCTCAGGCCAGGTCGGCGATCAGCGCTTTCCGCACCGCCGGCGGCAGGATGGCGAGGTGCAGGTAGTTCGGGTGGCTGAAGCCCAACATGGCCTGCACCGACGGATCCTTGAACGCCGTTGCCTGCGCGTCGGTCAGCGGGAATTTCAGGAAGTGGATGGAGGAGGTCTTGCCGTCCTCCTTGGTGCGCTCGACCTCGCTCTCCGCGACCGCGGCGACCTTGTCGTTGCCGATCGTCAGGCTGCAGGTCTCCTCGATTCCGGTCAGCTGGCGCAGCTCCCGCTCGCGGCGCACCGGATCCTCGATCTCGAACATCACGGTGGCGATCAGCTCGCGCCCGTTCGGGATCAGCGGGTTGTAGGCGCGAAGCTCGTCCTCGATCTGCGCTTCGCCGCCCTTCTCGATGCGTAGCATCTCGTGGATCTGGTGCCACATCGTGGCGTAGCACTCGAAATGGAAGGTGCAGAACGGGCCCACCTCCATCCGGCGGTCGCGCTTCAGCGCGATCACCTCGGCGCGGCGCTCCTTGCGCACGCGCTCGTACTCCGCCATCGGCAGGATGTCGGTGCGGGTGATGGTGCGTTTCTGGGCAGCGTTCATGGCAGCAATCCGTAGGCCTTGGCCATCAGTTCGATCGGATGCCAGGAGCGTTGCGGCGCCCCGCCGTCGCCCAGCATCCCGATGCCTTGCACGATATGGTCGGCGGCCAGCGGGCATTCCGACGCCAGATGCGCCTTGCCCTTGGCCGCCTGGCGGGCCACCGGCTTGCCCACCTTGATCGCGGTCTGGAAATTCTCCTTCATCACGCCCCAGCTGCCGCCATGGCCGGAGCAGCGCTCGATCACGGCGATATCGGGCGAGGGGACCAGGCGCAGCATCTCCGCGCCCTTCGCTCCCATGTTCTGCGCCCGCGCATGGCAGGCGAGATGCAGGCTGACGCCGCCTTCCAGCGGCTGCATGCCGGGCGCCAGGCCATAGCGCTTGCCGAGCCCGACCACGTATTCGGAAAGGTCCTGCGTCGCCTGCGCCAGCCGCTTGATGTCGGGATCGCCCGGCAGGATCAAGGGCCACTCGAATTTCAGCATCAGCGCGCAGGACGGCACCAGCGCGACGACGTCATAGCCCTGATCGACCAGCGGCAGCAGCTCCGCCGCCACCTTCTTCGCCCGCGCCGCCACGTCGGCGATGTCGCCATGCTCCAGCTTCGGCATGCCGCAGCAGGTCGGATGCACCACCTTTGTCTCGACGCCCTGCTTGTGCAGCACTTTCAGCGCCGCCTCGCCGATGCCGGGGCTGTTGTAGTTGACGAAGCAGGTGGCGTAGAGCACCGCCTTGGCGCCCTTCGCGGGCCCGTCCGCGGCCGGCCCGCCGGCATCCTTGGCCCGCGCGACGAAAGTGCGGCCGTGGAATTTCGGCAGATGGGCGCGCGCGTCGATGCCGACGGTCTTCTCCAAGATCGGCCGGGTCAGCCGGTTCTTCTCATCGCTCGCCCAGTTGGCGAGCGGCGCGACGGCGCCGGCCAGCCGGCCGTTGCGGTCCGTCTTGCTCAGCTCGCGCTCGGTCCAGCTCACCTTGCCCTTTTTCATCTCGACGGCGCGGTAGCGCAGCATCAGATGCGGGAAGTCGAGGTTGAACTCATGCGGCGGCACATAGGGGCACTTGGTCAGGAAGCACATGTCGCAGAGCGTGCAGGCATCGACGACCTGCTTGAAATCCTCGCTCTTGACGCCGTCGAGCTCTTCCGTCGGCGAGGCGTCGACCAGGTCGAACAGCCGCGGGAAGCTGTCGCACAGATTGAAGCAGCGCCGGCAGCCATGGCAGATGTCGAACACCCGGCGCAGCTCCGCATCGAGCTTCGCCTCGTCGTAGAAATCCGGATCGTTCCAAGCCAACGGGTGACGCATCGGGGCGTCGAGACTGCCTTCGCGCATATGACCTCCGCCCGCGGCGGGGTTATCGCCGCAAGGTCAGGACCGGAGAACTGCGCGGGAGGGCGCGATTGCTGCGCCCTCCCGCCAGTCTCTTATCTTCGTTGTCGTTGAAGTCTCGCCGCGCTCAGCCGAGCGTGTCGAGCGCCTTCTGGAAGCGGCCGGCATGGCTCTTCTCGGCCTTGGCGAGAGTCTCGAACCAGTCGGCGATCTCGTCGAAGCCTTCCTGGCGCGCGGCCTTCGCCATGCCCGGATACATGTCGGTGTATTCGTGCGTCTCGCCGGCGATGGCGGCCTTCAGGTTCAGGTTGGTCGGGCCGATCGGCTCGCCGGTCGCCGGATCGCCGACCTCTTCCATGAACTCGAGATGGCCGTGCGCGTGGCCGGTCTCGCCTTCCGCCGTCGAGCGGAACACGGCGGCGACGTCGTTGAAGCCCTCGACATCGGCCTTCTGGGCGAAATAGAGATAGCGGCGGTTCGCCTGGCTCTCGCCGGCAAACGCATCCTTCAGATTCTGCAGAGTCTTGGTTCCCTTGAGCGCTGGCATGCTTCCCTCCTACTGATCGAACAACCCGCGAAGAGCGCCGCCAGTGCCTGCGGTCGCCCTCCGACCCCGCCATGGGTGTAGACCCGGCGGGCCGGCGCTGTCAATAGTTTGGAATGATTTTAATCTGGTAGGGGCAGCGACCTAACGTCGCTCGGCCGCCTTCAGGCGCACGATCACATCGACGCGGGCGACTTCATGGCCTTTCGGTGCGATCGGCAGTTTGCGCACGTCCACCGCCGCGGCCGGGATGTCGATCAGCTCGCCCGACCGCTCGACCAGGAAGTGGTGATGGTCGGAGACATTGGTGTCGAAATAGCTGCGCCCGGCCTCGATCGTCACCTGGCGGAGCAGGCCGGCCGCGGTGAACTGGTGCAGCGTGTTGTAGACCGTCGCCAGCGACAGCCGCTCGCCGGCCGTCTTGCTCTCGGCATGCAGGCTCTCGGCGGTGACGTGCCGGTCGCCGTTCTCGAACAGCAGTCTGGCCAGCGCGAGCCGCTGCCGCGTCGGCCGCAGACCCGATTCGCGAATGCGCTGGCGCGCCGCTTCCTTGGCTCGATCGATCCGGCTCATGGCCGCGTATATAGGGCCAATCGCCAATGGCGGGAAGACCGGTTGATGGTTGACGCAGCCTTCACAGCGCCGACCGCCGGACCGTCACGCCCGGCCGGCGCTTCAGGTCGGGCTGCAAGGCAAGGCCGAGGCCAGGGCCTTCCGGCGCCCGGATCAGGCCGTTCCGGAGCGGCGGCAGGTCGGTCACCATTTCGCCGTACCAGCCGAAATAGAAGGCCCGCACCATCTCTTGGATCAGCGCGTTCTCGGCATGCAGCGAGAAATGCACCGCGGCGGCGAGCGCGACCGGGCCGGTGCAGTCATGCGTGGCGAACGGCACGTGCCAGGCCTCGGCCATGGCGGCGACCTTGCGCGCCTCGGTCAGCCCGCCGCCCCAGCCGATATCCATGATCAGCACGCCGACCGCGTCGAGCTCCAGCAGGCTGCGATACTGCGCCCGGCCGCCCAAGGTCTCCCCGGTGGCGATCTTGGTGGTGCTGGCGCGCGCCACGTCCTTGATGCTGGCCAGGTGATCCATCCGCACCGGATCCTCGATCCAGAACGGGCGATAGGGCTGAAGTGCCCGCGCGATCTCGCAGGCGGCCGGCTTCAGCCACAGCGCGTGCAGCTCCGCCATCACCTCGATCCGGTCGCCGAGCGCGCGGCGGATCTTGTCGAAGGGCTCCAGCGCCTTCGTCAGCTCGGCCGGCGAGATGGTCAGGCCGCGATTGGCTTCGGCGGCGAAATCGAACGGCCAGATCTTCATCGCGCCGATGCCCATTTCCAGCAGGCTCGCCGCCAGCTCGTCGGCACGGTTCAGGAAGGCGTCCAGGTCCTCGTACTCGCCGCGCGCCGCCTCCTCCGGCAGGCCGAAATTGTCGGTGCCCTGGGCCGGCCGGTTCTGCACATAGCGATAGCCGGCGCAGGTGTTGTAGACGCGGATCTCGTCGCGCACCGCGCCGCCGAGCAGCTGGTGCACCGGCACGCCCAGCGCCTTGCCGCCGAGATCCCAGAGCGCGATGTCGATCGCGGAGAGCGCCCGCATCTCGGCGCCGGTGCCGACATAGCCGCAATAGGGGATCATCGCCCGCCAGTGCCGCTCGATCGGCCGCGGGTCGCGGCCGAGCAGGATCGGCGCCAGATAGGCATGCACATGCGCCTCGGCCTGCGCCGCGCCGTAGAAGGTCTCGCCCAGACCGACCAGGCCCTGGTCGGTGTGCAGCTCGATCCAGAGCAGGTTCGGGTGGCTCTCGGCGCGGATCGTCTCGATCGCCGTGATCTTCATTGCGTCCCCCCGCTCGCTCCGCCGAACAGCCTAGCACCGCCGCCGCACCCGGCTAACCGGCCGGTAACGATATGCCAGCCAATCTGTCGCACCTGTTCTGCCCACCGCATGAGATCTCATGCCCACCGTTGCCGCCGCCCGTATCGACGAGGCCGAAGCGCCCCCGGCGCTGCGGGAGCGTTTGCGCGGCACCAACATCAACCCGGAGACGTATCTCGCCACCGACTACCTCAACCATTTCGCCGAGGTGGTCATGCTGCTCGAAATGCTGCCCTCGATGCCGGAATGCTTGAGCGATATCCGCGCCTGGGGCCCGAAATCCTACGAGGAGCACTTCCGGGACAGCGTGTTCAGCGACAAGGAACTTGCCATCCAGGCCTATTTGGAGGCCGATCCCGCCTCGCGCCGCCCCTTCGACGCGGTGATCGACGAGCTGCATGCCGTGCTGCCGGCCGGCATCGAGGCGGCGGCGGCTTTGATCGAAACCGGCGAAGCGGCTCGGCTCGAAGCCATGATCGCCGGCCTGCTGGACCAGGTGCGCGGGCTGCTCGACCGGGCAACCGCCTGCATCCACGGCCACACCACGACCATGGACCAGGCCTCGGTCGACGCGGCCATGGACCAGAACGCGGTGGATTCCTTGTTCGATTGATCGCAGCCCTCTATTGGCGCCATAACAGGCAATCGACAATCGATAATGCTGCGGCGCAGCAGCCCGGAACGGCCCGGAAACCCTGCCGGATCGCGCGGCACCACTTGATTATCACGTGATAAATATATGTCGCCATTGGGCGAATCGGATTTGGCATGCGACCAAAGTCGAGTGTCGAGACTCTTGACACCTGCTGCAACGCAACATAGGTTGATTCCATTGGCGCTTCGGCGCCAGTGCCCTTCTTGGGCGTTTCCTCCCTAGACTTGGGCCGTCGGCACATTTCGGCGGCCCTTTTTTCATGCCCGCCGTCGCCGAACGGCTAGTATCCCTGACCACAAGAAAGTCGGGTCAGGGGAACGCAGATGACGGCACTCGATCTCGAGATCACCGGCGGAACCATCGTCGACGGCACCGGCCGGCCGCGCTACCAGGGCGATGTCGGGGTGAAGGGCGGCAAGGTGGTCGCGCTCGGCAAGGTCGAGGGCGAGGCCGCCCGCACCATCGATGCCCGGGGCAAGGTGGTGGCGCCCGGCTTCGTCGACGTCCACACCCATTACGACGCCCAGGTCATGTGGGACCGCATGCTGTCGATCTCGCCCTGGCACGGGGTGACGACGGTGGTGATCGGCAATTGCGGCTTCGGCCTCGCGCCGACCAGGCCGCAGCACCGCGAGCTGATGATGCGCACGCTCGAGAAGGTCGAGGGCATGAGCATCGACGCCCTCAAGGCCGGCATCGGCGCCGATTGGGGCTTCGAGACCTTCCCGCAATATATGGACGCGGTGGAAAGCCGCGGCAGCGCCATCAATATCGGCGTGCTGTTCGGCCACACGCCGCTGCGCACCTATGTCATGGGCGAGGACGCGGTGCGCCGCGCCGCCACGCCGGACGAGGTGGCGGCGCAGGGCCGGCTCGTGCAGGAGGCGATGGATGTCGGCGCCATCGGCTTCGCCACCTCGCATGCGGCGACACATAACGGCTATGACGGCAACCCGGTGCCGAGCCGCATGGCCGGCATCGAGGAAATCGACGCCCTGGTCGCGGCCATGGCGTCCTCCGGCCGCGGCATCCTGCAGGCCACCATCGGCCGCACCCTGCTGTGGGACGAGTTCGAGCGTTTCGCCCGCGCCTACAAGGTGCCGGTCACCTGGACGGCGCTGCTCTCCGGCCTCGCCGGCCCCGGCTCGCATCGCCGCC
This sequence comes from Desertibaculum subflavum, assembly GCA_003576705.1. Taxonomy (GTDB): domain Bacteria; phylum Pseudomonadota; class Alphaproteobacteria; order Ferrovibrionales; family Ferrovibrionaceae; genus Desertibaculum; species Desertibaculum subflavum. The sequence goes on from QOZS01000006.1 coordinate 46,350, forward strand.
ACATGGAACGTGCGGCGCGCGACGTCGCCGAGGGGCTCCGCATCGTGCCCCAGGTCGCCTGCCGGCCGATCAATTTCGATTTCGACTTCAACGAGCCGTTCCCGTTCGAGATGCGCCCGCTCTTCGCGCCCACGATGAAGACCGACCGCGCTGGCCGGAAGGCGATCTACGCCGATCCCGAATTTCGGGCGGCGTTCAAGCGAGACAGCGCCGCGGAATCGCGCACCCCGCTCTCGCTCTGGTACGAGCGCGCGGTCGTCTCCGTGGCGCCGGGCCAGCCCGAGCTCGAGGAGCGGCCCTTGCGCGAGGTCGCCGCCAAGGCGGGCAAGGACCCGCTCGACCTCGCCCTCGACATGAGCATCGCGAGCGACTTCCGCGCCCGCTTCCGCTTCCCGATCCTGAACCACGACGAGGCGGAAGTGGCGGAGCTCATGGTCGACCCGAACATGGTGATCGCGCTCTCCGATGCCGGCGCCCACGCGAACCAGCTTTGCGACGCCTGCTACGCGACGCATCTGCTCGGTCACTGGGTGCGCGAGCGCGGCACGCTCACCCTGGAAGACGCGGTGCACAAGCTGACCCAGGTGCCGGCCGAGCTGTTCGGCATCGCCGATCGCGGCCTGCTGGCGGAAGGCCGCCCCGCTGACATCGTGGTGTTCGATCCGGCGACGGTGGGGGCCAGCGGTCTCACCCGCGTGCACGACCTGCCGGCCGGTGCCGACCGCTTGCGTGCCGATGCCTTCGGCATCGAGGCGGTGGTGGTCAACGGCACGCTCTTGCGCGAGCGCGGCCGCGATGCGCTGACCGCCGACGGGCCGCTGCCCGGGCGCCTGCTGCGTCACGGGCGGGCCGCTTAGATCTGCAAGGCTTGAAAAAAGGGTGGCGGCGCCACCGGCTCTCTAGGGGGGATGAGCCGGCGACGCCGCCGGACCGCGGCCGAGGGCGGGGGGACGGTTCGGCCGTGGTCTCTCTGTGCGGCCATCGCGCTGGCGCTCTTCAGCGCCGGGCGGCGACGGCCGCGCCATCTCGTCGGGTACCGGCACCCCGATGGCTGCGCGCCGACCGGGGGGAGGGGACATTCCATCGGTACGACACCACCGGGGCGCCGGCATCCCTTGATCCGGAATCTGGGTGCGGTTTGCGTCCTTGGCTCGACCGGAATGCGGCGGAAAGGTGGCGCTTGTTGCCGATCGCGTTGCCGTCGTATTCACTGCGCCCGCAACGCTGTGAGGAAGAGGACGACGTGGCGATACCACAGCGCGTGATGGATTACCTGCGGGCGAACGGCGTGCGCGAGGCGCCGGTGCTGGCGCGGCTCCGCGCCGAGACCGCGAAGCTGCCCAACGCGATGATGCAGATCGCGCCGGAGCAGGGCGCGCTCCTGCAGATGCTGGTGCGGCTGATCGGCGCACGCCGTTGCGTCGAGGTCGGCACCTTCACCGGCTACAGCGCGCTCGCCGTCGCGCTGGCATTGCCCGATGACGGGCGCATCACTGCCTGCGACGTCAGCGAGGAATGGACGCAGGTCGCGCGCCGCTATTGGGTCGAGGCCGGCATCGCCGGCAAGATCGATCTCCGCCTCGCGCCGGCGACCCAGACCTTGGACGCGCTGCTCGCCGCCGGCGGCGCCGGCACCATCGATTTCGGCTTCATCGACGCCGACAAGACCGGCTACGACGCCTATTACGAGCGCCTGCTTCAACTGCTGCGCCCCGGCGGGCTGGTCGTGTTCGACAACGTGCTGTGGGGCGGCAGCGTCGCCGACCCGGCCGACCGCTCGGCCGATACCGAGGCGCTGCGCGCCCTCAACGCCAAGCTCGCCACCGACCAGCGCATCGATCTCTGCATGGTCCCCGTCGGCGACGGCTTCTCGCTCTGCCGCAAGCGATGAGTTCGTCCGTTGTGAGCGACGCTCTGCCGAGGCGCCATACGATTCACGGGCCTCTTGGGCACCGCGAAGAAAGCCCTCTCCGCTCTCGAAGAGGGGGGAGAGGGTTGGGTGAGGTGGGGAGGATGCGGTTTGAGGATATGCGCGAGCGCGGTTGCGTTGCGCACAGGCGAATCTTGTCGAGAAGCGGTGCGCCCCACCTCTCCCAAACACTCTCCGCCCCTGAGGGGCAGAGAGGGCTTGCCACGGCAATCTTTGTTTCGACCCGATGAATCTCTTCCTCCTCAAGCGGTTCGCCACCTTCATCGCCACCCTGATCGGCACCTCGCTGGTGGTTTTCCTGGTGCTGGAAGTGCTGCCCGGCGATCCGGCGCTGGTCATGCTCGGGCCCGACGCGAACGAAGATGCGGTGGCGGCCTTGCGCGACAAGCTCGGGCTGAACCAGCCGGCGGTCACCCGCTATCTCGAATGGATCGGCGGCCTCGTCACCGGCAGCTTCGGCCAGAGCTATTCCTACGGCGTCTCCACCGGCGAGCTGATCGTCGAGCGGCTCTGGGTCACCGTGCCGCTCGCCCTGATGGCGATGCTGATGACGGTCGTCATCGCGCTGCCGCTCGGCATCCACGCCGCCTCGAAGCACAACAAGGCAGGCGACGTGGTGGTGATGGGGGTCAGCCAGCTCGGCATCGCCATCCCGAATTTCTGGTTCGGCATCCTGTTGATCCTGTTCTTCGCCGTGCAGCTCGGCTGGGCCTCGGCCGGCGGCTTCCCGGGCTGGGACGAAGGCGTGCTGGACGGGATCAGTGCGCTGTTCCTGCCGGCCATCGCGCTGGCCCTGGTGCAGGCGGCGATCCTCGCTCGCTTCACCCGCTCGGCGGTGCTCGACGTGCTGCGCGAGGATTTCGTGCGCACCGCGCGGGCCAAGGGCCTGACCCGCCGCGCCGCGCTCTGGGGCCATGCGGTGCGCAACGCGTTGATCCCCGTAGTCACGATCATGGGCCTGCAATTCTCCAACCTGCTCGCCGGCACGGTGGTGATCGAGAACGTGTTCCAGCTGCCCGGCCTCGGCCGGCTGGTCTTCCAGGCGATCGCCAACCGCGACGTGCCGGTGGTGCGCGATGCCGTCGTCATCCTCGCCGCCAAGGTGGTGATCATCAATTTCGTGGTCGACCTGCTCTATGCCTGGATCGATCCGCGCCTGAAGGCGCACGACGTATGACCGTTGCCGCGACGCCTTCCGCCGCGCCGGGTTTCGCCGCCCGCGCGCTGCGCCATCCGAGCTTCGTCGCCGGCGCGGTGCTGACCGGGCTGATCGTGCTTATGGCGCTGGTCTCCTATGTCTGGACGCCGCATCCGCCGCTCGAGATGACGGTGTCGCAGCGGCTCAAGCCGCCTTCCGAGGCGTGGTGGCTCGGCACCGACGCCTTCGGCCGCGACGTCGCCTCGCTGATCATGGCCGGCGCCCGCAACTCGATCCTGGTCGGCGTGGTCGCCGTCGGCATCGGCATGACGGCGGGCGTCGCCTTCGGTCTCTACGCCTCGGCGAAACGCGGATGGACGGAAGAGATCGTCATGCGGCTCTCCGATTTCGTCTTCGCCTTCCCGGCCATCCTCTCGGCGGTGATGCTGACCGCGCTCGCCGGCGCCGGCACCGCCAACTCGATCATCGCCATCGGCATCTTCAACGTGCCGGTCTTCGCCCGCATCACCCGCGCCGCTGCCAACTCGGTCTGGGCGCGCGAATTCGTGCTCGCCGCGCGTGCCGCCGGCAAGGGCGGCTTCCGCATCACCGTCGAGCACGTGCTGCCCAACATCGTCTCCATCCTGGTGGTGCAGGCGACCATCCAGTTCGCCATCGCCATCCTGGCCGAGGCCGCGCTCAGCTATCTCGGCCTCGGCACCAGGCCGCCGGATCCATCCTGGGGCCGCATGCTGAACGAGGCGCAGGCGCATATCTTCCGCAGCCCCACCCTCGCCGTCTTCCCCGGCATCGCCATTGCGCTCTCCGTGCTCGGCCTCAACCTGCTCGGCGACGGCCTCCGCGACCTGATCGACCCGCGGCTGGCGAGGAAGCGGTAGATGGACTCCGCGCTCGCGATCAGAGCCGCAATGCGAAGCCCTCTCCGCCCTCGAAGAGGGGGGAGAGGGTTGGGTGAGGTGGGGAGGATGCGGATTCCGGATGTGCGCCAAGGCGGATGCGCTGCGCACAGACGAATCTTGTCGAGGAGCGGCGCGCCCCACCTCTCCCAACCCTCTCCGCCCCTGAGGGGCAGAGAGGGCTTCTCGTGCAGGCACCGCTGATGCCGCTGCTCGAAGTCGAGAACCTCACCGTCACGCTTGCCACCAATCGCGGGCCGGGCGATGCGGTGCGCAATGTCGCGTTCGCGCTCGACCGCGGCGAGACCTTGGGCCTGGTCGGCGAGTCGGGCTGCGGCAAGTCGATCACCGCGCTCGCGCTGATGAGCCTTTTGCCGGAACGCGCCCGCATCGCCGGCAGCATCCGCCTCGACGGCCGCGAGCTCACCACCCTCGGCGAGGATCAGCTCTGCGGCCTGCGCGGCGACCGCATGGCGATGATCTTCCAGGAGCCGATGACCTCGCTCAACCCGGTGCAGACCATCGGCCGCCAGGTGGCGGAGCCCTTGATCCTGCACAAAGGGATGACGCGCGCCGCCGCGCGCGAGCGCGCGCTCGACCTGCTCGACCGCGTCGGCCTGCCCAACCCGGCGGCCAGGCTCGACCAGTTCCCGCACCAGCTTTCCGGCGGGCAGCGCCAGCGGGTCATGATCGCCATGGCGCTCGCCTGCGATCCCGACCTGCTGATCGCCGACGAGCCGACCACCGCGCTCGACGTCACCATCCAGGGTCAGATCCTCGACCTGATCCTCGACCTGGTGGAGGAGCGCGGCATGGCGCTGCTGCTGATCAGCCACGATCTCGGCGTCATCGCCGAAACGACCCAGCGCATGATGGTGATGTATGGCGGCAGCGTGGTGGAGGCGGGGCCGACGGCCGAGGTCTTCGCCCGCATGGCGCATCCCTATACGCGCGGCCTGTTCGCGGCGCGGCCGAAGCTCGGGCCGGCGACCGAGACGCCGCTCGCCACCATCGCCGGCGTGGTGCCGGAACTGGCCGACCTGCCGCCGGGGTGCCCCTTCGCCAACCGATGCCCGCTGATGATCCCGCCTTGCAATGACGGCCTGCCGCCGCCGCTGCCGATGGGGCCGGATCACATCTCGCGCTGCATCCGCGCCCGCGAGCTGGTGGCATCGGCATGAGCGCGGCGCTGGTCGAGGCGGAGCGGCTGCGCAAGGTCTATGCGCTGCCGCGCGAACGCTTGACGGCCCCGGCACCGCAGGTCGTCGCCGTCGACGGCGTGTCCTTCACCCTGCAGGCCGGCCGCAGCCTCGCCGTGGTCGGCGAGAGCGGCTCCGGCAAGTCGACCCTCGCGCGCCTCGTCATGGCGCTGGAACCGCCCACCGCGGGCCGCATCCTGCAATCGGGCCGCGACCTCGCCGCGCTGTCGCCCGGGGAGCTGCGCCGCGCGCGGGCGGACTTCCAGATGGTGTTCCAGGATCCCTACGGCTCGCTCGATCCGCGCCGCACGGTGGGCTGGACCATCGCCGAGCCGCTCTCGGCGCTCACCGATGCCGGCCGCGCCGAGCAACGCGAGCGCGTGGCCGAGATGCTGGCGCAGGTGGGTCTGCGCGCCGCCGATGCCGAGAAGTATCCGCACGAATTCTCCGGCGGCCAGCGCCAGCGCATCGCCATCGCCCGCGCGCTGATCACCCGGCCCAAGCTGATCGTCGCCGACGAGCCGGTCTCGGCGCTCGACGTCTCGGTGCAGGCCCAGGTGCTGAACCTGATGCGCGAGCTCGAGGCCCGCTTCGGCGTGACCTACCTGCTGATCAGCCACGACCTCGCGGTGGTCAACTACGTCGCCGCCGAGATCGCGGTGATGTATCGCGGCCGCATCGTCGAGCAGGCGCCGACGCGGGCGCTGTTCGACCGGCCGGCGCATCCCTATACCCGCGCGCTGCTCGAAGCCGTGCCGAAGCCCGAGCCCGGCCGCACGCGCCGCCGCCGCGCCCGTGCCGAGCCGGCCGGCGAGATCGGTACCGGCTGCAGCTTCGCGCCCCGCTGCCCCTTCGCCATCGACCGCTGCCGCGTGGAAGCACCGAGCTTGCGCAAGCTGGAGACCGGCCACGCCGCCGCCTGCCACAGGGCGGAAGAGGTGATTGCCGGTTAGCCCTTGGGATCGCCGAGCCGGCGCGCCACGGCAACTTGGCGTCGTGGCCGGGCTTGACCCGGCCACCCACGCGGTAGGGGCAGAGATGCGGTGAGCCGTGGATGCCCGGGTCAAGCCCGGGCATGACGAGCAAGCGATGTCGCGAGTGGGAGCGCTACGCCATCAATCTGGCCAGCACCGCGTCGAGCACGCGGCGGCCGGCGGGGGTCGCGACGATCCGCGTTGCGTCATCCTCGACAAACCCGCCGTCGATGAGCCGGCGCAGGTTGTCGCGGTCGATCGCCTGTTGGAGCTCAACGCCGGTCGCGGCGCGAAAACGCGCCTTGTCGATCCCCTCCGACAGCCGCAGGCCCATCATCAGCGCTTCCTCGGCCTGCTCGGCGGACGACAGCGCCGTGTCGGTCTCGGTCGCGTGGCTCTGAGCCTCCACCGCTTCGAGCCACGCCTCCGGCTTCTTCATCTGCGCCGTCGCATGCCGCGCGCCGTCGGCGACGATCCGCCCATGCGCGCCGGGGCCGATGCCGATGTACTCGCCATAGCGCCAATAGGTCAGGTTGTGCCGGCACTCGGCGCCGGGCCGGGCATGATTGGAGATCTCGTAGGCTGGGAGCCCCGCGCCTTCGCAGAGCGCCTGCGTCACTTCGTACAGCCGATCGGCCGGCGCCTCGTCGAGCGGCGCCCATTCGCCGCGCTTCACCGCGCCGGCGAAGCCGGTATTGGCCTCGATGGTGAGCTGGTAGAGCGAAAGATGCTCGCCGGCGAGCGAGACGGCCTCGCGGAACTCGCCGCGCCACTCTGCCTCGCTCTGCTCCGGCCGCGCATAGATCAGGTCGAAGGAGAAGCGCGGGAAGTGCCGCCGCGCCAGCTCCACCGCCGCCCGCGCCTCGCGCGCATCGTGCTGGCGGCCGAGGAAGCGCAGCGCCTCAGGGTCGAGCGACTGCACGCCGAGCGAGACGCGGTTCACCCCGGCCGCGCGGAAGGCGGCGAAGCGCCCCGCCTCGACCGAGGTCGGGTTGGCTTCCAGGGTCACTTCAAGATCCGGCGCCGGCGGGAACAGCTTGGCCGCGCGCGCGATCAGGGCCGCCGCCGTCTCCGGCGGCATCAGCGACGGCGTGCCGCCGCCGAAGAAGATCGAGGTGAGTTGCCGGGGCCCGGTGCGGGCGGCGAAATGCTCGAGCTCGGCCAGCAGCGCCAGGCGCCAGCGCGCCTGGTCCACGCTCTCCCGCACATGGCTGTTGAAGTCGCAATACGGGCATTTCGACCGGCAGAACGGCCAATGCACATAGAGCGCGAGCGGGGCGGGAGCGTCCATCTCCCCTGTCCCTAGCGCGCGGACGCGCCGGGGGCCAGCCCCGCGCGCGGCAGGTCAGGCGGCCAGCGCCTGTTCCGGCTCGACGATGCGCTGCTCCGGCAGGCTGATGCCGACGATCACGCCCGGCCCCTGGTCGGGATCGGCGACGAACAGCCCGCCGCCATGCGCCGCGGCGAGCGAATGCACGATCGGCAGGCCGAGCCCGCTTTGCCCGGCGCTCGCCACCCATTTGTCGTCGACGGCACCGAACGGCTCGGTCAGGCGGGCGCGCTTCTCGGCCGAAATGCCCGGCCCGCGGTCGCGCACGCCGAGGCGCAGCTCGCCGTCATGCCGCCAGGCCATCAGCGTGACCGTGCTGCCGGTCGGCGCATAGCGTAGCGCGTTGCCCACCAGGTTGAGCATGATCTGGCGCAGCGCCCGCTCGTCGGCCACCACCTCGTCGACCTCGCCGGCCTCGAACTCCATCGCGATGCGCTTCTGCAGCACCAGCGGCTTCAGGCTGCGCACCACGTCGTCGGCCATGGCGACCAGGGACAGCCGGGTCTCCTTCAGCTCGACATGGCCGTTCTGCAGCCGCGACAGGTCGAGCACGTCGTTCACCAGCGAGAGCAGATGCGTGCCGCAGCGGTGGATGTCGTCGCCATATTCCACATACTTGCGGAGATCGCTGCCCGGCACGCGCAGCTTGATCAGCTCCGAGAAGCCGAGGATCGCGTTGAGCGGCGTGCGCAGCTCGTGCGTCATCCGCGCCAGGAAGGCGGCCTTGACGTTGTCGGCCCGCACCGCGCGGTCGCGCGCCGCGCTGAGCTCGCGCATCAGCGCGAAATGGCCGACCTCCTGTTGCAGCAGGAAGCCGAAGCTGAGCACGGTCAGCGCCAGCACGCCGAGATAGGAAGGCAGCACCTCGCGCAGGAAGCCGGCGCCCGCGGCCGGATCGGCGACGAACACGGTGGCGGTGACGACGACGGTCAGCATCAGGATGCCGCCGCCGAGATGCAGCGCCAGGCGCCGGCCGCCATCGCTCCGCCAGGTATGGCGGATCAGGAGGCCGATGCCGACATAGAGCGCCGCCGCGATCATTCCCGGCAGCGCGCCGGCACCGCCCACCGCGAACCGTGCCGCATCGACGATCGCCATGGCGACCAGGCCGGAAAGCGGCCCGCCGATGAAGGCGGCGAGGAACAGCATGGAGGCGCGCAGGTCGATCTGCACGCCGGGCCCGACCCGCACCGGGTCGAGCAGCATGACGGCCGCCACCGCGCCGAAGGCGAGCCCGACGATGGCCTGCACGGCGCGGATGCCGATCCGGCTCTCGATATTCTTGGCGAGGATGAAGGCGACCAGGCACAGGCTGACCAGGCCCGCATTCGACAACAGCTCGTAAGTCGCTTCCGGCATGGGGCCCTCCACGCACCAACTGGCCCCCCTCTCCGTCTTCATCATGCGGCTACAAAGGTAAACGGCGGGTTAAGATTAGGGGCCGGTTAACATGGCCGCCGCGCCGGCATCCGTTAGATTGGCGGGTCGGATCGGCGTCGGCGGCAGGGCAGATGAGCGCGAGCGGTTACCGGGCGGGGAAACGGCGATGAGGCCGCGGGGCAGTCCCGGCGGCGCGCCGGCGCCGTCGCGGTCGAAGCCCAGGCTCGACCAGCTCCTGGTCGAGCGAGGCCTGGCCGAGAGCGGCAGCCGGGCCCGCGCCCTGATCCTGGCCGGCAAGGTCTTCACCGGCACGCGCCGGCTCGACAAGCCCGGCATGATGCTGCCGGCCGACAGCCCGCTCGAGGTCAAGGGCCCGGCACACCCCTACGTCTCGCGCGGCGGCCTCAAGCTCGCCCATGCGCTCGACGCCTTCGGCATCGATCCGGCCGGGCTCACCTGCCTCGATATCGGCGCCTCGACCGGCGGCTTCACCGACGTGCTGCTCATGCGCGGCGCCGCGCGCGTCTATGCCGTCGATGTCGGCCACGGCCAGCTGCACTGGAAGCTGCGCAACGATCCCCGCGTCCAGGTGCGCGAGCGCGTCAATGCGCGCCACCTGACCGAAGCGGAAGTGCCGGAGCTCGTCGATCTGCTGGTCGTCGATGCGAGCTTCATCGGCCTCGCCGTGCTATTGCCGGCGCCGCTCAAGCGGCTCAAGCCGGGCGGCCGCCTGGTCGCGCTGATCAAGCCGCAATTCGAGGTCGGGCCGGAGCATGTCGGCAAGGGCGGCGTGGTGCGCGACCCGGCGCAGCACGACGCGGTCTGCGCCCGCATCCGCGCCCATCTGGAAGACGCGCTGGGGCTGAAGATCATCGGCCTGACCGAAAGCCCGATCCTCGGGCCGGAAGGCAACAAGGAGTTCCTGATTGGCGCGCAGCTTCACCCAGGAGGTTGAGATCACCCGCCTCGGCGGCCATGGCGACGGCGTGGCGGAGACGCCGAAGGGCCTCGTCTTCGTGCCCTATACCGCGCCGGGCGACCGGGTCGGCGTGCGCCTCCTGAAGCAGGTCGATCAGGGCGTCGCCGCCGAACTGCTCGACCTGTACCAAGCCGGGCCCGACCGCGTCGAGCCGCCCTGCGCGCATTTCCACGATTGCGGCGGCTGCGCGCTGCAGCATCTCTCAGGCACCTTCCAGGCGAGGTGGAAGCAGGACCAGGTGCGTGACGCGCTGCGCCGCCGCAACCTCGATCCGGAGGTCGTGCGGCCCATCGCGACGGTGGCGCCGGGCGACCGCCGCCGCGCCGAATTCGTGGCTCGCCGGGTGGGGGCGGGCGTGCTCGCCGGCTTCAACCGCCGGCTCAGCCCGAAGATCGTCGATCTCGAAATGTGCCTGGTGCTGGACCCCAGGCTGGTCGCGCTGCTGCCGCCGCTCCGCGATACCTTCACCGGCCTGCTCAAGCCCGGTGCCGGCCTCGACGTGCAGGCGACGCTCACCGATACCGGCATCGACATGCTGCTGCGCGGCTTCGAGCCCGATCTCGCCGCCCGCGAGCGCCTCGCCGCCTTCGCCGCCGAGGCCGGCCTCGCGCGCCTCTCGCTCCGCCGCCGCGACGGCGAGGTCGAGGCGCTGCTCGTGCGCGGCACGCCGCAGGTGACGTTCGGCGGTGTCGCGGTCACGCTGCCGCCCGGCGCCTTCCTGCAGGCCTCGCCGGCGGCGGAGCGCCTGTTGCGCGACGCCGTCCTCGCCGGCATCGGCGATGCCGCGCGCGTCGCCGATCTCTATGCCGGCTGCGGCACCTTCGCCCTGCCGCTCTCCGGGAAGGCAGCGGTCACCGCGGTGGAAGGCGATGCGGCGCTGGCCGAGGCCTTGCGCAAGGCGGCCCAGCTCGCCGGCTGCCGCGTCACGGTGGAGACGCGCGACCTGGTGCGCCGGCCGCTGCAGGGAGCCGAGCTCGACCGCTTCGATGCCGTGGTGCTCGATCCGCCGCGCGCCGGTGCCCGCGAGCAGGCGGTGGCGCTCGCCGCGTCGAAGGTGCCGCGCGTCGTCATGGTGTCCTGCATGCCCGGCACCTTCGCCCGCGATGCGCGTATCCTCGTCGATGCCGGCTATCGGCTGACCGAGGTGCGGCCGGTGGACCAGTTCGTCTTCACCCCGCATATCGAGTTGGTGGGCGTGTTCGTTCGCGGCGAAGGAGACGCGTGATGGCGCTGGTGGATCGTCTGGCTTACGGCGCCAACCGGGCAGCGCGGGTCGGCTGGTACACGGCGCATTACTTTCTGGCGCGCCGGATCGCGCCGGCCGATGGCGAGCGGCGCGCGACGCGCGAGGAAGGTCTCGCGCTCCGCGCCGAGCTGCGCCGCGCCATGGCCGATCTGTTCGCGGCCGAGCTCGCCGATATCGAATCCGGCATCTACCGCGCCCCGCCGCCCTTCGAGCTGCCGCCGCATGAGCTGGTCGCCCGCTCGCTCCGCTTCTTCGCCGATATCCGCGAGGTCGATGCGCGCCGCCGCGGCCGCGTCAACGACGAGCCGTTCCGCGCCGGCCTGCGCCCGGACCTGCCGCGCTACTACCTGCAGAACTTTCACTACCAGACCGATGGCTGGCTCAGCCCGCAATCCGCCGCGCTGTACGACACCCAGGTCGAGACCTTGTTCACCGGCATGGCCGATGCGATGCGCCGCCGCGCTCTGCCGCCGCTCCGCCGGGCGCTCGCCGGCCGGCTGCGTTCGGCTAAGCTGCTCGACATCGCCTGCGGCACCGGCCGCTTCCTTGCCGAGGTGAAGCGCAACTGGCCGCGCCTCGCCGTCACCGGGCTCGATCTCAGCGGCGACTATCTTGCCGAGGCGCGCCGCCTGCTCGCGCCCTGGTCGCGCGTCGACCTGGTCGAGGCGAACGCCGAGGCGATGCCGCTGCCCGACGCGGCCTTCGACGCGGTGACGGCGATCTTCCTGTTCCACGAACTGCCCCGTGCGGTGCGCGTCCGCGTCGCGGCCGAGATCGCCCGCGTGCTGAAGCCCGGCGGCACTTTCGTGCTGGTCGACAGCCTGCAGAAGGGCGATCGCCCCGCCTTCGACGGCCTGATCGAAGCCTTCCCCAGGAGCTTCCATGAGCCCTATTACGCCGATTACGCGCGGACCGATCTGGCGGCGCTGTTCGGCGAGGCCGGCCTGCGCCTCCGCGAAACCGAGCTCGCCTTCATGAGCAAGGTCACCAGCTGGCAGCGCGAACCATGAGGTCCCGATGTTCACCTGCTTCATCCGCTATTCGATCGCGCCGGGCAGGCACGAGGCGTTCAAGGAATACGCCCGCGCCTGGATCGGATTGATCCGCAAATACGGCGGCACGCATCACGGCTATTTCGTGCCCGGGACGGAAGCGGACGACCTCCCCGACGCGAAGTTCAGCTTTCCCGGCCTCGGCCGCGAAGGCCCGCCCGATACCGGCATCGCCCTGTTCAGCTTCCCCGACCGCGCGAGCTACGAGCGGTACCGAAAGGACGTGGCCGAGGACGAGGGCTGCAAGGCCGCGACCGCGCGGTTCGAGGAGACGAGGTGCTTCTCCGCTTACGAGCGCACCTTCCTTGTGCCGATCTTCGAGTGAGGATGAGCGAGGTCGCGATGTACGAGCGCGCCTGAAGTCAGCTGAAGTCGAGCCTTCTCCCGTGGGAAGAGGGCGCCCGGCAGGGCGGTGAGGGGCAACGCTTCAGCCTTGCACTGCCTGCGGCAGAGGGCGCGCGGGTGGAGAGCGCACCCCTCATCCGCCCCTCCGGGGCACCTTCTCCCCAAGGAGACGGGAGTCGTTGCCACTGCCCCCTCAAATCGCGAACGTCATCACCGTCGTCGAGCCATGCGCGAGGAGCGTGCCCTTGGCGTCGGTGAGCTTGCCTTCCGCCGTGCTGATCGTCTTGCCGGCATGGATCACCCGGCCCTCGGCGCGCACCTCGCCGATCGCCTCGCTCAAGGGCCGCACGAAGTTGACCTTCATCTCCACCGTGGTGCAGGCCTGGCCGGCCGGCAAGGTCGCATGCACCGCGCAGGTCATGCAGGAATCGAGCAGGGTCGCGACCCAGCCGCCATGCACGGTGCCGATCGGGTTGAGATAGCGCCGGTCCGGCGTGCCGGCGAAGACCACGCGGCCCGGCTCCACCTCGACCAGGTTGAAGTTCATCGTCTGCCCGATCGGCGGCGCCGGCAGCTGGCCCGCCGCCATGGCGCGGAACAGGTCGATCGCCGGAGTGTCCCGGGCGCGCTCGCGCGGAATGGTGCCGGTCAACCTTTCGGGGGCGTTCATGGGGCAGGCTCGCTTCGCTTGATTACGGTGCATATACACATATCTTGCGGTCTGGCGCCGTCAAGCCGTCATGCTAGATTCGCCGGCGGAGGCATCGAACAAGCGATGAACAAGCACGTGGCCCCGGCCACCGCGCTGCCGCCGACCCTGGGCTGCACCTGTTTCCGCCTGCGACGGGCGAGCCGCAAGGTGACGCAGTATTACGACCGCTATCTGGAGCCGAGCGGGCTCAAGGTCACGCAATACAGCCTGCTCGGCAATATCCGCGCGTCCGAGCAGATCTCGATCACGGAGCTCGCCGAGGCGCTGGGCATGGACCGCACCACCCTGACGCGGAACCTCAAGCCCTTGCTCGACCAGGGCCTCGTCACGGTCAGCGAGGGCGCCGACCGCCGCACGCGTGCCATCGAGGTCACGCCGGAAGGCGACGCCGCCTTCAAGCGCGCCGTGCCGCGCTGGAAGGAAGCCCAGGCCAAGCTGATCGAAACCGTCGGCCGCGACCGCGTCACCGAGCTGCACCGCCTGATCGACGAAGCGGTCGACCGGCTGGGGTAACTAGATATCGCGTTGCGGCGCCGGTGAGCCCAAGGAACCCTCTCCGCCCTCGAAGAGGGGGGAGAGGGCAGGGTGAGGTGGGGAGGATGCGGTTTGAGGCTGAGCGTAGACGCGGATGCGTTGCGCACATGCGCAATTGGTCGAGACGCGGCACGCCCCACCTCTCCCCGATCCCAAGCTATTCTGGCTCTCCGCCCCTGAGGGGCAGAGAGGGCTCGAATGCTTGAGGGCCTCGCCGCCCGCACGCGCGTTGACGCAGCCATCGCGAACTGATCCGCGCGCTTCAGGAGACCCACGCACTGACCGGCCGGCCGGCCTTCATCCTGCTGCTCACCGCGCTGACCGCTGTCGGCCAGTTCGCGTCCAGCGTCTATCTGCCGGCGCTGCCGGCGATGACGCGGGCGCTCGGCACCGACCTGCCGACCGCCCAGCTCACCCTCACCGCCTTCCTGATCGCCTTCGCCGTGACCCAGCTGGTCTGCGGCCCGGTCTCCGACCGCTTCGGCCGCCGCCATCTGGCGCTGATCGGGCTCGGAATCTTCCTGCTCGGCAGCGTCGTCGCCGCGCTGGCGGGCGGCATCGGCGCGGTCTTCCTCGGCCGCGTGCTGCAGGGCATCGGCGCGGCGGCCAGCACCATCGCCTCGCGCGCGGCGATCCGCGACTGCTTCGACGGGCCGGAGGTCGCCCGCGTGATGGCGCTGACCACCATGGTGTTCGGCCTGGTGCCCGGCCTCGCGCCGCTGCTCGGCGGCGCGCTGCAGGACGGCTTCGGCTGGAGCGCGACGCTCTGGTCTGCCGCGCTCGCCGGGGCGGCGGTGCTCGCCGCCGCGGCGCTCTGGTTCCCGGAAACGATTCAGGCGCGCATGCCGGCGCTCAATCTCGGCGCCGCGCTCGCCGCCTATGCGCCGATCCTGCGCTCGCGCGCCTATCTCGGCTACGCTTCGGCCGGCGCGCTCGGCCTCGGTTCGCTGTTCGCCTTCCTCGCCGCCTCGTCCGCGGTCTACATCAACCATCTCGGCGCCTCGGCCACCGAATACGGCCTCTATCCGCCGTTCGGCGTCACCGCCTTCGTGGTCGGCGCCGCCGCAGCGCGCCGCCTCGCCGGCCGCGTGCCCGCGCCTAAGCTGGTGCGGCGCGCCTATATCGTCGTGCTGGCCGGCGCCATCGGCATCGCGGTGCTGCCGGCCATCGGCCTCTTCGACAAGGTGCCGATCATGGTGGGCATGGTGGTGTTCAGCTTAGGCCTCGGCGTGGTGATGCCGACCGGTGTCGCCGCCGCCATCACGCCCTTCGCCGACCGCGCCGGCACCGCGGCGGCGCTGATCGGCTTCCTGCAGCTCGGCGGCTCCGCCCTCGGCACCGCGGTGGCCAGCGCCCTCGATCCCGCACTCGGCCCGATCGCCTTCCCGGTGACGATGGCGCTGCTCTCCGGCGTAGGTGGGGTGTTGCTGATCTGGCTGGTGCCGCGCTGACGAGGCGCGGAGGATAGATATTGCTTGTAGAGCAAATATATTGTATCATACGGCATTCTATGATGGAAGCCGCGATGTCCGAAGATCATATTCCCCGGAAGCGCTCGCTGGCCGAGTGGTCCTACCTCTACCGCCGGGAGCATGTGCTCCGCGCGGTGCGCCATCCCGCCCTCACCCCGGCGGCCAAGCAGGTGCTGGTCGCGCTCAGCGTCGCGGTGGACGATCCCTTCATCCTGCCGGAACGGCCGCCGGTCCGGGCGCTGGCGCGGCACCTCGCCTTGGCCGAGCGGACGGTCAGGCAGGCGATCGCCGAGCTGGTCGAGCAGCTCTGCCTGACCTTGCGGCCGAACGGGCATTTCTTCCGCCCCGGCGAGGGGCCGCCGGCGGATCCCGCCGGGCAGCCCGAGCTTGCCCGCGAATGGGCCTTCCTCTCCGCGGCGCGGGCCGAGCCGAGCCCGGCGGAATATCTCGACATGCTGGCGAGCCTGCGCGACCGCGCCATCGCGGCCAAGCGGATCGCCACCGCCGTCTCGGCCGAGCGCGCGTTGGGCCGGGCGCTGCTGGCAGGGGAACAGATGCGCCGCGAGCCGGCGGAGCCGCCTGAGGACGAGGCGCCCCTCGGCGCGCCCGAGGCGGCCAACCTCGTGCTGGTCTCCAAGGTCAATGCCGACCGGGCGCTGGCCCCGGCCGCCCGCCATGCCCTGATCGAGGTGATGCTCGACCGCGCCAACGACCCGGTCGACTTCCCCGAGGACGACCGCGACAAGAGCTGGGCCTTCCGCATATCCCGCCGCCACGGCATCACGGTGCGCGGCGCCCGCAAGGCGCTGGCCGAGCTGGAAGACCTCCGCCTGATCGCCCAGGCCAACGGCGATGTCTGCGTCTACGAGAGCCGGATCGAGGAACGGATGCGCCGCGGCACCGATGCGCCGTCCCGGCTCCCCCTATGTGAAGGCCTCGATCCGCTGCAGGCGCACCGCCACCGGCTGGAGCGGCTCCGCGACCTCGCGCTGGAACAGGGCCTCGTCTCCACCGCGCTTTCCGCCCACAAGGCCATCGGCCGCGTGCTCGGCTTTGGCGGCGCGAAGCGGAACGCGCGCGCCGCGCCAGAGCCGAAGCCGGCACCACGGCCCACCGCGCCGCCCGCGGTGCATCCGCAGTTCCTCCCGGTGATCCGCAACATCCTCGACATCGACCCCGGCGCCGGCCGCGTCATGCTCGACGTGCTCAAGCAGATCCGCGCCGAGGAAACGGCATTGCTCGTGTCCGCCGCGGAGTGAAGGGTTCCCCGGCCGTCTGGCGAAGAATCTTTTCAACACGGAGGGCGCGGAGGACACGGAGGCACACGGAGAAAGGAAAGCCTGCCTGCGGCAAAGCAGATGCCTCCGCGTGCCTCCGTGCTCCCCGTGTCCTCCGTGGTGAAAAAGGCGCGCTCCGGCGCACCTACACGAAGGTCAGCATCGCTGTGGATTGCGGCCTACGCCGCTTTCTCCGGCTTCCGGCGCAGCACCGGCGCCTGGGCCGCCGCCGTCACCACACCGGCGACAGCCCGCCATCCACGTTGATCGCCGTGCCGGTGATGTAGGAGCCGGCATCGGAGCAGAGGAAGCAGGCCATGTTGGCGAATTCCTGCGCCTGGCCCATGCGGCCGATCGGGATGCGCCGGTCCTTGGCGAAGGCGTCGAGCCACTGCTCGTAGGTCTGGTTGTTGCCGGTCTTCGAATGGCGGCGCACCCACTGGTCGCTCTCGATCAGCCCGACCAGCAGCGCGTTGACCAGCACGTTGTGGGCTGCGCCCTCGTTCGACAGCGCCTTCATCAGCGCCATGCCGGCGGCGCGGCTCACGCTGGTCGGGGTGGAGGAGGCGCCCGGCGCCTTGGCCGCGGTGGCCAGCACGTTGATCACCCGGCCCCAGCGACGGCTCTTCATGTCGGGGAAGGCGGCCCGGGTGAAGCGGACCGCGGCATAGAGCTTGAGCGCGATGTCCTCCTCCCACATCTGGTCGGTCACCTGCTCGAACGGCATCGCCGCCGACTGGCCGGCGTTGTTGACCAGGATGTCGACCTTGCCGAGCTCCTTCACCGCGGCGGCATAGGTGGCGCTCACCTGGTCGGCGCGGGTGACGTCGCAAGGATAGGCGCGGGCCTTGCCGCCCACCGCCTTGATCGCCTCGGCGACCTGGTTCAGCGGATCGGCGCGGCGCGCCACCAGCGCGACGCTGGCGCCGGAGCGCGCGAAGGTCTCCGCCATCGCCTTGCCGAGCCCGGTGCTCGCGCCGGTGATCAGGGCCACCCGGCCATCCATGCGGCATTCCATGTCGTTCCCTCCCTCTGGTCGTCAATCCTCGTCCGCTGCGTCGCCTTCCGCCGCGCGCACGCGCTCCAGCACGGCGATGAAGAAGCCGCCGGTGCCATGGCGCGCCGGCGTCAGGGTCAGCATGTCACCTTCGGCCGGGCAGGGCGCCTTCAGCGTGGCGGCCCAGATTTCGCCGATCGGCAGCACGCGGAAATCCGGGTGCCGCGCCAGGAAGGCGGCGACCTGGTCCTCGTTCTCCTCAGCCAGCAGCGAGCAGGTGACGTAGACGAGGCGACCGCCGGCCGCGACCAGCGCCGCTGCCTGGTCCAGGATCTTCGCCTGCTTCGCCACCAGTTCCGGTACGTCCTCCGGCTTCAGGCGCCAGCGCGCATCGGGCACCCGGCGCCAGGCGCCGATGCCGGTGCAGGGCGCATCGACCAGCACGCGGTCGGCGCGGCCGCGCTGACGCTTGAACCACTTGCGGTCGGTGGTCTCGCGCGTCTCCACATTGGCGCCGGCGCGGCGGAAGCGCTGGCGCGCGCGCTCCAGCCGCTTGGCCGAGACATCGCCCGCGATCAGCCTTCCGCGGCCCTGCATCGCGCCGGCCAGCACCAGCGTCTTGCCGCCGGCGCCGGCGCAGTAATCGACCACGTACATGCCGGGCCGGGCCTCGACCAGCAGCGCCGCGATCTGCGAGCCCTCGTCCTGCGGCTCGACCAGGCCTTCCATCAGCGCCTGGCATTTGCCGAGATCGATGCCGTGATCGAGCCGGAGGCCGAGCGGCGAGAGCGGCGCCGGCAGCGCCTTCAGCCCCTCGCGCGCCAGCGCCTTGCGGGCGCCGTCGCGGTCGGTCTTCAGGCGGTTGGCGCGCAGGTCGAGCGGCGCGTCCTCGGCCAGCGCCGCCATCTCGATGCCGAAGCGGTCGCCGAACGCGGCGCGCAGCCGGGGCTCGAGCCAGTCCGGAACGCCGTAGCGCACGGCCGGCGGCACCGCGAGGTCGAGCGGCTGCTTGCCCTGCAGCGCTTCGATCAAAGCCTGCTCGCGGCCGCCGGGCGGCGCGGCGGTGTCCGGGCGGCCGGTGAAGACGCGGGCGATGGCGCCGGGCGTGCGGCTCTCGAACAGCACGAGATGGGCGAGCACCCGCGCCCTGGGCGTCGGCGGCAGGCCGAGGCGGGTGCCTTCGATCCACCAGTCGAGCAGCGCACGGCGGCGCAGGATGGCGCTGGTGAGTTCCAGCACGGCGCCGCGCGACGGGCCTGCCAGGTCCGGATGCGCGCGCAGATAGCCGGCGGTCACTGCATCCGCCGCGCGGGCATCGGCATCGATGGCCGTGCCGAGCGCGATGGCATGGGCGATCTCGCGCGCGCGGATCGCCAGCCGCTCGTTCGGCACCGGCCGCGCCGGCGGCTTGTGCGTTGGCGGCTTGCCCGGCAGTACTTTCCCTGGCGCTGCTTTGCCCTGATGCGCTTTGCCCGGCTGTGCGTCGCGCTGACCTGGCGGTTGCGCGCGCGGACCGTCGCGGCGCTGCGGCGCCGGCCGCTTATGAGGCGCGGAGTGTCGCATTCAGTCGAACCTGACGGTCGCGCGGCCCAGGCCTTCGATCTCGGCTTCCACCGGCTCGCCGCGCGCCGGGAACTGGGTCGCGACCAGGCTGCCGGTCATCACGATGTCGCCGGCGCGCAGCGGATCGCCGAGCCGCGCGCGCAGATCGGCCAGCCAGGCGAGTGCCGCGAAGGGATGGCCGCCCATCACGTCGCCGCCCTTGCCCTCGCCGGCGAGCCGGGGGCCGAGCATCATGCGGCCGGTCGCCTTGGGCAGGTCGAGGCGGCGCCACTCGCTCACCGCGGGGCCCAGCACCACGCCGCGGTTCAGCGCGTTGTCGGCGATCAGGGTGATGGCGTCGAGGCCGCCGGCCTTGTAGTCGACGCCGCGGTCGTCGACCAGCTCGATGCCGATCATGCAGGCGGCGACGGCCTCCGCGACGCTCGCCTGGTCATAGGGCCGGTCGCGCGCCGGCAGGTCGGCGCCGAGGCGCACCGCCACCTCGCATTCGACGCAGGGATGCACGAAGTCGTCGAAGCGCAGGCGCGCGTCGCGATGATGGATGGTGGTGACGAAGATGCCGCCGCCGACCGGCTCGTGATAGCCGACCAGCTGCTGCATCACCGGCGTGGTCAGCGCGATCTTGCCGCCGGCCAGCCGGCCGAAGCGCGGCACCAGCAGGCGCTGATAGGCCAGCTGCACCGCATAGGCGAAGCTGGCGTCGTCCTGCCGCAGCTCGGGCGGCAGCGGCTGGAACTTTGCCCGGCGCTGATCGATCAGCCAGCGCGCGGCGCGCTCGGCCAGCTCGGCGTCAGGGGAGGTGAGTGATGCCATGCCTCCATTTACAGCACGCCGAGCATGCTGGCGACCAGCGGGTGGCGCACCACATCGGCCTCGCCGAGCCGGACCACGGCGACGTCGCTCAGGGGCTCGAGCCTGCCGGCGATGTCCTTCAGGCCGGACAGCCCGTCGAGCAGGTCGGTCTGGTCGGGATCGCCGGTCAGCACCATGCGCGAGTTCCAGCCGAGCCGGGTCAGCAGCATCTTGATCTGGCCATAGGTGCAGTTCTGCGCCTCGTCGATCACGATGAAGGCATTGTTGAGCGTGCGGCCGCGCATATAGCCGACCGGCGCCACCTCGATCTGGCCTTCGGCGAGCAGGGCGCGCACTCGCTTGTTGCCGAGCCGGTCGCCGAGCGCGTCGTAGAGCGGCCGCAGATAGGGCGCGAGCTTCTCATGCAGGTCGCCGGGCAGGAAGCCGAGCGCCTCGCCCGCCTCGACCGCCGGCCGCGACAGCACGATGCGGCCGACGCGGCCTTCCTCGAAGGCCTCGACCGCGGCGGCGATGGCGAGATAGGTCTTACCGGTGCCGGCCGGGCCCAGCGCCACGGTCAGTGTGTAGTCGCCGATCGCCTCCATCAGGCGGCGCTGGTTGTCGCTCTGCGGCTTGACCCGCCGGGTGTAGTGGTGCTCGCGGTCCTCCGGCCGTTCGATCGGGTGCCAGCCGGTCCGATCCGGAAAGATCGGCTGGACCTTGCCGCCGTAATTCAGGGCTGCCGTGGCTCGGGACCGTTTCGCCATACGGGCTGTTCCTCGCTGTTGCTGGACCAAAGACGCGCATTGCACCGGGCGTGTGCCAGGGGTGACGGGTTCAGGGAACGTTGCAGAGGAGCGTGGCCGCGGCGATGCCGGGCGGCAGAGGAACGGGCGAGCGTCGTACGCGACAACAAGAGCCCCGATATGTCCTCGAGCGAATCGATAGCTCCGAGAATAGTCCCGGCCGAGTCGCGCCGCCACCCGGTTTTGTGGGTGTCACGAAGGATTCATACCGCATCTGGACGGGCGCCGTGCGGCAGCGCCGAAGTCGCGGTGATCGCGGTCACAGCCCGTCAACCAGCGGCCTGCCATCCTCAGGCTGGGAAGGATCGTGGTTGTTGCGATGAGCGGTGGCGTCCGCGTCGACTATTCCGATTACCGCCGTCTGATGCAGACGGCGCGCGAGCGGCTCGAGCGCTGGCTCGAGGATCCGCAGGCGCCGCCGGATTTTGCCGAAGCGCTGGCGCAGGTGAAGGCCTGCCTCGAGGCGACGGCGGGCGATGACGAGGCTACTTCTCGGTGAGCGTCCAGACGCCGTCCCAATCGTCGCCGGGCGGCTGTTCGGCATAGTAGACGCAGCGGTCGATATAGACCTTGGACGGGCCGTCCTCGGGATTGGCGGCGAGCGCCGCCTGAAAGGCTTGCCGCGCCGGCATCCACAAGCGGCTGCGATAGAGCGCAAGCCCTTCCTTGAAGCAGGCGAGCACCGTCTCGCCGTTCGGAAAGCTCTCTTCGGTGTGGTGGTCCAGCGCCTCGAAGATGGAGCCGGGCCGCTGCCGTCCCTTGACGCGGATCAGGTCGAGCTCGCGGAAGCGGTGCGGCCATTCGACGTGGTCGATCGTCTCGCCGGCGACCAGGACATGCGTGCCGTAATGCTTGTTGGCGCTTTCCAGCCGGGCGGCGAGGTTCACGCTGTCGCCGATCACGGTGTACTCCATGCGCTTCTCCGAGCCGATGGAGCCCGCCAGCACCGGGCCGGTGGCGAGCCCGATGCCGATCTCGATCGCCTCCAGCCCCTTGGCCGCGCGGCGCTGGTTGAGGCCGCGCAGCGCCGTCATCATGCCGTTGGCGACGCGCAGCGCGTTGTCGGCATCGGAGCCGGAGACGATCGGCGCGCCGAAGGTCGCCATGATGGCGTCGCCGATATACTTGTCGAGAATGCCGCCATGGCGGAACACGATCTCGACCATCTCGCCGAAATACTCGTTCAGCATGGTGACGGTCTCGCGCGCCGTCATGCGCTCGACCAGCGAGGTGAAGCGGCGGATGTCGGAGAACAGCACGGTGGCGAGCTGCGAGCTCCCCTCCATCACCTCGCGGCCGCCTTCCAGGATCTTGTCGACCACCTCCTTCGCCATGTAGCGCGACATGGTGCTGCGCACCCGCTTCTCGCGGGTGATGTCCTCGAAGACCAGCATGTAGCCGATGGTCTGGCCCTTCAGGTCCTTCAGCGGCGCGACGGTCAGGTTGACCGAGGCGGCGGCGCTCTCCGGCAGCTTCAGCTCGGTATCGGCGTGGTAGTCGCTGCCGCCGGTGCGGCCGACATAGTCGAGGCTGCGCAGGATCCAGGGATTGGTCTCGGCGAACAGGTCGGCCACCGCCATCTGCTCGGCCTGGCCCTCGGCGATGCCGAGCAGGCGCTCCGCCGCCTCGTTCATCTTCACCACGCGGCGCTCGCGGTCGAGCGTGACCACGCCGTTGGTCAGCGATTTGAGCACGCTCTCGTTGTAGTTCTTCAGCTCCAGCACATCGGCGAACAGCCGCGCATTGGCGATCGAGATGGCGATCTGCGAGGAGAAGGTGCGGAGCAGGCGGATGTCGTGCTGGGTGAACGGGCCGCCGCGCTTGTTCAGCACCTGCAGCACGCCGACCGCACCGCCATAGCGATCGTCGACTGGCAGGCAGAGCAGGTTGCGGGTGCGGAAGCCGGAGCGCCGGTCGACCTCGGCGTTGAAGCGCGGATCGGCATAGGCATCGGCGATGTTCTGCGGCTTGCCGCTGGTGAAGGCCACCCCGGCGATGCCGGCATCGGAGGCGATGCGGATCTCGGCCAGCTCGGCGCCGGCGCCGGTCGCGACCTTGGACCAGAGCTCGCGCGTCTCCGGGTCGTACAGGAACAGCGTGGCGCGCTCGGCGTCGAGCAGGTCGTTGGTCGCCTCGACGATGCGGCCGAGCAGGGTGTCGATCTGCAGGTCGGAGGAGATCGCCTCGCTTATCTCCAAGAGGCGCGCCTGTTCGGACCGCGCCCGCTCCAGCGTCTCGTAGAGCCGGGCATGTTCCAGTGCGGCGGCAGCCTGGGCCGAGATCGCCTCCAGCAGATTGCGGTCGGCATCGCTGAACCGGGTGCCGCGATGATTGAGCGCCTGGGCGACGCCGATCACGCGCGCCGTCGGGTCGCGCATCGGCACGCAGAGGATGTCGCGGGTGCGGAAGCCGGATTGGCGGTCCACCTCCGGGTTGAACCGCTGATCGGCATAGGCGTCGGGCACGATGACCGCCTCGCCCTTGCGGAACACCGCGCCGGCGATGCCCGAACCGGCGGGCATGCGGATCTCGGTCACGCCGTCGCCGCTCAGCACGCGCGAGAACAGCTCGTCGGTTTCCGGATCGTGCAGGAACAGGCTCGCCCGCTCGGCATCCAGCAGCTCGCCGATCAGCCGGATCATGCGCGGCAGCATGCGGTCGAGCGACAGCGTGCCGGAGAGCGTGTTGACCACCTGGGCGAGTTGCGACAGCTGGCGGAGCGTCGCCGCCGCCTTCGCGGCCAGCGCCGCGTCGCCGCTGCCGAGGCCGGCGGCGAGTGCCTCCGTCTGCGCCACGTCGAGGCCGCGCGACAGCGCCAGGTCGATCAGGGCGGCGGGCTCGACGGTCATTCCATTCCCCGGCGCCGAGTGTATCGTGCGGCGGCCAGCGCGCGATAGCGGCGTCGAGACAGCATGCCGATCAGTTGATGAAGGCGGTCCTAATTTCCGCGGCGGTTCTCGCCGCCGTCGCGCTGTCGCTGTACGTCGCCTCGCGTCTCGTGGAGGCGGCGGTGGAGCGGGCGCACCCGCCGCGCGGCGATTTTGTCGAGCGCAACGGCATCCGCCTGCACGTGCTGGACCAGGGCAGCGGGCCGGCGGTGGTGCTGCTGCACGGCGCCAACGGCTCGGTCGGCGATTGGGCGGCGGTGTCGTCGCTGCTCGCCGATTTCCGCGTCGTCGCCATCGACCGGCCGGGCCACGGCTATTCCAGCCGGCCGGAACCCGGCCCCTGGACGCCCGACAAGCAGGCGGCGGCGATCCGCGAGGCGCTGGCCGCCATGTCGATATCGCGGCCGATCCTGGTCGGCTTCTCCTGGGGCGGCACGGTGGCGACGGCCTATGCGCTGGACCATCCGGCGGAGGTCGCCGGCATCGTGACCGTGGGCGCGCCGTTCAACGATTGGCCGACGCCGGTGAACGCCTCCTATCGCCTGCCGACCTGGCCGGTGGTCGGCCCGGCCTTCACCTACGGTCTCGCGCCGATCGCCGGCCGGCTGCTCGGCGACGCGATGACGGCCACGGTCTTCGCGCCGGAAACGCCGCCGCCGGCCTTCGCGGCCTCGCCCTGGCCGCTCGCGGTGCGCAGCCGCACCTACCTTGCCAATGCCGAGGACGTCCGGGAGCTGAAGCCGTTCCTGCTGCGCCAGAAGGCGCGCTATGCCGGCCTCGACCTGCCGGTCGAGATCCTGCACGGCACCGGCGACGGCGTGGTCTCTGTGGCGATCCATGCCAGGCCCGCGGCCGCGGCGATGCCGCAGGCGCGGCTGACCCTGGTCGAGGGCGCCGGCCACATGATCCCCTATACCCGGCCGGAGCTGGTGGCCGCGGCGATCCGCCGGATCGCCGCGAGCCCGCCGCGCTAGGCGCCGAGGAAGCCGACGATGCGCTTGGCCTCGCGCAGGATCGGCGCCGCCATGGCGGCGGCCCGCTCCGCGCCGTTCGCCAGCACGCCGTCGATATGGTCGGGATCCTTGACCAGGCGCTGCATCTCGGTGCCGATCGGCCCGAGCCTGGCGACCGCGAGGTCGATCAGCTGCGCCTTGAAGTCGGAGAACAGCTTGCCGCCGAAGTGGTGCAGCACCTGGTGGCGGGTGATGTCGTCCAGGGCGGCGTAGATGCCGACCAGGTTGTCGGCTTCGGGCCGCTTCTCCAGCTCCTCGATCGTCTCGGGCAGCGGATGCGGATCGGTGCGGGCCTTCCTGATCTTGTCGGCGATCTGGTCCGGACCGTCGGTCAGGTTGATGCGCGAATAATCGGATGGGTCCGATTTCGACATCTTCTTGGTGCCGTCGCGCAGGCTCATCACCCGCGTAGCCTCGCCCTGGATGATCGGCTCGGTGATCGGGAAGAACTCGACGCCGAAATCGTGGTTGAACTTCTGCGCGATGTCGCGGGTCAGCTCCAGATGCTGCTTCTGGTCCTCGCCGACCGGCACATGCGTCGCCTTGTAGACCAGGATGTCGGCCGCCATCAGCACCGGATAGGCATAGAGTCCGACGGAGGCGTTCTCGCGCTGCTTGCCGGCCTTCTCCTTGAACTGCGTCATGCGGTTGAGCCAGCCGAGGCGGGCGACGCAGTTGAAGATCCAGGCGAGCTCGGCATGCGCTGGCACCCGGCTCTGGTTGAAGATGATGTTCCGCTTCGGGTCGAGCCCGGCGGCCAGGAAGCTCGCCGCCACGGTGCGGGTCGCCTGGGTCAGCTCCTTCGGGTCCTGCCACATGGTGATCGCGTGCATGTCGACCATGCAGTACAGGCACTCGTAGTCGCCCTGCAGCGCCACGAAATTGCGGATCGCGCCGAGATAGTTGCCGAGATGCAGCTGGCCGGTCGGCTGCACGCCGGAGAAGATGCGGTTTGCCAAGGCTTTGGCCCTCGTGCCCAAGATCGGGCGGGGTTATGGCGGCTCCGCCGCGGGCGGTCAACTCAGGGCTGGGCCGTCGGCCTTCGGCGGATCTGCGCCCAGACCTCGGCCGCCCGCGCGGCGCCGAGCAGGTGGCACAGCGCGAAATACGCGACCGCGCCGCCGCCGACGATGAGGACCAGCGCCGCGACGCGATGCACGGTCGGGCCGTGCAGCCAGGCATCCAGCCAGTACGCCGCCAGCGCGACCAGCACGCCCATGCCGATGGCGGCGGCAATCTGCCGCGGCAGCACGCGCTTCAGCCGCCGGTCCATGCGCCAATGCTCGCGCCGGCGCAGCAGGTAGGAGAAGAGCAGGGCCTGCGCCCAGGCCGCCGTGCTGGTCGCGAGCGCGAGGCCGACATGGCCGAGCGGGCGGATCAGCGCGAGGTTGAGGGCAAGATTGACCGCGACCGCGGCCAGCGCGACCCGCAGCGGCGTCACCGTGTCGCCGCGGGCATGGAAGCCCGGCACCAGCACGCGGATCAGGATGAAGGCGGGCACGCCCATGCCATAGGCCATCAAGGCCTGCGCGGTCCCGGCGGTCTCCGCCGGGCCGAAGGCGCCGCGCTCGAACAGCACGCGGATGATCGGCTCCGGTATCGCGACCATCGCGACGGCGGCCGGCAGGGTCAGCAGCAGGCCGAGCTCGATGCCGCGGTTCTGGTGCGCCATGCCCTGGGCCACCCGTCCGGCGGCGATCTCGCGCGACAGCAGCGGCAGAAGGGCGGTGCCGAGCGCCACCCCGATGATGCCGAGCGGCAGCTCCATCAGCCGGTTGGCGTAGAACAGGAACGAGATGGCGCCGGCCGGCAGCAGCGAGGACAGCATCAGGTTGACGAACAGGTTGATCTGCACCGCGCCGGCGCCGATCGCGGCAGGCAGCATGCGGCGCAGCATCAGCCTTACCTCGGGCGTCAGCCGCGGCCATGGCAGCCGCAGCGGCAGGCCGAGGCGCCGGCAGGCGATGGCGAGCCAGAGGAATTGCAGCACGCCCGCGATCGAGACGGCCCAGGCCAGCGCATAGGCGAAATCGCCGGCAAGCCCGTGCGCGATCAGCAGCGCGACGATCAGGCAGAGGTTGAACATGATCGGCGCGGCGGCGGCGGCGGCGAACCGGTCGAAGGCGTTCAGCACGCCGGCCAGGAGCGAGACCAGGCTGATGAACAGGAGATAGGGAAAGGTCAGCCGCAGCAGGTCGGTGGTCAGCGCGAAGCGCTCGGGGTCGCCGATGAAGCCCGGGGCCAGCACGGTGATCAGCTGCGGCGCGAAGATCTCGCAAAGGCCGGTGAACACCAACAGGGTGGCGAGCAGGGCGGACAGCGCCGCCTCGGCGAAGCTGAAGGCGGCCGGCCGGCCGCCCTGGCTCAGCCGCTCGGCGAAGATCGGCACGAAGGCGGCATTGAACGCCCCTTCGGCGAACAGGCGGCGGA
This sequence comes from Desertibaculum subflavum, assembly GCA_003576705.1. Taxonomy (GTDB): domain Bacteria; phylum Pseudomonadota; class Alphaproteobacteria; order Ferrovibrionales; family Ferrovibrionaceae; genus Desertibaculum; species Desertibaculum subflavum. The sequence continues at coordinate 73,324 of QOZS01000006.1, forward strand.
ACATGTTGGGCAGCTGCAGGGCGACGAAGAACGCATCCGCCGCCAGGCCGGCGCCGAGTGTCGCCGCGGTCAGCAGATCGCGGACGAAACCGAGGATGCGGCTGGCGAGGGTGAGACCGCCGACGGTGGCGACGGAGCGGATCAAGGACATCGGCGCGGAAGATGGCCGAATTCGCTTCCGGAAGAAAGCGAGCGCGAGGTCAGACGCCGTCCGTCCCGGTGGCGAGCTGCTCGAACGAAGCGAGCAGGCTGCGCAGCTCGGCTTCCGCGGCGGGACCGGCGCGATGCTCCGGTTCGCGGCCGGGGCCGGGGCCGGCTTCGGGCAACCCGGCGGCCTCGGCGCCGGGCGGCATGCCGACCGCCCGCACCAGCGCAGTCCACAGCGCCGCCGGATCGATCGGCTTGGCCAGGAAGTCGGTCATGCCGGCGGCAAGGCAGTCGTTGCGCTGGCTGTCCATCGCGTGCGCGGTCAGGGCGATGATCGGCATCGTCGCCGCGTGGCCGCCCAGTGCCCGCAGCGCGCGCGTGGTGGCGAAACCGTCCATCCGCGGCATCTGGATGTCCATCAGGATGGCGTCGTAGCGCGTGGCGCGGGCGGCGGCCAGCGCTGCCTCGCCGTCGGTCGCCATGTCGGCACGGCAGCCGAACTGGGCGAGGATGGTGGCCATGATCTGCCGGTTGACCGGATGGTCGTCGACGATGAGCAGGTTCAGCCGATCCGGCAGGGGGCCGGCGGGGGCATTCGGCGCGTCGGCTTCGCCGGCCGGCGGGTTTGCCGCGGCGGCCGGCAGATCGACCGGGATGGTGAAGGCGAAGGTGCTGCCGCGGCCCGGCATGCTGTCCACCGTGATGGCGCCGCCCATCAGCTCGACCAGCTCGCGGCAGATGGCGAGGCCGAGGCCGGTGCCGCCGAAGCGCCGGGACGTGCTGGCATCCGCCTGGACGAAACGTTCGAACAGCCGCGGCCTGGCATCCGCGGCGATGCCGATGCCGGTATCTCGCACGGCGAAGGCGAGGCGGATCCGGCCGTCCTGGATCGGTCGCGAAGTCACCTCCAGGACGACCTCGCCGAAATCGGTGAATTTGACGGCATTGCCCAAGAGGTTGAAGAGGATCTGGCGGATCCGGCCGGCATCGGCGCGCAGCACCGGCGGCACGTCGGCGGCGATCGTGTAGTGCAGCCGAAGGCCCTTGGCGCTCGCCTTGGGGTGCAGCAGGCCGACCGTCGCCTCGATCACATGACCGAGGGTGAAATCGACCGGATCGATCTCGATCCGGCCCTCCTCGAGCTTGGTCAGGTCGAGGATGTCGTTGATGATGGCGAGCAGGCCCTGGGCGGATTCGACGGCGATCGATGCGTGGTCGCGCTGCGTATCGTCCAGCCTGGAGGCGAGCAGCAGCTCGAGCATGCCGATGACGCCGTTCATCGGCGTGCGGATCTCGTGGCTCATCATCGCCAGGAATTGCGACTTGGCGCGATTGGCCGCCTGCGCCACGTCGCGCGACGCGGCGAAATCCTTGGCCATGCGCGACAGCTGCACGGCCTGCTCCTCCAGCCGCCGGCGCGCCGCTTCCAGCTCGCCGATATAGCGTTCGAGCTCGTCCTGGTTGCGGCGCAATGCGGCCTCGTTGCGCTTCAGGTCGGAGATGTCGGTGAAGGTGAAGACGACATGCCCGCCGCTCGCCGGCTTGGCGATGGCGCGCCAGCAGCGGCCGTCCGGTCCGTCGCATTCGATCGGGGCCCAGTCCTCGGGACGGCCTCTGTCGCCGATTGCCTCGAGCAGCCGCTGGGTATTGAGCGCTCCGTGCGTGTCGCCGAAAGTGCGGCGCTGCAGATCCAGGATCTCGGCCAGCGTGAGGCCGACCAGCGATCCGCAACGCGCGCGCAGCATCGGCATGTAGCGCTCGTTGTGCAGCCTGAGGCGCCCGTCGCGGTCGAACAGGCTGAAGCCCGCATCGATCGCTTCGATGGCGTCGCGCAGCAGGAACTCCGCCCGCTTCATTGCCGTGATGTCGGTGCCGATGGCGACCAGGCCGCCGCTCGGAGTGCGCGTCTTGCTGACCCGGATCCAGCGGCCATCGGGCAGCATCCGGTCGTCCGGATGCGGGGGTGGATTGCGCTGGGTGTCGATGCGCTCCGCGATCCAGGCGTCGCGGTCGGCGATCTCCTCGCGCTGCGTCACCTCCCCGGCGGCCACGGCCACCAGTTCCGCGTGAGTGCGTCCGCGCAGATCGCCGAGCTGCCGCAGGCTCGGGTAATCGTCGATGAACTGCCGATTGCAGATCACCAGCCGGTCATGCTCGTCCCACAGGACGAAGTTGTCCGGCATGCTGTCGATCGCCTGGCGCAGGGCAGTGAGTTCGTGGTCGGCCGCTGCCGCAGACATGGCGGCGCGGCGACGCAGCCGGTGCCAGGCGAAAGCCGCGCCGGCCATCGCGCCGAGAGCGAGGCCGAGCAGCAATCCGCCTGCCGCGGGCAGCAACGGCACCGCCGCCGGCGCAGCCGCATCGGCCGCCGAGGCCATGCCCGGTGGCAGCGTCAGCGCGATCGCCGCGAGAGCTCGGCCGAGAACCGATAACGCTTGCCGGGACATGAGTCCGGATGGTGGCAGTTGACCCTGCCGGCATGCTTGCCTTCGGCCATCAAGGAAGGGTTAACCGCGAAGTGCCGCGGCGCGACACGGCAGGTTACTCGGCGGCGGTCGCCGTCTCGCGGCTGCGCTGAGCCTGCTTCGGCCGCGGCGCCTTGCCATCGGCCGCGGTGCCGTCCGGCGCGGCCAGGGCCTGCAGCAGGCGCCGCTCGATCGCCGCCAGCTTGTGCTTCTGGTCGATCTTCAGGCCGAACATGTCCTTGACGTAAAACACGTCCACCGCCCGCTCGCCATAGGTCGAGATCTGCGCCGAGGAGATCGAGAGCGAGAGACGGTACATCGCATAGGTCAGGTCGTGCAGCAGGCCCGGGCGGTCGCGGCCGTTGACCTCGATCACCGTATGCGTCGCCGAGGCCTCGTTGTCGAACAGGACCAGCGGCGCCACGGTGAACACGTCGGTCCGCTTCGGCCAGGTGCCGCGCGACTTGGCGAGCACGTCGCGCAGATTCACCTCGCCGCCCAGCGCCCGCTCGATCGAGGCCGAGAGCCGGGCCAGGCGGTCGGGCCGGTCGAAGGCGCTGCCGTCGCTCTCCTGGATCGAGAAGGCGTCGAGCGCCATGCCGTCGCCGGTCGTGAAGATCTTGGCTTCCAGGATGTTGGCGCCGGCGATCGCCATGGCGCCGGCGATGCGCGCGAACAGGCCCGGATGGTCGGGTGTGAATACGGTGACCTCGGTGACGGCGCGGAACCGGTCCGAGCGCGTCTCGACGGTCAGCGACTGTCCGGCGCGCTCGGCCTGGCGCACCATGCGGGCGTGGCGGACATGGGTGTCGGTGTCGAAGGCGAGCCAGTAGGAGGCGGCATGGCGGCGGAGATAGCGCTCCGACTCGGCCGGCGGCCAATCGGGGAGCTGGGCGCGCAGCGCCTCCTGGGCGCCGCGCACGCGCGCCTCGCGCCCTTCGGTCGCATGCCCGCCGGAAAGCGCGTTCTCGGCCTGGAAATAGAGCTCGCGCAGCAGCTGGCCCTTCCAGCCGTTCCACACGGTCGGCCCGACGGCGCGGATATCGGCGACGGTCAGCACGAGCAACAGGCGAAGCCGCTCCAGGCTCTGCACCCGTCCGATGAAGTCGGCGACCGTCTTGGGATCGGAGATGTCCCGCTTGAAGGCGGTCGCGCTCATGGCGAGGTGCCAGCGCACCAGCCAGGCGACCGTCTCGGTCTCCTGCTCGCTCAAACCGACGCGCGGGCAGAGCTTCAGCGCCACCTCCTCGCCCAGCACCGAGTGGTCGCCGCCGCGGCCCTTGGCGATGTCGTGCAGCAGCACGGCGAGGTAGAGCACGCGTCGCGACTTGATCTGGTGGATCACCTTGTGGGAGAGCGGGTGGTCGTCGGCGAGCTCGCCCTTCTCGATGCGGGACAGCAGGCCGATGGCGCGGATCGAGTGCTCGTCCACCGTGTACACGTGGTACATGTCGTGCTGCATCTGCGCGACGACGCGGCCGAAATCCGGGATGAAGCGGCCGAACACGCCGGCCTCGTTGAGGCGGCGGAGCGTCGTCTCCGGATCCTTCTCCGACGTCAGCATCTCCAGGAGCAGCCGGTTGGCTTCCGGATCGGCGCGCAGCTTGGCATTGATCAGCCTGAGGTGCTGGCGGATCTGCCGCAGCGCGTTCGGGTGGATGTCGAGGTTGCGTGCCTGCGCCACGTGGAACAGGCGCAGCATCTCGATCGGCTTCTCGGCGAAGACCTTGTCGTCCTTGACGTCGAGCCTGGTGCCGTCGAGCACGAAGCCCTCGACCTCGCGCTTGCGCAGGCCGAAGCGGGCGAGGCCGAACTTGGCCTTGCGCTTGTGCTGCTGCTCCAGTGCCGCGCAGAAGATGCGCGTCAGATCGCCGACATCCTTGGCGATCAGGAAGTAGTGCTTCATGAACCGCTCGACGCCGCGCGTTCCGGCGTGATCGGTGTAGCGCATGCGCGTCGCGAGCTCGCGCTGCACGTCGAAGGTGAGCCGCTCCTCCGGCCGGCCGGCCAGGTAATGCAGGTGGCAGCGCACCGTCCACAGGAAGGCCTGGGCGGACTGGAAGCGGCGGTTCTCCTCGACGGTGAAGACGCCCTCGTCGACCAGGTCGGCGATCGAATTGTTCTGGTAGAGATACTTGGCGATCCAGAACAGCGTGTGCAGGTCGCGCAGGCCGCCTTTGCCGTCCTTGATATTGGGCTCGACGACGTAGCGGGAATCGCCCATCCGCTGGTGCCGCTGGTCACGCTCGGTGAGCTTGGCCTCGATGAAGTCGGGCCCGGTACCGGCAACGACCTCCTTGAGGAAGCGCAGGCGCAGCTTACGCGGCAGCTCTTCGTCGCCCCAGATGTAGCGTGATTCGAGCAGCGCGGTGCGGATGGTCAGGTCCTGCTTGGCGAGGCGGATGCAATCGTCGAGCGAGCGCGTCGAGTGCCCGACCTTGAGCCCCATATCCCAAAGCAGGTAGAGCATGAGCTCCACCACCTGCTCGCCCCAGGCGGTCTGCTTGTAGGGAAACAGGAACAGCAGATCGATGTCGGATTGCGGCGCCAGCTCGCCGCGGCCATAGCCGCCGACCGCGACGACCGAGAGCCGCTCGCCGGCCGTGCGGTTGGCGAGGCGGAACACCCGCTCGGTCGCGAGGTCGTGGATCACCCGGATCAGCTGGTCGATCAGGAAGCTGTACTCGCGGGCGCAGACGAGGCCGGCATCGGCGACGCGCGCGCCGTCGAAGCGGAGCCGGATCTCGGCCCGCCCGGCGGCCAGCGCCTCCTTCAGCAGGCCGAGCGCCGCGTTGCGGAAGGCCGGCTGCTCGACCGGCAGCTCGTCCGCAAGCTTTTCCAGCCCCGCGGTCAGATCGCGGCGGCGGATGAGGTCGCGGGGATTGCGGATCTCGATCATCGGCTCCGGGGGCAGGCGGCGCGGTGAATATTGGTGGGCGGCATCCAGGTTACAATCGGATTCTGAACGCTTTGATCCGGCGCCGCCGCGCCGGGACGGTGGCGCCGGGCTGGGCCTTCATTCCAGTCTACGCCATTATCGATAATTCGCTTATAGTCGTTGCCACCATGGTCCCGGAAGCCTTCGGGGCGCTGGCGTCGCAGATCCTCAGGGAGGGGACATGAAACGGAGAGGCTTCATCGCCGGCATGGCCGGCGGCATCGCGCTGGCATTCGCGTCTACGGCCGCGTCTGCCCAGACCATCACGTTGAACGGCGCGTCCCAGTTCAACGACGACCACGCCTTCACCAAGTCGATGGTGAAGTTCGAGGAGCTGGTGAAGAAGTACTACGGCAAGCCGGTCAACTTCGTGCTGCACAAGAACAGCGCGCTCGGCCTGGAGAAGCAGTATTTCGAGTACATGGCGCAGGGCCGGGCGGTGGACTACGCGATCGTCTCGCCGGCGCATATGTCGACCTTCTCCAAGGCGGCGCCGTTCATCGACGCGCCGTTCCTGTTCCGCGACCTCGCGCATTGGAACAAGGTGCTGGACCAGGACGTGCTGAAGCCGATCGCCGACGAGATCGCGCAGAAAGCCGATGTCATGCTGATCGGCTATGCGGGCGGCGGCGTGCGCAATGTCTTCGCCAACAAGCCGGTGCGCAACATGGCGGAGCTGAAGGGCCTGAAGGTGCGCGTGCAGGGCGCGCCGATCTGGTCGAAGACCTTCGCGGCAACCGGCATGTCGCCGACCGTCATCGCCTATAACGAGGTCTACAACGCGATCCAGAACGGCGTGATCGAGGCCGGCGAGAACGAGGCGGCCGGCGTCGAGCAGATGAAGTTCTACGAGGTGGGCCCCAACCTCGCGATGACCGAGCACGCCATCACCATCCGGCCGCTCTGCTTCTCCGGCAAGACGTTCAAGAAGCTGCCGGCCGACCTGCAGGCGGCGATCGTTAAGGCGGGTGTCGAGGCGGGCGCCTATGGCCGGCAGATCGAATCGGGCGAGGACGCGGCCAAGCTCGACACGCTGGAGAAAGCCGGCAAGCTGAAGCGCATTCCGTTTGCCGATCGCGACCAGTTGAAGAAGCTGGTCGATCCGGTGATGGCGTCCTACGCCAAGGAGATCGGCGCCGACCAGATCCTGGCCAAGATCAACGCCATCAAGTGATCGTCTCCGGTGCCGGCGGGCCCTGCCGCCCGCCGGCGCCGCGTCGTTTCGGGAAATCGTGATGCCGTCATCTATCGCGCGCGGTCCGCTCCGCCGGCTGACCGAGTGGTATGCCCGTCTGCTGTCCTGGCTGCTGGTGCTGAGCGTCGCCGTGCTGGTGATTCCGGTGACCTTGCAGATCTTCTCGCGCTTCACCCACCTCATCCCGCATTACATCTGGACCGAGGAGATGGCGCGTCTTCTCTTCATCTGGATGATCATGATCGGCGCCAATGTCGGCATCCGCGAGGGCGCGCATTTCGTCGTCGATGTCTGGCCGCGGCTGACGCCGCGGCTGGCCGCGACGCTCGATCTCGTTGCCGGCATCTTCGTGCTGGCCTTCGCCTTCGTCTTCCTGTGGTGGGGCATCGAGTTCACCGAGTTTGCCCTGAACCGCATATCGGAACTGGCGGAGCTGCCGCTCTGGATGATCCACGTCGCCTGGCCGATCACCGGCTTCACCTGGATCGTGTTCATGGGTGAGCGGATGTGGGACGACCTGCGCGTCGTCACGGGGGCGGTGCGATGAGCGGCGCCAACATCCTGTCGGCCGGCACCGCCAGCCTGATCCTGTTCGGCATCTTCTTCGGCCTGCTCGCGCTGCGCGTGCCGGTGGCGGTGGCGCTCGGCCTCGCCTGCCTGCCGATCATGCTGATCGAGCCGCACCTCTCGCCGATGAACATCGTCGGCGAGACCTTCAACGCCTACAATTCCTTCATCCTGCTGGCGGTGCCGTTCTTCCTGCTGACCGCCAACCTGATGAACGTGGGCGGCATCACCAACCGGCTGGTGCGGCTCTCGCGCGCCCTGGTCGGGCATTTCCCGGGCGGGCTCGCCCAGATCAACGTCGTGCTGTCGATCTTCTTCGCCGGCATCTCGGGCTCCTCCACCGCGGATGCGGCGAGCCAGTCGAAGATCTTCATCGAGGCGCAGCGCAGGGAAGGCTACGACGACAGCTTCTCGGTGGCGATCACCGCCGTATCGGCCGTGCTGGCGGTGATCGTGCCGCCGTCGATCCTGATGATCGTCTGGGGCGGCGTGCTGACCGTCTCGATCGGCGGCCTGTTCCTGGCCGGCATCGTGCCGGGCCTGCTGATCGGCCTGGTGCAGATGATGACCGTGCACGCCTATGCCAAGGCGCGCGGTTATCCGACCTATCCGCGGGCCACGGCGCTGGAGGCGCTGAAGGCCATGGTGATCTCCGTGCCGGCGATGATGACCCCGGTCATCATCATCGGCGGCAAGATCTTCGGCTGGTTCACGGCGACGGAATCCGCCTGCATCGCCGTGCTCTATGCGGGCACCTTGTCGCTGCTGGTCTATCGCGAGATGGACCTGAAGGGGCTCTATGCGGCGCTGCTCGATACCGGCAAGCTCGCGGCGGTCGCTCTGTTCTGCGTCGGCACGGCCTCGGCCTTCGGTTGGCTGCTGGCCTATTACCAGATCCCCAAGGTTCTGCTGGAGGACGTGCTGAGCTGGGGCATGGGCCGGATCTCGACCGGCTTCTTCATCGCCCTGGTCTTCCTGGTGGTGGGCTGCTTCCTCGATGCCATTCCGGCCATCATCATCGTCGGCACGATCCTGCAGCCGCTCGCCCAGGCGGCGGGAATGGACCCGATCCACTTCGCCATGGTCGGTATCGTTTCGCTGGCCTTCGGCCTAGTGACGCCGCCCTACGGTCTCTGCCTGCTGATCTCCTGCGCAGTGGCCGGAATCCGCATGGCGGATGCGCTGAAGGATACCTGCATCATGCTGCTGCCGATGCTCGGCGTGCTGGCGCTTGTCATCCTGTGGCCGGATGTGGTGCTGTTCCTGCCCAGTTTGATCTCGCCACAGTTCCTACGGTGAAGCTTTGCCCTTCAGGGCCATCGTCTACGGTCTTGTGATCCTTGTCCTGGCCGCCTGCGAAGGAAGCAGCGGCGGCGGCACCTCGAGCGAGGACGCGCGGACGCCCGAGGCCAGCGCCTTCTTTCTGACCGGCGAGGATACGATCGAGGTGCGGGGCTTCGGCCGCATGCCGCTCGATCACGCCGAGCTGATTGCGCCCGACGGCACCACGCAGACGGCGCTCGACCGGCGCAACGAGCGCGTTGCGGACGACTATGTGAGCCGGCCTACGGTCGGGATCGGCGGCGGAGGCGGATCGCGCGGCGCCGGTGTCGGCGTCGGCCTCAGCTTCCCGATCCTGGACGATCGGCCCGCCGGCGTCTGGTACCGCAGCCGGGCGAGCTTTCCGATTCTTGACATGGCGCTCTACCGCGTCACATGGCGCGACTGGCGTATCCGCATGCGGTTTCAGGGCGCCGATGGTCCGACGCGTCAGGTCGAGCTGCCGGCGCCGGAGCCGCCAATAGCGCCATCTGGGCCGCCGCCTTCCGCGGCGCCGCCAAGCAGGCCGTAGAGGCGATAGACGAGATCCAGCGCGCCGCGCGGCGTGAGGTCGTCGGGGCGGATCTCGCGCAGGGCGGCCTCGACCGGCGAAGCCCGCTCCGCCGGCTCGGTCCGGCGGGCCGCCTGGAACAGCGGCAGGTCCTCGGCAAGGCGGCCGCCAGCGCCCCCCGCGCGGCCCTTTTCCAGCCGATGCAGCACCTCGTCGGCCCGCGCCAGCACGGCCGGCGGCAAGCCGGCCAGGCGCGCGACCTGGATGCCGTAGGAGCGGTCGGCCGCGCCGGGGCCGACCTCGTGCAGGAACACGACGTCGCCCTTCCACTCCTTGACCCGCATGGCGTGGTTGGCGAGCTCGCCGAGCCGGCCGGCGAGCGCGGTGAGCTCGTGGTAATGCGTGGCGAACAGCGCGCGGCAACGGTTCACGTCGTGCAGGTGCTCGACCGTTGCCCAGGCGATGGAGAGCCCGTCGAAGGTCGCGGTGCCGCGGCCGATCTCGTCCAGTATCACCAGCGCCCGGGCGCCGGCCTGGTTGAGGATCGCCGCGGTTTCGATCATCTCGACCATGAAGGTGGACCGCCCGCGGGCGAGATCGTCGGCGGCACCGACCCGGCTGAACAGCCGGTCCACGATGCCGATATGGGCGGCCTCCGCCGGTACGAAGCTGCCGATCTGCGCCAGGATGGCGATCAGCGCGTTCTGCCGGAGGAAGGTGCTCTTGCCGGCCATGTTGGGGCCGGTCAGCAGCCAGAGGCGCCGGCCCTCGCCGAGATCGCAATCGTTCGGCACGAAGCCGCCGGCGCCCGATGCGTCGAGCGCTGCCTCGACCACCGGATGGCGGCCGCCCTTGATGGCGAAGGCAAGGCTGCGGTCGACCTCGGGCCGGGTCCAGCGTCGCTCGACCGCCAGCTCGGCGAGCGCGGCGGCGGCATCGATCACGGCGACGCTCGCCGCAGCCGCCATAATGCGCCGCGCCTCCGCCAGCACGGCGGCGCCAAGCTCGGCAAAGATTTCGAGCTCCAGCGCCAGCGCGCGCTCGCCGGCCTGCATGATGCGGGTCTCGAGATCGGCAAGCTCGGCGCTGGAGAAGCGCATCGCATTGGCCATGGTCTGGCGATGCGCGAAGCCCGAGCCCAGCCGCTCGGCATGGCGCGGCGCTACCTCGATAAAGAAGCCGAGCACGTTGTTGTGGCGGATCTTGAGCCCGGGGACGCCGGTCTCTTCGGCATAGCGAGCCTGCAGCTGCGCCACCAGCCGCCGGCTTTCGTCGCGCAAGGCGCGATGCTCGTCGAGATCGGGGCGGAAGCCCGCCGCGACGAAACCGCCGTCGCGGGCGAGCAGCGGCGGATCCTCCGCCAGCGCGCGGCCGAGCAGGGTCACCAGCTCGCCATGCAGTCCGAGATCGGCGAGCGCGGCGTCGAGCAGAGCCGGGCGGCCAAGCGGCATGCCGTCGACCAGTCGCCGCTTCAGGCGCTCGCCGGCGGCGAGACCGTCGCGGATTGCGGCGAGGTCACGCGGGCCACCGCGGCCGAGCGAGAGGCGCGATAGCGCGCGCTCGATATCGGGCGCTTCGGCCAACATCTTCCGCAGCGCCTGCCGCAGGGCGGCGTCGCCGGCGAGAGCTTCCACGGCATCGTGACGCTCGCCGATCGGCGCCGGGTCGGTGAGCGGCGTGCGCAGCCATTCGTCGAGCCGGCGGGCGCCGAGGCCGGTAACGGTGCGGTCGATGGTGGCAAGCAGGCTGCCGCGGCGCTCGCCGGCGAGCGTGTGGGTGAGCTCCAGGTTGCGCCGCGTGGCGGCATCGATCGCCATCACCGCATCCGGCTCGATCCGCGCCGGCGGCTTGATCAGCGGCAGCTTGCCGCGCTGGGTGACTTCGACATAGTCGATCAGCGCGCCGAGCGCGGCGACCTCCGGACGCGAAAAGGCGGCGAAGCCGTCGAGCGTGGCGACGCCGAGCGTGTCCTTGAGCCGTCGCTCGCCGCTGATGCTGTCGAACCGGGCGCCGGGCAACGGCGTGGCGCGGATGCGGTGCTCCAGCTCGATCTCGGGCACCAGCCCCTCCGGCAGCAGGATCTCGGTCGGGGCGAGGCGGGCGAGCTCGGCCGGCAGACCGGCGCCGTCCATCTGGCGCGACAGGAGATCGCCGGTCGAGACATCGATCCAGGCGAGCCCGAGCCTTCCGTCGACCCGGGCCAGCGCCGCGAGATAGTTGTGCGTGCGGGCGTCGAGCAAAGTGTCTTCGGTCAGGGTGCCGGGCGTGACCAGGCGCACCACCTCGCGGCGCACCACGGCGCGCGAGCCGCGCTTCTTCGCCTCCGCCGGGTCCTCCATCTGCTCGCAGATCGCGACCTTGTTGCCGGCGCGGATCAGGCGGGCGAGATAGCCCTCGGCCGCATGCACCGGGACGCCGCACATCGGAATGTCCTGGCCGTCATGCTTGCCGCGCTTGGTCAGCGCGATGTCGAGCGTGCGCGCGGCGATCACCGCGTCGTCGAAGAACAGCTCGTAGAAATCGCCCATGCGATAGAACAGCAGCGCGTCGGCATGATCCCGCTTGATGGCAAGGAACTGCGCCATCGAGGGCGTGGCGTCGACGGTGCGGGCGGGCGCATCGCTCGGGGAGGACATCGCCCGCTCCTACCCCGCCGGCCGGGCCGGCGCAATGCGCGCGGCACCACGTCGGGCCAGGCCGGCGGCGCGCGGGCGGGTACTTAACTGAGATCGCGGAACTGGCGCTTCAGGTTGTAGTCGGGATGCGTCACCTCGGTTTCGAGGCCGGCCAGACGCTCCTCCAGCTCGTGGAACCTCGCCTTCAGCGCGGCGAAGGTGTCGGTCGGCTTGATGGTCACGTTGCGCCAGAAATCGGCTTCCTCGCGCGGCGGCTCCGGCGCGGTTTCCGGACGCTGCGGCAGGATGAAGGCGAGCGCGATATAAGCGAGGCCGACGATCCACGGGAAGAGGATGAAGCCGACGATGGTCGCCGCGCGCACCACGCCGCGGCGCAGGCCGAAATAGTCGGCGATACCGGCGCAGACGCCGAACAGCTTGCCGCGGCGGCGCTGCCGGCACAGGCGATGCGGGTTGGGCGATTCGAAGCCGGCTTCATCCGCGCGCATATGGGCGTCCCATTGCCGGCGCCAATAGCGCTCCCTCCGGCGCCAGCGGCGATCGCGTTTGCTCATGGCGTCTCCTTCCGCGGCGCCTCGCCGCCCTCGTGCACGATCTGCTCCAGGTTGGCGATGCGCGCCTCCAGGCGCTTCGCGCTGGCCCAGAGATCCCCCAGCATCCGCTCGTCATCCGGCGACAGGCCGCGCTGGCTGCGCCACAGGGTCAGGTAGTGGAACACGATCCAGAGCGGCGCGACGATGGTGAGCGCGATAATGCCGAGGACAAAGACGAAGAAGCTCATGCGCCGGACCCGCCGCTGCGGGCACCGACGCGGGCCTTGAGCGCGGCGAACTCCGCCTCGACCCGGGAATCGGCCTCGAGCGACGCGAACTCATCGGCAAGCGTCTTGCCGCGGCCCATGGAGATCGCCTCGGCCCGGCCTTCCAGCTCGTCGAGCTGGCGCTCGACATGCTCGAAGCGGGCGAGCGCGTCGTGGATGCGCTCGTCATGCAGCTTCTCGCGCAACCGCACGCGGTTGGCCGCCTGTTCGTGGCGCACCACCAGCACCTTCTCGCGCTGCTTCGCCTCGGTCAGCTTGGCCTGCAGCTTGGTGATGTCCTCGGTGGTCCGCGCCACCGCGGTGTCGATATCGGTGAGCTGCTTCTCGTGGTCGGCGATGGCGTCGGCATAGCGCGCCTTGGCCACCAGTGCCGCCTTGGCGAGATCCTCGCGGCCCTTGGCGAGGGCGAGCTCGGCCCGTGCCTCCCAGGCCTCGCGCTCCTTCGCCGCGCCGGCGATGCGCCGCTCCAGCTCCTTCTTCTCGGCCAGGGTCTTCACCGCCGAGGCGCGCACCTCGACCAGGGTGTCCTCCATCTCCTGGATCATCAGGCGGATCAGCTTGCGCGGATCCTCGGCCCGGTCGAGCAGCGAGTTGAGGTTGGCGTTCACGATATCGGCGAGGCGAGAGAAGATACCCATTTGGCCCTCCAGCGAGCGGTTGCGGCCTGCTACGCAACCGGCGTGCCAGAGACGGATGAATGGTTAAGTCGTTGTTTTCACTGGGGTCGAGCGCGAGGCGCCTTAATGCATGGAGCGTGTTCTATCGAATCTTGAGAGATTACGCTATTCTGCGGCGTAAATGGCGACATCAACCCCAGATCCTTCGCTGCCTCCCTTGATCGGCGAGGCGGCCGCGTTTGCCGGCGTCTTGTCCGAAGTGTCGCGGATGGCACCGCTGGCGCGACCGGTCCTGGTGGTCGGCGAGCGGGGGACGGGCAAGGAGCTGATCGCAGCCCGACTGCACTACCTATCGCGCCGGTGGGAACAGCCGTTCCTCAAGCTCAATTGCGGCGCGCTGCCGGAGACCTTGCTGGAGGCCGAGCTGTTCGGCCACGAGGCCGGCGCCTTCACCGGCGCGTTGCGGCGGCGCCTGGGACGCTTCGAGCTTGCCGATGGCGGCACGCTGTTCCTCGACGAGATCGCCTCGGCCGGCGCCGCGGTGCAGGAGAAATTGCTGCGCGCCATCGAATACGGCGAGTTCGAGCGCCTCGGCTCGAGCGAGACGCGGCGCGGCGACGTCCGGGTGATTGCCGCGGCCAATGTCGATCTGCCGGAGCTGGTGGCGGCGGGGCGCTTCCGGGCCGACCTGCTCGACCGGCTGGCCTTCGACGTGGTGACGCTGCCGCCGCTCCGGGCCCGGCGCGGCGACATTCTGCTGCTGGCCGAGCATTTCGGCCGCGCCATGGCGCGCGAGCTTGGCCGGCGCTTCGCCGGCTTCGCGCCCGCGGCGCGCGCGGCCCTGGAGGGGCATGACTGGCCCGGCAATGTGCGTGAGCTGAAGAACGTTGTGGAGCGGGCGGTCTATCGCGCCGAGGCCGAGGACCGGTTGATCGCGGAAGTTACCCTGGACCCGTTCGCCTCACCGTTCCGGCCGGCCGCGGCGCCTGCCGCCGCTGACGCGACGCCGGCAAATGAACCCGCCACCCCGCCCGAGCGGTCCTCGCCAGCGCCGGGATTCGCCGACCGGGTCGCCGCTTTCGAGCGCGAACTGATCGAGGAGGCGCTCCGCCGGCAGCGCCACAACCAGCGGCGCGCGGCCACGGCACTCGGTCTCACCTATCACCAGTTCCGCCACCAGCTCAGGCGCCACGGCCTGATCGGCATCGCGTAACGGTTATCGGGGCCGGTTTGACCTGCGGGAGGGGGGGCCTTAGCGTCGCGCGGAGCGGGAGGAATCCGAAAACCGATGAGCGACGACCGTTTCAGGAGCCTGTACGACGAGGCCCTCAAGTTCCATGCGCGCGGCCGGCCGGGCAAGCTCGAGATCAAGGCCACCGTGCCGATGGCGACGCAGCACGACCTGTCGCTGGCCTATTCGCCGGGCGTCGCCGCCCCCTGCCTCGCCATCCAGAAGGACCCCGACGCCGCCTACGACTACACCTCGCGCGGCAACATGGTGGCGGTGATCTCGAACGGCACCGCCGTGCTCGGCCTCGGCAATCTCGGGGCGCTCGCCGGCAAGCCGGTGATGGAAGGCAAGGCGGTGCTGTTCAAGCGCTTCGCCGACGTCGATTCCATCGACCTGGAAGTGGCGACCGAAGACGTCGACGAGTTCGTCAATTCCGTGCGCTTCCTCGGCCCCTCCTTCGGCGGCATCAACCTGGAGGACATCAAGGCGCCGGAATGCTTCATCATCGAGCAGCGCCTGCGCGAGCTGATGGACATCCCGATCTTCCATGACGACCAGCACGGCACCGCCATCATCTCCGTCGCCGGCCTGATCAACGCGCTGGACCTGACCGGGCGTTCGCTGAAGGACATCAAGCTGGTGGTGAACGGCGCCGGCGCCGCCGGCATCGCCTGCCTGGAGCTGGTCAAGGCGATGGGCATGCCGCACGGCAACGCCGTCCTCTGCGACACCAAGGGCGTGATTTACAAGGGCCGCACCGAAGGCATGAACCAGTGGAAGTCGGCGCATGCGGTCGAGACCAGGGCGCGCACCCTGGATGAGGCGATGAAGGGCGCCGACGTGTTCTTCGGCCTCTCGGCCAAGGGCGCGGTGACGCGCGAGATGCTGCGCACCATGGCGGCGAAGCCGATCGTCTTCGCCATGGCCAATCCGGATCCCGAGATCACGCCGGAAGAGGCGCTGTCGGTCCGCCCCGACGCGATCATGGCGACCGGCCGCTCCGACTATCCGAACCAGGTCAACAACGTCCTCGGTTTTCCCTACATCTTCCGCGGCGCGCTGGACGTGCGGGCGCGCACCATCAACGACGCGATGAAGATCGCCGCCGCCGAGGCGATCGCGCGGCTGGCGCGCCAGGACGTGCCGGACGAGGTGGCCGCCGCCTATCGCGGCAAGCGCCTGCAATACGGGCCGGAATACATCATCCCGGCGCCGTTCGATCCGCGCCTGATCGAGGAAGTGCCGATGGCGGTGGCCAAGGCGGCGATGGAGTCCGGCGTGGCGCGCCGGCCGATCATCGACACGCACGGCTATCGCCAGGAGCTGCGGGCGCGCCTCAATCCGATGGCAGGCGCGCTCCACCTGGTCAGCACCTTCGTCGAGGAGCATCCCAAGCGCATCGTCTTCGCCGAGGGCGAGGAGGAGAGCGTGATCCGCGCCGCCATCGCCTTCCGCAACGAAGGCTACGGCACGCCGATCCTGGTGGCGCGGCAGAAGGTGGTCCAGGAATGCGTGAAGCGGCTCGGCCTCGGCTCGCTCGACGGCGTCGAGTTCCAGGATCTGGACCTCAATGCGCACGAGAAGGAGGATGTCGACTTCCTCTACAGCCGCTTGCAGCGCCAGGGCAGCCTGTACCGCGACTGCCAGCGCCTGGTGCACCGCAATCGCAACGTTCTGGCCGCCTGCATGGTGGCGCGCGGCCGGGCCGACACCATGGTCACCGGCGTCACGCGCAACTATTTCGACGCATTGCGCGACATCCAGATGGTGATCGATCCGCTGCCGGGCCAGAAGGTGTTCGGCCTGACCATGATCATCTCGAAGGGCGGCCGCACCGTGTTCATCGCCGACACGACGGTGCACGAGCTGCCGACGCCCGACGATCTGGCGGCGATCACCGTGCAGACGGCGCAGATCGCCCGCGGCCTCGGGCACGAGCCGCGCGTGGCGCTGCTCTCGTACTCGAATTTCGGCAACCCGATGCGCGAGCGCGCCCAGCACGTTCGCAAGGCCGTGCAGATGCTGCACGCGATGGATCTCGACTTCGAATGCGACGGTGAGATGTCGGCCGACGTGGCGCTCAATGCCGAGCTGCTGGCGGTCTACCCGTTCTCCCGCCTCTCGGGTCCGGCGAACGTGCTGATCATGCCGGCGTTGCACGCGGCCAATATAGGCTCCGGCATGCTGCAATCGCTGGGCGAGGGCGAGGTGATCGGCCCGCTGCTGATGGGCCTTGCCAAGCCGGTGCAGATCGCGCCGATGGGGACCACGGTGCGCGGCCTGGTTAATTTCGCGCTGGTGGCGGCGCGGCAGACGACGCTCTGACGGGGGCAGGGGGCACGGCATGAACATTGCGGCAATCGGCGGCTACCTCGCCTATGCGGGGGGAGGCCTGGTCCTGGTCGTGATCGGGCTCGCCATCTACTCGATCGTCACGCCCTATCATGAGCTGAAGCTGATCCGCGCCGGCAACGAGGCGGCGGCGTTCAGCTTCGGCGGCACGGCGATCGGGCTTTCGATCGCGATCTACAGCGTCGCGGCGCACAGCATCGGCTATCTCGACATGATCGTCTGGAGCGCCATCGCCGTGGTCGGCCAGCTGATCGCCTTCCTGCTGGTGGCGGTGGTGCTGACCGGCTTCAAGCAAGGTATCGAATCCGGCAAGACTTCCTATGGTATAGCGCTCGGTGCGTTCTCGATTGCCGTCGGCCTGCTGAATGCCGGCGCCGTCACGACCTGAGGAGGGTAAAATGCGTCGTTCCAGACGGATTGCCACGCTGCTGGTCGGCACCGCAACGCTTTTGGTGCTGACCGCGTGCGACGAAGATCCCGCCTCCGACGCCAAGCTCTACAGCGATCTCGAGGCCTGCAAGGTCGAAAATACGCCGGAGGAGTGCGACAAGGCGTTTGGCGCCGCCAAAGCCTTTCACGCCCAGGAAACCCCGCGCTATCGCAGCCAGGCCGAATGCGAGGATCTGTTCGGCCAGGGCCGTTGCGAACAGGCACCCGCCGTCGCGAGCGGCCTTGCCGGCCAGTCGACGCCGGGACAGCCGACACCGGGCCAGACCGCACCGGGCCAGACGGCCTCGACCGGCAGTTTCTTCATGCCGGCGCTGATGGGCTTCATGCTGGGCCGCAGCATGTCCGGCTTCGGCTCGTCGGCAGGCTATCCGGTTTATGCAGATCGCCAGGGCTACGTCTACGCGGGCCGTCAGCAGCTCGGCACCTGCGTTCCGCCGCAGAACTGCCCGCGGCCAATGGGCAGCACGAGCTCGACACGCACCGGCGCGACGGGCATCTCTTCGTCCAGTGGTCGGTATGCCATCTCCTCGGCCGGAACCGGCACGGAGGCCGCCTCCCGTGCGGCCACGCGCGGCGGCTTCGGAACGACGGCCAGCCGCATGTCAAGCTCGTCCGGCAGCTGAGCCGGCCGTGGAGCGCGTCTCGACGCCGCCGCGCCCGGATTGGCGCGACAAGGTCGAAGGACTCGGCTTCGACTTCCACACCATCGACGCCGCGCCCTATTGGGACGAGCGCGCCTATTACCGCTTCACCGAGGCGCAGATCGACGAGATCGACGATGCGGCCGTGACGCTGCACAAGATGTGCCTGGAAGCGGTCGACTACGCGGTGACGGGCAACTTCCTCGACCGCTTCGGCCTGCCGCCCGGCGCGGCGGAGCTCGCGGCCGAAAGCTGGCGCCGGCGCGACCCGGATGTCTACGGCCGGTTCGACCTCGTCTATGACGGCAAGGGTCCGCCGAAGCTGCTCGAATACAACGGCGATACGCCGACCGCGCTGTTCGAGGCGGCGGTCGTGCAATGGCACTGGCTGCAGGATCTGCATGCCGATGCCGACCAGTTCAATTCGATCCACGAGGGCCTGGTGGAGCGCTGGCGCGAGCTGGCGCAGCAATTCCCGGGCTTTGCTTCCCTGCATCTCGCCTGCGCCATGCCCCATGCGGAGGACGAAGGCACGGTACGCTACCTGCAGGCGACGGCGCTGGAGGCGGGGCTCTCCACCAAGGTTCTGGGGATGCACGAGATCGGCTGGAACGGCCAGGAATTTCTCGACATGGAAGGCGAGCCGGTCCGTTTCCTGTTCAAGCTCTATCCGTGGGACTGGCTGCTGAAGGAGGATTTCGGCACTCATATCGGGCCGAGCGGCACCGCGATGATCGAGCCGGCCTGGAAAATGCTGGTGGCGAGCAAGGCGATCCTCTCGCTGCTCTCGCATAAGTTCCCGGACAGTCCCTATCTGCTGCCGGCGACCTTCGATGCGGCCGAAATCCCGAAGGGCGTGAAGGCGGTGAAGAAGCCGCTGCTCGGCCGCGAGGGCTCGAATGTTCAGGTGATCGAGGACGGCCGCGTCATCATGCAGAACGACGGCCCCTATGGCGAGGAGGGCTATGTCTATCAGGCCTTCCAGGCGCTGCCGGGCTTCGACCGCAATTATCCGGTGATCGGCGCCTGGATGGTGGGCGACAAGTGCCGCGGCATGGGCATTCGCGAGGACGACACGCCGATCACCCGCAATTCCAGCCGCTTCGTGCCGCACCTGTTCCGCTGAAGCCTCAGCGCGCGCAATACGCCTCGGTCTCGACCACCTGCACGTTGCGGATCTTGCTGCCCTTGCGCACGACGTATTCTGAGAGACCGACATTGCCCGGGCTGTCGGGGCTCCAATCATAGGTGTAGCCGAGACCGGTGAAAGGGAAGCCGGACCGCTCGCGCCCCTGACCGACGCGATAGGACCGCATCATCTGGCCGGCGAGCCAGGCGAGATGCGCGTCCGCCGCGGGCGTGCCGCTGCCATAGGCGACGTCGGGAGGAACCGCCGGGCATGACGTCGTCGTCACCGCCGGATCGGCACAGGGGCGGAAGACTTTGTTGCGGGCGACCTCGAAGGTGATGATGCGGCGGCCGGCGCCGGCGCCGGGCGGCAGCCCCAGGAGCTGCTCGACACGGCTCACCACCCGGTCGCGCGGAAAGGCGCTGCAGCGATCCTTCAGATGCGTCTCGGTGGTGATCCAGGTCTCGCCGTAGAGCGGCGAGCCGTAAGGTGGTGCCTGATAGCTCTGCCAATGTGGCGACCAGGACACTGCCTTGACCGTCTCGGTGGTGATCGGGACCAGCGCGGCGGCGGCGTCCGGCCCCTTCACTGCCGATCTGGCGATCGCATCCTCGTATTGCCGCTGGACGGTCGGCGCCGCGCAAGCCGACAGGACAGCAAGAAGGATGAGAGTGGCTGCCGCCCGCACACGACCGGTCATCGTTCCGCCCTCCCCGAAGCTGTCGGGAACAGAACGATAATGGATCGACGGGGCCTTCGCTAAGCGTTCCGCCGTGCCGTTGTGCGAGGCTTTCCCCGGTGACCGGCAGCAAGCGGGGTCAGCGCCTCGATCAGGACGCGCAGGCGAAGCGGCACGTGGCGCGCCGTCGGGTAGACGAGTGAAATCGGCAGTGCCGGCGGCCGGTATCCGGCCAGCACTTCGACAAGCCGTCCGCCGCGCAGCTCGGCCTCGGCCATGTGGGTCGGTACCTGCGCCAGGCCGAGCCCGGCGGCGGCTGCGGCAACCACCGCCTCGCCTTCGTCGAGAACGAAGCGGTCGGGCGGGTGCCATTCGGCGGGCCGTCGCCCGACGCCGAACTGCCAGGGCCGGATGCGGCCGGTGGCAGGGATGCGGAAGCCGATGCAGCCATGGCCGGCGAGCGCAGCCGGCGCCCGCGGCGCGCCATGTCGGGCGAGATAGCCGGCGCTCGCCACGACGGCGAGGGATTGCGCGCCGATCCGCCGCGCGAGCAAACGTGAATCGCCGAGGGGGCCAATGCGGACCAGCGCATCGAGGCCTTCGGCGATCAGGTCGACGCGATGGTCGGAGAAGCCGAGATCCAGCGACAGGGCGGGGTGCCGCCGGCACAGTTCCGCCAGAACGGGCACCACCACCTTCTTGCCGTAGGTGATGGGCAGATTGAGGCGGAGCACGCCGCCGGGCTCCCGCCGGCTGCCTTCCGCCTCCTCGCGAATTGCCTCCATCTCATCGAGCAGCCGGCGACACTGCGAGAACAGGCGATTTCCGTCGCCGGTCAGGCTGACCTTCCGGGTGGTGCGATGGAACAGGCGAAGCCCGAGCTCCTCTTCCAGACGCGCGACGCTCTTGGCGACCGCGGAGGCGGTGAGGCCGAGATTGCGGGCGGCAGCGGCGAAATTGCCCTGCCGCGCCGTTTCGGTGAATGCCAGAACCGTCTGCGCGCTCATCATCGGCAAGAGTCCGATTAAGGAATAAAAGTCGTCAAAGAAACGATATACCGGGCTCTTCTCTCGTCAATACGTTCGCCTCATAACCGCGCCGGCAACCACAACAAGCCATAGAGAGCGAACATGTACGTCCTGAACAACGCCGCGCCGGCGGAAACCGGCCTGCCCGGATTGCGGCATTCGACGCTGGCGGGCTCGTCCGACGGCCTGAATCGGCTTTCGCTGTGGCAGCAGACGATCGGCGCCGGCGCGGCCACGCCGCCCCACCGGCACGATTGCGAGGAGGTGGTGATGGTTCGATCCGGCCGCGGCGAACTGCATATCCGTGGCGAGGTGCACCGCTTCGGGCCGGAGACCACGCTGGTCATTCCGCCCGGTGTCGACCACCAGATCATCAATTCCGGCGGCGAGCCCCTGGAACTGACCGCCGCTTTCTCGACCTCGCCGGTCGAGGTCGTGCTGCCCGACGGTACGCCGCTGCCCTTGCCCTGGCGCAGCTGAGCGGCTGCTAGCCGCCGGTCTCGATCGACATGTCTTCGAGATCGGTGCGCAGCTGCCAGCCGAGGCTGCGCCAGAATGCTTTGCCCGCCTGGTTGTCCGGCGCGACGAAGAGATGGCATTTCGGGATCCCGGCATCGGCGAGCGCCGCGATGCATCGGCCGACCATGGCGCGGCCGACGCCGTAGCGGCGATGCGTCGCCGCCACGGCCATGTGGTGGATGAAGCCGCGGCGGCCGTCATGGCCGCACAGCACCGTCGCGACGATCTGCCCGCCATCCTCGGCGACCAGGCTCATGCCGGGATTGCGGGCGAGATACATGGCGATGCCTTCCGGCGTGTCGCCCAGGCTCTCGCGCACGCCGGCCGAGGCCTTCCACAGCGCCGCCATGCGCGGGAAATCCTCCGCCCGCATCGGGCGGATCTCGATATCGGCAGGCAGGGTCATAGGCGGGTGAGCTCGGCGCGCAGCGAGGCTTCGGTCAGCAGCTGGGGCAGCACGATCGGCTCGCCCTTGGGCGGATATAGCACATAGAGCGGCACGCCGTTGCGGCCGTGGCTGGCGAGAAAGCGCGAGATCTCGGCGTCGCGATTGGTCCAGTCGCCCTTGAGGTACAGCACCTTCTTGGCCGAGAAGAGCTCGGCCGCCGCGGCGGTGTCGAGGGCGATGCGCTCGTTGACCAGGCAAGTGATGCACCAGGCCGCCGTCATGTTGACGAAGACCGGTCGTCCCTCCGCCCGTGCCGCTTCGAGCTTGGCGAGGGAAAACGTCTCCCAGGCGGGCCCGCTGCCGCTCGAAACGGCCGACGCGGCCCCGGTGCCCGGCGCGGTTGCCGTGCCGTCGCGTGGGATCAGGAAGACGGCGCCGGCGAGGGCGAGCAGCGCCAGCCCGCCGCCGATCAGCCGGGCCGTCTGCCGGGC
This sequence comes from Desertibaculum subflavum, assembly GCA_003576705.1. Classification (GTDB taxonomy): domain Bacteria; phylum Pseudomonadota; class Alphaproteobacteria; order Ferrovibrionales; family Ferrovibrionaceae; genus Desertibaculum; species Desertibaculum subflavum. The sequence goes on from QOZS01000006.1 coordinate 95,448, forward strand.
GGAACGGGCCTGCAGCCAGAGCCAGGCGGCGAAGCCGAGCAGGACGAAGCCCGCGAGCACGGCGGCGAGGCCGTCGGCGCCTGTCTGCAGGCTCAGCACCCAGACCAGCCAGGCGGCGGCGGCGAACATCGGGAAGGCCAGCGCCTGGCGGAAGACCTCCATCCAGGCCCCCGGCCGCGGCAGCAGGCGGGCCAGGGCCGGCAGCATGGCGATGGCGAGATAGGGCAGGGCGAGGCCGAGGCCCAGCGCCTCGAAGACCAGCAACGCGATCGGCCAGGGCGCCGCCAGCGCGAAACCCATCGCCGTCACCATGAAGGGCGCGGTGCAGGGCGTCGCGACAAGTGTCGCCAGGGCGCCGGTGAAAAACGAGCCGACATAGCCCTGCTTGGCGGCGAGGCTGCCGCCGGCATCGAAGCTGCCGCCGACCGGCAGCAGGCCGGCGAGATTGAGGCCGACCGCGAACATCACATAGGCGAGCACCGCGACGAAGGCCGGCGATTGCAGCTGGAAGCCCCAGCCGAGCTCGGCGCCGCCGGCGCGCACGGCGATCAGGGCGCCGGCGACGGCGGCGAACGACACCAGCACGCCGGCCGTATAGGCAAGGCCGTGGCCCCGCATCACGCCGCGATCGCCATGCGCGTGGGCGACCAGGCCGATCGCCTTGATCGACAGCACCGGGAACACGCAGGGCATCAGGTTGAGGATCAGGCCGCCGAGCAGCGCGAGCAGCAAGGCGGCCCAGAGATCGGTCTCACCGGCGGCGCCGGCAGCTGCGGTCGGCGCAGCCGCAGCGCCGGCCGCCGCAGCGACCGTGAAGCCGTGCCGTACGGTGCGGCCATCGATCCGCTCCTCGACGACAAGCAGGCCGTCGAGGCTGGCCGGAAAGCTCTGCACCGTTCCCGTCGAGGTGCTGAGGCGAAGCGCGCCGCCATCGACCGTCAGGCGCTGGGGCGCCGCATGCTCCAGCACCGTCTCGCCATAGGGAAAGAAATAGACGTCGAGGAGCCGGTCGCGGTCGAGGCCCGGCGCCTCGAACACGATGTCGACGCGCTTGCCGTCGCGTGCGTATTTCGCCGGCCACGGCGAGGGCTTGGGCTGCGCCTCGCGCGCCTGGCGGAACAGGTCGGCGGTCGCCGGGTCGGGGCTGGCGGCGGCACCGATCGGCAGCGCGATCGTCAGCCGATCCTCTTCCGGGATGCAGATCGCCTCGCAGACCAGCCAGCTGGCAAACGCCTCGATCCGCGCCGTGCTGCCGGGTGTCGCGCTCGCCGGCACGGATATCGCCACCGGCAGGATGACTTCGCCGGCATAGCCGTAATTCATCAGCGGGCCGACTGCGTGTCGCTCGGGCAGCGGCCACTGGATGTCGCCGGCGGCATAGCCCTGCGGCAGCGTCCATTCGATGGTGGTCGCAATGCCGGAATCGCCGGGATTGCGCCAATAGGTATGCCAGCCCGGATGGATCTGCATGCGCAGGCCGACCAGAACCGTCGTGCCGGGCGCGGCAACGGCCCGCTCGCTGACCAGGGCCGCCTGCACATAGCGCTGCGGATCGGCGCCCAGGGCGGCGCCGGACAGCAGGAGCGCAAGCAGAGCCGGTATGAGACGAAGCAAAGCCATGTCAGCCAACTTTCATACACGCTTACGACGACCGCCGGGTGGCGGACCAGTAACGTCGGCTTGAGCGGGCCCGCCGGCCGTCTTGGCGAAGTGGTGGAAAGTCCCGCAATCGTTAGGGAATTAGGAACCCTAGGGGAACATCATGCGGCTCTTCGCCCCAGGGGAATGCCCGTGGAACCCGCCGATCGTCCGGCGTCCGACCAGGCTTTGCCATCGCCGACGGCCGCCGCGCTGCCGGTGGCGCTGCCGCGCTTCAAGATCAGCTTCCGGCTCAGCCTGCTCGCCGTGTCGCTGATCACCGTCATCGTCACCGCCGCGGCCGTGCACCTGCCCTGGATCTGGATCTCGCGCACCAACGTGGTGGAGATGGCGGTCCAGCTGAACACCGAGATCATCGGCGGCATCGGCCGCGAGATCGACCAGCTGTTTCGCACCGCGGAAGCCACCCAGGATTCCGTGCAGGAGGTGTTCCAGACCGGCACCGTCATCCTGGAGGACCGCAAGCGCCGCGATCAGTTCATGTTCTCGGTGCTGCGCGCGAACCCGCATTTCTCCTGGGTCAGCCTCGGCATGCCGAACGGCGATTTCTTCGGCGCGCAGCGCCGCGACGAGCGCACCTTCCGGATCGCCGAGAGCCTGTGGGACGACAAGGCGAAGATGGCGACCCGCAAGGAGGACTACTACGTCGCCGACGAGCACAAGGTCTACTTCACCCAGAGCAAGACCAAGACCAACGACTACTACTCGGTGACGCGCCAGTGGTACCAGCGCGCGGTGACCAATCCGGGCACCCACATCTGGACCGATGTCTACATCTTCGCCAACAGCGGCAAGCCCGGCATCAACACCGCCGTCACCTTCGAGCGCGACGGCCAGCTGACGGGCGTCGTCAGCATCGCGATCGAGCTCGAGCGCATCTCCCGCTACCTGCGCCAGCTCCACATCGCCGAGAACGGCGTTGCCTTCATCATCGATCGCGCCGGCCGCATGATCGCGTTCAAGGATCCGAACGAGGTCGCGAGGATCGGCGAGGGCGATTCCGGCGGCGCGCTGAAGGACATATCGGAATCGCACTATCCCGCGCTGCGCATCGCGCGCGAGGCGGTCGAAGACAACCGCTTCACCTGGAGCGAGGTGACCGAGACGCGCCAGCTGCAGTATCGCTGGGGCGCGAACGGCGAGCGCTACTTCGTCACCCTCGCGCCGGCGGGGCAGCTCGACTGGGTGATCGGGACGGTCATTCCCGAGGCCGACTTTCTCACCGGCGTCGAGCAGAACCAGAAGCGTCTGGCCTTCATCGTGCTCGGTGTCATCGCCTTCGTGATGGCATTGTCGATGGTGGTCGCGCGGTGGCTGTTCATCGCGCCGCTCGGCCGCATGATCGACCAGACCCACTTGATCGAGCGCTTCGAGCTGGACGCCGTGCAGCCGGTGCCGTCACGGGTGCGCGAGCTGGACAGCCTGGCGACCGCGCTGCAGCAGATGAGCCTCGGCCTCTCCGCCTTCCGCAAATACATCGCGACCGACCTGGTGCGCGGACTGCTCGATCGCGGGGTTGAGGCCAAGCTCGGCGGCGAGCGGCGGACCCTGACCGTGCTGTTCATGGACCTCGCCAACTTCACCACCATGACCGAGCGCCTCGGTCACCGCATCCTGCCCTTCCTGGCGCGCTATCTCGGCGAAATGTCGGGCATCATCATGGCGCGGCGCGGCACCATCGATAAGTTCATCGGCGACGCTGTCATGGCGTTCTGGGGCGCGCCGACCTGGAACCAGGATCATGCCGCCGATGCCTGCCGCTCGGCGCTGGCCTGCAAGGCGGCGATGGAGGCGATCCGCGCCGAGCTCAAGCGCGACGGCCGTCCCGACCTGTTCGTGCGCATCGGCGTCAATACCGGCCGCGTGGTGGTGGGCAATATCGGCTCGGAGGAGCGGCTCGACTACACCGTGATCGGCGACCCGGTGAACCTGGCGAGCCGGCTCGAAGGCATGAACAAGGAATACGGCACGCAGATCATCATCGGCCACAACACCTACGAGGAGGCCAAGTACGACATCGTCGCCCGCCGCCTCGACGCCGTGACGGTGAAGGGCCGGGAAGAGCCGGTCTTCATCTACGAGCTGCTGGAGATGGCCGACCCGGTCAAGGAGATCGTGCGCCCGGATTGGGTCCTCGCCTATGAAGCAGGGCTCGACGCCTTCAACGGCCGCGAATGGACGCGCGCGCTCGAGCATTTCCGGCGGGCGATCGACCTGCGCGGCGCGGATGCGCCGTCGGAAGCGATGATCCGGCGCTGCGAGGCGGCCCTGCCGCGCGCCATTCGCGAGGGCGACCTCGCGGCCTGACATATCGCCGATTGCGCTGGATCAACACGCCGATCCTCGATACGGGCGAGAATGCGCGCGTTCCCAGGGGAAGGGGCATATCGATGCGCGCATTCGCATGTCTGCTGTCGTTCATCGCCGCGATGTCCACCGGCGCCGCTGCCATGGCGGCGGAGATCGGCGACCGCGATCAAGGGCGTCAGATCGCCAACCGCTGGTGCGCGGAGTGTCACGACGTCACCGGCACCATGCCGCGCCTGACCGACGGCCCGCCATCGTTCCTGACCATCGCCAACCAGACGGAGACCACGGCGGCCGGCTTGCGTGCCTTCCTCCACACGCCGCATGGCAAGATGCCCGATCTGTCGCTGACCCGGGCCGAGATCGATGACCTGATCGCGTACCTGCTGTCGCTGAAACGTCAGTGAGTGCCGCGCTCATCTTGCTGCAGTGCGATATGGCGGCCGTCGTGTGACTTTCCTCGGGCGGGGGCTGATTTAACGACTCGACCGGCCCGATTGCGATAGGATCACGCTCTGCATTGGGGAGGCATCGCGATGGCGCTGACCTTTTCCACCCGGCCAGCTGAATACAGCCTGCTCGCGCGTAGCGTTCTGCTCTACGCCGTGAGCGGGGGCGAAGGCATCGCCTTCGGCTTCGAGAAGACGGCGCTGAACCAGCTGGAGCCGCGTCCGCATCGCCTCACCCCGGGCCAGCAGGAGCGTCTGGCCGAGCGGCATCGCCCGCGCCTGGAGGCGGCGGCGGCATCCGCCTTCGCCGAAGGGCGGGGCCGCGGATCGGGCTATTGCATCTGGATCGGCCCCAAGGACATCTGATCCGCATCGGCGGAACGGCGAATCCCGGCTAAGTTCTCGCTCTGTTGTTTCGAGCCGGGAGAGACCGAGTGACTGCCGAACGCCGCCTTCAGGAACTGGGCATCGCCCTGCCGCCGCCGCCGCAGCCGATCGGCAATTATGTGCCGTTCCGCATCGGCGGACCTCTGCTCTTCCTTTCCGGCGTCGGGCCGCGTCTGCCCGATGGCGGCATCCGTACCGGCAAGGTCGGTGCCGAAGTGGACGTGGCGGCAGCGCGCGACCATGCCCGGCTTTGCGGCCTGAACCTGCTGACCAACATGCGCACCGCGCTCGGCAGCCTCGATCGGGTCGACACCGTGCTGAAGGTGCTCGGGATGGTGAACGCGGTGCCGAGCTTCACCGAGCACCCGAAGGTGATCGACGGCTGCACCGATCTGTTCGTCGAGATCTTCGGCGAAGGCGGCCGGCCCGCGCGCTCGGCGGTCGGCATGGGCAGCCTGCCGCGCAACATCTCGGTGGAGATCGAGGCCGTGGTGCTGATCCGCAGCTGATCGCGGGCCCGCCATCGGCCGCAGCCAAGCCCTGCGCCCGCCGCATGGCGGCGACATCTCCCGTAAACTAGGATCGGTCTAAACGGGCACGGAAGGCTGCGCCGGCGGGCTGGCAGCGGCGTGGTTGGTTTGGGGGCGGTTCGGCATGGCGGTGGCGGCGGAAATCGGCGGGCGCGATGCGCGCGTGATCGGCCTGGTCGGGGCCGGCCACTTCCTCAGCCATTTCTACATCTTCCTGCTGCCGCCGCTGTTCCCGGTGCTGAAAGAGGCCTTCGGCGTCTCCTATGTCGAGCTCGGCCTGATCGTTACCGTCTTCAACGTGACCTCCGGCCTGACCCAGGCGCCGGCGGGATTCCTGGTGGATCGCTTCGGGGCCGCCACGCTGCTGATCGGCGGCCTGCTGCTCGAGGCGGTGGCCTATTTCGGCATGGGTGCCTTCGGCTCTTACACGGCGGTGCTGGTGCTGGCGGGCGTCGCCGGGATCGCCAACAGCGTCTACCACCCGGCCGATTATGCGATTCTGTCGGCGGCGGTGCGCGAGGAGCGCATCGGCCGCGCCTTCAGCCTGCACACCTTTGCCGGCTTCTTGGGCAATGCGGCGACGCCGGCTCTGGTCGTCGGGGTCGCGGCGCTGGCGAGCTGGCAGACCGCGTTGATGCTGGCCGGATTGTTCGGTCTGGTCTGCGCCGGGCTGATGATCGCCAATCGCGACGTCATGGACGTGCAGCCGCGCGAGCGGCGCACCGCCGCAGCCGGTTCGGCAGGAGGCGCCGGCGGGCTCGCGCTGCTGCTGTCATTCCCGATCGTGATGTGCTTCCTGTTCTACGTCGCGCTCGCCATGTCGCAGAGCGGGCTGTCGAGCTTCGCGCCGACCGCCTTCGTGCAGCTCTACGGCGTCTCGGTGGCCGAGGCCGGCATGCTGCTCACCGTGTTCGCCACCGGCAATGCGATCGGCATCCTGGCCGGCGGCCAGATCGCCGATCGCACCACGCGGCACGAGCTGGTGGCGATCGCCGGCTTCATCGCGACCGCGGGGCTGATGCTGGTGATCGCCTGGGTCGCGCTGCCGGTCGCGTTGCTGGTCGGGCTGCTGGCGGTGGCGGGCGTGCTCTACGGCCTGATCATGCCGTCCCGCGACATGCTGGTGCGCGCGGTGACGCCGCCAGGCGCCATGGGCAAGGTCTTCGGCTTTGTTTCGACCGGCCTCAATGTCGGGGCCGCGATCACGCCGGCGGCGATCGGCTGGGTGATGGACCAGGGCCAGCCGTCGCTGCTCTTTGTCGTCTCGGCGGCGTTCATGATGGTGGCCATCCTGACGGTGATCGGTGCGCGCGCCGGCCGCTGAATCGGATGCGCGGCATCCGCCTTGCATGAGGGCGTAAGGGAGGCACGGTCCGGCATGCAGCTCTCCGCGGATCTCGTCTGGCTCGGGCTGACGCTGGTCGTCACCGGCGCAGTGACCGGATTGCTGGCCGGGCTGCTCGGGGTGGGCGGCGGCATCATCATCGTGCCGGTGATCATCGAGATCCATCGCCGCCATGGCATGGACATCCCGACAGCGACACTGTTCGCCATCGGCACCTCGCAGGCGGCCATGGTGGCGGCGTCCGTGCTGGCGGCGCTGGCGCATCGCCGCGGCCTCGGCATCGACCGTGAGGTATTGCGGGCCTGGACCGCGCCGGTTCTGGCCGGCGCGGTGGCCGGCGTCGCGGCGGCACCGTTCGTCCCGGCGACGCTTCTCATTCTCATCTTCGTCTCGGTCGCGCTCGCCATGTCGCTCCAGCTCGGCACCGGCGGCCGCTGGATGCTGCGCGGCGGGCTCGCCCGCGGTGTCGCAGGCGCGCCGGTGCCGTTCCTGGTCGGCGGGCTGTCGGCCGCGCTCGGCCTCGGCGCAGGCACGCTCGGCGTCCCCGCGCTCACCTTCTACGGCGTGCCGCTGCGGCGCAGTGTCGGCGCCGCCTCGGTCCTCGCCGCCATGGTGGCGACCGTGGCCATGGCTGGCTTCATCGCCGCTGGCTGGTCGGCCCCAGCCGCCGCCGCGGGGGCGCTCGGTTATGTGGAGATCCTCCCGGCGGCGATCCTCACTGTCGGCGCGCTGGCGCTGGCGCCTATAGGCGCGCGGCTGGCGAACCATCTGCCGGTGCGCCGGCTGCAGGTTGCCTTTGCGCTCATCCTCGTGGTTGTGGCGGCGCGGATGCTGTGGCTTGCCTTCGCGCACTGATCTGCGGGCAGTTTCTTGTCACAACCTTGTCGCTGTCGTTGCCGGGCCGGCGCTTGCAGGCTGGCTTTGCGTGACGGGCGGGCAGGCCGCCGTCACGTGATGCCCTGCGTCACGCCTCACCTAGGGGCATCCACTGCGCGGGGCGCCCTTCCCCCAGGGCGCCCCGCTACCTTTTTTCAGCACTCCGTCATCGCGGCCGCTGGCGCAAGGTGGTGAACGCCGAAGCGCCGAAGATCATGTCGACGCGCTCGCCGTCGGCCGAAAGCGGCAGATGGATGGCGGCCGAAACGACGAAATCCCGCCCCACCTGGTCGAGCGGCGCCCGGCTCCACACCGGCACCGCCTCGGCGGCGACGCGCCGGTAGATGGCGCGCAGCCAGTCCGCGGTCGCGGGATCGGCGTCGCGATAGGCCTCGGCAAAGGTCTTCCCGGTGCTGTCGCGCCCGAAGCGCTCGACCAGAAGCGTCCCGATCAGGCGGAAGCGGAAATCGGTGCCGCCGTCCAGCACATCGATCAGGAACATGCTGCCCATGAAGGGACGCAGCTCCAGCACGTCCATATCGGCCCGCGCGGGCATGCGCCGGCCGCGCCGCTTGCTGTGCCAGTATTCGCGAACCGCACGCAGCAGCGGCTCGTCGATGGTTGGCGGGTCGACGGCGACGCGATAGCCGGTGCCGGCCGGTCGCGGCGGAGTGAAGCTGTCAGGTCCGATCATGCCCCGGGCCCGCGGTTCTGCGCTGCGGCCGCCACAGCATGTCGCAAGCCCGGGCGGGGTGCCATCACGTTGCGGCCTCTGGCACCGTGGCACCGGCGGTTGCCGCGCCCTTGCGCGGGAATCCTGCCCCACGGGTTTCGCGGGGGAACCGGGATGGTGCTGCCGAGTGGAATTGAACCACCGACCCCGTCCTTACCAAGGACGTGCTCTACCCCTGAGCTACGGCAGCATGCCCGGAAAAACGGCCGGCAACCTGCCACAGGGGGGGCGCCGCCGCAAGCTGCGTTCGGGCGTGGCTGTGCTGCTCAGCTGACGACCTTCCAGGTGCCGTCGGGCTGCCGGCAGGCGGTGCCGTAGGCCTGTTCCTGGCGGCCGCCGATCATCACCGTCTGGGTGAACTCACGGCAATATTGGCCGGTCTGCGTCTGGTAGGCGGGCTGCGGGGTGGTCCAGCCCGCATGGCCGCTATCCGGATTGCGCCATTCGACCGGCTGGCCGGACCGCCCGGATTCCAGCGCCCGGTGGCTGGCCCGCTCGGCATAGAGCTGGTCCGACTTGTCGAGCGACCTGCCGACCTCGCCGCCGAGCAGGGCGCCGAGCAGCGTGCCGGCACCGACCGCGACGAGGCGCCCGGTGCCGTGGCCGATCTGCGAGCCGGCGAGGCCGCCCAGGCCGGCGCCGACCAGGGTGCCGCCGGTCTGCTTCGGACCGTAGGAATCGGCGCAGGCGCCCAGCCCCAAGGCCAGGATGGCAACCGCACCGATAGCGAACTTACGCATGGGATTTCCCCGCGATTGGAACGATTTCGCGGGGCGAAGCTTCGGCACCGAAACATGGCGGCGGCCGGCTACGATCATGGCAGAAAGGTGACGCTGGCGAGCGTCGCCGGCGGCGGCGCTGGCCGTGCACGCTGCATTGCGGCATGGTGGGGCCGGCGGAAAGGTGCCATGCAGAATGTGAGCTTGCGCGATCCGATCGAGCTGTTCGGCGAGTGGCTTGCCGAGGCCGAGAAGACGGAGCCGAACGATCCCAACGCCGTTGCCCTGGCGACGGCGGATGCGGAGGGATTCCCCTCGGTGCGCATGGTGCTGCTCAAGGGCTTCGACGAGGCGGGCTTCGTCTTCTACACCAACTATGAGAGCCGCAAGGGCGGCGAGCTCCAGGCCAACCCGAAGGCGGCGCTCTGCTTCCACTGGAAGAGCCTGCGCCGCCAGGTGCGCGTGCGCGGGACGGTCTCGCCGGTGACGCCGGAGGAGGCGGACGCCTATTTCGCCAGTCGGGCCCGCGACAGCCAGATCGGCGCCTGGGCCTCGGCGCAGTCGCGTCCGATGCAGGGCCGCTTCGAGCTGGAGAAGGCGGTGGCGCGCTATGCGGCGAAGTTCGCCATCGGCCGCATTCCGCGCCCGCCGCACTGGTCCGGCTTCCGCATCGCGCCGATCGAGATCGAGTTCTGGCGCGACCGGCCGTTCCGGCTGCACGAGCGCCACCTCTACCGCCGCGAAGGTGACGTGTGGAAAGCGGAAACGCTCTTCCCGTGACCGGTCTCGGCGAAGCGGAGGCGCGCACGGCGCGCCTGCTCCGGCGCGCCACCTATGCGGCGGTCGGCACCGCCCTTGTGCTGGTGGCGGTGAAGACGGCCGCCTGGTTCATGTCCGGCTCGGTGGCGGTGCTGAGCTCGTTGGTCGATTCGGTCGCCGATTTCGCCGCCTCGGGCATCAACCTGCTGGCCGTCCGGCATGCCTTGACGCCGGCCGATCGCGAGCATCGCTTCGGACACGGCAAGGCGGAGCCGCTGGCCGGGCTCGGCCAGGCCGCGTTCATCGCCGGCTCGGCCGTGTTCCTCGGCCTGGAGGCGACCGACCGGCTACTGAACCCGCATCCGATCAGCCATGCGCCGGTGGCGATCGGCGTCATGCTGTTTTCGCTGGCGATGACCTGCGGGCTGATTCTGGTGCAGCGCCATGCGGTGCGCGCGACCCGCTCGATCGCAGTTCAGGCCGATTCGGTGCACTACGCCTCCGACTTCCTGTCCAACGGCGCCACCATCCTGGCGCTGGTGCTGGCCACGCAGGTCGGCTGGATCTGGGCCGATCCGGTTCTCGGCGTGGTCGTTGCCGGCATCATCCTGTGGACCGGTTTCGGCATCGCCCGCACGGCGCTGGATCAGCTGATGGACCGCGAGCTGCCCGACGACGACCGCGCGCGGGTGCGCGCCATCGCGCTCGCCCATCCCAAGGTTCAGGCGATCCACGACCTGAAGACGCGTGCCGCCGGCACCTCGCGCTTCATCCAGTTCCACCTCGAACTGGATGGCGGCATGACCTTGAGCGAAGCGCATGTCATCGCCGATGAGGTGGAGGCGGCGGTGATGCAGGCCTTTCCCGGCACCGAGGTCATCATCCATCAGGACCCCGCCGGCATCGTCGAGCCGGACCGTGCCACGCACGCCGCCTGACCCGGTGCCGGTGGCCGAAGGCGACCAGGCGGCGGCCATTGCGTTTCTGTCCGATCCAGCCAGCTGGCCGCCGCCGGCGGAGGCGGTCGAACGGATCGAGACACACGGGGCGCTGGTCTTCCTGGCCGGCGATCTCGTGCTGAAGATGAAGCGCGCGGTCGGCTTCGACTGGATGGATTTCTCCACGATCGACAAGCGTGCCGCCGCCACCGCGGCCGAGGTCGAGCTCAACCGCCGCACCGCGCCGACCATCTATCTGGGCCAGCGCTGGATCACCCGCGAGGCCGACGGCCGCCTGGCGCTGGACGGTTCGGGCACGCGGATCGAACCCCTGGTCGCCATGCGCCGCTTCCCGCAAGAGGCCCTGTTCGACCATCTGGCGGCCGAGGGCAAACTCGACCCGGCGCTGGTCGAGCGGCTGGCCGACAGCGTCGCGGAGTTCCATGCGGCTGCGGCGCCGAAGCCGGATTCCGGTGGCGTTGCCATGCATCGCGGCGTGATCCTGACCGCGTGTGAAAGCCTGGCCGCCAATGGCGGCTTCCTGGAGCGCGCGCGGATCGATCGGTTGCGCACCGACATGCTGGCAGCGCTCGATCGCGTCGGCCCTCTGCTGGAACGACGTCGAAGCGAAGGACGCGTCCGGCATTGCCACGGCGACCTGCACCTTCGGAACATCGTGCTGCTCGACGGCGCGCCGGTGCCGTTCGACTGCATCGAGTTCAATCCGGCCTTCGCCGAGATCGACGTGCTCTACGATCTCGCCTTCCTGGTGATGGATCTGGTGCATCGCGGCCTGGCGCCGCTCGGCAACATCGTTCTGTCGCGCTATCTCGCGGTGACGGCGGATCTGGAGGGCCTGGCGGCATTGCCGCTCTTCCTCGCCACGCGTGCGGCGGTGCGTGCCTATGTCGCGGCGATTGCCGCCGGAACGGTGGCGGGGCCTGATGCGGCCGAGGCGCAGCGGGCGGAGGCGGGTGCCTATCTCGACCGCGCGCTCGATTTCCTGCGACCGCCTGGGCCGCGGCTGCTTGCCGTCGGCGGCCTGTCCGGCACCGGCAAGACCACTCTCGCGCGCGCTTTGGCGCCGCGCCTCGACGGCGCGCCGGGGGCGGTGGTCCTGCGCAGCGACGAGATCCGCAAATGCCTGCTCGGCCGCCTGCCGACCGAACGGCTGGCGCCCGAGGACTACGCACCGGAGCTCTCGCCCCGGGTCTACGCCGCCCTGCGCGAGCGCGCCGGCGCGGCCTTGGCGGCCGGCCGCGCCGTCGTGGTCGATGCGGTACACGCCCGGCCGGAGGAGCGCAGCGCGATCGAAGCGGTGGCGACCGCTGCGGGCGTGCGGTTCGACGGGCTCTGGCTCGAGGCGCCCCGGGCCACGCTGACGGCGCGGCTGGCGCACCGGCAGGGCGACGCGTCGGACGCCACCGCCGCCGTGCTGCAGGAGCAATATGGTTACGATACCGGGCCCATCACTTGGCGCCGGATCGAGACCGGCGGGGAGGTGGCGCAGATCGTCGACCATCTGGCGGCCGGGCTCGACCTCACGAGCGGTTGAACACGCGCCCCGTCGGCGTATCTTTGCGGTCCGGGAGACTTCACGAAGGAAGGTAGGGGCGCGCATGCCGCAGATCCGCAAGATCACCGTGCCGCTGTCGGGGCACGAGATCGACGAGCCGGTGCTGGACACCGCCTTCGCCGTCGCCAAGCGCTTCGACGCCAATCTGCGCGCCGCCCTGATCCTGGCCGATCCGCGCGACGCGGTCGCCTTCGTCGGCGAGGGCATGACCAGTGCGATGCTGGAGCAGATCATGCTGTCGGCCGAAAGCGAGGGGAAGGACAAGGCCGGCAAGACGCGGGCCCTGTTCGAGACCCTGCGCCAACGCTATGGCTGCCCCGACATTCTGCCGCCGGCCGGCACCGGCTATGGCTGTCACTATTTCGAGCGGGTCGGCCGCGAGGACGAGATCGTGGCGCAACGCGGCCGGCTCTGCGACCTGCTGGTCGCCGGCCGGGTGCGGACCAACGATGCCAATGCGCCGCATCTCGCGCTGGAAGCGGCGCTGCGCGAGACCGGCCGGCCGGTCCTGGTCGTGTCGACCACGGCGCCGGCGGATTTCGGCAAGACCATAGCGATCGCCTGGAACGGCTCGATCGAAGTCAGCCGCGCCATCATCATGGGCATGCCCTTCCTGGAACGGGCCGAGCGCGTGATCGTCCTCTCGGTCGAAGGCGACACCGAATACGGCCCGCCGGGATCCGACCTCCTCGAATATCTCGGCTGGCACGGCATCACCGGCCAGGCCGTGGCGGTGAAGTCGAGCGAGCGCGGCCAGGGCCAGGCCCTGCTCGCCGCCGCGGAAGCGGCGAAGGCCGATATGATGTTCATGGGCGCCTATACGCGGAGCCATATGCGCCGCCTGATCTTCGGTGGCGTGACCGCCTATATGCTGGACCATGCGCCGTTCCCGCTGCTGATGACGCATTGAGCGTCGGCTGCGCCGCGACGAGACGGGGGTGGGGATGAGTTCTGCGGCGGCTTTTCGCGAACGTTTGCGGCGACCGCCGATCCTGGTGGCGCCGGGCGTGTTCGACGCGCTCGGAGCGCTGATCGCCGAGCAGGCCGGATTCGAGGCGCTGTACCTCTCCGGCGCCAGCCTCGCCTATACGCGGCTCGGCCGGCCGGATATCGGCCTCGTGTCGCTGGCGGAGCTCGCCCAGGCGGTCGGCCAGATCCGCGAACGCGTCGCGCTGCCGCTGATCGTCGATGCCGATACCGGCTTCGGCAACGCGCTCAACGTCCAGCGCACGGTGAGCCTGCTGGAGCGCGAGGGCGCCAGCGCCATCCAGCTCGAAGACCAATCCAGCCCGAAGCGCTGCGGCCATCTCGACGGCAAGTCGCTGATCAGGACGGGCGAGATGGTCGGCAAGATCAGGGCGGCGGTGGATGCTAGGCGGAGCGGCGACACGATCATCGTCGCGCGCACCGATGCGATCGCCGTCGAGGGTTTCGCGGCGGCCATCGAACGCGCGGAGCGGTATCTCGAAGCCGGTGCCGACGTGCTGTTCGTCGAGGCGCCGCCGACGCGCGAGCGGCTGGCGGAAATCGGCGCCGGTCTCGGCCGGCGGGTCCCGGTGCTGGCCAACATGGTCGAGGGCGGCAAGACGCCCCTCGCCGGCGCCGCCGAGCTGGAGGCCATGGGCTTCCGCATCGTGATCTTTCCGGGCGGGCTGGTGCGGACCGTGGCCAAGGCGGCCACGGAGTATTTCGCGGCGCTGCGCCGTGACGGCTCCGCCGAAGCGACGCGCGGGCGCATGTTCGATTTCGCCGGCCTCAACGGCGTGCTGGGTACGGCCGCCATGCTCGAACACGGCGCGGCGTATGACGGCGAGCGCTTCGTCGACGTCCGATGAGCGCAACGGCGGCGCCCGAGTTTCGCGAAGGGTTTGCCCGGCGCTACGCGCTCGACGATGGCGTGCGCTTCGCCCGCTACACCTTGGCACGCTTTTTCGGCGATAACGGTCTGCAGCTCGCCGGGTCGCTGACCTATACGACGCTGCTCGCGGTCGTACCCACCGCCGTCGTGGGATTCGCGACGCTCGCGGGCGTGCCCGCCTTCGAGCCGTTCCGCGAACAGATCCTGGAGGCGGTGTTCACCAACCTGCTGCCGGATGCGATGGTGACCGTGCAGACGGAGTTCAACCGCTTTGCCTCCAATGCCGGCAAGCTGGGCCTCGCCGGCCTCGCCGGCATGATGGTGACCGCCATATTGACGCTGTCTGCCATCGAAGGCGCGTTCAACACCATCTGGCGCGTTCGCGAAAGGCGGGGGCTGGCCGCCCGGCTGGCCATCTACTGGGCGATCCTGACCCTTGGACCGCTGCTGTTCGGGGCCAGCATTTCGCTGACCAGCTATGTCTACACGGCGGCGCGCACGGCCGGGATCGAGGGCTATGCGCCGGGCTGGCTCCGGCCGGCAGCCTTCGCGCCGGTGGCGGTCGCCTGGCTCGGCTTCGCCTGGCTCTACTTCACCTTGCCGAACCGTGCCGTGCGCCCCCTGCACGCCCTGATCGGCGGCGGCGTGGCGGCAATTCTGTTCGAGGGGCTGAAGCGCGGCTTCGCCTGGTACGTCACCGCCTTTCCGACCTATCAGGCGATCTACGGCGCGCTGGCGGCAATCCCCATCCTGCTGGTTTGGACCTATCTCGCCTGGTCGGTGACCTTGTTCGGCGCGCTGATCACCGCCTCGCTGCCCGATTGGCGGCATCGCGCGCGCCTCGGCACGGGGGCCGGACAGGGTCCGGCGCCCAGGCTCGCCATCGCGCTCGCGCTGCTCGCGACGCTCCGCCAGGCGGCACGCAACGGCCAGCAGATTCGCCGGCGCGAGCTGATGGCGGTCAGCGAGGCGCCGCCCGATATCGAGGACGATGTGCTGGACAAGCTGCAGCAGACGCGCTTCGTGGCGCGTACCGGCCGGGATCGGTGGATGCTGGCGCGGGATCTCGCCGCCGTCACCCTCTATGACCTGCTGGCCGCGCTGGAGCTGGTGCCGTTCGGCGGCGACGTCACGGCCGAGCAGGAATGGGCGGTGCCCTATCGCGACATCGTGTTCCGGGTCGATGCCGACCAGCGCGATCTTATGGCGGTGCCGCTGGATCGGCTGCTTGCCGGCGTTCTGCCGACGCATGACAAGGTCGTGGCGGCTTGACCTTGCGCGCGATCCCGATCGGGCGCTAGTTTCGCGCCGTCGACGGTTCCCGAAAGGGATTGAAAGGGAACAGGGAAGAGGCGGCGACGCCTCGCGCCCTGGCTGCCCCCGCAACTGTGAGCGGCGAGCCGGCTTCCGCAATAGGCCACTGGCGCGGTCCATATCGGACCTCGCTGGGAAGGCCGGAAGCCGGCAGCGACCCGCGAGCCAGGAGACCTGCCGTCGCGCGTCGCCCACCGTTGGACGGGGTTCTTCCATCGGTCCGGTTCACCCGCGCGCGGCGACGACGGGACGTGTGGTCGCGATCGGGGGAGAGCCGTGAGGGTTCACCGCCTTGAGGATGCTGTCGGACCGTTGATGCCACCCGGCGCGTGCCGGTTGGTGGCGCGTGGGGCAATCGGGCCGTCTCGCCCGGCTGTGGGCTTCTTCCAACTCGGAGGGAGTCCTCATGCACAAGTCATCCATCCCCGGAACGATACACTTGCTGTTGCTCGCGTCCGGCCCGGCCGCGGCGCAGGAAGTCAGCCTGCTGCCGGCGCTGGTCGTCACCGCCTCGCGCATCGAGACGCCGCTCGCCAGTGTCGGGAGCTCGGTCACGGTGATCGATCGCGAGCAGCTCGACCAGCGCCGGACCCGCGCGGTGTCGGACATTCTGCGTGAGGCGCCGGGCCTTGCGATCAACCGCTCGGGCGGTCTCGGTGCGTCGACCCAGCTCCGCATCCGCGGCGCCGAGGCGAACCACACCCTGGTCCTGATCGACGGCATCGAGGTGAACGATGTCGCCTTCGGCAGCGAGTTCGATTTCGGCCAGCTCTTGGCCGAGGACGTCGAGCGCATCGAGATCGTCCGCGGCGCGCAGAGCGCGCTGTGGGGATCGGACGCCATCGGCGGTGTCGTCAACATCATCACGCGGAAGGGCGAGGGCCCGCCGCGCGCCCGCCTGGCCGGTGAAGCGGGCACGCGCGAAACCTACCAGGCCTCGGGCGGGCTGTCGGGCAGCGGCGAGCAGTATCACTACGCGCTGTCGGTCAATCGCTTCGGCACCGCGGGCATCTCCGCCGCCGACAAGCGCGACGGCAATGGCGAGGAGGATTCCTTCCGGAATACCAGCGGGTCGCTCAGGGCCGGCATCAACCCGACCGAGTTCGTCAGCTTCGATGTCGTCGGGCGCATCGAGACGGCGCGCGGCCAGACCGACGGCTTCGCCCCGGTGGCGAACGTCGTCGACGACCGCTCGCGCTACGCGTACATGCGCCGCTACGGTCGCGCGCAAGGAATGCTGAAGCTGTTCGACGACATGTGGGAGCATCGGCTGGGCGCCGCCATCGCCGATACCGACCACTCCTTCTACGACGACAGTGGCGCGCTCTCGACCAATGACGGTCGCAAGAAGAAGCTCGACTACCAGACGACGTTGCATCTCGACATGCCCGGCTTCGCGCGCGCGAGCCACGCGCTCACCTTCGCAGCGGAGCGCGAGCGCGAGGAGATCGCGTCGATCAGCGCCTTCTCCAGCGTGGTCCGCTCGGCGGTGAATTACGGCTATGTCGGCGAATATCGCGTCACCCTGTTCGACGACCTTGCGCTCAGCGGGGCGCTGCGCTTCGACGACAACGACATCTTCGAGAACGCGACCACCTACCGGCTGACCGCGTCCTATCGCGTCACCGATTGGGGCACCCGGTTCAAGGCCTCGCATGGCACCGGCGTCAAGAATCCCACGATGTTCGAGCTGTTCGGCTTCACTTCGACCTTCAACGGCAATCCGAACCTCAGGCCCGAGAAGGCCCGTACCTACGATGCTGGCATCGAGCAGCAGCTGCTCGGCGGCCGGCTGGTGGCGGATGTCACCGGCTTTGCGAGCCGGATCCAGGATCTGATCACCGGTGCCGGCGCCACCTCGATCAATGTCGAGGGCATATCGAGGATCGAAGGCGTGGAGACGTCGCTGCGCTGGCAGGCGCTCGACTGGCTCCGCCTCGGCGCCAGCTATACCTTCATGGATCCGGAGGATGCCAACGGCCGCTGGCTGGTGCGTCGGCCCAAGCATATCGGCAGCGTCAACGCCACCGCGACCTTCGACGGCGGGCGCGGCACCTTCTTCCTCGGCGCCAAGTACAATGGCCCCAGCAAGGACTTGACCTTCGACGCCATGTTCAACACGACGCGCGTGAAGCTGGACGGATACTGGCTGGTCGATGCCGCGGCGAGCTATGCCATCACCGAGCATGTCGAGCTGTTCGGGCGGCTCGAGAATCTGTTCAACGAGCATTACCAGGAGGTGTTCGGCTATGGGTCGCTCGGGTTCGGCGCCTTTGCCGGATTGAGGATCCGCCTCTGATGCGCGCAGCCGCCGTCGCCCTGGCATTCTGGCTCGCCTCTGCGTCGGGCGCGGCGGCGGCGCCCTCTCGCATCGTCTCGCTCAATCTCTGTGCCGACATCCTGCTGGTCGCGCTGGTCGCGCCGGAGCGCATCGCCGGCCTGACACGCCATGCGGCCGACCCGCAGGTGTCGCCGATCGCGGAGATCGCCCGGAACCTGCCGCAGGTCAGCCACAATGCCGAATTGGTGCTGAGCCGCGCGCCGGACCTCGTCATCGTCGGGACGCACGGCGCGACTTTGACCAAGGACCTGATCCGGCGCGTGGGCCTGCGCATGCACGCGATCGGCGTATTGACCTCGTTCGCGGAGCTCCGCGCCGAGCTCCGCGCCCTCGGCGATGTGGTCGAAGAGCGGGCCCAGGCGGAGGCGCTGGTGGCGCGCATCGATGCGCGCCTCGCGGCGGTGTCGCGGCCGCTCACCGCGGCTTCGCCCGTCGCGCTGCCCTATGGGGCGCGGGGCGGCACCGAAGGGAGGGGATCGCTGCTCGACGAGGTCATCGCACGGGCGGGATTGCGCAACCGCGCGGCCGAGCTCGGCATCGGTGCCTGGGGCACCCTGCCGCTGGAGATGGCGCTCAGGGCGAAGCCCGACCTGCTGGTGCTGGAAGGCCATGCCGATAGCGCGGCGAGCCGCGGCCGCGACCTGATCCGCCATCCCGCCTTCGATCATATGACGCCGCCGCCGAAGCGCGTGGTGCTGCCGGGCTCCGCGCTGCTCTGCGCCGGACCGGCGACGGTCGACGCGGTCGAGCAGCTGGCGGCGAGCGCGCGATGAAGAGCCGGCAACTGGCCGCAATCCTCGGCCTGATCGCGGCAACGCTGTTTGCCGCGGCGATGCTGATGCCGCCGGCCGGGGCCACCTTCACACCGCCCGCCGATGCCGATCTCTACCGGGTGATCCTGGTCGAAGTCAGGCTGCCGCGGGCGCTGCTGGCGGCGATGCTCGGCGCCAGCCTCGCGGTGGCCGGCGCCGCGCTGCAGGGCTTCCTCGGCAATCCTCTGGCCGAGCCCGGCATCATCGGCATCGGCAACGGCGCCGCCTTCGGCGCCGTGCTGGTGCTGTATTACCAGCCGGTCCAGGGCGCGACCTTGCTGGTGCCGGTCGGCGGCCTTGCCGGCGCGGGCTTGGCGCTGCTCGCCCTGCAGGGCCTGGCCGGGCGGCGGCCGTCGCCCTTGGCGCTGGTGCTGGCCGGCGTCGCCGTCGCCGCCTTCACCGGCGCGCTCACCGCGCTCGCGCTCAACCTGGCACCGAGCCCGTTCGCGGCGCTGGAGATCATGTTCTGGCTGATGGGCTCGGTGGCCGACCGCTCGCTCCAGCATGTCTGGCTGGCGGCGCCCTTCGTCGTCATCGGCCTCTTCCTCCTGTTCCGCCTGCGCCCGGTGCTCGACGCGCTGACGCTCGGCGAGGACGTGGCGCGCACGTTGGGCCACGATCTTGGCCGGGCGCGCTGGATGCTGCTCGGCGGCACAGCCGCCGCGGTCGGCGCCATGGTGGCGGTGGCCGGCGCGGTCGGCTTCGTCGGGCTGGTGGTCCCGCATCTCTTGCGCCGCGCCGCCGGCAACAGCCCGGCCGCATTGCTGTTGCCGAGCGCCTTCGGCGGCGCGGCCCTGGTGCTCGCCGCCGATCTCATCGTGCGGGCGGTACCGCTGATGGAGGAGCTGAAGCTCGGCGTGGTGACCGCCCTGGTGGGCGCGCCCTTCTTCCTCAACCTGCTGCGCCGCTTCGGGCAGAGCCAGCCATGACCCGCCTCGTCGCGCACGACATCCGCGTCGCGCTTGGCCGGCGGACCGTCCTGCCGGGCCTGTCGCTGACGCTGCAGGGCGGGCAGCTGGTCGCCCTGCTCGGACCGAACGGCGCCGGCAAGTCGACCCTGATCCGCTGTTTCGCCGGCCTGCTGGCGCCGGAGGCGGGCGAGGTGCGGTTCGACGGCCGGCCGCTGGCCGAACTGCCGGTCACTGAGCGGGCGCATCGCATCGCCTATCTGCCGCAAGAGCGCGAATGCCGCTGGCCGGTCACGGTGGCCCGCGTCGCCGCTTTGGGCCGGCCGCGACGCGACGGCGCCGTCGCCGCCGCGCTGGCCGAGACCGACATGACGGCGCTCGCCGAGCGGCCGATGGACCAGCTCTCCGGCGGCGAGCGGGCGCGGGCGCTGATTGCCCGGGCGCTGGCCGTTGATCCAGCGGTTCTGCTGGCCGACGAGCCGCTGGCTGGCCTCGATCCCGGCCACCAGCTCGATATCCTCGCCGTGCTGCGCCGCCGCGCCGATGCCGGCGCGCTGGTCGTCGTGGTGGCGCACGACCTGACCCTGGTGCCGCGCTTCGCCGACCGGCTGGTGGTGCTGGCCGAGGGCCGCGTGGTCGCCGATGCCGCGCCGGCCGTGGCCCTTGCCGCGCCCGCGACGGCCGCCGCCTATGGCATCGCGCTCGAGCCCGGCAGCCTGGATGGCGGCGCCTTCGCCCTGCCGCGCGGGCGACTCGACGCGCCCGGCCGAAGCCTCTAGACCGGGCGCCTTGCATCCAGATTGGGGAGAAGGACATGGCGGCGCTGCCCGAGACCATGACGGCGATCGAGATCAGCCAGCCCGGCGGACCCGAAGTGCTGAAGCCGGCCAAGCGGCCGGTGCCGAAGCCGGGAGCGAACGAGCTGCTGGTCAAGGTGGCCGCCGCCGGGGTCAACCGGCCGGATGTGGCGCAGCGACTGGGCTTCTACCCGCCGCCGCCCGGCGCGCCGGACATCCCGGGCCTGGAGATCGCGGGCGAGGTGGTGGCCGCGGGTCCCGGCATCGAAGGCGGCTGGAAGATCGGCGACAAGCTCTGTGCCCTCGTCATCGGCGGCGGCTATGCCGAGTACTGCATCGCGCCGGCGCCGCAATGCCTCGCCATCCCCAAGGGCTATGACATGGTCAAGGCGGCGGCGCTGCCGGAGACCTTCTTCACGGTGTGGACCAACGTGTTCGAGCGCGGCGCGCTGAAGCCGGACGAGACCCTGCTGGTGCATGGCGGCGCCAGCGGCATCGGCACCACCACCATCCAGCTCGCCAAGGCGTTCGGCGCCAAGGTGCTGGCCACCGCCGGCTCCGACGAGCGGGTCAAGGCCTGCCTCAAGCTCGGCGCCGACCGGGCGATCAACTACAAGACCGAGGATTTCGCCGCCGTGGTGAAGGATTTCACTGGGGGCAAGGGCGTCGACGTCGTGCTCGACATGGTCGGCGGCAGCTATCTCGCCAAGAACCTGGACAGCCTCGCGGTCGAGGGGCGGCTGGTCCTCATCGCCACCCTCGGCGGCACCAAGGCCGAGGCCAACCTCAACACCATCATGGTCAAGCGGCTGACCGTCACCGGCTCGACGCTCCGGCCGCGGACCGTGGCGCAGAAGGCGACCATCGCCGTGGCCTTGCGCGGCCGGGTCTGGCCCTTGCTGGACCAGGGCAAGCTCGCCCCGGTGATCGACCGTACCTTCCCGCTCGCGCAAGCCGCCGAGGCGCACAGGGCGCTGGACGGCGACCACACCGGCAAAATCATGTTGACGGTGGGCTGAGGGCGCGCTTTTTTCCGCCCGACTCCCCACATACTGAAACTGTGATTTAGACCGGCTTGTCCCGCTCAGTTCAGGGACGCCGGTTAAGGAGAGACCATGAACAAGCCCCTGATGCCGAAGGCGACGGCCGTCTGGCTGATCGAGAACACCACGCTCACCTTCGATCAGGTCGCCGATTTCTGCGGCCTGCACCCGCTGGAGGTGAAGGGGATCGCCGATGGCGAGGTGGCGGCCGGCATCGTCGGCATGGACCCGATCGCCAACGGCCAGCTGACCCGCGACGATATCGAGCGCTGCCAGAAGGACCCGCAGACGCGGCTCAAGATGGCCAAGACGGCGATCGAGCTGCCCAAGCGCAAGGGCCGCGGCGGCCGCTACACGCCGGTTTCCAAGCGCCAGGACAAGCCGGACGCCATCGCCTGGATCGTCAAGTTCCACCCGGAAGTGACGGACGCGGCGATCTCCAAGCTGCTCGGCACCACCAAGTCGACCATCCAGCAGATCCGCGACCGCAGCCACTGGAACTACCAGAACATCCGCCCGCGCGATCCGGTCGGCCTCGGCCTCTGCACCCAGATCGACCTGGACGAGGCGGTGCGCAAGGCGCAGGGCCGCCGCGCCGCGATGAAGCTGCCGGAGGACCAGGAGCCGCCGCCGCCCGCGCCCGAGCCGGAGGCCCAGGCGCCCGAGCCGGACGAGGAGGAATCCGACGTCCCGAGCGTGGAAAGCGTGTTCGGCCCGCGCAGCTGAAGCAGCCCAATCCGATTTGCATTTGGCGCCCAGTCGAGGGCGCCATCTGCATTCGCGGATCTGAACGATCCGCCGCTACTCAAGGACGATGCGGGAGTCCTTGGCTCCGTTGAGCAAGCGCTTGAGATGGAAGGTGGCGAGGCGATCGCCGCTGCGCTTGCCGACCAGAGCGGCGAAGGCGGCGACCGCGCCCGGGTCACCCGCCTCCAACAGACTGAACGCCTCCAGGTAGTCGGCGGTGGCCGGATCGGCGGCGCGATCCGCGCCGAGCGGCTCGTAGGCTTTCAGCGGCTCGGAGCGGCCGCGCAGCATCAGGTCGCCCACGGGCCGGCATCTGACGCCGTCGGCGCTAGCGCTGACGGCAGCGCTGATGCAGATCGTCGTACCCAGCTGCTTGTTGGCGTTTTCGAGCCGCGCCGCCGTGTTGATGATGTCGCCATAGGCCGTGTATTCGAAGAAGCGAGCGCCGCCGAAATTGCCGACCAGTGCCGGCCCGGCATCGATGCCGATGCGGGTCACGCCGAGTGCTATTCCGTCGTCCGCTACCTTCTGTCGGAAACCCTCGGCATGGCGGTCCAGCGCAAGCGCGCAGTTGACGGCGCGGACGGCGTGGTCCGGCTGGTCACTCGGCGCGCCGAACAGCACATGCAGCCCGTCGCCCAGGATCTTCGTCAAGGTCCCTTCGTGGGCGAAGACGATGTCTGCCATGCCGGTCAGGTAGTCGTTCAGCAACGGGCCCAATACGTCGGGCGGCAGCGTCTCCACCAGGGTGGTGAAGCCGGTGATGTCGGTGAAGAGCGAGGCGATCACGCGCCTGTGGCCGCTCAGGTCGAGGCCGCCCTCGCCGCTGGCCAGCCGGTCCACCAGATTGGGCGAGAAGTAGCGTGAGAGGGTCGCGTAGTTCCGCTCGGCCGCGGCGAGGCGCCGCCGCGCCTCGCGCAGCGTCTCGACATGGCGGATCGTCTTCTCGACCGTCGCTTCGAGGTCGGCGAAATCGATCGGCTTGGTCAGGAAATCGAAGGCGCCGCGGTTCATCGCGGTGCGGATGTTGGCCATGTCGCCATAGGCCGACAGCATGATGGTGGATAGCTTCTCCTCGGACTCCTGCAGTTTCTGCAGGAGGGACAGCCCGTCCATGCGCGGCATGTTGATGTCACTGACCACCATGTCGATTTCGGGGGTGGCCTGCAGGACGGCGAGCGCCTCGACCCCGTCGCGGGCGAACAGGAGCTTTACGGTGCCGTCGCGGATCTGCCGCCGGAACTTCTGTGCGACCAGCGCTTCCAGGTCCGGCTCGTCGTCGACGAAGAGGATTGTGGCCGTCATGCGGGAGTCTCGAGGCGCCGCTCTATCTCGGCACGCAGCAGGGCGAAATCGATCGGCTTGCTGAGCAGGGCTTCGGCCCCACCGGCACGGGCACGTCGTTCCGTATCCGCGTCACCATAGGCCGTGATCATGATGACAGGCACGTCGGGGCGCACGGCCTTGGCACGGGGCAGCAGTTCGAGGCCGGTCATGCCCGGCATGTTGATGTCGGACAGAATCAGTATGAGCGATATCCCGGCTGCGTCGGCGATCCGTTCCAGGGCGCGGTCGCCGGATGGCGCGAAGTCCATGACGAACCGCCCGGCCCGCAGGTCGCGCCGGAACTGCTGACGGAACAGCAGCTCCACATCGGGCTCGTCATCCACCACCAGGATCAGCGGGTTCACGGATGGCCCCCCTCTTTGGCCACGGCGGCGCGTGGCAGGACGATGCGGAACTCGGTGAACTCGTCCGGTGCCGTGTCGACCTCGATGCTGCCGCCATGCTGCTTGACGACGATGTCATGGCTGAGCGACAGGCCGAGACCGGTGCCCTCGCCGGCCGGCTTGGTGGTGAAGAATGGATTGAAGATCTTCTCTTTCACATGCGGCGGGATGCCGGTGCCATTGTCGCGGATTCGGATCTCGACCCTATCGCCGAGGTCGCGCGTCGCCGCACTGATCCTGGGCTCGAAATTGTCGATCGCCTGGGCTTTCCGCATGGTCACGGCATAGAAGCCGTTGGAAATGAGGTTGAGCAGAACGCGCGTGATCTCCTGCGCGAACAAATCGGCCTTTCCGGCGGCGGGATCGAGGGATTTCTGGATGGTGACGTTGAAGCCCGGCTTCTCCGCCCTGGCGCCGTGGTAGGCGAGGTTGAGGCTCTCCTCGACGATGCCGTTGATATCGGCGATCCGGCGCTCGCCGCTGCCCTCGCGGGAATGCAGCAACATGTTCTTCACGATCGAATCGGCGCGCTTGCCGTGCTGTTCCACTTTTTCGAGGTTGCCGCGTAGGGTTTCGGTTAGATCGTCGACCTCGGCACGAACGTCCGCGGTGAACGCGACGCGATCCAGGATCTCGCGCAGCTCAGCGATCAGGTCGCCGGAAAGCGCGGCGAAATTGTTGACGAAGTTCAGCGGGTTCTTGATCTCGTGGGCGATGCCTGCGGTCAACTGACCGAGCGAGGCGAGCTTCTCGGTCTGGACCAGCCTGTCCTGCGCCGCCCGCAGTTCCTCGATCGACTGCGACAGCTCGCGCGTGCGTGCCTGCAGCTCGTCGAACAGGCGCACGTTCTCGATCGCGATCACCGCCTGGTCGGCGAAGGTGGTAACGAGCTCGATCTGCTTTGCGGTGAACGGCTGGGCCTCTTTCTTGGAGAGGAAAATGACGCCAACAACACTTCCCTCGCGCATGAGCGGTGCGCCCAGGGCCGCCCGATAGCCGCCGAGTTGCTGCGCGCCATGCCAGGTGTATTCGGTATCGGCAAGAACATCGGTCACGTGAATGGTTCGCCGCTCGAGCGCGGCGCGCCCTGTGATGCTGCCTTTCTCGGGGCGTACCTCCCTGTTGCCGAAATATTCCCGAATCCGCGCGTGCTCTTCAGTCGAGAGACCGAAGCCTGCCGCCCAGCGAAACAGCTCGCCATCGGAGCGAAATAGCCAGCCGTCATTGGCATCGCAGAGGCGAACCGCCGACTCGATCAGCGTATCGAGCACGCTTTGCAGGTCGAATGCCGAGCGGCTGATTACCTTCAGCACATCGGCTGTGGCAGTCTGTTGCTGGAGCGATTCGGTCAGATCCTCCGTCCGCGCCTGCGCCTCCTTGAACAGGCGAACGTTCTCGATCGCAATCACCGCCTGGTCGGCGAAGGTCTTGAGAATCGAGCGCTGCTTCTCGGAAAGCGGGCCCGGTGGAACACGCACGACGCTCAAGGCACCGATCGCCGTGTCGCCGCGCAGCATCGGGACGATGGTCACGGCGCGGTAGCCACTGCCGAGGAAATTGCGACTGCCGACCGCAAACTGGGCCGGCGCCTCTCGCACGTCCGGCACGTCCACGACCTCTCGGTCCAGGATGGCGGCACTGTGCATGTAGTCACGCGACAGCGGAAACGGGAAGCGGCGTCGCCAGGCTTCGGCGCGGTCGGGATCCGGCTCGGCGACGGCCACCGCTTTGACCACGCCGTCTTCGGGCAGCGCGATGCTAATGGCGGCCTCAGGAAACAACTTCAGTCCGCTCTGTACGATGGCATCGAAGACCGGCTGCGTATCGGTCAGCGAATTGCTGATGACGGTCAGGATCTCGCTGGTGGCCGTTTGCTGCTCCAGGGCCTCGGTCATCTCGCGCGTGCGCGCTTGAAGAGCGTCGACGAGCCGGACGTTCGCGATGGCAATCGCGGATTGGTCAGCAAAGGTCTCGACCAGTTCGATTTCCTGCCGAGTGAACGATCCCGGCTGGAACCGAAACAGATTGATGACCCCGATTACATCGCCCTCGCGCAACATGGGCACGCCGAGCGCCGCGCGGAAGCCCATCAGCCGCTGCGCCGCGGGCCGGCCAAAGTCGGGATCGGCCAGGACATCCGGGATGTGCACCGTCTGCTCCTCGATGATTGCTCGGCCGAACACCGAGCCTCGGTCGGGCTTCGTCGTGTAGCGCGCGAAATGATCGCGCCATTCCGGTGTGCAGCCGTAGGTGGCGGCGAGCCGGTAGACCTCGTCGTCGCGGCGTCGAATCGTCGCAATGTCCGCGTTGCAGAGGCGCGCCGCCGAGTCCAGCAGCGTGTCGAGGACGGATTGCAGATCGAAGGCCGAGCGGCTGATGACCTTGAGCACGTCCGCAGTGGCAGTCTGCTGCCGGAGGGACTCCATCAGATCTCGCGTACGCGCCTGAACTTCCTCGAACAGGCGCACATTTTCGATGGCGATGGCCGCTTGGTCCGCGAAAGTGGAAACCAACTCGATTTCCTTCGCGCTAAAGGGGCGCACTTCCGACCGGGTCAGAACCAGCACGCCGATGGGCACGCCTTCGCGCAGCATTGGCACGCCGATCGCCGATCGGTAGTTGTCGATCTGCTGCGCTTCGATGAGGCCATACTCCGGATCGGCGAGAACGTCCGGGATGTGGACGGTGCGGCCTCCGAGCAGCGCGCGGCCGCTGATGGTGCTGCGCTCGGGCAGCACCGGCAAGGTGCGCACGTGGTTCATGAAATCCGGCGAGAAGCCGAAATACTCCTCACGATAGAAGATGCCGTCGCGTTGCCGCGTGATGGTGGCCTTGTCGGCATCGCAGAGTCGGGCTGCCGATTCGACCAGCGTCTGCAGCACAGTCGCTAGATCGAAGGTGGAGCGGCTGATGACCTTGAGCACGTCCGCGGTCGCGGTCTGCTGCGCCAGCGATTCGGTGAGATCCTCGGTCCTCCTGTTGAGCTCCGACAGCAGGCGGGCGTTCTCCATGGCAATAACCGCCTGGTCGGCGAAGCTTGTGAGAAGGGCGATCTGTTTGTCGCTGAATGGGCTCACCTCCTGGCGGTAGATGGTGATCACGCCGATGGAATTGCCATCCTTCATCAGCGGCACGGCGAGGACGGTGCGTGCCCCGCCGAGTTCGAGGTACTTTCGCCGGATATCGTTGAGCGGCAGGTCCTTGATATCGAGCTGCTGCTTTGGCTGGCCTGCGATGGCGGCGCCGGCCGTGGCCGTTTCCGGGCCGAGCTGTAGGGGGCCCGAGGTCAGGTACGCGGCGAAGTCCGGCGGTACGTCATGTAAAGCGAGCGTCTCGAACCCGGCCTCTGCCTTTCTGAACAGAATGCCGAATTTGGCCGAGCAGATGCGGACGGCGTTTTCCAGTAAGGCGGCGAAGACGGGACTGAGATCTCCCGGTGAGCGGTTGATGACGCTGAGAATCTCGGAGGTCGCCGTCTGCCGCTCCAGGGCCTCTGCAAGCTCGCGCGAACGGCCCTGGACCTCTTCGACAAGACGAGCGTTCTCGATCGCGATCACCGCCTGGTCGGCGAAGGTGGTGACGAGGTCGATCTGGCGGTCTGTGAAAGGTCGGACATCGCGCCGGCCGAGAAAGATCACGCCAATCGGCATTCCTTCGCGCAGCAGTGGCACGCCGAGCAGGGTCCTGAATCCGGCCTTTTTCTGCGGAGCGGCATAGGCATATTCCGGGTCGGCCAGGACGTCGGCGATATGCTGCGTCCGCCCCTCGAGCAGCACGCGACCGATCACGCTGCCGCGCCCAGGCACGAGGGGGATGCTCCGCGCGTACTCGACCCAGTCGAGCGAGAAATTGTGGTTGGTAACATGATAGAAGCGGTCGCCGATCTGGCGGGCGATCGACGCCATGTCGGCACCGCAGAGTTGCGCTGCGGTTACGGTCAATTGCTGCAGGACCGACTGCAGGTCGAATGCCGATTGGCTGATGGTCTTCAGCACATCGGCGGCGACAGCCTGCTCAGTGCGCGCCTGCATGAGATCGCGCCGCAGCTCCGCAACCTGGCGTTGCAGCGATTCGACTTCACCCAGATTTGAATCTAGGGCACCCGGAGCAGATACAGACGCAACAACCCCCATGCGTCGCGCCGGGCGTCCGGCGGCGCTCTTGTCGTTGCCTCCCTTGTCGCGCCGCCCCATCGCGCCGCCCAGCCCAAGCTTTGGCTGAACGGATTAGGGCTTTTTGCGAAGGTCTCTGTCAATCAGGTCATGGGCGTCGCGGCAGCGATCGCAGATCGACGACCAATCGTCGCCCGGCGGCGCTCGCGGGCTCGCCTTCGCTGACCGTGACCTGGACAGGCGAGAGACCAAGTTCGCGGCGCATCACTGTCACCGCGTCTCGCGCATTGAACGTGAAGCGCGTCGACAGGAAGCCGACCTCGTCGGTGCCGGTTGCGCCGGTCGCGGGCGGGACGATGATCTCGACCGGCGCGTCGCGCAATTCACCAGCAGATGCGATGGCCGACCTCAGTGCTGCGGTCTCGCGCGCGGCCGGTGCGACCATCGCCTCTAGCCGCGATGTCGCGTGGTAGCCGAGCGCCAACGCCATGGCGAGGGCGGACAGGCGGTCGGCCCAGCCGCGGCCATAGCTGGCGGCGAGCGTGGCAACGATAGCGACCGAGATCGGCAGGGCGAGGCGATAAGTTTCGAGGCGATATCCGGTCAATGCGGCCGGCGCGCCGGCGAGCAGGATCGCGCTGATCACAAGGGCGAGGCGGAGGCTGAAACGCGGTGCGCGTTGCAGCCAGATCAGGACAATGGCGATGCTTAGGGCGGCGAGGCCGAGCGCCGGCGCCCAGGGCCAGATCGACGCGTCAAACCACAGTGCCGCGCCGCGCGGCACAAGTCGTGCGGCGAACCAGGCAAGGCCAACCAGGGGATCGGCGAGGATGGCGGTGCGCTCGGGATCCATGGCCTGGTAGCGGGCATAGATCTCTGGGAAGACGAGGCGGGCGAAGAACAGGTAGCCGGCGGCATAGGCGCCGACGGCCACCACCGCGATGGTGAGATAGCGCCGGAGCGCCCGCGACAGCCATGTGATCCGCGACCGCGTGGCGAGCGCCGCGAACAGGGCGACGTAGACCATGGCGATCTGCTGGTGGGCGGCGAAGGCCGCGGCGAGCAGCACGGCGGCCGTCGCCGACCAGGCAACCGCATGGTCGCCGCGCAGCGACCGCTGCGCCGCGAGTGCCGCCAGCACCGCGAGCAGCCAGCCGGTGGCGAGGCAGCCGATGCCGAGCCAATAGCCGATGGCGAGCGCGCCGGGCAGGGCAAGCAGGGAGAAAGACCAGCCCGCCGCTACCCAGCGATCGACGCCTTCGCGCTCGAGGAAATGCGCGGTCGCGATCGCCGCCGCCGCGAGCTGGAGGATCACGGCGAGGCGGCCGATCCAGGCGGTGTCGATGGTCGCGAACAGGCTGAAATGGACGAAGGTACAGGCCGAACAGACCGGCCGGCCCATCAGCACGAGATGCAGGAAGCTCGGGCTCGACCGGAACGCCCAGGGCTCGGCAACGCGGTGAACCCAGTCGTCGTGGTAGAGGTAGGTGCCGAGGAGGGCCGGCAGAAACATCGCCAGCGCCCCGGCGGCGAGCAGCAAGGCGGCCAGAAGGCCGCCCCACCGATCTGCGAATCGTCGCGCGCTTGGCATTGCCGCCGCTTATAGCCGGCGGCGGGGACGAGGCCAGAGCCGTGCCGGCCTTCAGGCGGTTACCGGGTCGGAGGCCGCAAGGAATGCCGTGCTCAACCCCATCGAATCGGCGAATGGCCGTTCCGCCTGCAGGGCCTGACGGAAGGCGGGGCGCCGGATCTGCTGGCGGAAGTAGCGGCCGAGCTTCGGATACCGCGCCGGGTCGAGCGCGTGGCCGAGATAGTGGAAATTGATCAGGTTGCTGACGACCGCGATATCGGCGATGCCGAAAGCGTCGCCGACCAGGTGCTCGCCATCGACCTGGGCTTCGAGATAGCCGAGCACCTTCGGCGCCGCCTGCCCGAGCACGGATGCGATCGCCGCCTGGTCGCTCGGCTGCTTCAGGATGTTGGGCCGGATCACCTGTTGGAAGAACAGGCCGTGGATCACTTCGCGGAACACGGTGCCGTCGGCATATTCCTCGAGCCAGAGCGCCTCGGCGAAGGGCCCGGCCGCGGCCGGATAGAGCGCGGGTTGCGGCTGGCGACGCTCGAGCCAGGCGCAGATCGCCGATGAGTCCCGGAGCACCAGGTCGCCCTCGGTGACGACCGGGATCTTGCCGGTCGGGCTCAGCGTTGCCCAGCCCGGCGGCGGATCGAACGGGATGACCGGCTCGTTTCGATACGCGATCTGCTTTTCGAGCGCGGCCACGATGACCTTGCGCGTGTGCACGGAGACGGGAAGGCCATGGATGGTGAGCATCTTCGCTGTCCTCTCGGTTCGGGCGGCGCGGCGGCCGCGGGTTGAATGGGGCGCACGTCGGGTCGTCCCGGCGGAATGGTCCGCCGGTTGCGGTGGCGCTGATTGTCGGAGGCGGCGGGCTCAGGCCGCCCTGGCCACCGGGAACTGGATCTCCATCACGGTGTCGTGCTGGTCCGGGCGCTGGAATGGCAGTTCCAAAAACACTTCGCGCCCAGGCCCGGCGATCGCGTAGTCGTTGGCATCCATCCAGAGCCCGAGCGCCCCGAAGGCGAGATGGCTCTGATAATCGGGGCCGCGGCGCACCAGGGTCGCCATCCTGTCGACCGCCGGCAGCTCGCCGATCGCAAGCGCGCGACCGTCGGTCGTCGCGATCCTCCGGTTGATGCTGCGCGCCAGCACGAAGCCGATCTCAAGATCGAGCTGCTCGTCCTCGAAATCCGAATGCGCGACGACGACGAGGGCGCCGCGCGCATCGATCGGCACTTGCCGCGCGGTCTCCCGGGCGAGCTCGCGCAAGGTGGCGACCGCCTCGTCCATGCCGGCAAAGGTGCGGCGGAGCGCGAGAAAGCTTTGCGCGGCAACCGGCTTCAGCACGACGTCGTAGTCGGCGAGCCGGCCCTGCTCGTCGATCTGCTGCAGCCGGCTCTCGACATGCCGGAGCCTTGCCGCCTGCTCGCCGAGCGAGCGTTCGAGCTCGGCCTTGCGCAAGGTCAGCATGCCGCGGATCTCCTCGACCGAGATCGTCTCTTCGAGCAGGCGGGCGACCTGGTCGAGCGTAAGCCCGAGCTCCTTCAGCGCCAGGACGCGGTTCAGCCGGCCAAGCTGGTCGGCGGTGTAGTAGCGGTAGCCCGTCGCCGGGTCGACGCGCTGCGGCGACAGCAGGCCGATGCTGTCGTAGTAGCGCAGCAGCCGCCCCGAGACCCGCGCGATGCGGGAGAATTCGCCGATCCTGAACATTTCGCCCGACGCCCGTCCCTGTTGTCGTAAAGGGACTCTCCGGTTTGACGCGGCGTCAAAGTCAAGCGGGCTCTGTTCACGCCTTCGTCAGAACGTCTTCGCGCCGTTGACGGGCAGCCGGACGCCGTAGAGCGAGGTGGTGCCGCAGATGAAGAGATAGTTCCGCTTCGGCCCGCCGAAGCAGACATTGGCGACGAATTCCGGCACCCGCACCTTGCCGAGCAGCGCCGCATCGTTCGGGTCCAGCACATGCACGCCGTCATGCGCGCTGGACCAGATGCGGCCTTCGGTGTCGATGCGGAAGCCGTCGAACACGCCGACCGTGCATTCGGCGAAGACGCCGCGGTCCTTAAGTTTGCCGTCGTCGCCGACATCGAAGCGGCGCATGTGGCGCGGCCCGTCCTTCACATGGCTGCGGCCGGTATCGGAGACGTAGAGCACGCGCTCGTCGGGCGAGAAGGCAAGCCCGTTCGGCCGCACCATGTCGTCGACCATCGCCTCGACCGCGGCGGATTGGGGATCGACGCGGTAGACGCGGCAGGCCGCCTGCTCGATCTCGCCTTTGTTGCCTTCGTAATCGGTGTCGGAGCCATAGGTCGGGTCGGTGAACCAGATCGAGCCGTCGGACTTCACCACCACGTCGTTCGGGCTGTTCAGCCGCTTGCCCTGGTAGCGGTCGGCGATCACGGTGATCCGGCCGTCATGCTCGGTCCGCGTCACCCGGCGGTTGCCGTGCTCGCAGGAGACGAGGCGGCCTTGGGCGTCGACGGTGTTGCCGTTCGAGTTGCCGGCCGGTGCGCGGAAGACGGAAACCGAACCGTCGCATTCGTCGAACCGCAGCATGCGGTCGTTCGGGATGTCGGACCAGACGAGATAGCGCCCGGCCGGGAACCAGGCCGGCCCCTCGGCCCAGCGGCAGCCGGTCCACAGCTTGTCGAGGCGGGCGCTACGCACGAACAGCCGCTGCCGCTCGTCCAGAATCTCGAAATCGCCGACGATCATGCTGCTCCCCTCCGATCGACAGCATCACAATAAACGGATTCACCACGGAGGACGCAGAGGACGCGGAGGCACGCGGAGGAAAAAAGCCCTCCCCCAACAAGTTGAGGGAGGGCTTTCTTTCTCCGCGGTCTCCGCGGTGAAAAAATCAGTCCAGCTCGAACTTGTCCTTGTAGTCGAGCTTCAAGGCCGGGTTCTGGTCCTCCTTGCGGAGGATGCAGTTGCCGACCACCAGCATCTCGATATCCGAGCCCATGAAGCAGCGGAAGGCGTCTTCCGGGGTGCAGACGATCGGCTCGCCGCGCACGTTGAAGCTGGTGTTGACCAGCACGGGGCAGCCGGTGCGCTGCTTGAACGCCGTCAGCAGCGCGTGATAGCGGGGATTGGTCTCGGCATGCACGGTCTGGATGCGGGCCGAGTAGTCGACATGGGTGACGGCTGGGATCTCGGAGCGCGGCACGTTCAGCTTGTCGATGCCGAACAACGCCTGTTCCTCCGCCGTCATCTGGCGGCGGCGCGGCGCCACCACGTCGGCGACCAGCAGCATGTAGGGGCTGTCGGCGTCGAGCTCGAACCAGTCCGCCACGTCCTCGCGCCGCACCGAGGGCGCGAAGGGGCGGAAGCTTTCGCGGTATTTGACGCGCAGGTTGAGCGTCTTCTGCATCGAGGGCGAGCGCGGATCGCCCAGGATCGAGCGACCGCCGAGCGCGCGCGGGCCGAACTCCATGCGGCCCTGGAACCAGCCGATCGCCTTCTCTGCGACGAGGCCGTCCACCGTCTCGGCGATCAGCTTCGCATCGTCGACCGACGCGAATCGGGCGCCGGCCGCCGTGAGGCGCTGCTCGATCTCGGCCTGCGAATAGGCGGGCCCGAGATAGGAGCCGGCCATGCCGTCCAGCGCGCCGTTCAGCTGGCGCGCCCCGTCCTGGAACTGGTGATAGGCGTTGAGCGCGGCACCGAGCGCGCCGCCGGCATCGCCGGCCGCCGGCTGGATCCACAGGCGCTGGAAATCGCCGGCGCGCAGGATCTTGCCGTTCGCCACGCAATTGAGCGCGACGCCGCCGGCCAGGCAGAGATTCTTCTGGCCGGTCTCGGCGGCGAGGCTCTTGGCGAGGCGCAGCACGACTTCCTCGAGCACCGCCTGCACCGAGGCGGCGAGATCCATCTCGCGCTGGGTCATCCACTGCTCCGGCTGGCGCGCCGGGCCGCCGAACAGCGCGTCGAACTTCGCGTTGGTCATGCGAAGCCCGGTGCAATAGTCGAAATACGACATGTCGAGCCGGAACGAGCCGTCCGGCTTCAGGTCGATCAGGTTGTCGAGGATGGCCTGGGCGTATTTCGGCTCGCCATAGGGCGCGAGGCCCATGACCTTGTACTCGCCGGAATTGACCTTGAAGCCAGTGTAGTAGGTGAAGGCGGAATAGAGCAGGCCCAGCGAATGCGGGAAGTGGATCTCGCGCAGGATCTCGAGCCGGTTGCCGCGGCCGTGCGCGAGCGAGGTGGTGGCCCATTCGCCGACGCCGTCCATGGTCAGGATGGCGGCTTCCTCGAACGGCGAGGGGAAGAAGGCGCTGGCGGCGTGGCTCTGGTGATGCTCGCCGAACAGCAGCCGCGTTTCCCAGTCGAAATCCGGGGCGGCTTGCTTGAGCTCGTCCTTGAGAAGCTTCTTCTGGAAGAGCTTCTCCTTCAGCCAGAGCGGCATCGCCTTGACGAAGGAGGGGAAGCCGCGCGGCGCGAAGGCGAGATAGGTCTCGAGCAGCCGCTCGAACTTCAGGAACGGCTTGTCGTAGAACGCCACGTAGTCGACATCCTTGAGCGCCACGCCGGCCTCGGCGAGGCAATAGTCGACGGCGCGGTGCGGAAATCCCGAATCGTGCTTCTTGCGGGTGAAGCGCTCTTCCTGGGCCGCCGCGACGATGCGCCCGTCCTCGACCAGCGCCGCGGCGCTGTCGTGGTAGAAGGCGGAGAGTCCCAGGATGCGCAAGCGAGGCCGGGCCTCAGAAGATCGTGTAGATGAACGGCGCGACGGCGGAGCCCTTGGTCAGCACCACGAGGCCGCCGAACAGGATCATCATCACGAAGATCGGCAGCAGCCAGAATTTCTTGCGGACCCGCATGAACATCCAGATCTCGCGCAGGAAGGACAGCATCGGCGGGGTTTCCTGAGGCCTTGAGTCAGAATTGGTGGCGCATGGTGTCCGGCGCAGGGCCGGGCGGGTCGCGGGGGATCCAGTAGGATTTCGCCTGCCGGTCGAAGCGCAGGCGGAGGAAGTC
Organism: Desertibaculum subflavum; assembly: GCA_003576705.1. Classification (GTDB taxonomy): domain Bacteria; phylum Pseudomonadota; class Alphaproteobacteria; order Ferrovibrionales; family Ferrovibrionaceae; genus Desertibaculum; species Desertibaculum subflavum. Next base: position 129,950 of record QOZS01000006.1, read on the forward strand.
CTTGCCGATCAGCCGGGCGGCAACGCCCATCGGCGTGATCACGCCGAAGAACAGCAGGCCCATGACCAGCGGGTTGATCACGTGGTGGAGCAGAAGGCCGAACCTGAGCCAAAGCCGATTGAGCGGCCCCAGCAGGCCGGGCACGGCGAGCGCGAGGCCGGCGAAGACGGCGGCGGCGGCGAGTGCATAAGGCCACCAGTTGCCATCGCGCCAATACGACACGCCGGCCAGGATCAGCGCCACCATGGCGAAGGTCAGGCCGAAGGACCGGTCGGACGATCCCTTGACCACTTCCTCGCGGGTGAATGTCTCGTGGGTCTGCCCGGCCGCTTTCGCCATGCTCGATGTCTGCAAATCCGACGCCCGCAGATCGCGGGTCGTCCGGCGCAATTTGATGCCTGATCGTGCCGGCGGCCCTTTCGGCCGCACCGACGCGGCCGGCAGGTCGAAGCCGGTAGCTAGGGGATAGCTGCCGGGCGCGCCTTGTGTCAATCGCTACGCTTGAGGGTGTCGCCGTCGAGGGGCGCCGAATTGCCGGGCAGGAGCCGGCCCTCCCTGAGGCCGCGGGCGAGCGCCGCGGCGACCACCCGGTTGCCGGCGGCGTTCAGATGCTCGTCTTCGAACTGGTGGAACAGCGGACTGGCGGAGGTCGCGGCCGCGGCATTGAAATGCCGCAGCACCGGGATGTAAGCCGCACCGATCTCGGCGGCGAAGGCGGCAAGCTCGCGATTGATCCTCCCGACATCGAGCTTGATGCCGGGGAATGCGTCCCGCACCCGTGCCTGCGTGGCGGCGTCGCCTTGCAGCATGGAAGGGGCAACGAAAATGCCGAAGCCGGCGCCCATGGCGCGTGCTTCCGCCTGCATTTCGCCGATCAGCGCCCGGGTGACCCGCCACGCCTCGGACCATAGCTTTTCATATTCCTCCGCGGTTCTGCCGTTCAGGCCGAGCCGGGGGTCGAATTCGGCCAAATGGGGCCAGCCCGGATAGATGTTCGGATCCACCGGTTCGGCGATCAGCTTGTGTCTCGCCACGCCGACGAGGCGCAGCAGGGCGGAGTTCTGCAGCATCCGCCTGACCGCGCCGCGCTGGGCGAGCTTCTCGCGCCGCTTGGCCTCGCGCTCGGCGTGCTGGTACTCGATCACCAGCCGGCCGTCGCCGTCGAGCGAGGCAAAGGGCCGCCGCTGGCTGCCCTGGTAGAGCCGCTGCAACGGCTCGTGGTTGGTCTGGACGTCGTTGCTCGGCGTGAAGGCAAGCAGAACCAGGTCGGGCCGGTACTTGCGTCCCTCGTCCTTCAGGAACAGGTTCTCTTGCACGTTGCTGTAGGCGGCGACGCTGAGATTGATCACCTCGACCTTCAGCGGCGCGAGCATTTCGGCGAGCAGGACGGGAACCGTATTCTGATCGTCGGTGCCGCTGCTGAACATCGCGGAATCGCCGACGATCATGATGCGGAATATTCCGGGCGTACGCTCGTAACCGATCTCCGGCCCGCGCAGGCCGCGACTGTTGACCACCACCGGGACCTTGTAATCGAGCTCCTGCTTGGTGGTGACGACGTTGGGCCGCAAGGTCCATCCGCGCGTCGGATGCGGTTCGTGGAACCTCTGGCTGAAATCCGGCTCGGCGAGCGAACCGTAGAAGAAGGCCCGCAAGCCGAACTCGACGACCACCAGCGCCAATCCGATCGATATCACGGCCAAAAGGCCGTTGCCGAGACCGCGCAGGAAAGCGGATCGGGACATGCGATGGTCTCCCTTTGTCGCGCCGGTGCGGTGCGTCGTCGATGGGCGAGGCGGAAAGCCCCGCCGTGCATTCACCGCTACTTGATGAGCAGGACGGCATTGCCGGCGCCGTCTCCCACGATGGGGGCCGAGCTCGTATCGGGGTAGACGCGGATCTGAACATAGCCGCCGGCACCACCCAGCCGGTGCGCCCAACTCGACAAGGACGGACCGTTCAAGGCATGCGAGGCGTCGGCGGCAAGCCGTGCCAGAAACCGGCGAATACCCGAAAGCGCCAGGTATCCGGTGTAGTCCGTCGCCTCCGACTCGCGCTTGTAGATCTGTGCCAGCGAAAGGACGCGCGACGCTTCCTCCGTCCCGGTCCAGGGGCGGCGCAGACGCTCGCGTTGGGAGCCGTCCGATCGGCGGTCGAGCTGCGTATAGGAGACAAAGTTGCGCCGCTCGTGCGGCAGGCGGTCGGGATTTGCGGTGAACACGGCCGTGAGCTCCCACCGCCGATCCGCCGTCCAGAACAGGCAGGCAAGATTCCGCTGCAGAGCCATCCGCTCAAACGACCTGGCACAAAACGAATGCAGATGCGGCAGGAACAGCACCTGGTTCACCACCGGCTCGAACCAGGAATCCGGCACGGACAGGATGATGAGCCCGTCCGGCTTCAGATGCGCCTGCATCCAGGCGAAGGCTTCGTGCGCGTTGTAGATGTGCTCGATCACATGATTGGCATAGATGACGTCGAAACGCCGGTCGTCGGGAACTGCCGCATAGCCGCCCTGGAACACTCGGCCGGGAAACCGCTTGCCGCTTGCTGCCGCGCGGAAGGGGGACATCTCGGTACCCCAAAGGTCGGTGAATCCCGCCTCTGCCAGGCCGGCCAGCAGGTCGCCCTTGCCGCAGCCGATGTCGAGGATCGCAGCGTCCCGCCGGTCGAAGCGCAGATCCTCGAGGAGGCGTGCCATCCGCCGTTTCACGCCGGTCGGCGTCTTGATCTCCTGCCCGACCCGCTCCCCGCCGGCGGTGTTCCAGATCGCCTCGTAGAAGCGGGCGATAGATTCGGGCGGCGGCGGATTGGCGTAGAAGATGCCGTCACAGCCGGCGCATTGAACCACCCGCAAGCGGCATCTCCATTCCGGCTGGCCGATCTCCACCAGGGTTTCGCGGTCGGCGGTCGAATCGCAGATCGGGCAGCGGGGATGCGATGGGAACGAAGCAACTTCCGCCTCCGTCACGGCGGTCGTGTAGGTCCAACCGTGACTTACGCGTTCGATCGTGGCGCTCATGAGGCAGGCTGTGCCCTTCGGTATGCGGTGGCGGAGCAACTTAATTTGCCGGGCGGCGGCCAGCAACGCTCATGGGACGGGCCGCGAGCCCGCGTCGCGGACCGGTGCCGACCGGCCGCCGAACCACCGTGGATCGTTTGCCGACCGTGCCCGCAGTCTGCTTCAGCCACGTGAGAGATGTTCCAAGTGTCCAAAATACACTCTAGAAGTCGATCCCCCTGCCGTCCCTACGTTCATCGTCCCTTGATCATGCGCAATTTCATCGCCGGACTTTTCGTTCTTCTGTTCACCTTGATTCTCAGTGCGGCCGGGCTGGAGCTCTTGGTGCGTCTCGCCTATGGCGATGGCAGCAATTTCGACATCGAGATGTGGCGCTATGCCAGGGAGCTGAAGCGGGTAAGCGTCATTCCGGGCGTGGGGCACGAGCATCGGGCGAACACCTCGGGCGTCTATATGGGCGTGCCGGTGACGATCAACTCGGCGGGCCTGCGCGGCCGGGAATACGCGCCGGACAAGTCCCCGGGCACGGTCCGCATTCTGATGCTGGGCGATTCGGTCACCTTCGGTTGGGGCACGCCCGAGGAAGGGACGACGTCGACGGCGCTGGAGCGCAATCTCAATGCGGGTGCGGCCTCTGCCCGCTTCGAGGTGATCAATACCGGCGTCGGCAATACCAACACCGCGATGCAGGTCGCCTATTTCCTGCACAAAGGCGTCGCGTTCCAGGCGGATGTGGTGGTGCTGAACTATTTCATCAACGACGCGGAAGAGACGCCGACGAAGCAGGACAGCTGGCTGACCGACTGGTCCTATGCAGCCGTGTTCATCGCCGGTCGGCTCGATATCCTGGAGCGGAGCTACTTCGGCAAGGCGGACTGGCGCGAGTATTACCGCGACCTCTACCGGCCAGGTGCGCCCGGATGGCAGGAGGCCGAGCGGCGCTTCGCCGAGCTCGCCGCGTTCTGCCGGGAACGGGGCGTCCGGCTTCTGGTGGTGAACTATCCCGAGCTGCACGAGCTCGCCGACTATCCTTTCCCCGAGGTCACGGCGCGCGTCGCGGCGCTGGCCGAGAGCGAGAAGCTGCCCTTCCTCGACCTGCTGCCCTCGATCCGCAGCCAGGTGCCGGACAGCCTCTGGGTCACGCCGACCGATTCGCATCCGAATGCGAAAGCGGCGGAGCTGTTCTCCGCCGCCATCGCCGACAAGCTGCGCACGAGCTATCCGGACCTGTTCGCCAGCGAGCCGCCCGAGCCGCAGCAGACATCGGGCGACGCGGCCGCCAGAGGCGGCTGATCTTCGACCTAGGCGGCCAGCGCCGTCTCGTTGCCGAGCGCGGCTTCGCCGTCCAGCACGGCAGCCACCGCATGCACGACCGAGGCAATGCGCACCGCCGCCTGCACCTGCTCGACGGTCAGGCCGTGCTTCCTCAGCTCCCGCTCATGCGCGTCGATGCACATGCCGCAACCGTTGACGGCCGACACCGCGAGCGACCAGAGCTCGAAATCCGCCTTCTCCACGCCCGGCTGCGCGATCACGTTCATGCGCAGCTTAGCGGGCAGGGTCTTGTAGTCCGAGGCGGTCGAGAGGTGGACGAAGCGGTAGTAGATGTTGTTCATCCCCATGATCGCCGCGGCCGCCTTGGCCGCGTTGAGCGCCTGGGGCGACAGCTTGGGCCCGAATTCCGCCACTACGTCGGCGATGGTCTCGGCATTGCGCGAAGCGAGCGCCGAGGCGACGAAGCTGCCGGCACGCTGCTGCTCGGTCAGCGACGGCTCGGCGGCGAGCGTGCCGAGGTTCAGCTTCAGGTCCTTGGCGTAATCGGGCAGGCGGCCCTTCAGGGCTTCGAGGGACATTGCGGGGCTCCTTGGGGGGCGGATTCCGGAAAAGGAAGACGAGAGGCGGGCGGGGGGATTTCCCGCCTCTCGCTTCAGGGCTTCGGGACGTCAGGCGGCCTTCAGGACCTCCTCGCCCTTCTGCCAGTTGCACGGGCAGAGCTCGTCGGTCTGCAGCGCGTCAAGCACGCGCAGCACTTCCTGCGGGTTGCGGCCGACCGAAAGGTCGTTGACCGAGACGAAGCGGATCACGCCCTCCGGGTCGACGATGAAGGTGGCGCGCAGGCACACGCCCTCCTGCTTGTCGAGGATGCCGAGCGATTGCGACAGCTCGCGCTTGATGTCGGCCAGCATGGCGAAGGGCAGCTGCTTCAGGTCGTCGTGATTCTGCCGCCAGGCGAGGTGCACGAACTCGCTGTCGGTGGAGACGCCGTAGACGACCGCCTCGCGGTCCTTGAACTCGCCGTTCAGCTTGCCGAAGGCGGCGATCTCGGTCGGGCAGACGAAGGTGAAGTCCTTCGGCCAGAAGAACACGACCTTCCACTTGCCCTGGTTGGAGGCATCGGAAATGTCGGTGAAGGCGGTCTTCGGGTCGGTCGAGACCACGGCCTTCAGGTTGAACGCGGGAAACTTGTCGCCTGTCGTCAGCATGTCGATGTCACTCCACGGGGTTTGTCTGGTCGGAGAGGGGGCTCTCCCTCGGCCCGGAAGATGGCAACCTTCCCTTGATCGTTCCAACACATTAATCTGGTCTCAGTGATCGATTATTTCGATAATTGAGAATCGTTTGCAAGAGGATGAGAAATGCTGCTGCCGAGCCTGCGCCAGCTCCGGTATCTGGTCGCGCTGGCCGAAACCAATCATTTCGGGCGCGCCGCCGATGCCTGCAATGTGACGCAGTCGACGCTCAGCGCCGGCATCAAGGAGCTCGAAACGGTGCTCGGCGCGCCGCTGGTCGACCGCACGCGGCGTTCGGTGGTGCTGACCCCGCTCGGCCGCGACACGGTCGAGCGCGCCCGCCGTCTGATCGACGAGGCGGGCGAGCTGGTGGCGGCGGCCCGGGTCGGCGCCGAGCCGCTATCCGGCACGCTCCGGCTCGGCGTCATCCCGACCATCGCGCCGTTCGTCTTGCCCAAGGTGATGCCGCGGCTCCGCCGCCGCTATCCCAAGCTCCGCCTTTACCTGCGCGAGGAGAAGACGCCGGTCCTGATCGAGCAGCTGCAGGCGGGCCGCCTCGATGCCGGGCTGCTGGCCTTGCCCTGCGATTGCGGCTCGGCCGACCGGCTGGCGCTGTTCCGCGATCCCTTCCTGTTCGCCTGTCCGCCGGGCCATCGCCTCGCCAACCGCAAGACGGTGAAGCCGGAGGATCTGGCCGCCGAGCAGCTGCTGTTGCTGGAGGACGGCCACTGCCTGCGCGACCAGGCGCTGGCCGCCTGCGCGCTGGCCGACCGGCGCCAGGTCGAGCCTTTCGCCGCCACCTCGCTGCAGACCCTGGTGCCGATGGTGGAAAGCGGGCTCGGCGTCACCCTGCTCCCCAAGCTCGCCATCGATGGCGGCCTGCTCCGTGGCTCCAAGCTGGTCACGGTGCCGCTCAGCGGCGACAATGCGGAACGGTCGGTCGGTCTTGCCTGGCGCAAGGGAAGTGCCCGGCGGCCCGATTTCGAGCGGCTGGGCGAGGAGATCCGCGCCGCGGCCGAGACCCAGCGGGGGAGGGAGGCGGCATGAAGAGCGGGGCCTTGCGGGCGCTGGTGCAGCGGGAGGGGCCGAAGCACGGCGCCTGCATCATGGAATTCGCCACACCGGGCATCGGCCATATCCTGAAAGCCGGCGGCGCCGAATTCTGCTTCCTCGACATGGAGCATTCCGGCTTCGATCTCGGCGAGGTGAAGCGGGTGCTGCGCTATCTCGAAGCGGCGGCGCTGCCGACCTTCGTCCGCCCGCCCTCCAAGGCCTATCACCATATCGCGGGCGTACTGGATGCCGGCGCCGAGGGCCTGCTGCTGCCGATGGTGGGCTCGGCGGAGGAGATGGAGGGCATCGTCCGCTCGATGAAATACGTGCCGGAGGGTGGTCGCGGCGTGGCGCTCGGCATCGCGCATGACGGCTATCGGCCGGGCCCGGTACTGGAGAAGCTCGCCCGCGCCAATCGCGAGACGGTCTGCATCGCCCTGATCGAGACTCGATCGGGCGTCGAGAATGTCGAGGCGATCGCCGCCGTGCCGGGCGTCGACGTGCTGTGGATCGGCCATTTCGACATGTCGTGCAGCCTTGGCCATCCGGGCGACTTCGCCCATCCGTCCTTCGTCGCCGCGGTCGAGCGGGTGCGCCGCGCCGCCTTGGCGCAGGGCCGAGGCCTCGGCCGCCTGGTCAGCGGCGTGGAAGAAGGGCTCAAGCTGCAGAACGAGGGCGTCGACTGGATCTGCCTGCAGACCGATATCGACCTGCTCAGAAGCGCGCTGACCACCGGCATCGCGCAACTCAAGGAAGGCTGAAATCCTCGCCCGCGGCGGTGTCAGGTTCTAGACTGCCCGGCCCAGCAGATTCGGGTCAGTTATGCCGCTCGACGACAATCAGAAGCAGGAAATCGCGGAAGCCCGCGGCCAGACCGCCGCCACCCGCCGGCCGACCGTGCCGGCGCTGGAGGAGATCCTGTTCGAGGCTCTGCCGGTGCTCGATCACGGTTTCGTCCGGGTGGTCGATTACATGGGCGATGACGGCGCCGTGGTGCAGGCGGCGCGGGTCTCCTATGGCCGCGGCACCAAGCGGGTCAGCGAGGATCGCGGCCTGATCAACTACCTGATGCGGCACCGGCACACGACGCCGTTCGAGATGTGCGAGATCAAGTTCCACGTGAAGCTGCCGATCTTCGTGGCGCGGCAATGGATCCGCCATCGTACCGCCAATGTGAACGAGTACTCGGCGCGCTATTCGATCCTGGACAACGAGTTCTACCTGCCGGCGCCGGCCCATCTCGCCGCGCAGTCGAGCGTCAACCGCCAGGGACGCGGCGATGTGCTGGAAGGCGACGAGGCGGCGAAGGTGCTGGCGATGCTGAAACGCGATGCCGAGCAGTCCTATGCCGACTACGCCTGGATGCTGAACGAGACGCCCGAGGGCGGCGTGGCGGATGAGAGCCGCAGCGGCCTGGCGCGCGAGCTGGCGCGCATGAACCTGTCGCTCAACTTCTATACGCAGTGGTACTGGAAGATCGACCTCTACAACTTCATGCACTTCCTGTCGCTGCGCGCCGAGGCGCATGCGCAGTACGAGATCCGCGTCTATGCCGACGCGATGATGAACGTGCTGAAGCGCTGGGTGCCGATGACGCACGATGCCTTCGTCGACTACCGCATGGGCGGCTATGCGCTCTCGGCCAAGGCGCTGGCCGCGGTGAAGCGCATGCTGGCCGGCGAGACGGTGGATCAAGCCGCGTCCGGGATGAGCGCGCGGGAATGGCGCGAGCTGATGACGGCATTGGAGCGCGAACAGAAATGAGCAACCGCAAGAACCGCGCCTGGCGGCTCGCCGCGCGCCCCGCCGGCGCGATCAAGAAAAGCGATTTCCGCCTCGCCGAGGAGCCGGTGCTGAGCCCGAAACCGGGCGAGGCGCTGGTGCGCACCATCTATCTCTCGCTCGATCCGACCAACCGGATCTGGATGAGCGATGTCGACCAGTACATGCCGCCGGTCGGGATCGGCGACGTGATGCGCGGCGGCACCATCGGTGTGGTGGAGGAGAGCAACGACCCGAACCTGAAGCCGGGCGAGATCGTGCAGGGCATGTGGGGCTGGCAGGACTATGCCTGCGTGCCCGCTGCGGCGCTGCGCGCGCGCATCCCGGCCGGCGATCCGACGCCGCTGACCGCCTATATGAGCGTGCTGGGCGGCACCGGCCTCACCGCCTATTTCGGCCTGCTCGAGCTCGGTCAACCCAAAGAGGGCGAGACGGTGGTGGTGAGCGCGGCGGCCGGCGCCGTCGGCTCGATCGTCGGCCAGATCGCCAAGCTGAAGGGCTGCCGCGTGGTCGGCATCGCCGGCACGGACGAGAAATGCCGCTGGCTCACCGCCGAGCTCGGCTTCGACGCGGCGATCAACTACCGCAGGGAGAACGTGCTGGAGGCGCTGCGCAAGCACTGCCCGAAGGGGATCGACGTCGATTTCGAGAATGTCGGCGGCGACATCCTGGATGCCGTGCTGACCCTGGTGAACAACTACGCCCGCGTCGTGCTCTGCGGCCTGATCTCGACCTACAACGAGAACACCGAGGTGCCGGGGCCGGCCAAGTTCGCCAATATCCTGATGAAGCGTGTGAAGCTCCAGGGCTTCATCGTCACCGATTTCCTCAAGCGCTTCCCGGAAGGCCGCGCCCAGCTCGCCGAATGGGTCAAGGCCGGCAAGCTGAAATACCAGGTCGACGTGGTGCCGGGCCTGGAGAACGCGCCAAAAGCCGTCGGCAAGCTGTTCACCGGCGAGAACAAGGGCAAGCTGATGGTGCAGGTGTCGGAGGAACCGAAACGGTAGTCTCCCTTCTCCCGCACCGCGGGAGAAGGGCGGGGATGAGGGCATGCTCGCGTGCGCTGCCGGAACACGCACACCCTCGCCCAACCCTCTCCCTCGGTGAGGGAGAGCGACTGTGTGTGAGTGTCAAGGTTTGGCATGGGCATTTTGGTAGTGCCTGGCGAGGATAGCGTTGAGATGGACGACGATCTTTCGCATGCAGGCGACGATGGCGACCTTTTTGGGCTTTCCGCGTTCGATGAGGCCGCGGTGGAAGGCGCGAATGGTCTGATCGGATCGGATGGCGGCGAGGGTTGCCATGTAGAGGGTGGCTCGGATGCCGGCCCTTCCGCCCCAGATCATGCGGCGTCCCCGGAGGGTGCCGCTGTCGCGGGCATAGGGGGCGAGGCCGACCAGGGCGGCGATCTTCTTGCCGGAGGTGCGGCCGAGCTCGGGGAGCTCGGCGACCAGGGTGCGGGCGGTGACCTTGCCGATGCCGGGCTGGCTCTCGAGCAGGTCGACGACATCACGCCAGATCGGGCTCTGGCGGATGGCATCGTCGAGATCGCGGTCGAGGC
>QOZS01000060.1 GCA_003576705.1 Desertibaculum subflavum
TCGACGCCGACCGGATCGGCGCGCAAGGCCACAGCCGCGGCGGCGCCGCGGTGCTGACCGCCGCCGCCCGCCGCTTCGCCGGCGCCGTGCTGGGCGAGCGCCCGCGCCTCGCCGGCGTGCTCGCCGCCTATCCCTGGTCCGGCCACCAGTTCCTCGATCCCGATATCGGCGACACGGTCGTGCATGTGCTGATGGGCGACCGCGACGAATGGTGCCTGCCGCAGCAGGTGCAGGGCCATGTGCAGGCGATGCGGCTGCGCGGCGGGCGCGCGACGATGCGGCTGGTGGCGGGCGCGGCGCACAGCTTCGACCGCGGCGTGCCCGTCTGGCGCATTGCGGAAGCCTCGGTCTCGCCCGGCGCGCCGACCGCCTATATCGCCGACGATGGCGCCTTCATCCACCCGACCGGCGACCGGCCGGACCCGAAGCTGGTCGACCGCGACATCATGGTCTATGCGCTGAAGGCGGGCTACGGCGTGAAGGGCGCATCGCTCGGCACCGAGGGCGATCAGGCCACGCTGTTCCGCGACGACATGCTAGCGTTCTGGCGCCGCACCCTGCTCGGCTGACGTGAGAGGAGCCTCATGAGTATGCCGTCGGTATCATTCATCAGGTCGATGGTGGCGCGGTTCCCAACTCTCGATGCACTGCTTAAAGAGCATATCGAAGACTTCGAAGAGATCTTACCGCACCTGTTTTTCGGCGATGTTACGCGGCATATCGTTTCCCTACTCCCCGCAGCGAGCGGGAGCGATTTTCCCCGGCGGCGAGAGCTACGTGACATCTTGGCACATCTCGAAGAATCATATTCACGCGGTGACGACGAGCTGCAGGAGCTTATATCCGTGTCCTTTCTTGAAAACCTGCCGCGCCCCGGTGAAGCGGGCGCGCAGATCCGCGAGATGGTTGGCCCGACTCTCAGAGCGCAGCTGGCTGTGATTGGATAGTGTGTTTGAGGGAGATCCCTATGATCATCGCCGTCGTACAGATTCCAATGCCGAAGCGCAGCCCCAGTGATGCGATCAAATCGGCCACCGCGACGGCCCCGACCTATCAGGGCCTCGCCGCGAAGGGATTGCTGCGCAAGGACTACCTGAACGGCGATGCCGGCGGCGGCGGGATCTATACCTGGGTCAGCCGGGAAGCCGCCGAGGCCTGGTACACCCCGGCCTGGCGCAAGCAGATGGCCGAGCGCTTCGGCGCCGAGCCGACGGTGACCTACTACGACACCTACGTCACCGTGGATAACGTCGCTGGCGAGGTAAAGGTGCGCCAGCCCGGCTGAGCGCGGCGACGGGCCGCGAGACTCGGGCCGCCGTTCCGCTATTCTCAGGCCCGGCCCGGGGGTTCCGGGCCGGATTGCGGGCGTATTTCGGGAGGAAACAAATGGCTGGACCCTTGGCGGGCGTGCGCATCCTGGATTGCACGTCGGTCGTGCTCGGGCCCTGGGCGGCGCAGCAGCTGGGCGATCTCGGCGCCGACATCGTCAAGATCGAGCCGCCGGAGGGCGACACCACGCGCCAGCTCGGGCCGAAGCGCAATCCCGGCATGGCCGCCTTCTTCCTCGGCTGCAACCGCTCCAAGCGCTCGATCGTGTTGGACCTGAAGAAGGATGACGGCCGCAACGCGCTGTTCAAGCTGGCCGAGACCGCCGACGTGCTGATGCACAACTACCGCCCCGAGCCGGCGGCGCGGCTCAAGCTTAGTTATGAGGTCTTCGCCAAGATCAACCCGCGGCTGATCTATCTCGCCACCTATGGCTATCGCGCCGCCGGGCCGATGGGCGCCAAGGCCGCCTATGACGACATCATCCAGGCGGGCTCGGGCCTTGCCATGCTGCAGACCGTGGTGGCCGGCGCGCCGCGCTTCCTGCCCACCATCGTCGCCGACAAGACGAGCTCCAACGCCGTGCTCGCCGCCGTGCTCGCCGCGCTGTACGAGCGCGAGAAGTCGGGCCAGGGCCAGGCGGTCGAGGTGCCGATGTTCGAGAGCCTGGTCTCCTACGTCATGGTCGAGCATCTCTACGGCGAGACTTTCCTGCCGGCGATCGAAACCGCCGGCTACAAGCGCCTGCTCAACAAGGAGCGGCGGCCCTATCCCTCCAAGGACGGCTATTTCGCCCTGCTGCCCTATACCGATGGGCATTGGAAGGAGTTCTGCAAGCTGATCGATCGCAACGACATCATGGCCGATCCGCGCTTCCAGTCGCTGGCGACACGGCTCGCCAATATCGAAGTCGTCTATGCAACCCTCGCCGAGATCTGCGCCACCCGCACCAATGCCGAGTGGAACGCGCTGCTCAAGGATTCGAACGTGCCGCACGGGCCGGTCAACAGCCTGGAAGACCTGTTCGAGGACGCGCAGCTCAAGGCGACGGATTTCTGGAAGGAGGTCGAGCACCCGACCGAGGGCCGCATCCGCATGCCCGACGTGCCGACGCGCTTCAGCCGCACCAAGCCCGAGGTGACGCGGCTGCAGCCCAATCTCGGCGAGCACAGCGTAGAGATCCTGAAGGAGGCCGGCTTCTCCGGCGGCGAGATCGACAAGCTGATTGCCAGCGGCGCCACCAAGGACGGCCGCCGGAAGTAACCAAGAAATCTGGAGGAACCACCCATGAAGTTCGGCGTGTTTTATGAGCTGCAGCTGCCGCGCCCGTGGGCGCAGGACAGCGAGCACAAGCTTTTCCAGGAAGCGCTCGACCAGATCCAGCTCGCCGACCAGCTCGGCATCGACCATGCCTGGGCGGTCGAGCATCACTTCCTCGAGGAATATTCGCATTGCTCGGCGCCGGAAGTGTTCCTCTCCGCCGCCGCCGGCCGCACCAAGCGGATCCGGCTCGGCCACGGCATCCGTCAGGTGATCGCCAACTACAACCACCCCGCCCGCACCGCCGAGGTGGTGGCCTCGCTCGACCTCGTCTCCTCCGGCCGGGTCGATCTCGGCATCGGCGAGGGCGCGACCCGGCTCGAGCTCGGCGGCTTCGGCATTCCGGCCAAGTTCAAGCGCAGCTACTCGCTGGAAGCGGCCGAGCAGATCGCCAACATGATGGTGATGGAGCCCTATCCGGGTTTCCAGGGCGAGAGCTTCTCGATGCCGGCGCGCAACGTGCTGCCCAAGCCCTTGCAGAAGCCGCATCCGCCGATGTGGATGGCCTGCACCAACCGCGACACGATCAAGGTGGCGGCCTCCCTCGGCCTCGGCGCCCTCGCCTTCTCCTTCCTCGATCCGGAGGAGGCGAAGAAATGGGCCGACATCTATTACGGCATCATCAAGAGCGACCAATGCGTGCCGCTCGGCCATCGCGTCAACGCCAATATCGCCATGGTCTCGGCCTTCTCGATCCATCCCGACAAGGCGGAGGCGGTGCGGCGCGGCCAGGAGGGCTTCGAGTTCTTCGGCTATTCGATCAACGCCCTCGTCGCGCAGGACACGCGGCCCGGCCGCTCCAGGCTGTGGGAGGAATTCCAGGAGCGGCGCAAGACCGGCCGGCTCGAGCTTGGCCGCGACCTCAACTCGGCCCCCGGCATTGGCACGCCTGACGAGTTCCGCCGGCATATCGGCGAATACGAGAAGGTCGGCGTCGACCAGATCATTCTGCTGCAGCAGGCGGGCCGGAACTCCAACGCGCATATCTGCGAATCGCTGGAGCGCTTCGCCAAGGAGGTGCTGCCCGAATTCGCCGCCAAGCGCGAGGCGAACGAGGCCCGCAAGCAGGCCGAGCTCGCGCCCTATATCGAGGCGGCGCTCAAGCGGAAGAAGTACATGAAGCCCCTCGCCGACCACGAAATCCCGGTGGTCGAGGCCTCGGCCAAGAAGGCGAAGGTGGAGTAGGCGCAGCTCCAAGCAAACATCGTCGTGCCCGGGCTTGTCCCGGGTACCCACGGCTTTCCGCAGCACTGCCCGACGGCGTGGATGCCCGGGACAAGCCCGGGCACGACGTGATTGGCTAAGCCGCCCGCTGCTGCTCCGCCGCCTCCGTGCCCGCGAGAAGCACGGAAAGAGCGATGCCCTCGACGGCCTGCCGCACCTCTTCCACCGACGGGAAGCTCGGCGCCAGGCGGATGTTGCGGTCGCGCGGGTCCTGGCCATAGGGAAAGGTTCGGCCGGCCGGCACCATGGCGATGCCGGCCTGCGTCGCAAGCTGGACCACGCGCTTGGCCAGGCCGTCCTGCACGTCGAGGCTGACGAAATAGCCGCCTTCCGGCTTGGTCCAGGTGGCAAGGCCGGTGCCGCCGAGACGTGCCTGCAGCACCTGTTGCACCGCGGCGAATTTCGGCGCCAGCAGCGCGCGGTGCTGTTCCATATGCGCCAGCAATCCGGCGCCGTCGCGCAAGAGCCGCGCATGGCGGAGCTGGTTCACCTTGTCCGCGCCGATGGTGCGCCGGCCCATATGTGTCATGAACCAGTCGAGGTTGTTGCGCGAGGCCGCGAACAGCGCCAGGCCCGAGCCTGCGAAGGTGACCTTCGAGGTGGAGGCGAAGATGAAGACGCGGTCCGGGTGGCCGGCGCGGGCGCAGGCCTGGGCGATATTGGCCACCTCGTGCCGCGTCGCGGTCAGGTGGTGCGCGGCATAGGCATTGTCCCAGAAGATGCGGAAATCCGGCGCCGCGGCGCGCATGGCGGCGAGCCGCTCCACCACCTCGGGCGCATAGATCTCGCCGGTCGGGTTGGAGTATTTCGGCACGCACCAGATGCCCTTGATCGAGGCGTCCTGGGCGACGAGGCGTTCCACGACGGCCATGTCCGGCCCGCGCCCGGTCAGCGGCACCGGGATCATGCGGATGCCATAGCCCTCGCACAGGCCGAAATGCCGGTCATAGCCCGGCACCGGGCAGAGGAATGCGATCTCGCCCTGCTGCGACCACGGCCCGCGCCCGCCGGGCACGCCGTGCAGCAGCGCATAGACGATGCTGTCGTGCATCAGCGCCAGCGAGGAATTGCCGCCGATCAGGATGCGCTCCACCGGAACGCCCAGCATGTCGGCGAAGATCGCCCGCGTCTCCGGCAGGCCGCGCAGGTCGCCGAAATAATTGCGCACGTCGCTGCCATCGGCGGCGCGCCAATCATTGCCGGGCGAACCGAGCAGCGCAGTGGCGAGGTCGAGCTGTTCCGGCGCCGGCTTGCCGCGCGTCATGTCGAGCCTGAGCCCCTGGGCGCGGAAGGCGTCGTACTCCGTCTGGAGGCGCTGGCGGAAGCCCGCCAGCTCCTCCGTGGACATCCGGACGATCTCAGGCATTGGCGGCCTCCCGCGCCGAAGCGGCCGCGGCCTGCACGATCGGCAGGCGCTCGGCGATCTGCACCGCATTGAGCGCCGCGCCCTTCAGCAGCTGGTCGCCGCAGACGAACAGCGCGACGGTGCGGCCCGACGGATCGCCGATATCCTGGCGGATGCGCCCGACCAGAATGTCGTCCTGGCCCGAGGCGTCCTTCGGCATCGGGAAGTAATTGGCCACAGGGTCGTCGACCACGCGCACGCCCGGCGCACGCTCCATGATGGCGCGAACCTCCTCCGGGCCGATCGGATGCTCGCATTCGACGGTGAGCGCCGCGGCATGCGCGCGCAGCACCGGCACGCGGATGCAGGTCGGCGAGATGCGCAGGCCCGACTCGCCGAAGATCTTGCGCGTCTCCGCCACCACCTTGGTCTCCTCCTCGTTATAGCCGGTCGCGGGGTCGACCTTGGTGTTGTGGCTGAACAGGTTGAAGGCGTAGTCGTGACGCAGCACCTGGGGCTGGAACGGCCGGCCATCGAGATAGGCCGCCGTCGCATCGCGCAGCTCCTGCATCATCGCCGCGCCGCCGCCGGAAGCCGCCTGATAGCTCGCCAGCACGATGCGGCGGATCGGGTTGGCGCGGTGCAACGGCCAGAGCGGCGTCATCGCCACGATGGCGACGCAGTTCGGGTTGGCGATGATGCCGCGGTGGCGGGCGATCGCTTCCGCGTTGATCTCGGGGATCACCAGCGGCACCCCGGCATCCATGCGGAAGGCCGAGGAATTGTCGACCACGACGGCGCCGGCGCGCACGGCGGCCGGCGCATATTGGCGGGAGATGGCGCCGCCGGCCGAAAACAGCGCGATGTCGATGCCAGCGAAGCTCTTCTCGGTCAGCGCATCGACCTCGATCTGCTCACCGCGGAACGCCACGCGCTTGCCGGCCGAGCGGGCGGAGGCGAGCAGCCGCAGGCGGGACAGCGGGAAGCCCCGGCGTTCCAGACAGCCGGCGATCTCCACGCCGACGGCGCCGGTGGCGCCGACGATGGCAACGGCCGGTCTTCGATCTTGAGCGGGCTCTGGGTTACTCGGTCGCATCTTTCGTCTCCGTCGTCAGAGCCGGAGGAGACGGGCGCCGCGCATGAAAAAGGCCCCGTCCGATCCGGCGGGGCCTGGGTGGCTGTTATGCGGCTTCGATCAGCGCGCGCACGCCTCCACGACCCCGGCGGGGGTTTTGGTCGAGGTGGTGGTGCGCTTGTCGGTCGAGCGACGCATGGCCTGGATGTATCCGGGCGGCCGCTGCTTGTAAAGCAGATTTGCGCTCAACCCCTGCGAAGGGCGCGGACGAAGCTGCGCGCGATCTCCGCGGGTTTTGCCCCGCCCGGCCGATACCAGGTCGGCGTCCAGTTGAGCGAGCCGAGGAGCTGGAGCCGCAGCAGCCCGCGATCGGCCCCGGACGGGAGCGGCAGCGCCGCCATCAACTCGGCGAAACGGCGCTCGTAGCGATCGCGGAGCCCGACCAGCCGCCTCCGCAGGGCGGGCGACAGCCGGGTGAGATCGACGATGAGGACGGCGGGAAACGGGCTTTTGGCGAGCAGCGCCTCGAGATGCGCGACGGCGGCCGCCTCGACCCGCGCCCAGGGATCGCGCTTGCCCTCGAGCGCCGTCTCGACGGCGGCGACGACCTGCTCGACCCCGACCGCATAGACCGCCGCGATCAGCTCGTCCTTGGAGCGGAAGTGATAGTAAATCGAGCCCGCGAGCATGCCGGCATCGTGCGCGATATCGCGCATGGAGGCGGCGTCGAAGCCGCCATGCGCGAAGTGTCGCGCCGCCGCTTCCAGAATCTCTCCTCGTCGATTGCCGGCGTCCCTGGCCGTCATCGCGGCGGCTGTCATAGCGCACTATACCAAACAAACACTTGTTTGGTCGATCCCCTGTCGCTAGCCTGCCGCCTCCCGCATGTGCCGCGAGCGCGCCATGGCCTTCGTGTTCGATCTGGGCGATCCCGCCGTCAACGCCGACCCGTTCCCGGCCTTTGCGCGGCTGCGCGAGGAGGATCCGGTGCACTGGTCGCCGGCGATGAAGGCCTGGATCGTGACGCGCTACGACGATGTGAAGCGGGTCGCCCTCGACAACAGCGCAATCTCGGCCGACCGGCTCACCCCCTTCTTCGCCGCCCAGCCGGCGCGGCAGGGACGCGTCGAGCACCTAATGCGCTATCTGAACCATTGGATGGTGTTCAAGGATCCGCCGGATCACACCCGCCTGCGGCGCCTGTTCAACAAGGTGTTCACGCCGAGCGCGGTGGAGGCGCTGCGCCCGAACGTCGAAGAGATCGTGGCGCTGCTGCTCGACGGCATGGCTGCGAAGGCGGCGAAGGGCGAGCCGATCGACTGGATCGCTGACTTCGCCTATCCGCTGCCGGCGACGGTGATCATGGATCTGCTCGGCGTGCCGCGGGACGACCTGCGACGGGTGAAGGTCTGGTCCGACGATATCGCGCTTTTCATCGGCACCGCGCAGGTGGCGGGCGACAAATATGCCCGCGCCGAGGCCGGCGCGAGAGCGATGTCCGACTACTTCCGGACACTCGTCGACCGGCGCGCCGCGGTGCCGGAGGAGGACATGATCAGCCGGCTGGTGCTGGCCAGCGACGAGCGCGAGGCGCTCTCCGCCGACGAGGTGATCGGCACCTGCATCCTGCTGCTCTTCGCCGGGCACGAGACGACGACCAACCTGATCGGCAACGGCATTCTCTATAACCTTCGACACCGCGACCAGTGGGAGCGCCTGCGGGCCTCGCCATCGCTGATCGAAAGCGCGGTGGAGGAATGGCTCCGCTATGACGGGCCGACCGGCGCCCTCGCCCGCGTCGTTGCCCGCGACCATGAGCTCGGCGGCAAGCGGCTCAAGGCGGGCGAGCGCGTCTTCGCCTTTGCCAATGCGGCGAACCGCGATCCGGCCCAGTTCGCCGAGGCCGAGCGGTTCGATATCGGCCGCAACCCCAATCCGCACCTGACCTTCGGTCACGGCATCCATTTCTGTCTGGGCGCGCCCCTGGCGCGACTGGAGGCCCAGATCGCCGCCCGGCAGCTGATCGGGCGCTTTCCCGCCCTGCGGCTGGCCACCGACAGGCTCGACTGGCACGATTCGCTGATCCTGCGCGGCGTCGGGGCGCTGGCCGTCACCATCGTCTAGAGGAAGGAGAGATCATGGCACAGGAAACCGTGCTGGCCGCCGGGGCGCGCACGCCGTTCGGCGATTTCGGCAAGTCGCTGCGCGAAGTGCCGCTGACCGACCTCGCCGCGCACGCGGCCCGCGCCTCCATCGCCCGTTCGGGGCTCAAGCCCGGCGATTTCGACCATTTCGTGTTCAGCAGCACACTGTTCCCCGATCGCGACACGTTGTTCGGCGGCCGCGTGGTGGGCATCAAGGCGGGCCTGCCGGAGGAAGTGCCGGCGCTGAATGTCATTCGCGCCTGCGGCACCGGTCTGCAGGCCCTGATCTCGGCCGGCCAGCAGATCAAGGAGGGGCAGAGCGAGGTCGCGCTGGCCGGCGGCGGCGAGAACTACAGCCGCATGCCGCACGTCGTGACCACGGCGCGCTACGGCACCAGGCGCGGCCCTCTGACGATGGAAGACCAGCTGGACTGGGCCTATCGCTGCCCGTTCAGCCAGGAATATATGGGCGAGACGGCGGAGAACCTGGCCGAGGAGTTCCAGTATGAACGCGAGCCGATGGACGATTGGGGCCTGATGAGCCAGCAGCGCGCCGGCGCCGCCATCCGCTCCGGCTTCCTGGCGCGGCAGATCGTGCCGATCGAGGTGCCGGAAGGGGGCGGCACGCGCCGCTTCGATACCGACGAGTTCCCGCGCACCGAGGTAACGCGCGAAAAGCTGCGCCAGCTCAAGCCCGCCTTCCGCGACGGCGGCAAGGTGACCGCGGGATCTTCCTCGGGCGTGACCGACGGCGCCGCCTTCCTGGTGGTGGCCGACCGCGCGGCGGCCGAGCGCAAGGGCCTTGCGCCGGAGGCGCGGATCGTGGACTGGACCGCCGTCGGCGTGCCGCCGCGGATCATGGGCAGCGGCCCGGTGCCGGCGATCCGCAAGCTGCTCGACCGCCAAGGCCTCAAGGTCGGCGATATCGACTATTTCGAGATCAACGAGGCCTTCGCGGTGGTGAACCTGCATGCCGAGCGACAGCTCGGCATCCCGCGCGACGCGACCAACCTCTATGGCGGCGGCATCTCCATCGGCCATCCGCCGGGCGCAACCGGCGTGCGCATGACCATTACCGCCATGCACCATCTCGCCGACACCGGCGGGCGCTACGCCGTGATCTCCATGTGCCTCGGCGGCGGCCAGGGGATGGCGATGCTGATCGAGAGCCTCAGGCGCTGATCGACGCGCGGTATTCGCGTTCCGTCTGCGTCACCAGATCGGCGACCGGGACGATCGCGCTGACGCCGCTGACGCTGTGGCCGGCGCTCCAGATGTCCTTCCAGCGTTTCGGCCGGCTCTCGCGCGCCTCGATCGAGATGTCCTTGGCGACGTCGATCGTGCCGCGCTCGGGCAGCGCATCTGGGTCGAGGCCGGCGGCAGCGATGGAGGGCTTCAGCATGTTGGTCTGCAAGCCGGTGAAGGCGCGGGTGAGCAAGATGTCATTGGCGGTGGCGCCGACCAGCATCTGCTTGTAGCCGTCCGGCGCCAGGCTCTCGGCCGTGGCGATGAAGCGCGTGCCCATATAAGCGAGGTCGCAGCCCAGCGCCTCCGCCGCGCGTAGCGCCTGGCCGTCGGAGATGCCGCCGGCCAATACGATCGGGCCGGCGAAGAAGGCGCGCACCGCGCGGACGAAGGCGAAGGGGTTGAGCCAGCCGGTCTGCCCGCCCGCGCCGGCGGTCAGCAGCACGAGCCCGTCCGCGCCGGCGGCAATCGCCTTCTCCGCATGCTGGATGGTCGCCACGTCGGCCAGCACCAGCGCGCCGATATCGTGCAGCGGGCCGATCACCGGTGCCGGCGTGCCGACGCTGGTGATGACGAGTTCCGGCCGGTGCCGCAGCAGCACGCGCAGGTCGTCCGGCACGCGCGGGTTGGAGCGGTGCACGATCAGGTTCGGGCACCACGGCGCCGCCGGCTTGCCGGTCGCGTCCTCGTGGCGCTTGAGATCGCCGACGATCTCGTCGCCCCAACGGTCGAGTTCCTCGGGCGTGCGGCAATTGGCCGTCGGGAAGGCGCCGATCACGCCTTCGCGGCAGGCCGCCTTGACCAGCGCGGTGCCGGAGACGAGGAACATTGGCGCCGCGATCAGGGGCAGGCGCAGCCTGGCGCGAATGCCCTTGAGAGGGTTGGTCATATGCGGCCTGCCTTGCCTTTCCAGTAGCGTTCGCGCAGCTCGCGCTTCAGCACCTTGCCGACGGCGCTGCGCGGCAGCGCCTCGATGAACTCGACATGCTTCGGCGCCATGACGGGGCCGAGCCGGTCGCGACAGAGCTGGATCAGCTCCGCCGGCGTCGCGCGCCCGCCGGGCGCCAGCTCGACCACCGCCGTCACCGCCTCGCCCCATTTCTCGTCCGGCACGCCGATCACCGCGCAATCCTGCACGGCGGGATGCGCGACCAGCACCTGCTCCACCTCCAGCGGAAAGACGTTGAAGCCGCCGGAGATGATCAGGTCGCGCTTCCTGTCGCTGACATAGATGAAGCCGTCCCGGTCACGGAAGCCGAGATCGCCGGTATGCTGCCAGCCGCCGGCCTTGATGGCCACTGTCGCTTCCGGATCGTTGACATAGCGCAGCATGGCGGTCGGCCCCTGCATGACGATCTCGCCGACCTCGCCGGGCGGCAGCAGCCGCCCCTGGTCGTCCATGATCTCGATCGCCGCGACGTTCGGCGTCGGCAGGCCGACCGATTTGAGGCGGCCGGCATGCGCGGGATTCCGCAGCGCCTCGGTCACCGCCCAGGGCGGCATGAAGGTGAGCGGGAAGCCCGATTCGGTCTGCCCGAAGCTCTGGCAGATCACCGGCCCGAAGATCTCATGCGCCTGGGCGATCTTCTCCACCGCGAACGGCGCTGCCGCCGACATCAGGTAGCGCAGCGAGGAGAAATCGGTCTGCCGCACCTTCGGGTGGTTCATCAGCATGTAGATCACGGTCGGCGGCAGGAACAGCAGCGACACGCGGTAGCGCTCCACCGCCTCCAGCAGCTTGCCGAGATCGACCGCCGGCATCAGCACCACGGTGCCGCCCATCGCGAGCGTCGCCATGGCGACGATGCCGCCGGCATGGGTGATCGGCGCGACGGCGAGGTTGACCGGTGGCGTGCCGCCGAATTGCAGCTCGGTCATGAAGCCGATGGTGTTCCAGGCGAGGAAGCCCGGATCGCCCTGGGTGATCTTGGGCGCGCCGGTGGTGCCGCCGGTCGAGCCCTGGAAGCCGATCTCGCCGGGCGCGAGGCGAACATTGACGGCTGCGCCGCTGCCTTCGCCGGCGACGGTGGCGAGCGAGGGGAAGCCCGGCAGGTCCCGGTCGATGCAGATGACGAAGCGGAGCGTCTTCACGCCGGCCCGGATCTGCTCGACCAGCTCGGCGGTGGAGGAGTGGAAGAACAGCGCCTCGCAGCCGCCGCGCGCCAGGATGTCGATATTGGTGGCGATGGCGTTGCGCAGGTTGATGTTGCACCAGGCGCCGCCGGCGCGCAGCCCGCCCAGCATGGCGACCATCGCCGCACTGCAATTCGGACTGAACAGCGCGAAGCGCGTCGAGGGCCCGAAGCCGCCCGCGACCAGTGCATTGGCAAAGCGGTTGGTGAGCGCGGTCAGCGCGGCGTAGCTGATACTGCCGCCGTCGTCGATCAGCGCGGCACGGTCGCCCGCGATGCGCGCGGCGCGATCGTAGAGGTCGATATAGTTGACCGTCATCGCTTCCTCCCGGGCCGGCTCACGCGCCCCTTTCGACCTTTCTGCCGCGCTGGCGGAAGCCGCGCAACCGATTGCTTGCGCGCATCGAAGTGGAGGTAACATCGGCGCAGCAATCGAGGTGACACGCATGCAGATCAAAGGGTCCATCGCGCTGGTGACCGGCGCCAATCGCGGCATCGGCGCCGAGCTGGCCAAGGCGCTGCTCGCTTCCGGCGCCGCCAAGGTCTATGGGGCAGCCCGCGACCCGGCGGCGATCACCGGCGCCGGCCTCGTGCCGGTCAGGCTCGACGTGACGCAGGATGACCAAGTGGCGGCCGCAGCCGCGACATGCCGCGACGTCACCTTGCTGATCAACAATGCCGGCATCGCCGCCTTCACACCGTTGCTCGAAGCGCCGACGCTCGAGAATGCCGAGGCCGAGATGGCGACCAACTATTTCGGCACGCTCCGCATGTGCCGTGCCTTCGCCCCCGTCCTGAAAGCGAATGGCGGCGGTGCCATCGTCAACGTGCTGTCGGTGGCGGCGATGTTCAACGTGCCGATGCAGGGATCGTACTGCGCCTCCAAGGCGGCGGAAACATCGCTGACCCACGGCATCCGCCACGAGCTGAAGGCGCAGGGCACCGCCGTGCACGGCGCCTATTTCGGCTATGTCGATACCGGCATGACGGCGCATCTCAGCATGCCGAAGGAGAGCCCGGCCGATATCGCCCGCGGCGTCCTGGCCGGCATCGCGGCCGGCGAGGAGGAGATCCTGGTCGACCAGCGGGCCCGTGACACACGCGCCGCCCTGATGCAGAACCCGCGCGCCATGGAGCTGGCGATGCAGGCCGCCTGGGACGCGCGCCAGCGCCGCTGAGGCGCTATGCTGCGCGCGGATTTTGGGAGGAAGCGATGGCTCAAGTTGAGGGCAAGGTCGCGCTGATTACCGGCGCGGCATCGGGGATCGGCGCCGCCTGCGCGGAGACGCTGGCGCGCGAGGGCGCCAAGGTGGTGCTGACCGATATCGACGAGGCGGGCCTGCGCCAGGTGGCCGACCGCATCGTCAAGGCAGGCGGCACGGCCATCACGCTCCGCCAGGACGTGACCGACGAGGCGCGCTGGGCCGAGGTGGTGGCCGAGGCGGAGCGCAAATGCGGCCGGCTCGACATCCTGGTCTCCAATGCCGGCATCGGCATCATGGTGCCGGTGCTGCAGATGAGCCTGGCCGATTGGCGACGGCAGACCGCGATCAACCTGGACGGCGTGTTCCTGTCGGTGAAGCATTGCGTGCCGGCGATGGCCCGCGCCGGCGGCGGCTCGATCATCATCATGTCGTCCTTGGCGGGGCTCCGCGGCGCGGCCGGCCTCGCCGGCTATTGCGCGACCAAGGGCGGCGTGCGCCTGTTCGCCAAGGCGGTGGCGCTGGAATGCGCCGCCGCCAACCTCAACATCCGCGTCAACACCGTGCATCCCGGCATCATCGCGACGCCGATCTGGGACAAGATTCCATCCGGCGGCGTGTTGCCGGCGGGCCAGAATGCCGGCTTCGATCCGGAAGCGATGTCTCAGATGGCGGTGCCGCTTCGCCGAGCCGGCCAGGCGCAGGACATCGCCAATGGCGTGCTCTATCTCGCCTCCGACGCCTCCGCCTACATGACCGGCTCGGAGCTGGTGATCGACGGCGGCATGTTCAGCGGCAACATGCCCCGGCAGGCCTAAATGCAGCGCAGGATTGCGCGGGCCGGACTGCTCGCCGCCGCCCGCGCGGGCTAGAAGCGGGGCATGACGGATCTGCCGCTGACGGCGAGCGAGACCGCGACGGCGCGCGAACGCCCGCGCGTGCCCTGGGCGCTGGTCGCGGCCTGCTGCCTCGGTTCCTTCGCGGCGACGTCGAGCGGCACCACGCGGGCGCCGTTCCTGCTCGACATGGCCCGCGATCTCGACGTCAGCGTGCCGCTGATCGCCAACCTGTTCGCCATGACGGCGACCGCCTGGGGCGTCGCCTCGCTGGTCGGCGGCATCGGCGCCGACCGCTTCGGCCGGCGGCCCTTCCTGCTCGGCGGGCCGATCGTGCTGACCTTGGCGATGTTCGGCGTCGCCCGGGCGGGCAGCTATCTCGAAGTCGTCGTCTGGGGCACGCTCGGCGGCGCCTGCTGCGGCATGTTCATGGGCAGCATGATGGCCGAGGTGTCGGACCGCACCGACGACAGCCAGCGCGGCCGCGCGCTCGGCTGGGTGATGAGCGGCCAGTCGCTGACCCTGATCCTCGGCGTGCCGCTGGCGGCCTGGCTCGGCGCCTCGATCGGCTGGCGCGGCGTGCATCTTTGCGTGGCGGCGCTGGCGATCACCTCGGTGCTCGGCCTCGCCGCGACCACCCGCGCGCGGCCGCTCGCCGCCGGCGGCGGCCAGGGCGGCAAGCCGGTCGCCTTCCGCGCCGCCTTCACCGGGCCGGTGCTGCGCCTGCTCTCCACCGTGATCGCCGAACGCATTTGCTACGGCCTCGCCGCGGTCTATTTCGCCACCTTCCTGATCGAGAGCTACGGCATCACGCTTTCCGGCGTGGCGCTGCCATTGGCCCTGTTCGCCGCCGGCAACATCCTGGGCACCGTGGCCGGCGGCTACCTCGCCGACCGCGCGCGCAACCGGCTGGTCACCTTCGCCGCCGCCATGATCGCCTCCGCCATGGCCGCGCTGGCGCTGTTCGGCTGGCAGCCGGATCTCGCGACCTCGGTGGCGCTCGGCTTCCTCTTCATGCTGCTCAACGCCATCGGCCGACCGTCGCTGATGGCGGCCCTGGCCGCCGTTTCGAGCGAGGTGCGCGGCACGGTGATGGGCCTGATGGGCACCTGCGCCAGCATCGGCTGGGTCGGCGCCGCCGCGCTCGGCGGCTGGATGCTGGTGCTCGGCGGCTTCCCCGGCTTCGGCCCGCTGATCGCCGCGCTGGCGCTGCTCGGCGCGGGACTCGCCGTCCTTCGGCGGTGATCGCCGCCCCATTGGTCTTCGCCTCGATTCCTGGCATGATGACGCAAGTCGTTTGCCATACAAACAATTCTGCGCGACAGCAGAGCGGCGCCGCTTCCGGGGGAGCAGGATGCCGCGAGGTCGCGCCGGGGAGGCAGGCATGAGCGACGTGAAAACCGTCTTCGGCTCGCTGGCGAGCTTTCAGAAGGGCGGCATCCAGGTCATCGCCGATGACCCGAAGAACTACGTCTTCTCCAACGTGTTCGACGTGGCCTCGAAGGCGAAGCCCTATGAGCGCGTCGCCGTCGGCAAGAACTTCGAATACGTGATCGAATGCCTGCGTACCGAAGGCACCTCGCCCTGGTACACCGCCGACCACGACGAGTTCGCGCTGGTGATGGACGGCATGGTGGAAGTCGAGCTGCAGAAGCTCGGCCCCAGCCAGGCCGCCGCCGGCGGCAAGGACGGCGCCATCCTGGTCAAGGGCGATCCCGGCGGACCGAGAATGGGCCGCATCGTTTGCCATCGCGGCCACATGGCGCTGCTGCCGAAGGGCAATGCCTATCGGTTCAAATCCGCCAGGCCCGGCGTCGTCATCATCCAGACCGTGCAGGGCGAGCTCACCATCCAGCGCTGGGCGGAGATCTGCGAGACCAGATCCGCACCTGTCTGAACCCTTGCACAGAGGAGATCCCGCGATGTCGAGCCCGTTCGCCGTCCAGGCCTCCGAGCCTGACAATTACTACGGCTATCGCAGCTTCAAGCACGGCAAGTTCGAGTTCAGCCGCGACGAGTATTTCGTCAAGGTGAGATGGCCGAAGGGCAGCCACGTGATGCCGGCCGACGTGTTCCTGCGCGCGCTGCAGCGCGACGTGGCCTGGAACTTCTTCTACGGCACGGTGAATTTCGACCACGTCTTCGGCACCTTGAATCATTACGGCACGGTCGACATGTTCGCCGGCCGGTTCAACGACGCCTATCGCAAGGCCGGCCTCGACTACAACGAGACCCACAAGTCCGACGAGCTGCTGGCGACCTTCAAGGCCATCCTCGAGGACTGGACCAACAAGGGCTACGACCCCTTCGCCGCGCCGGAGGAGACCGCCAATCCCTACGGCCGCAAGAACGGCGACAACGTGAAGGCGATCACCCGCCAGCGCGTGACGGCACAGCGCATGGTCGGCTGCGCCGGCGACACGCCGGTCCGCACCGATCAGAACGGCTACCCGGTCAACCGCCACTTCGCCGACGTGCCGCAGGACCAGCCGCAGATGCTGCCCGAGAAGGGCTTCGAGGACGAGGTGAAGGCGTTCAACCTGTTCGGCTATCTGTCGCGCTCCGACGTGACCTGGAATCCGAGCGTCTGCTCGGTCGTGCGCGAGAGCCTCTATTGCCCGACCTCGGAGGAATTCATCCTGCCGGTCGAGCACGGCAACGACCGCGTGGAATGGTTCCTGCAGCTCTCCGACGAGATCACCTGGGTGGTGAAGGACAAGGAAACCGGCGCGCCGCGCGCCAATGTGGTGATGCGGGCCGGCGACATCGCCGCGATGCCCGCCGATATCCGCCACCAGGGCTATTCGGCGAAACGGTCGATGCTGCTGGTCTGGGAGAACAATTCCGGCAAGATTCCGGAGCTGATCGCCAGCGGCAAGGCGCCGGTGACGCCGGTGAAGTTCTGACCGCCGAATTCTGACCGGCCACGCTCACCCGCGGGGAGGCGGCGATGGGCTATCAGTCGAAGCTCTTCATCGGCGGCAGATTCGTCGAGGCGGCGGACGGCGCGACCTTTGCCACGCTGAACCCGCACGATGGCTCGACCTTGGCCGAAGTCTCGGAAGCGGAGCCTGAGGATATCGACCGCGCCGTCGCCGCGGCGGCCAAGGCCTTCCCGGCCTGGTCGCGCCTGGCGGCGGCGGATCGCGGCCGGCTGCTGCTCAAGCTCGCCGACAAGATCGAGGAGAAGACCGACGAGCTGGCCCGGCTCGAAAGCCTTGATACCGGCCACCCGATCAAGGATTCGCGCGGCCTCGACGTGCCGCGCACCGCCGCCACCTTCCGCTATTTCGGCGGCATGGCCGACAAGCTGCAGGGCAGCGTGGTGCCGGTCGAGACCGGCTTCCTGAACTATGTGCTGCGCGAACCCCTGGGAGTCGTCGGCCAGATCGTGCCGTGGAACTTCCCGCTGATGTTCTGCGGCTGGAAGATGGGTCCGGCGCTGGCCGCCGGCAACACCATCGTGCTGAAGCCGGCCGAGCTGACGCCGCTGACGACGCTCCGCCTCGCCGAACTGATGGCGGAGGTGGGCTTCCCGGAGGGTGTGGTCAATATCGTGCCTGGCTATGGCGCGACGGCGGGGCAGTATCTCGCCGAGCATCCGGGCGTCGCCAAGATCGCCTTCACCGGCTCGACGGCGACGGGCCGCAAGATCGTGCAGGCGAGTGCCGGCAACCTGAAGCGGGTGCAGCTCGAGCTCGGCGGCAAGGGCGCCAATATCGTGTTCGAGGATGCCGACCTGCGCCCGGCGATCGGCGGCTCCGCCTTCGCCATCTTCCACAACCAGGGCCAGGCCTGCATCGCCGGCTCGCGCCTGTTGCTGCACGAGAAGATCGCCGATGCCTTCCTCTCGGGCTTCCTGGCGCTGGCGAAATCGATCCGTCTGGGCGACCCGCTCGACCCCAAGACCGAGATGGGCCCGCTCACTTCCGCCGGGCATCGCGATCGCGTGCTGACCTATTGCCAGATCGCGCACCAGGAAGGCGGCGAGGTGCTGACCGGCGGCAAGGCGCCGGCCGATGCGGCGCTCGCCCAGGGCTATTACGTCGAGCCGACCATCGTGCGCGCGCAGCCGCAGGACCGCGTCTGCATGGAGGAAGTGTTCGGACCCTTCGTCAGCGTCTCGACCTTCAAGGACGAGGCCGAGGTGATCGCCATCGCCAACCAGACGCCCTACGGGCTCGGCGGCGGGCTCTGGACCCGCGATCTGTCGCGCGCCCACCGCGTCGCGGGCCAGATGCAGGCCGGCATGGTGTGGATCAACAGCTACAAGCGGGTCAATCCGGGCTCGCCCTTCGGCGGCGTCAAGCAATCCGGCTATGGCCGCGAGATGGGCTTCGAGGCGATGCGCGACTACACCGACGCGAAATCGGTCTGGGTCAACGTCGATGCCCAGATCCCGCCCTGGTATCCGCGCTGAACGAGACGAACAAGAACGAGGAGGGAATCATGCGGGAGAGAGGCAACCATCCGAATCGCCGCGGCGTGCTGAAGACCGGCGCCGCCGGCGTGGCGCTCGCGAGCCTGGGCTTCCCAGCCATCGCCCAGGGCAAGAAGATCAAGCTCGGCTATGTCAGCCCGCAGACCGGACCGCTCGCGCCCTTCGCCGAGGCGGATAATTTCGTCATCGACGGCATCCGCGAGGCGGTGAAAGCCGGCATCAAGATCGGCAACGGCACGCAGCCGGTCGAGATCATCGTCAAGGACAGCCAGTCGAACCCGAACCGCGCGGCCGAGGTGGCGGCCGACCTGATCCTGAAGGACCAAGTGGACCTGATGCTGGTGGCGTCGACGCCGGAGACCACCAATCCGGTCTGCGACCAGTGCGAGGTGAACGAGGTGCCCTGCGTCTCCTCCGTCGCACCGTGGCAGCCCTGGTTCTTCGCCCGCGGCGGCAAGCCGGAGGTGGGCTTCAAGCACACCTATCACTTTTTCTGGGGCCTGGAGGACGTGATCGCCGTGTTCACCAACATGTGGGGCCAGGTCGCCACCAACAAATCGGTCGGCGGCCTGTTCCCGAACGACGGCGACGGCAATGCCTGGGGCGACAAGCAGCGGGGCTTCCCGCCGGTGCTGGAGAAGCAGGGCTACAAGCTGACCGATCCCGGCCGGTTCCAGAACCTGAACGACAACTTCTCGGCCCAGATCTCGGCCTTCAAGGCGGCCAATGCCGAGATCGTCACCGGCGTGGTGATCCCGCCCGACCTCACCACCTTCTGGAACCAGGCGCGCCAGCAGGGCTTCAAGCCCAAGGTCGTGTCGATCGGCAAGGCGCTGCTGTTCCCGGTGGTGCTGGAAGGGCTCGGCGATGCCGGCCACAACCTGTCGACGGAAGTCTGGTGGACGCCGAGCCATCCGTTCAAGTCGTCGCTCACCGGCGCTTCGGCGAAGGAGCTGGCCGACGGCTACACGGCGGCGACCAAGAAGCAGTGGACGCAGCCGATCGGCTTCGTGCACGCGCTGTTCGAGGTGGCGGTCGACGTGATGAAGCGCTCCAAGGGTGCCGGCGAGCGCGCCAGCATCCTGGACGCGGTGGCGAAGACCAAGATCGACAGCGTGGTCGGGCCGATCGCCTGGGGCGCGGGCCCGGTGAAGAACGTCGCCAAGACGCCGCTGGTCGGCGGCCAGTGGCGCAAGGGCGGCGCCTTCAAATACGACCTCGTCATCACCGACAACAAGACCGCGCCGAACATCCCGGCCGGCGGCAAGATGGAGGCGATCGGCTGACGTGAACTCCTCCCCCGGCGCAAGCCGGGGGAGGGCTATCATGCCGCATCTTCTACGACAGTTCGGAGCATGACCCCCCTCCTCCGTCTGGACGGCGTCTCCAAATCCTTCGGTGCGCTGAAGGTGACCGATGCTGTTTCACTGGAACTCGCGGCAGGCGAGGCGCTCGGCATTCTTGGGCCAAACGGCGCCGGCAAGTCGACCCTGTTCAACCTGATCACCGGCGGCCTGAAACCGGACGAGGGACGGATCGAATTCGACGGCCGCGACATCACCCGCCTGGCCCCGCATGCGCGCAGCCGGCTCGGCATCGGCCGCTCCCACCAGATCCCGCAGCCCTTCGCCGGCATGAGTGTCTACGAGAACCTGCTGGTCGGCGCGGTGTTCGGCGGGCGCCAAAGCGAGCGTCAGGCGCAGTCGCATTGCCTCGACGTGTTGGCGACCACCGGCCTGATCGACAAGGCGAACCGCGCCGCCGGCGCGCTCACCTTGCTGGAGCGCAAGCGGCTGGAGCTCGCCCGCGCGCTGGCCTTGAAGCCGAAGCTGCTGCTGCTCGACGAGATCGCCGGCGGCCTGACCGAAGCCGAATGCCAGGCGCTGGTCGGCACCATCCGCGCCATCCGCGCCGCCGGTGTCTCGCTGATCTGGATCGAGCATGTCGTGCACGCGCTGCTCTCGGCGATCGACCGGCTGTTCGTGATCAATTTCGGCCAGGCACTGGCCGAGGGCGCGCCCGCCGCGGTGCTGGCCGACCCGCGCGTGCAATCGGTCTATATGGGGATCGACGAGGCGGCGGCGTGACGGCGCTGCTGGAGACGCAGGCGCTGGAAGCCCGCTACGGCGATTTCCAGGCCCTGTTCGGCATCGATCTCGCGCTGCAGGACGGCGAGACGGTCGCCATCATCGGCGCCAACGGCGCCGGCAAATCGACCCTGCTGCGCACCATCTGCGGCCTCAATGCCGCCGCGCCGGAAGCGGTGCGGCATCGCGGCCAGGCGATCGGCGGCGCTGCGCCGGAGGCGATCGTCGCGCGCGGCATCGCCCTGGTGCCGGAGGGTCGGCGGCTGTTCCTGTCGCTGACGGTCGAAGAGAATCTGCTGATGGGCGCCTATGCGAAACGCCCCGGGCCTTGGACCCTGCAGCGCGTCTACCGCCTGTTCCCGGTCCTCGAGGAACGCCGGCGGGTCAGCGGTATCCAGCTTTCCGGCGGCCAGCAGCAGATGGTGGCGATCGGCCGCGCCCTGATGGCCAATCCGGAGATCCTGCTCTGCGACGAGCTGTCGCTCGGCCTCGCCCCGATCATCATCCGCGACGTCTATGCCGCGCTGCCGGCGATCAAGGCGGAAGGCACCGCGGTCGTTGTGGTGGAGCAGGACATCAACCAGGCGCTGGCGGTGGCGGGCCGCGTTTATTGCCTGATGGCCGGCCGCGTGACCCTGCAAGGCCGTCCGGAAGAGCTCGACCGCGAGCGCATCCGCGCCGCTTATTTCGGGGTGTAGTGGGATGCGGCACCACTGCACCCTCGTCAAGCCCGGGCATGACGAACAAAGACAGCAAAGATGACCGGCGCCATCGACACCATCCTGCAAGGCACCTTGCTCGGCGGGCTCTATGCGCTGTTCGCTGCGGGGCTCAGCCTGATCTTCGGCGTCATGCGGCTGGTCAACATCGCGCATGGCGACCTGATCGTGCTGGCCGCCTACACCGCCTTCCTCGCCGTGCAGCTCACCGGCATCGATCCGCTCTCGAGCCTCATCATCGTCGTGCCGGTGATGTTCGTCATCGGCTACGCATTGCAGCGCGGCCTGCTCAACGCGACGCTCGGCCGTGGCATCCTGCCGCCGCTGCTGGTCACCTTCGGGCTGTCCATCATCATCCAGAACGCGCTGCTCCAGGGCTTCTCCGCCGACAGCCGCAAGCTGCTGCTTGGGCCCTTCGAGACCGCCAGCATCCCACTCGGGCCGGACCTGGCGATCGGCTGGTTCCCGCTCTTGATCTTCGCCACCGCGGTCGTGGTGATCGCGGCCCTGCAGGCGTTGCTGCACCGGACCCGGATCGGCCGCGCCTTCCGCGCCGTGTCGGACGACCCGGAGACGGCGCGGCTCTACGGCGTCGACCACCGGCATCTCTTCGCGATGGCGATGGGTGTCGCGCTCGCCGTCGTCTCCTTCGCCGGCGTGTTCCTCGCCATCCGCACCAATTTCGATCCCGCAATCGGGCCGGCGCGGCTGCTCTTCGCCTTCGAGGCGGTGATCATCGGCGGGCTCGGCTCGCTCTGGGGCACCTTGGCCGGCGGCGTCATCCTCGGCATCGCGCAGACCGTCGGCGCGAAGATCGATCCGGCCTGGCAATTGCTCGCCGGCCATATCGCCTTCCTTCTGGTGCTCATCTTCCGGCCGCGCGGCCTGTTCCCGCGCGCGGTGGACTGAATGACGTACCGCATCGAGCGCGCAACGCGCGCCAGCCGGATCGGCCTCTGGCTGCTGCTGCCCATTCTCGGCGCGCTGCTCTCGCTGCCCTATTGGACCGGCAGCGCCGATATGCGGCTGGTTGTCGAGATGGCGTATTTCCTGGCACTGGCGCAGATGTGGAACCTGCTCGCCGGCTATGCCGGGCTCGTCTCGGTCGGCCAGCAGGCCTATATCGGTCTCGGCGGCTACGCCCTTTTCGCGCTCACCATCCTGGCCGGCGTGCCGCCGCTCGCCGCGCTGCCGCTCGCTGGCCTCGCCGCGGCGCTGATCGCGCTGCCAACTGCCTTCGTCGTGTTCCGCCTGCGCGGCGCCTATTTCGCCATCGGCACCTGGGTTGTCGCCGAGGTGTTCCGCCTGGTCCTGGCGCAAGTCACGGCGCTCGGCGGCGGCACCGGCATGAGCCTGCCGATCGGCATCGTGCGCGCCGTCGCCGAGAGCCGCGACGGGCGCGAGCTGGTGATCTACTACACCGGCATCGCCATCGCGATCGGCGCTGTCGCGCTGGTCTTCCTGCTGCTGCGTTCGCGCCACGGCCTGGCGCTGACCGCGATCCGCGATGCCGAGGGCGCGGCCGAGAGCCTGGGCGTCGACAATTTCCGCACCAAGCTCTGGGTCTATCTGGTGGCGGCGTTCGGCGGCGGCATGATCGGTGCGCTGATCTTCCTGCAGAAGATCCGCATCTCGCCCGATGCCGCGTTCAGCGTCGGCGACTGGACCGCGAACGTGATCTTCATCGTGGTGATCGGCGGCATCGGCCGCATCGAGGGCCCGATCGTCGGCACTCTGGTATTCTTCGCCCTGCGCAGCCTGCTGGCGGATTTCGGCGCCTGGTACATGATCATCCTGGGCGCGGTCGCCGTGGTGGTCATGCTGAAGGCGCCGCAGGGCCTCTGGGGCCTGGTGGCGGAACGGTTCGATCTCGATTTCTTCCCGGTGCGCCGACGGGTGCGCCGGCTGCCGGAAGCATAAGGAGGAGGCAATGGCACGCTTTTCCGAGGACGCGCTGACCGAGGCGGTGATCGCCCGCATGGACAAATGCGACAACCCGCGCCTGAAGCAGATCATGGCCGCCACGGTGCGGCACCTGCACGCGCTGGCGCGCGAGGTGAAGCTGACCGAGGCCGAATGGTTCCAGGCGATCCAGTTCCTCACCGCGACGGGCCAGAAATGCGACGACAAGCGGCAGGAATTCATCCTGCTCTCCGACACGCTCGGCCTGTCGATGATGGTGGATGCTATCAACCACGCGAGGCCGGGCAGCGAGACGGAATCGACGGTGCTCGGCCCGTTCTTCGTCGAGGGCGCGCCGGATCTGGAAATGGGCGCCAATATCGCCCCGCATGCCAAGGGCGGCGCGCCGACTTTGGTTTCCGGCAAGGTCAGCGACGGCAGCGGCCGGCCGGTCGCCGGGGCGCTGCTCGACGTCTGGCAGGCCGGGCCGGACGGGTTCTACGACGTGCAGAAGCCGGATGCGGGCATGGATCTCAGGGCACGCTTCCGCACCGGCACGGATGGCAAATATCACTTCCGCACGGTCAAGCCGGTCAGCTATCCGGTGCCGACCGACGGGCCGGTCGGCCAGATGCTGCTCAAGCTCGGCCGGCACCCCTACCGCCCGGCGCATCTGCATTTCATCGTCTCGGCGCCCGGGCACGAGCCGCTGACCACGCATCTCTTCGTCAAGGGCGACGGCTATCTCGATTCCGACGCGGTGTTCGGCGTGAAGGATTCGCTGATCGTCGATTTCAAGCCCGGGGCGAAGCCGGGCGAATTCACCTGCGAATACGACTTCGTGCTGAAGGCGGCGTGAACAGAAAAGTTCGTCATGGCCGGGCTTGACCCGGCCATCCACGCTGAGGGCAGCAGAGCCGCGAGCCGTGGGTGCCCGGGTCAAGCCCGGGCACGACGTTGTAGTGTTGTCGATCTGGCCAGATCGGGCCAAACTCCGCACCCGCGTTTTCCGTTTCAGGCAGGCGTTATGGACCAGCAAAAGCTCAACCGCTTCGTCGGCCAGTGCTGGGACGACGAGATCGTCCCGACCTTGTTCGAGTACATCAAGATCCCGAACAAGTCGCCGAGCTTCGACCCGGATTGGGCGAAGCACGGCTATATGGACGATGCGGTCAGGATGTTCGAGGCCTGGGCGAAGGCCAAGCTGCCCGGCCTGCCCGGCGCCACGCTCGAAGTGGTACGGCTCGAAGGCCGCACGCCGGTGATCCTGATCGATGTGCCGGGTGAAACGAAAGACACCGTGCTGCTCTACGGCCATCTCGACAAGCAGCCGGAAATGGTCGGCTGGGCCGAGGGCTATGGCCCCTGGATCCCGGTGATCAAGGGCGACAAGCTCTATGGCCGCGGCGGCGCCGATGACGGCTATGCCATGTTCGGCGCGCTGACCGCGATCGCCGCGCTGAAAGAGCAGAAGATTCCGCATGCCCGCTGCGTGATCCTGATCGAAGCCTGCGAGGAGAGCGGCAGTTACGACCTG
This sequence comes from Desertibaculum subflavum, assembly GCA_003576705.1. Lineage (GTDB taxonomy): Bacteria > Pseudomonadota > Alphaproteobacteria > Ferrovibrionales > Ferrovibrionaceae > Desertibaculum > Desertibaculum subflavum. Next base: position 24,536 of record QOZS01000060.1, read on the forward strand.
CCCTATTACATCGATCACCTCGCGGCGCGGATCGGTCAGCCTTCGCTGGTGGTCTGCCTCGATTCCGGCTGCGGCAATTACGACCAGCTCTGGGTCACCACCTCGCTCCGCGGCATGTTCGCCGGCACGCTCACCGTGCGGGTGCTGGAGGAAGGCGTCCATTCCGGAGATGCCTCCGGCATCGTGCCGTCGAGCTTCCGCATCGCGCGCCAGCTGGTCTCCCGCATCGAGGACGAGGCGACCGGCACCATCAAGCTGCAGGACCTCAACGTGCAGATCCCGCCGGAGCGGATCGAGCAGGCGAAGCGCGCGGCCGCGGCGCTGGGCGACCAGGTCTGGGCCAAGTTTCCCTTCGCCGGCGGAACCAAGCCGATGGCGTCGGATCTCGTGGAGATGATCCTGAACCGCACCTGGCGGCCGCAGCTTGCCATCACCGGCATGGAGGGCCTGCCCGCCCCCGGCAATGCCGGCAATGTGCTGTTGCCGTTCACCACCGCCAAGCTGTCGATGCGCCTGCCGCCGACCCTCGAAGCCGCACGCGCGGCGGAGGCGGTGACCGCGGCGATCACCAGGGACGCGCCCTATGGCGCCGAGATCGAGTTCGAGGCCACGAAGCCGAATGACGGCTGGAACGCGCCGGCCGTCGCGCCGTGGCTGGAGCAGTCGCTGGAGCGCGCGTCCAACGCCGCCTTCGGCAAGCCACCGGCCTATATGGGCGAAGGCGGCAGCATCCCCTTCATGGCCATGCTGGGCGAGAAGTTCCCGCAAGCGCAGTTCGTCATCACCGGCGTGCTGGGGCCGCATTCCAACGCGCACGGCCCGAACGAATTCCTGCACATCCCGACCGGGAAGAAGGTGACCGCCGTGGTCGCCAACGTGCTGGCCGACCACGCGGCGCGGTGATCAGCCCGCCGCGCTGATCTCGACCGGCACGCCGCTCAGCACGGCGTTGCCGGAGAGCGGGTCGCGCAGGCTCTCGTCGAACAGCGCGTTGAGATTGGCGCCGGGCCGCTTCGACGCGACCGAGAGCCGCGTGCCCGGCAGGTCGTGGCCCCAGCCATGCGGCAGGCTGATCACGCCGGGCAGCATCGCCTCGGTGATCTCGACCTGGGCCTCGATGGCGCGGTTGGCATTGACGATGCGTGCCCGTCCGCCGTGCTTAAGGCCATGGCGCGCCGCATCGCGGGGATGCACCTCGACGGTGCAGCGATACGGACCCTTGGCCAGGATCGGCAGGTTGTGCGTCCAGCTGTTGTTGGAGCGCACCTGGCGGCGGCCGACGATGACGAGATCCGGCACCGGCCGCGCCAGGTCCGCCGCTGCGCGCGCCATGTCGGCGATCAGCATGTCCGGCGCCAGTTCGATCTTTCCCGACGGCGTGCGCAGCACCTCTGGGATGAGCGGCTCGAGCGCGCCGAGATCGATGCCCTCCGGCGTCGCGGCCAGCTTCGCCAGGTTGAGCCCCCCCGGCTTCATCCCGAACATGTCGCCATAGGGCCCGCCGCGCAGCGCGAGATCGAGCAGGCGGTCCGGGCCACGCAAGGCCTCGACCGCCTTGAGCACCGCCGGCGCCTGCGGCCCCGCCATGCGGCCGACATCCTCGGCCACGAACTCGTCGTCCAGCGCGCCGATATCGGCCTTGGCGCCGCCGCCCGCCAGGATCGCCGTCAGGCGGAGCAGGATCTCCCATTCCGCCGGCTGCGTCGCCGGCACGACCGGCTTGCTGTAGCGCGCGTAGTTGCGGTGCGCGAGCTGCGGGAAGGCGACGTCGTAATGCGCCTCCTCCAGCGGCGAGGTGCCGGGCAGGATGACATCGGCATGCCGGCTGGTCTCGTTCAGATAGATGTCGAGGCTGAGCATGAAATCGAGCTGGTCCAGCGCGGCGGAGAGCCGCGCGCCGTTCGGCGCCGACAGCACCGGGTTGCCGGCGATGGTGATCAGCGCGCGCACCTGCCCTTCGCCCGCAATGTCGATCTCCTCCGCCAGGCAGCCGATCGGGAACTCGCCGAACACTTCCGGCGCATTCGACACGCGCGAGCGATGCCGGCCGGTGGCGATGCCGCGGCCTTGGCCGGGCCTGCCCATGGTATTGGCCTGGAAGGCCGCGGCCTTGGGGAACATGGCACCGCCCGGCTCGTCGAGATGGCCGGCCAGCACGTTGGCGACATCGATCAGCCAATTGACCAAGGTGCCGTATTCCTGCGTGCAGGTGCCGAGCCGGCCATAGACGGCGCCGCGCTCGGCGTTGGCCAGGCTACGCGCCAGCTCGCGGATGGTGGCGGCATCGATGCCGCAGCGCGCCGCCACTTGCTCCGGCGCGAAAGGCGCGACCACCTCGCGCACTGCCTCGACGCCGGCGACATGCGGCGCGAGCCGGCCGAGCATGACGAGCTTCTCCTCGAACAGCGTGTGCACCAGGGCGGCGAGAAAGAACACATCGGCGCCGGGCCGGATCGCCACGTGCTGATCCGCCATGGCCGCGGTCTCGTTGCGGCGTGGATCGACGACGATCAGCCTGCCGCCACGCGCCCGCATCGCCTTCGCGCGACCGCGGAAATCCGGCACCGTCCACAGGCTGCCATTCGACACCGCCGGATTGGCGCCGAGCATCAGCAGGAAATCGCTGCGATCGATATCCGGCACCGGGATGGTGAGCCAATGGCCGAACATCAGCCCGGCGGAGAGCTGTTTCGGCATCTGGTCGAGCGTGGAGGCGGAGAAGAAGTTCTTCGAACCCAGCGCTTTCGCGAGGCGCGGGAAGTAGAGCAACAGGCCCATTTTGTGCACGACCGGGTTGCCGATGACGAGGCCGATCGCGTCGCGTCCATGCGCGGCGATGATGGGCAGCAGGCGGCGCTCGATCTCGGCGAAGGCCTCGTCCCAGCTCGCTTCGACGAATTTGCCGTCGCGCTTGATGAGCGGTGTGCGCAGCCGGTCCGGATCCTCGTGCAGGTCCTTCACCGCGGCGCCCTTCGGGCAGACATAACCGGCCGAGAACACATCGGCCGCGTGGCCGCGGATGCCGGCGACCTGGTCGCCCTGCATCCGGATCTCGAGTCCGCAGCAGGCCTCGCAGATCGGGCAGGTGCGATAGGCAATCTTCTCCTCGACGTGCGCGCGCATGACGGAATCCCTCCTGACCAGCGCGGTCAGATTGCCTCGCGCGCGACGACTCCGCGATTACCTCCTGCGTAAAGTTCGGCGCTTTCCGGACCCGGTAACGGCCACGACCTGACACGTAATCGCCTTCGCGCGCGCCGCATCCGATCCTTCGCCGCGTCGCAGCCGCGACCGCGAAGAGGAGAGACGCCGATGAACAACCCGACCGGACTGATCGACGACTACATCGCCATGTGGAACGAGACCGACGCCGGGCGCCGGCGCGAGCTGATCCAGCGCGTCTGGACCGAACGCGCCCGCTATGCCGATCCGGCGGCGCAGGCCGAAGGCCACGCGGCGATCGACAGCATGGTGGCCGGCGTGCACCAGCGCTTCCCCGGCCACCGCTTCGCCCGCACCAGCGAGGTCGAGACGCATAACGGCCAGCTGCGCTTCACCTGGACGCTCGGGGCGGCGGGCAAGGACCCGATCGTCATCGGCACCGATTTCGGCACCGTGGCGGAGGGCCGGCTCGCCAGCATGACCGGTTTCTTCGACAAGGTCGCGCTGCCGGCGTAGCGGACCCGCAGAACTCGGTGGCGGCGATGCACGCGCATCGCCGCCGCGACTGCGGATCCACTACCGACAAATTTTTGGACGGTTTTTCGCACCAGCGCACGACAACGAGGGTCCGAGCGGGGGTGGGTCGCAATGGAGGGGTGCGGCGGCTCGCGCGTCGTTCAAATATTCCCCCTCGTTTCGGCGGATCTTGGCGTTCCGCGGCGCGCCAAAAACCGCTTCCGTCTCCTGGCTCCAAAATTCCATGTATGCCCACCCAGCATTCACGCGGAGTGTAAATGTCGGCAGATTTTACATCTGCCTGTGACAATCTTTGGCCATTGATTGCGAATCTACGTGGAATCAATGTCTTCCGATAATTGGTCCGGCACTTGCTTGTTAACCAACGTAAACTTGGATCGCGACAATGGAGACAGTGGCGAAATTTCCGCGGATGGCCAAGCCACAGGTTTGGAACGAGGAGGGATCAGCCATGAAGAAGCTTCTGTTAGCAAGCGTAGCAGTCGCTGGAATGGCTTTTGCCGCCACCGACGCACGGGCGGCGATCATCGGTTCGACGCCTGCCTCCAACGACGTGTTCGGCGTCCTGGAAGGCTTTTTCAACGCGAACCTTTTTCTGATCGCCGGCGGACCGGTCAACGCCACGGTCGAGTTCCTGGGGTTCGAAGCCGGGGCCACCAATACGTTCAACATCAATGGCGGCGCCACGGAATATTCGGTGAGCGCGGGGTCGTCCAATTTCTTTCCGGCCGGCGTCCTTCCGATCAACGTGGTGCTGAATCCGGGCCTTCTCGACTTCGAGTTCACGACGACCGCGGGAAACGGTCCGTTCAGTGTCCTCAACGGCGCCAACGTCGACCCGCTCACCGATGATCCGAACTTCTTCATCACATTCGGCTTCGCCGGTGATGCGCTCGTCGACGGCGTGACACCCGGGGGCGGGACCATCGCCATCCTGGCGCTGGACGATTCCGGGGCCGGGCCGGACGACAATCACGATGATCTGGTCGTGCGCATCACGCTGCAGGACGGCACGTTCACGACCGAGGTGCCGGAGCCGGCAACCCTCGCACTGCTCGGCGCCGGGCTGCTCGGCCTCGGCCTCTATGGACGGCGCCGCCGGTAGGCGTGAAGCGGGGCAGAAGATATCGACGTCCATCTAGGGGCGGCCCCCAAGGGCCGCCCTACTTCTTTGTGCAGATCGGTGGCGCCCCGCTATTGCCCGACCGCCGCCTTCACCTTCGGCACCACGTCGCGCACATAGCGTTCCAGGCTCGCGTTCATCTGCTCGGGCTTCAGGCCCGGCGGCACCGCCCAGGTGACGATGTCGGTGATGCCGTATTCGCGGATGAACCTGACGAGCTCAGCGGCCACGGTCTCGACATCGCCGACGATCCAGGTCTGCGGGATGCGGGTGTCGTCGCGCATCTCGGCGACGCCGCCGCGCCCGCCGGATTCCTTGGCGAAGTCGAGATAGACGCCCATGCGATAACGCTCCGCCGCCTTGACCGGCGGCCAATCGCGATCCGGATCGTCGGTGACCAGCGAAGGGCGGATGATGCCGATGCGACGGCTGTCGGGATCGCGTCCCGCCGCCCGCATGTCGGCGCGCCAGGGGTCGAGCACCGCATCGCGCGGACCCTGCGGCAGCAGGTTGGTGCCGAGCCTCGCGGCGCGCCGCGCGCCCGCTTCCGACATGGCGCCGACCCAGAGCGGCGGCCCGCCCGGCTGCACATAGCGCGGCCGAATCTGCACGCCGTCGAGCTGAAAGCGCTTGCCCTGGTAGCTGAACTTCTCGCCGGTGAAGCAGCGCTGGAGAATCTCGAGCCCCTCCTCGGTGCGCGACTTGCGCTGGGCGAAGGGGATGCCGAAGCCGCGGAACTCGTGCGGCGCATAGCCCATGCCGGCGCCGAGCTCGATCCGCCCGCCGCTCAGGTTGTCGAGCACCGCGAGATCCTCGGCGAGCCGCACCGGGTGGTTGAACGGCATCAGGCAGATATCGGAGGAGAAGCGGATGCGCCTGGTGCGCGCGGCCAGCGCGCCGGCGACCGGAATCCACGACGGCAGATAGCCGTCCTCGAGGAAGTGGTGCTCGGTGAACCAGCAGAGGTCCATGCCGATGCTGTCGAGCCAGGCCACCTGCTCCAGCACCGCGGCATAGAACGACGCGTTGTCCATGCCGGATTGCGGCGGATTGCGGAAATCGTAGACGGCACCGAAGCGGAGCGGCGGCTTCATGGCGGTTCTCTCCCCTGGACTCGGTCTGTCGGCCCGTTCTGCGCGGGCGGCATGGGCGCCAGCATAGCGCGGCGGTTGTCGGCGCGCGCGCCACCGCCGAAGATGCCGGCGTGACCGCGCCGCCCGCCCCGCTTGCCCTGCCCCGCCCGCACCTGCCGCGGGGCGAGGATTTCCTGCTCTTCCCACCCTCCATCCAGCCCTACGGCTATCGCATCGTCGACCAGCTGTTCGCGCATCGGGTGATCCGGCGCGGCACTCGCCCGAGCGAGCTGTCGCGCGGGCCCGAGATCGCCCCGCGCTACATGGCGGAAGGCCGCGCGCACGACATCGCCTCGTTCATGGACAGGAACCGCATCGCCGGGCTGCTGGTCATCCGCGACGGGCGGATCGTGCTGGAGCGCTACGGCCTGGGCCTGCAGGAACACGACCGCTGGTCCACCATGTCGACGGTGAAATCGATGACGGCGATGCTGGTCGGCGCGGCGATCCGCGACGGCGCCGTCGCCTCGCTCGACGAGCCAGTCACGCGCTACCTGCCCGAGCTGCGCGGCACCGCCTATGAGGGCGTGACCCTGCGCCACCTGATCACCATGTCCTCCGGCACGCGCTGGAGCGAGGATTATCCGGACCGCAATTCCGACGTGAACCGCTACAGCAAGTCGCTGGCCGACAAGGTGCCGGGCGGCGTGCTGAAGCTGATGGCCTCGCTGCCGCGCGCCAACCCGCCGGGCGGCACCTTTCTCTACAATTCCGGCGATACCTACCTGCTCGGCGCCGCGCTGACGCGCGCCGTCGGCAAGCCGCTCGCCGACTACATGGCGGAGAAGATCTGGCAGCCGGCCGGCATGGAATGCGACGCCTTCTACACCTTGGAGAGCGAGGGCGGGCAGGAGATCGGCGGCAGCCGCGCCGGCATGGTCTTGCGCGATTTCGGCCGCTTCGCGCTGTTCGTGCTGAACGACGGCGTGGTCGACGGGCAGCGGGTTCTGCCGGAAGACTGGGTCGAGGCGGCGGCGACGCCGGCTTTCAAGGTACCGGCGCCGCCGGTCCGCGACATCACGAACTACGGCTACAGCTGGTGGCTCGGCGAGGGCGTGATGGCGGCGCTCGGCCATGCCGGCCAGCGCATCGATATCTTCCGCGAAGAGCGGCTGATCGTGGTGACGCTCGCCGCCTTCCCGCAGCCGCCCTACGTGCCGGCCACCGACCCCAATCGCCGCGACGAGGTGGTGACCTTCACGGACGCGGTGCGCGCAGCGTAAGCCCTCCCTCGCGCCGCGCAGCGGCGTGGGGGAGGGTTGGGTGGGGGCGGTGCGGCTTGGCTGCGACGTTTCCTGTGTGAGCAACCGGCTACATGTCGGACACTACAGACCGGATACATGCCTGACAGTCTCCTCGGTTTGTTCCGCTTTGCGGCGCCCCGGCCGGGGCGCCGCAAAGCGGCGGAGTTTCTTGGT
>QOZS01000061.1 GCA_003576705.1 Desertibaculum subflavum
GCGCTTCGGCCGGCGCGGACTGGGCGCGGCCGGGCGCTCGCGCGCCGCCGCTCCGCCGCCCGCACGCAGGGCGGGATCGGCGCGGAGATCGGGTCGGCGCTTGCTTGGCGTGGCGCGGCGGCGCGGTGTCGACATGGGCGGTGACTGAACTCGGCCCTGTTAAACCCGACGATGTGGCGAAATCGAGGCCCGGCCGGCGCGATTCGCCGAGACCGCCCGGATGACGGACGGCTGTAGCGGCCCTGCCACAGCTTGTCCATGCGCGCGGCGCATCTGTTCCGCGGCGTATCTGTTCCTCCCGTACCGGCCCGGGCACCCCGCCGACCGACGCCGTGCCCCGGGCAGGCCGGCCGGCCGCGAGGCGCTCTGCGGCGCATCTGTTCCGCGGCGTATCTGTTCCTCCGTCCCGCTCCGCCGCGACGTGAGCCGGCTCTGCCCGCACCCGAGGGCGCGACGCGCAGGGGAGGTGCGGCGCACCTGTTCCGCGGCATGCCTGTTCCTCGGACTGACTTCGCGGGCGCGCATCTCGGCCCGGCCGGGTCGAATGCTCGCACGACCGTGCCGCGCGGCCGGCCGGGGCGAACGATGCTGCGCGGCACCAGTACGCAGCGCCTGGCTCTGCAGTGCGTGCATCGGACCGGCTCCTGATTCTTTCCAGCAAACAATACAATATATTTGCTAGAAAAGCAATAAAGCTGTTTCAAATCACTGTATATTCGCATACAATAGGCAAAAGTGAGGCGGTGGAGCCGACCATGGCCGCGGCGCCTGATGGGTTCGGCACCGGCCCGAGCCTGCTCACCCGACCGTGCGAGGCACCCGACTTCTAAAGGGAGGCAGATTCTTGGATACTCCCCGGCGTCATCGGCCGCGGGGGTGGGACATGCCCGGTCGACAAGTCTGGCGTTCGATGATCGCGGCACGCACGCCGCCCGTTGCCGGCGAAGCCCGCTGGCTTCTGGCGCTGAAGACCCTTCGCGCGGCGATGGTCGAGACCGCTGCCGTGCTGATCGGCTTGTCGCTGGTGGTGCTGCTGGTCTGGGAGGCGATGCGCGATCGTGTGGTGATCGAGCCCCTCTCGGTGCCCAGGGAGCTGGCCGAGGCCGGCTTCACCGGCGATGTGATCGCCCAGCGGATGGTTGCACATATCACCGAGATCCAGACGACGGCGCAGACCGGCATGCAATGGAGCTCCATTGCCCTGGCCGCGCACGATCAGGATGTGCCGATCGCCGCTGCGGGCGGCCAGATTTCGCCGCGCGCACTTGCCGTCCAGCTGCGCAACGCGGCCTGCTGGCTGTCGAACTGGGCCTGCCGGCAACAGCTTCGCTTTGGAGGAGACGTCACCCGGCTGCCGGATGGATTCCGAATCGAGATGCGCCTGCTCGGCGCCGAGCGTCTGACCCACCCGTCCGGCCCCGGCGCGCCGGCCGAACTTTCCGACGTGGGGCGCATTGTCTCGGAGGCGGCCGAGGCGGTGGTGTGGAAGACGAATCCTTATTTTCTGGCGTCCTTCGCCTACCGCTCCGACAAGCCAGCGGCGGAGCGCCTTGCCCATCTGATCCTGCGCGATGAGCCATTGGGGTCGCCGGCCAGCCTGCGTGCCATCAACCTGATCGGTCTGATTCGTCACCATGCGGGCGACCTGGATGGCGCCGAGGCCAATTTCCGTCGGGCCATCGCACTCGACCGCAATTTCGAGGTCGCGCATATGAACCTCGGCACCGTGCTGTACGATCGCGGCACACTCGATGCCGCCATAGCGAGCCACCGGCGCGCCATTGCAATCGATCCGAAATACGCGCGGGCGCACGGCAATCTCGGGCGCGCGCTTCACGCCAAGCGCGATCTGGCAGGAGCAATATCGAGCTATCGGAGAGCGCTGGAACTCGATCCGCGCATCGCCATCCTGCACAGCAACCTTGCCGTTGCCCTGATGGACCGCGGCGATCTGGCCGAAGCCGTTGCCACCTGTCGGCGCGCCATCGAACTCGATCCCGACTATGCGCCGGCGCAGTACAATCTCGGGCTCGCGCTGCGGCGCGGCGGCGATATCGATGGTGCGATCGCGGCCTACCAGAAAGCGACTGCGCTCGGGCTGGATCGCAGCTTTGTGCGAGATGAGCTCGCCTCCGCATTGGCGGAGCGGGACGGTGCCGCCCGTCGGCGGACGCCGTAGGGCGCGCGATCCGGACGGTGCGGCAATCGGCCCGAAACCCGAGGCGGTCCGCAGCTGCGGCGAATGCGATCAAGCCGCCAGCGCGGCTTCCGGCCGGAAGAAGGCGAGGCGGCGGAGGTGCGGCGCGTCGCCGAAGCCGAGCAGCGCCTTGCAGCGGCGCGTCGCGGCCGGATTACCCTCGAAGGCGATCAGGTCGCCTGCCTCGGCTTCCCGGCAGCCGAGATAGCCGAGCCAGCAGCGGGTCAGGGCGCCGAGCTCGGCGCGCACCAGCACATCGGTCTCGTAGCCCGGCCATTTGAGGCAGACCTCGATCTCGGGTTGGCGCAGCAGCAGCCACCAGCGCCGCCGCTGGGTCTGGCCGCGCGGAATGCCGCGCAGCTCGAACTCCACCACGAAGGGCTCGGGCGGCAGCTCGATATCATGGGCATGGGTCTTCATCGCCCAGAGCAGGCCGGTCGGGTTGAGATCGCCCGGGCCCACCTGATCCTGGGCATAAGTCTGGCCCCAGATGCTGAGATGCTCGATCACGGCGCGGAAGGCCTCGCCGGCCTCGGTCAGGCAATAAACCTTGCGGCCGTCCGGCGGCAGCACCGTCGGGGTGATGATGCCGCTCGCCTCCAGCTCCTTCAGCCGCGCCGCCAGCATGCTGCGCGACATCAGCGCCAGCGCCGTCTTCAGATCGCCGAAGCCCTTGGGGCCCAGCAGCAGCTCGCGCACGATCAGCGGCGTCCAGCGTTGAGCGAACAGCTCGGCCGTCTTCGCCACCGGGCAGAAATCGCCATAGCCCCTGCTCATCGCCCGCTCTCCCGTCCCGATCCCGCCCGATGACCGTAGCGCGCTGACCCGTCCGGCCATGTGAAGCAGTTCACAGGCAACCACGCTGGTTCGATTTCCGGACTCGATGGCAACGGCCGGCAGGCGCCTTCTCCGACGCAGCAGGCGCCGTTCGCGCCCGCCGGTCAACAGGAGACGTCAGATGAACGCAGTTACCAGGATCCATGGCGCCGCCGCACGGCAGGGCGAAAGCGCATGCGCGGCATTGCTCGACAGCATCGCGGCGCTCGGCCCGGACATCGCCGCCAACGGCCAGGCCGGCGACGACGGCGATGCTTTCGTCGCCGAGAACTATCGGCTGCTGAAGCAGCACGGCTTTCTCACCGCTGGCGTGCCCGTTGCGCTCGGCGGCGCCGGTGCCGACCTCGAAACCATGGCCGAAGCGCTGGGCCGGCTGGCGCATTTCTGCGGCTCCACCGCGCTGGCCGCCGCCATGCACACCCACCAGGTGGTCATCGCGGCCTGGCGGATGGCGCACGACAAGGCGCCGACCGAGGGCCTGCTGAAGCGCGTCATGGGCGAAGGGCTGGTGCTGCTGTCGAGCGGCGGCTCCGACTGGATCGACAGCTCCGGCCGGGCCGAGCCGACGGAGGGCGGCTTCCGCCTGTCCGGCCGCAAGGTGTTCACCAGCGGCGCGCCCGCCGGCGACCTGCTGATGACCTCGGCCGTCGTCGCGACGCCCGGCGAGCCCGACAGCGTGATCCACTTCGGCCTGCCGATGAAGGCGAAGGGCGTGCGCATCGAGAGCACCTGGCGCGCGCTCGGCATGCGCGGCACCGGCTCGCACGACGTGGTGATGGAAGGTGTGGAGATCCCGGCCGCTGCGGTGTCGCTGCGCCGGCCGCGCGGCGTCTGGCATCCGCTCTACGACCGCATCGTGATGCTGGCGCTGCCGCTGATCTATGCGGTCTATGTCGGCCTTGCCGAGCGTGCGGCGGAGATTGCGGTCGAGGCAGTGGCGAAACGCCCCGATGCGCCGAGCCGGGCGCAGGCGCTGGGTGCCGTGCAGAACGAGCTCGCCATGGCCCGCCTTGGCCTCCGCGCCATGCTGGACGCGGCGGCCGGCAACGCGCCGGGCGAGGCGACCTCGGTCGCCGTGCTGACCGGCCGCACCATCGCGGGCCGCGCGGCCCTGCGGACCGTCGAGCTCGCCATGGAAGCGGTGGGCGGCGCCAGCATGTACCGCGCGTCGGCGATCGAGCGGATCTTCCGCGACGTGCAGGGCGCGCGCTTCCATCCGCTGAACGAGCGCGCGCAGACCGAGATGTCCGGCCGTCTGGCCCTCGGCCTGCCGGTGGCCGGAAAGTGACCCGTTAGCGGGAAGGCGGGCGCAGCTGGCGGCGGAGCGCTGCCAGCAGCGCCCGCCGCTCGGCCGCGCTCTCGGCCCGGAAGCGCTGGAACTCGGCGCCGATCCGGAGATCGGCATGCAGACCGGAGGGATCCTCATGGAAATGCAGGAAAGCGCCGCCGCGGCGGTAGAACACGCCGCGCGAGCGCTCGACCAGGCCGTCCAGGGCGCGGATGGCGGCCAGAAGGATCTCGATCCGGTCGAGCGCAGCGGGGCCGGCGTGCTTCATGCACCGCCGATTGTAGCCGAGTGCCGCTTCAACTGCCGAAGATGTCGAGCGGCAGGAAGGCCGATACGGTCATGTTCGGCACGTCGACCACCTGGCTGATGCGCAGGTCGACGGCGACGCTGGCCAGCGCATAGGCCTGTTCGCGGCTGAAGCCTTTCGCGTCGACCACGTAGTCGATCATGTTGACCAGCGCATTGCGGGCGGCGAGCGTCAGGTCCTCGGATTCCGCCTTGCCGTCGCGGCGCACCGACATGCCGGTGGTGGCGTAGTAGGGACGTCCGTCGGCCGGGGCGGGGCAGCAGGTGCAGCCATAGGAGGGGTCGTGCTGCTTGCGCCGCCGCGCCTCGCCCTGCATCACTTCGAACCTCGCCACGAACTTGCCGGCGGTCTCGACCGCGGTGCCGCAGCTTTCGCCGTCGCCCTGAGCGAAATGCGGGTCGCCGACCGAGAACAGCGCCCCCGGCACGAATACCGGCAGGTAGAGCGTGGTGCCGGCGGTCATCTGCTTGATGTCGAAATTGCCGCCGTTCTCGTGCGGCGCGATGGTGCGGAAGGCTTTCGAGGCGATGCCGGCATCGCCCGGCACGGCGCCGGCGGCGTCGGGCGGCATCACCATGCCGCCGCGCGCCAGCAGCTCCGCCTCGCGGGCGTTGATCTTCTGCAGCAGCTCCAGGCTCGGCGCGACGCCGATCACGCCCATGAAGGGCGCGCCCGGGATCTTCACACCGGGTAGCTGCACGGATTGCGCGAAGCCGTTCGCGATCTCCCAATGCACGACGAAGGGATTGGGGAACAGGTCGCGCAGGAAGCCGAAGCCCGGCATGATCGCGGTGAAGCCGTATTTGATGGTCTCCACCGCTTCGATCTTCACCGCCAGAAGGTCGCCCGGCTCCGCGCCCTCGACATAGACCGGCCCGGTGAGCGGGTGCACGCGGCCCATATCGATGCCGCCGAGATCCTCGTTCTTCATGCCGGCGCGGATCTGGCCGTCGACGCCGTCCAGCACGTCGAGCTCCACGCTCGTGCCGGGTTTCACCCGCAGCTTCGGCGGTATGTCCGGATGCCAGCGGTTATGGCCTTTGCCCGCCTGATGGGCGAGTGGCTGATGCATGTCGAGATGGATGGATGCGTCGGGCATGCTGCGGGCCTTCCTGCACGGCATTCGGCGCGGATCGCACCGCGCCTTGCTTGAAAAATCAAGCAAATGTCGTGCCGGCCGGCCGCTGCCGGGACTTAGCGTTTGTTTACCGCGCTCGGGCAGGCTGAAGCGGCGCGCAGCGAGCCCTCTCGGAACAGCCATGCCAGTTTCGGCGACCAATCAATGGATCAACCTGACCGGGCTCGCCGTGCTGACCGTCGTCAGCCTCGGCACCATCGTCGGCGGGATCAATCCGGCCATCGCATTGCTGCTCGCCATGGCGGGCTATGCGGTTCCGGTGGCGGCGCTCGAAGCGTGGCTTCTCAAAGTTCATCGGCGCCCGTCGACCGGGCTCGACTGGGAGTTGGCTCGCCGCCGGACGGTCGATTGGGGCCGCGTCCGCGTCAAGCTGATCGGCCTCGCCGGGTCGGTCGCCGCCGTCGCCATCGCACATTGGTCGATGCGCTTCTACGTGCCGGCCGACATGGCGCTCGCGGGCAGCCTTGCGCTGATCGCGCTGCCCGTGGCGGCAATCGTCGCCATTCCCTACGTCGCCTGCGTCGACCGTGCCATGCGCGAGCCGAAAGACGGCTGCTGGCACATGGGAAACCTGCTTCTCGGTCGCCTGGGCGGGATCGACCGCCGCGCCTTGTCCGACCATCTGCTCGGCTGGGCGATCAAGGGATTCTTCCTGCCGATCATGATCGTGTACCTGTTGAAGACGCTGTCGCGCCTGCAGGCGAATGTCGCCTGGCCGACGGAGAGCTTCGTCCTGGCGGTGCGCTGGCTCACCGACTACGCCGCCGCGCTCGAGCTGGCTATCGTGTGCACCGGCTATCTCTGCACCTTCCGCCTGCTCGATGCGCATATTCGCTCGCCCAATCGCCTGCTGGCGGGCTGGGTGGTCACGTTGGCCTGCTATGAGCCGTTCAATCGGGTGGTGACGGGCGGCGTGCTGCGCTACGCGAGCGGCCGCCAATGGCATGACTGGTTCGGCGACGTGCCGGCGCTCGCCATCCCCTGGGCTGTCGCATTGCTGGCAAGCTTCGCCGTCTGGATTTGGGCCACGGCGGCCTACGGCCTTCGGTGGTCCAACCTGACCCACCGGGGGATCATCACCAACGGTCCGTATCGGTTCACCAAGCATCCCGATTACGTCGCCAAGACCATTTTCTTCTGGCTGGTCAATGTTCCGTTCCTGTCGGAAGGGGGCCCGATCGTCGCTTTCAAGGCGATGCTGCTGCTGGGTTTGATCAACCTGATCTATTTCGGCCGCGCGCGCATGGAGGAGCGGCATCTGTCCGAGGACCCGGATTATGTCGCCTATGCGCTGGCCATGAACGAGCGCAGCGTGTTCCGCGGGCTGGCGCGTATCGCGCCGGGCCTGCGCTACCGACCGCCCGCGGGCTCGGCAGCGGGCGCCGCCGCCGGCCAGCCGACAGGTTCGCTCGCCCTTGCGAACGCCGCGGCGGTGCCCGGCGAGCGCAACTAGCCGGCCGTCACGCCCCGTGCGCTGGACGCGATCGGCCCGCATCACGGGATTGGTCTTCGCGCTGCTGCTGGCCGTGGGCGCGGCGATCGCAACCCGTCCCGCGCCGCCGCAGATACCGGATGTGGTCAGGCGGTTCATGGATCGGGAAGGCATTCCCGGCGCGGTGGTCGCGTTTGGCGCCGCCGGCCGCGCGCCGACCGTGATGGCGATCGGCGCGGCCGATACGGTTTCCGGGCGCCCGATGCGCGCCGACATGATCTTCCGCCTCGCCAGCCTGTCGAAGCCGCTGACGGCGGCGGCCGTGATGTCGCTGGTGGCACAAGGGAAGATCGGGCTCGACGAGCATCTGGCCGATATCTCGGCCGAGGTCGGGCAGGCGGCCGATCCGCGTCATCGGGACATCACCGTCCGGCTTCTGCTGCAGCATGGCGGCGGCTGGGACCGTGCGTCGAGCTTCGATCCGCTGCTCGACGATGCCGAAGCCCAGCGCCGGCTCGGGTTCGCGGCAGGCGGCGACTGCGCGCCGATCGCCCGGGCGATGCTGGCCCTTCCCCTCGACACGGCGCCCGGCACGGTCCAGTCCTATTCCAATCTCGGCTATTGCTGGCTGGCCGCCGCGATCGCCCGCCGCGCCGGCATGGCATACGAGGATTACGTTCGCACGGCCGTGCTGGCGCCGCTCGGCTTGCCGGAGATCCGCCTCGGCGAAGCCGAGCAGCCGGAAGAGCGCCTCGTGCGGCATCATCTCAACGCCGGCGGCAGGCTCGCCCCGCTTCCGCGCGGCGCCGCTTCGGAGACCTGGCTCAGGCGGCTTGGGCCGGCGGGCGGATGGACCGGGACAGCCGCCGATTTCTACCGCTTCGCCGCCGTCGCGCCGCCCGGGGAAACCGCAACCCGGCCCGGCTTCGCCGCGGCCGAATCCTATTACGGGCTGGGCTGGCGCATCTGGCCGGACGCATCGGGCCCGCTGCTCACGCATGCGGGGTTCGTCGACGGCGTGTTCACCCTGGCGGTCCGCACCGCCGATGGCGACGTGGCCGTCGCCCTGTTCAACGCCAACACGCGGACCGACAGCCTCGCCGCCATGCAGCGCCTCATCTTCGAGCTGCGGGCGGCCCTGCCAACGAGAGCCGGCCGCTGAGGATCAGCCGCGATTGAGGCGGTTGTCCACCAGGTCGGTCACCACGGCAGGGTCGGCGAGCGTCGTCGTATCGCCGAGCGCGCCCGGCTCGTTCTCGGCGATCTTGCGCAGGATGCGGCGCATGATCTTGCCGGAACGCGTCTTCGGCAGGCTGGGCGCCCATTGCAGCTGGTCGGGCGAGGCGATCGGGCCGATCTGCTTGCGGACCCAGGCGACCAGCTCCTTGCGCAGATCCTCGGTCGGCTGCTCGCCGACATTGAGGGTGACATAGGCATAGATGCCCTGGCCCTTGATGTCGTGCGGATAGCCGACCACCGCCGCCTCGGCGACCTTCG
Organism: Desertibaculum subflavum; assembly: GCA_003576705.1. Taxonomy (GTDB): domain Bacteria; phylum Pseudomonadota; class Alphaproteobacteria; order Ferrovibrionales; family Ferrovibrionaceae; genus Desertibaculum; species Desertibaculum subflavum. The sequence goes on from QOZS01000061.1 coordinate 8,697, forward strand.
GATGCGCGACCAGTGCGCTCTCCACCTCGGCGGTGCCGATGCGGTGGCCGGAGACGTTGATCACGTCGTCGACCCGGCCGGTGATCCAGTAATAGCCGTCCTCGTCGCGGCGGCAGCCGTCGCCGGTGAAGTAGAGGCCCTTGAAGGTGGCGAAATAGGTCTCGAAGAAGCGGCGATGGTCGCCGTAGACGGTGCGCATCTGGCCGGGCCAGCTATCGGCGATGCAGAGATTGCCGGAAGCGGCGCCTTTCAGCTCCGTGCCGTCGCCATCGACCAGCAGCGGCTTGATGCCGAAGAACGGCAGGGTGGCCGAGCCCGGCTTCTGCGCAATGGCGCCGGGCAAGGGCGTGATCAGGATGCCGCCGGTCTCGGTCTGCCACCAGGTGTCGACGATCGGGCAGCGGCTGTCGCCGACCACGCGGTGGTACCAGAGCCAGGCTTCCGGGTTGATCGGCTCGCCGACCGAGCCGAGCAGGCGGAGCGAGGTGCGGCTGGTCTTCTTCACCGGTCCGTCGCCTTCGCGCATCAGGGCGCGGATGGCGGTTGGCGCGGTGTAGAAGATGTTGACCTTGTGCTTGTCGACCACCTGCCAGAAGCGCGACGAATCCGGATAGTTCGGCACGCCCTCGAACATCAGGGAGGTGGCGCCGTTGGCGAGCGGGCCATAGACGATATAGCTGTGGCCGGTGACCCAGCCGACATCGGCGGTGCACCAGTAGACGTCGCCGTCGTGGTAGTCGAACACATACTGATGCGTCATCGACGCATAGACCAGATAGCCGCCGGAGGTGTGCAGCACGCCCTTCGGCTTACCGGTCGAGCCCGAGGTGTAGAGGATGAACAGAGGATCCTCGGCACTCATCTCCACCGGCGGGCAATCGGCCGGCACCTTCGCGGTCTCCTCGTGCACCCAGACGTCGCGGCCCGGCTGCATATTCACCTGGCCGCCGGTATGCCTGACGACCAGCACCTTCTGCACGCTCGGGCAGCGGGTCAGCGCCTCGTCGACATTGGCCTTGAGCGGGATCTTGCGGCCGCCGCGCAGCCCCTCGTCGGCGGTGATGACGAGGTTCGAGTCGCAATCCTGGATGCGGCCGGCGATCGAATCCGGCGAGAAGCCGCCGAACACCACGGAGTGGACGGCGCCGATGCGCGCGCAGGCCAACATCGCGTAAGCCGCGGCCGGAATCATCGGCAGGTAGATGGTGACGCGGTCGCCCTTCTTGACGCCCTGCGCTTTCAGAACGTTGGCGAGGCGGCACGTCTCGTCGTGCAGCTCCTGATAGGTGATGTGGCGACTGTCCTTCGGATCGTCGCCCTCCCAGATGATGGCCGTCTGCTTCGCCCGGCGCGACAGGTGGCGGTCGATGCAGTTGGCGGAGACGTTGAGCGTGCCGTCCCAATACCAGCGGATGCCGAACTTCGCCTCGTCGTAGGACGTGTCCTTGACCTTGGTATAGGGCCGGATCCAGTCGAGCCGCTTGCCATGCTCGCCCCAGAAGCCCTCCGGGTCCTCCACCGAGCGGCGGTACATCTCCTGGTACTTGCCCTGGTCGAGCCAGGCGCGCTTGGCCCATTCGCCGGCGACCGGAAACAGCTTGTCGTCCGTCATTGGCCGGGTCCCTCCCTGGACGGCGATGCGGGTGACGATTGCCTTACACTTAGCCGGTCGGGCGCGGGCGTGGAAGGCCGCCTTTGGTCGGGCACTTCAACCGGGCTTGCGCCCCGTCACCCGCGTCAGCACGCCAGGGATGAAGGGCTTCACCGTGAGATCGACGAAGCCCGCGGCGCGGAAATAGCCGAGGCATTCGGCTTCGGTGTGGGCGCGGCCGGTGGAATGGAACAGCGCTTCCGAAAGGCCCCAGAGCGCCGGACCGATCGGGCCGGCGCCGTCGTCGTCCAGCATCTCGCCGATCAGGTGCATCTCGCCGCCCGGCGCCAGCGCAGCGAAGGTGCGGGCGATCACCTCGGCGATGATCGCGGCATCGTATTGCGGCAGGTTCGACGCCATCACGGCGACGTCGCAGCCCGGCGGGAAAGCGTCACGCGTGAAGTCGCCGGCCATCGCCTCAACCCGGTCGGCGACGCCGTTCTGCTGGATGAACTCGCGCGCGACCACGGCGACCGGCGGCAGATCGAACACGACGGCGCGAAGGCCGGTCCATTTCTGCACCGCATTGATGCTGTAGGCGCCGGAGCCGCCGCCGAGATCGAGCAGCTTCTTCCGCCCGGCCAGGTCGACCTCGCGCACGAAGCGCCGGCCGGCGCCCATGCCGACCGAGTAGGTCGCCTGATGGTACTTGCGCGCATCGTCGACGGTGAAGCTCTCGTACATGCCGAGCGGGCGGGTGTCCTGCGCCTTGAGATGCTCGGCGAGCCGGCCCCATTCGGTCCAGCGCGGCTTGGTGAACAGCATCCAGGGCCCGGCATAGGAGGGCTCGCCCCGGACCAGGAAGCGCTGCACGTCGGCGGCATTGGCGAGACGGCCGTCGCGCCGCTCCAGAAGGCCGAGCGCGAGCAGCACCGGCACGATGCGGGCGGCATTGCGGGGCGAGATCCCCAGCGCCTCCGCCAGCGCCTCCACGCTGCCCGCGCCCTTTTCGACGGCGGTGAAGAGATCGATCTCCACCGCGGCGAATAAGGCCGCCGAACGCTGATAGGCCTGCGCCAGCATCTGCAGGCGCACGGTGTCGACCCGGCCGGTTCCGGCCGTGCCGGCTGTTTCTGCCATGATTTCCTCCCTCGCTGGCTGTACCCGGGCCGCTGCCCGTCGCAGCATAGCAACGAAATGTAAAGGTGACCGGCCGCTGATGGACGCGTGGCGCGAGGAGACCGGGCGTGGCGCGGATCGTAGTTATCGACGACGAGGAGATTTTCCGTTCGCTGACCGCCCGGCTGCTGCGCGGCGCCGGCCACGAGGTTCGTGTGTTCGCGCAGGCCGACGACGCGCTTGCGGCAATCGAGGCGGCCGGCGCCGACCTCCTGCTGACCGATCTCTTCATGCCGGGCAAGGAGGGCTTCGAGACGATCCGCGAGGCGCGCCGTCGCTGGCCGACCCTGCCGGTGATCGTGGTCTCGGGCGGCGGCTCCGGCCAGTTCGGCGGACCGGACGAGTTCCTCGGCTTCGCCCGCCGCTTCGGTGCCGCCGCGGCGCTCAGCAAGCCGTTCCGCGCCGAGGCGCTGCTCGGGGCTGTCGACCGGGCCTTGTCCGAAGCGCCGCCGGCGGCGGATCGCCCGGCCGTGGTCGAAACCGCCGATTGAGGCGGCCGCCGCTCGTCCTATGATCGCCGGCTCAAATGTCCTGCGCGGTTCCGTCGGACGCGCGGCAGGGAGCGCAGCGTGAAGACAGAGCACGAACGTTCCGGCAGGGAGGAGCCGCGCGCCGAAACGGCAGCGGCCGCGCGCGAGCGCCAGTACCAGTGGCTGGTCGAGAACACCGACGAGATCCTGTTCCAGCTCGACGCCGAGGGCCGCCTTCTGTTCGCCAACCCCGCCGGGCGCCGGGTGCTCGGCTATCCCGGCGTCGAGGTGGTCGGCCGCAGCGCGCTCGACCTGGTCGATGCGGGCGCGCGGCAGGCCGCCGCCGACGCGCTCGCGCGCCATGCCGCGACGGCAACGGACGAGGCGTTGCGCCTCGAATTGCCGGTGACGGCCCGAGACGGCGGTCGCCGCATCCTCGATGTACGGGCGCGGTCGACCCGCGGCCCCGACGGTCGGCTCGGCTTCGTCTGCACCGCGCGCGACGTCACCGCCCAGCGCGAGGCCGAGCGCCAGCTGCGCGAGAGCGAGGAGCGGTTCCGCGATTTCGCCGAGACCGCCTCCGACTGGTTCTGGGAGCAGGACCAGGATCTGCGCTTCACCTATGCCTCGGGCGGTCACCAGATGATTACCGGCCTTGGGCTCGACTATCTGCGCGGCCGCACGCGCGACGAGCTGTTCGGCATCGACATGGCGCCCGGGGAGCGCGCCAGGCATGCCGACGATCTCGCCAATCGCCGTCCATTCGTCGACCTGCGCTACGTCCACCGCATGGCGGATGGCAGCCGCCGGCATGTCAGCGTGAGCGGCAAGCCGGTATTCGACGCGGTCGGCAGCTTCCGCGGCTATCGCGGCACCGGGCGCGACATCACCGCGATGGTCGACGCCCAGCACCGCGCCAGCGAGACCATGCGTCTGCTCGAAGCCGCCTATACGGCAATTCCGGATGGCATCACCGTGATCGGGCCGAACGGCGAATTGCGCGCTTCGAACGATCAAGCCTTTGCGGTCCTCGGATTGGATCAGGCGAAATGTCTCGCGGCAGCCGATCCGGTACGGGCGATGCTGACCGAAATTGCCGCGCGCGGCGAGTATGGCCCCGGGCAGGTGGCCGAGCATGTCGAACGGCGCATGGCGATGATGCTGTCCGGCCGCGTGATTCAATCGGTGCGCCAGCGCGCTGACGGCCGCTGGATCGATGTGCGCGGCTTCCCCATGGCCGATGGTGGTCGCGTCACAGTCTATCGCGACGTCACCGAGGAACGAGCGGCGGCGGCCGCGCTGGCGGAGAAGACTGAGATGCTGGACGCCTCCTTCAAGGCGATCCCAGACGGCATCACGGTGCTCGGCCCCGATCAGACGCTGCGCGCGGCGAACGACCAGATCTTTGCCGTCATGGGCCTCGACAAGGAGAAGTGCCTCGCCGCGCCGGACCCGTTGCGGGCGATGCTGACGGAGCTCGCCCTGCGCGGCGAATACGGGCCCGGCGACCTGAATGCGCTGGTCGAGCAGCGTCTCGAGCTGATGCGCGGGCGCGATCCGCTGTACTACTTGCGCCGCCAGACGACGGGCCGATGGATCGAGGTGCGCGGCATTCCGATGCCGCAGGGCGGCCGGGTCACGATCTATCGCGACATCACCGAGGAGAAGGCGGCCCAAACCTCGCTCGCGGAAAAGACCCGCGTGCTCGATGCCACCTTCGAGCTGATGCCGGATGGCGTGATGGTAACCGATGCGGAGCAGCGTTTGCTCGCGGCCAACGACCGTGCCTTCGAGATCCTTGGCGTGGACAAGGTGCGCTGCCTGGCGGCCCCCGACCCGGTCCGCGCCATGATCGAGGAGATCGCCCTGCGCGGCGAGTACGGGCCCGGTACGGTGGAAGAGCATCTCGCGCGTCGGGCGGCGATCATGCGGGAGCGCCGCCCGCAGCAATATCAGCGCCAGCGACGCGACGGGCGCTGGGTCGAAGGCCGCGGCGTGCCGATGGCCGATGGCGGCTGGATCGCCATGTATCGGGACATCACGGAGGAAAAGGCATCGGCCGCGGCACTGGCCGAGCGGACCGGCGCTCTGGACGCCATGTTCCGGCTGATTCCGGATGGCATCCATTATATCGGCGGCGACGGCAAAGTCCGGGCGGTCAACGACAAGCTGTTTGAGATCCTGCGCGTCGACCGCGAGCGCTGCCTGGCGGCGCCCGACATCAGTCGTGCCGTGATCACCGAGATCGCGCTGCGCGGCGAGTACGGGCCGGGCAGCGTCGAAGAGCATGTCGCCACGCGCATGGCGGGAATGCTGTCCGGCCGCCCGCAGCATTACGAGCGCCAGCGCACCGATGGCGGCTGGTTCGAAGCGCGCGGCATCCCGACCGCCGATGGCGGCATGATCACCATCTACCGCGACATCACGGAGGAGAAGGCGGCGGCCGCGGCGCTGGCGGAGAAGACCCGGGTGCTCGACGCGGTGTTCGCCCTGCTGCCCGAAGGCGTCAAGTACCACGATGCCGACTTGCGGATCCGCGCCGTCAACGATCGCTTCTTCGAGATCCTGGGCCTGGACAAGGAACAGGTCATGGCCGCGCCCGATCCCATGCGTGAGATCGTGCGCCAGATGGCCGCGCGGGGCGAGTACGGCAGCGGGGAGCTGGAGCGGATCACGCACGAGCGTCTGCAGATGATCCGCGACTGGGACAAGTCGGTCGATATTCGCCAGCGTGCGGATGGCCGCTGGACCGAATCCTGGGCGATCCGCACCAAGGACGGCGGGCTGGTCAGCGTCTATCGCGATATCACCGAAACCAAACGGCGCGAGCAGGAGCTCGAACGCGCCCGCGAGCTCGCCGAGGCGGCAAGCCGCGCCAAATCCGAGTTCCTGGCGATGATGAGCCACGAGATCCGCACCCCGATGAACGGGGTGATCGGCATGATCGACGAGCTGCTGGCGACGCCGCTCGATCCGCGCCAGCGCTCGGCCGCGCTGGTGGTGCGCGAAAGCGGCGAGGCGCTGCTCCGCATCCTGAACGACATCCTGGATTTCTCGCGCCTCGAAGCCGGACGGCTCGAGCTGGAGACGGCGCCGTTCGACCTCCGGCTGCTGGTCGAACGCACGCTCGGCATCGTACGGCCGCGCGCCGCGACGCGCGGGCTCGCGCTCCATGCGACGATTCGCTCCGACGTGCCCAAGGCGCTGCGCGGCGATCGCGGCCGGTTGCGGCAGGTGCTGCTCAACCTGCTCGGCAATGCGGTGAAGTTTACCGAGGCGGGCTCGGTGACGCTGGGCGTCTATCCCGAAGCCGGTACCGACGGTGCGCCGGTGCTGCGCTTCGAAGTGACGGATACCGGCGTCGGCGTGGCCGAGGATCTGCAGCCGCGCCTGTTCAGCGCTTTCGTGCAGGCGGATGCCGGCACCGCCCGGCGCTTCGGCGGCAGCGGGCTCGGCCTCGCCATCAGCAAGCGCATCGTCGACCTGATGGGCGGCGCCATCGGCATGGCGAGCCGGCCCGGACACGGCAGCACATTCTGGTTCACCATGCCGATGACGGCCGTGCCGACCGGCGAGCTCGGCCCGGGGACGGCTGAGGAAGAGGTGAGCGCAGAGACGCGCCGGCGGCTCGACGGCTACCGCGTCCTGGTGGTCGAGGACAACGAGACGAATGCGCTGGTCGCCGAAAGCCTGCTCAAGCGGCTCGGCGCCACCGTCGACCTGGCGCGCGACGGCGAGGAGGCGGTCGCCGCCGCGGGGCGGCGGCGCTTCGACGCCATCCTGATGGACGTCAATATGCCGGTGATGAACGGGCTCGCGGCGACGCGCGCGATCCGCGCGCTCGGCGGCGAGAACGGCTGGCTGCCGATCATTGCCTGCACGGCGAACGCTTTCGGCGAGGACGTGGAGGCTTGCCGGGCCGCCGGAATGGACGATTTCCTGGCCAAGCCGTTCAGCGCGACGCGGCTCGCCAGCGTCCTGCTGCGCAATCTCGGTCAGCACGATGCGGGCGAAGTGCCGCCAATGGCGCCGAGCCCGGCGGACGTCGCGGCGGCGCCACCGATCGTCGATCGCGCAGCCTTGACCGCGCTACGCCAGGATGTCGGGCTCGAAGCGGTGGAGGATCTGGTCGCGGGCTTTCTTGTGGCGACGCGCCAGCGCCTCGACCTGCTGCGCGGCCTGTGCGCGGCAGGTGCGCGCGACGACGGCCGCCAGCATCGCGAGCTGCACAGCCAGAAGTCCAGCGCCAGGCTGGTCGGCGCGGCGGCATTGGCGGCGCTCGCGGCGGAGCTCGAGCGTCGCCTGGAGACGCATGCCGGCCGGCTCGAAGCGGTCGATCTCGACCGGATGACCGAGGCGCTGGCCGCCTATGAGCAGATGGTCGCCCGCCAGGGGCTGCTCGATTCCGCCGCGGAGTGAGCGCCGGCGCGCGACCCTCGCCAGCTTGGGAATTCCCGCTAGACTGCCGCACCATCACAGGAGACGGCATTCATGCTGCTGCAGCACGCGACCTGGCCCGAGGTCGAGACCTACCTGAAGACCAGCGACGGCATCGTCATGCCGATCGGCTCGACCGAGCAGCACGGGCCGATCGGCCTGATCGGCACCGATGCGCTGACCGCCGAGATCGTGGCAAAGGGCGTCGGCGAGGCGACCGGCGCGCTGGTGGCGCCGACCATCTCGGTCGGCATGGCGCAGCATCACCTGGCCTTCCCGGGCTCGATCACGCTGCGTCCCACGACCCTGATCGCGGTGATCCGCGACATGATCGCATCGCTCAGCCGTGCGGGCTTCCGGCGCTTCTATTTCATCAACGGCCATGGCGGCAACGTCGCGACCGTCACCGCCGCGTTTTCCGAGATCTATGCCGATGCCAGCCTGGCGCCGACCGGCAACCAGCCCGGCCTGCGTTGCAAGCTGCGCAACTGGTGGCAGTCGCCGGCGATCGGCGCTTTGTCGAAGGAGCTGTACGGCAACGCGGAGGGCAGCCACGCAACGCCCTCGGAGATCTCGCTCACCTGGCACGCCTATCCGGAAGCGGTGCGCAGTGCGCCGATGGATCCGCCGATCGCGCCGACCGGCGACTTCACCGATGCCTCGGACTACCGGGGCCGGTTCCCCGACGGGCGCATCGGCGCCAATTCGGGGTTGGCCAGCCGCGAAGCCGGCAAGCGGCTGTATGAAACTGCCGTCGCCGATATTGCCGCCGAGTATCGGAAGTTCCTGGCCGCCGGCCAAACCTGATGGCGAGCGGCCGGCATGCGCGCCGGCCCCACGCTCACATCGTCCGGATCAGTATCCCGCCTCGCGGTCGACCACCTCGCGCAGCGGCTTGCCGTCCAGAAAGCGGCCCAGATTGTCGACGAACAGCCGCGCCACGATGCGGTCGCGCTGGGGATGCGGGCCGCCGATATGCGGCAGTACCAGAATGCCCTCGGCGGTCCAGAACGGGTGTTCGGCCGGCAGCGGCTCCTGCCGGAACACGTCGAGCACGGCGCCGGCGATGGTCTTCGCCTTCGCCGCGGCGATCAGGTCGTCGTCCTTGATCAGATGGCCGCGGCCGAAATTGAGCAGCCAGGCGCCCGGCTTCATCATCGCGAGCCGCTCGGCATCGATGAAGTTCTCGGTCTCTCGCGTCGCCGGCAGCAGCAGGAGCAGGAAGTCCGACTGTCCCAGCACCTCGGCCGTGCGCTCGGGCGGCAGCACGGCGTCGACATGCGGTATCGCCTCGGGCCGCCGCTTGGTGCCGATCACTCTCAGGCCCAGCGCGCCGGCGATCCGGGCCACCTGGGTGCCGATCTCCCCCAGGCCCAGGATGCCGAGCGTCTTGCCTTCGAGCGGCTGGGCGATCGTGGGCACCCACTTGCCGAGCTTCTGGTTGGCCGCCGCCGTCGCCACCGGCTTCGCCACATGGAGCAGTGCGGCGATGATGTTTTCCGGCATGGATTCCCGATGCGTGCCGCGGGCGCAGGTCAGCGTCACGCCATCCGGCAGGTCCGGCAGCGCCAGCCAGTGCTCGACGCCCGCACTCATCGCCTGGACCCACCGCAGCCTGGCCATGCTCGGCAGCAGGCCGGGGGGAACCGCCGCCGCCATCAGCGCCTCGGTGCGGCCCAGCTGGGCCGATGAAGGCCGTTCCTTGCGCGGCAGCGTGTCGACCGCGACCCGGTCGGTGAGACCGGCAGCCTCGATCGCCTGGGTGTAGGCGGCGGTCGAATCGGTCCAGAGCAGGATCTGCGTACGGTCGACCATGCGGCGGGCTCCCTGGCGGCGGGGATCGAGTCTTAAACCCTGCGCAAGCTGCAGCGAAGTGGGGTCAGGGCATGGCTGACGCGCGCCGGAGCGCTGGTTGGGGAGGCGACCGCGGAATTCTCCTCGGCCCAGCCGGAGAAATCGGCGGTGCGCCGCGACCGAGTCCGGTGCCGCCGCTCGGAACCTTCCCCAGATCGGGTCGTTGCCCATCGATAGCTCGCGCCAGCCTCCAGGGCTGAGGGCATGTTGAATCTGGGAGGATGCGATGATCGGAATGCGAGCCTGCTTGCCTCTCGTGGCGATCGGCGCGGTGCTGGCCGTCCCGGTTGTGCCGAATGAAGCGGCTGCGCGGTGGGACCGAAGCAACGGCCGTTCTGGCGGGAGCCAGCCCGAGCTTCGAGTTTCGGACTATCGAAGCGTCGAACACTCGGCATCGGCCGGCGTTGTCGGACCATTCGAGCCGGAGACCGTCACCCATATCGACGACCAGGCGATCACCGATGCGGTGACGCGCGAGCTGCTCTACGACCCGGCGGTCCAGGCGGTCAGCGTCGATGTCGAAACCGTGCAGGGGATTGTGACCTTGACCGGCACGACATCCCATCTGCTTGCGAAGCAGAGGGCGGGCGGCATTGCCGAAACGGTGCGTGGCGTACGTGCCGTGGTGAATCGCATCGACGTCGCGCCCGCAACCCGGTTCGACAACGAGACCCTGAAGAGCAACGTGCTCCAGGCGCTGCGGGTCGACCCCGCAACGGAAGCCCGGGATTTCGATGTCAGCGTCCTCGATGCCGGGCAGGTTCGGTTGCAGGGCGAGGTGCATTCCTGGGCCGAGCGGCGCCTCGCCGAGCGGACGGTGGCCGGCGTCGTCGGCGTCACGTCGATCCGGAACGACATTCAGGTGACGTACAGGCAGGAGCGCGCCGACGGTGAGATCGAGGAAGACATCCGCGGCCGCAATCGGGCGGATGTCTATATCGACGACGCCTTGATCACCGTCGACGTCGAGGACGGTCGGGTGTTCCTGGACGGTGTGGTCGGCAGCGCGGCAGAGAAGACGCGTGCCGTCACCAATGCCTGGGTCCTGGGCGTGGAGAGCGTCGAGGCCGAGGCGCTGGAAGTGCGGAGCTGGGCGCGCGATCCCGGTCTGCGCGGGCCGAAATACAACGATCGTTCCGACAAGGAGATCCTGGCCGCCGCGCACGATGCCTTGCTCTACGATCCGCGGGTGCAGCTCTACGACGTCAGCGTCGAGGTCGAGGGCGGGGTGGCGACCCTGCGTGGCGACGTCGGCAGCCTCGTCGCCAAAAGGGCCGCCGCCAGGGATGTGCGCAACACCGTCGGTGTCACGAGCGTGGTCAACCGCATCCGTGTCCGGCCGGTCGCGGCCGTGGAGACCAAAGTGCTCTCGGAACGGGTCGAAGACGCGCTTGCGCGCGATCCCTATCTCGAGCGGAAGGAAATCGTCGTCATATCGGAAGGTGGCGTCATCAATCTCTACGGCACCGTCGACAACTTCTTCGAGAAGGCGACCGCCGAGGATGTTGCCTCGCGGGTTGCCGGCGTCGTCGATGTCGAGAACTATCTGAATGTCCGCGACAGGCGGGCCCCGCTCACTTTCGAGCCCTATCTCGACGACCCCTATCCCTATGACCGCGACTGGTACGACTATCGACCCTATAGGTCGGCGCGAAGCGATGCCTCGATCGAGGAGGAGATCGACACCGAGCTCTGGTGGAGCCCGTTCGTGGACGCGGCAGATGTGAATGTGGAAGTAGAGCTTGGTATCGCCACTCTTACCGGCACCGTGCAGAGCCGGTCCGAATATGATGCGGCGGTGGAAAATGCCTGGGAGGGCGGCGCGACCTGGGTCGACAACCAATTGGTCATTCGATGACCTCGGCGTAGGCCCGTTATCCTATGCTGGCGTTCCTCGTCTTCGTCGCCTTCATGGCGACGCTGATCTTTGTCGGTCCCTGGTGGCCTTACAGCCGAGGCTGGGGTTACCGTCCGGCAACCGCTGTGCTCGCCCTGCTCGCCGTGTGGGCGCTGGTTTTGTGGGCTGATCTCGTGGCGCTGACCCGACTGTGAGGCCGGCGGAGGTCGTCGCAACCAGAGGCGGAATGGACGACTGTAGATTCCCCATACGGTAACGTTGCCAATTGTATCGCGATTAACTGAAACGCAAGCCGATTTCGTCACTCTGTTGCCGCAACGGGGCGTGCGCGCATGCCCAATGCTCAAAACGGAGGCGAATGATGGTGCGGAGCAAATATATCGGCGCGGTGCTGGGCGGCGTGATGGCGCTGGCAGTTGGATCGGCCCTGGCGGCGGGCGACAAGGCCACGGCACCCGAGGCCGAAGCGCTGGTGAAGAAGGTGATCGCCGAGATCAAGGCGAAGGGCAAGGACGGGGTCTATTCGGAGATCAGCAAGGGCAAGACCGGCCCCTGGGTCGATCGCGACCTCTATCCGGTGGTCTACGACCTGACCGGCAAGTGCCTGGCGCACGGCGCCAATTCCAAGATGGTCGGCAAGGACTTCTCCGAAGCCACCGACGTGGATGGCGTGCCCTATGTGAAGCAACGCATGGAGCTGGCCAAGAGCAAGGGCACGTTCTGGCAGGACTACAAGTTCACCAACCCGACCACGAAGAAGATCGAGCCGAAGTCGATGTACTGCGAGCGGCTCGACGATACGGCGGTCTGCGCCGGCATCTACAAGTCGTAGTCGGCTGCAATCGAGATCCCCAGGGCGATGGTTGAGTTTTCGGAGGTGTGATGAATCGGGTCTTCGCCCTGGGGCGCTCCTTTGCGTTGCCGCTCGCCTGGAAGATTGCCGCGCCGGCGGCGCTTGGCCTGGTCGCGCTGGTCGGCATCTGCCTGTACGCGTTTCTTCTGCTCGGGGAGAACGAGAAGGTGGTGACGCGGCTCGATCACGGCGTGATCGAGCCGGCCACCATCGCCAGCGGCCTGACCCAGGAATTGCTGATGCTGCATACCCGGGTCTATCGCCTGGCCTCGCTCGCCATGGCGGATCCGGAGAATGCCGAGATTCAGATCGTTGCCAGCGAAGCGCTGTCGGAAATCAACCTGGCGACCAAGCGCTCCGCCGATGCGGTGCAGCGCATGGCAGCGGCGGGCGCCCTCGAAGGCGGCGTCGACGAGAAGCTGAAGGCGGGTATCGCGACCTATCTCAAGCGCGCCAAGCTGGCGGCCGAGATGGCGGAAGGCGATGCGGCGAGCGTGGTAACCTTCATGACCTCGGCCGACAAGGCGTTCGAGGACCTGGTCTATCTGTTCCGCGGCCTCAGCAACTCGCTATCGGCGCAGCGGACGACGACGGTCGAGACGATCGGCGCCGACGTGGCGCAGGCACAGAAGAGCTTCGGCATCATCGGTGCCGCGATCGTGGCTGTCGTGGCCCTCATGACAGTGTTCATTGCCCGCGGCGTGACGCGTCCTCTGACGGCACTGCGCGGCGCGATGGGCCGGCTGGCCCATGGCGAGTTCGAGGTCGAAGTGCCGTTCCAGGCGCGCGGCGACGAGATCGGCCGCATGGCGGAAGCCGTGCAGGTCTTCAAGGACGCCGGTATCGAGAATGCGCGGCTGCAGCAGGAAGCGGAAGAGAACCGCGGCCGCGAAGAGGCGATGCGGGCCGAGCAGGCCGAGCGCGAGCGCGCCGACCAGGTCGAGCGCGAGCGGCTGGCCGAGGACGGCAAGCGCGAGGCTGAGCGGCGCGTGCGCGAGGCGGAGACGCGCTTGAAGGCGGCCGACGAGGAGCGTCGCAACGCCGAGGCGGCGAGCCGCGAGAAGGCCGAAGCCGAGCGCAAGGCCGAGATGGCGCGCCTCGCCGACGGCTTCGAGCGGGCGGTCGGCGATGTGGTGCAGACCGTCGCCCAGGCAGCCGGTCAGATGAAGCAGCTGGCCGAGCAGATGGTCGGCGCCGTCGGCGCAACCGATCAGCGCGCCGCCAGCGTCGCGGCCGCTTCGGAGCAGGCATCCGCCAATGTGTCGACCGTCGCCGCCGCGACCGAGGAGCTGGCCGCGTCGGTGCAGGAGATCAGCCGCCAGGTGCAGACCTCGACCTCGATCGCGGGCGAGGCGGTCAGCCAGGTCGATCGCACCAACGCGCAGGTCGAGCAGCTCGCCACCGCGGCCGACAAGATCGGCACCATCGTGGCGATGATCACCTCGATCGCGAGCCAGACCAATCTGCTGGCGCTCAACGCGACGATTGAGGCCGCCCGCGCGGGCGAAGCCGGCAAGGGCTTCGCCGTGGTGGCGGCGGAGGTCAAGAATCTGGCGAACCAGACAGCCAAGGCGACGCAAGATATCGCCGAGCAGATCGGCGCCATCCAGTCGACGACGCAGGTCTCCGTCGGCGCCATCCGGGAGATCGGCCAGACCATCGCGCGGGTCAGCGAGATCGCGACGTCGATCGCCAGCGCGGTGGAGGAGCAGGGCGCCTCGACCCAGGAGATCGCCCGCAACGTGCAGCAGGCTTCGGTCGGCACCCAGCAGGTGTCGTCCGACATCCAATCCGTCACCCAGGTGACGCGCGAAACCGGCCAAGCCGCCGACATGGTGCTGACCGCCGCGAGCGACCTGACCAGCCAGGCCGATACGCTGCGCTCCGAAGTCGCGAAGTTCGTGCAGACCGTGCGCGCGGCCTGATGTGGCGGAAAGCGGCGGCGATCGTGCCCTGCTGGCTGCCCGCGTCGGCGGTCGCCGCGACGACCTTCGTGGTACTGCTCGCGGAAGCCGCGGGCCCGAAGCCCGGCACGGGCTCGGTCGCCTTTTGGTCACCCGCCGCGGCCGATCTTCCGGCCGCCGCGACTATCGCCGACGCCGTCGGCGGGCGGATTGCGCGGGCCGGGGGGCTCTCCGGCTGGTGGATCGTGGCGACCGCGCCGGATGCCGATGCTGCCGGCCTCTACCGCGCCGGTGCTTGGCTGGTGGTTGATCCGAAATTCCTGCAAGCCTGCGCACGGATTGCCCCGGGCGAGATCTGAGAGCAAGGATGACGACGACACTGCATTCGCTTCGTCTGACCGCAGTCCGCTGGATGGTGATCGCGCTGTGGGCGCATGTCGGCATTCTGCTGGCGATTGGCTGGCTCAACGGCACCATGGGCCTCGGCGTCGAGCTCACCGCCGGCCTGGCGGCAGCGGCTGTCACCTTCTCCTGGCTTCGTGGCGGCGCCAGCGTGGCGACGCGGCTGCTGATCGGCGTCGTCTTGGTGGGCATGGTGTCGGCATTCGTGCTGCGCGCCGCCGGCCCCTGGCAGATCGATCTGCACGTGTACTATTTCGCGTCCTTCGCGGTACTGGCGATCTTCTGCGACTGGCGCGTCATCGTCGCCGCCGCGGCGGTCACTACCGTACACCATCTGAGTCTCAACTTCCTGCTGCCGGCTGCTGTGTTTCCGGATGGGGCCAGTTTTCCCCGTGTCGTTCTGCACGCGGTCATCGTCGTGGCTGAATGTGGCACGCTGGTCTGGCTCTGCGTGACGCTCGAACGCATGTTCGTGACCTCGGCGGATGCGGTGACCCGCGCCGAAACGGCACTGGGCGAGGCGGAGGCCGCGCGGCGCGCGCAGGAGGCCGAGTTTGCCCGCGCCGAAGAGGCGCGCGCCTACGCGGACGTCGAACGCCGTGACCGCGAGCGGCAGGAGCAGGCGGCCGCCAAGGCGGCTCGCGAAGCCGATGATCGGCGCCGGCGGGAGCAGACCGAGGCCGAGGCCGAGGCGCGGCGCGCCGAACTGCGCGCCGCCGCCGCTGCCGAGTCGAAGCGGAAGCAGGAACTCGCCACCCTGGCGGACGGCTTCGAGCGCGCAGTCGGCGAGGTCGTGCATTCCGTTGCCCGCGCGGCCGACGAGATGAAGGGCCTGGCCGAGCAGATGGTGGGCGCGGCCGGCACCACAGACCAGCGTGTCAAGGCGGTCGCCGCCGCCTCCGAAGAGGCCTCCGCCAACGTACAGACGGTGGCGTCGGCGACCGAGGAGCTCACGGCCTCGGTGCAGGAGATCAGCCGCCAGGTGGGTAGCTCGACGCAGATTTCTGGCGAAGCGGTGCAGCAGGTCGAGGCGAGCAACACGCAAGTGAACCAGCTTGTCCAGGCCGCGGAAAAGATCGGTGCGATCGTGCAGCTGATTACCTCTATCGCCAGCCAGACCAATCTGCTCGCGCTCAATGCGACGATCGAGGCGGCTCGCGCCGGCGAGGCCGGCAAGGGCTTCGCCGTAGTGGCGAGCGAGGTGAAGAACCTGGCCAATCAGACCGCCAAGGCGACACAGGAGATCAGCGATCAGATCGGCGGCATCCAGTCGACGACCCAGTCCTCCGCCGAGGCGATCCGGGCCATTGGGGCCACGATCGGCCGCATGCGCGACATTGCCGGCACGATCGCTGGCACGGTCGAGGAGCAGGGCTCGGCGACGCAGGAGATCGCCCGCAACGTGCAGCAGGCATCGACCGGTACGCAACGCGTCTCGGCCGATATTCAGTCGGTCACCCAGGTGACCCGGCAGACGGGCGAGGCGGCCAACAAGGTGCTTACCGCCGCGGCCGAACTGACCCGCCAGTCGCAGGCGCTGCGCGGCGAGGTGGCGAAGTTCGTGCAGACGGTGCGGGCGGCTTAACGAACCGCCGAGGAAGCCGAGAATTAGGCCTTCGCGCTCCGTGGCGCTCTTCGCATCTTTTACGGCGACCCGCTTCCGTCCGTCCATCGCTGCGGCTTGACGCGCGCCGGCGCATGGCTATAAGGCCCCGGCTTCCCCTGCCGCAATGCACCATAAGGAGCCGGCCCGCCATGGCCATTGAACGCACGCTGTCGATCATCAAGCCGGACGCGACCCGCCGCAACTTGACCGGCGCCATCAACGAACGGTTCGAGAAGGCGGGGCTGCGCATCGTCGCCCAGAAGCGCCTGCAGCTGTCCCGCGCCCAGGCCGAGGCGTTCTACGCCGTGCACAAGGCGCGGCCGTTCTTCAACGATCTCTGCGCCTTCATGGTGTCCGGCCCGGTGGTGGCGCAGGTGCTGGAAGGCGAGGGCGCCGTCGCCCGGAACCGCGAGATCATGGGCGCCACCAACCCGGCCAATGCCGCCGCCGGGACCATCCGCAAGGATTTCGCCGAGAGCATCGAAGCGAACTCCGTGCACGGCTCGGACGCGCCGGAGACGGCGAAGGACGAGATTGCCTTCTTCTTCAGCGGGCTCGAGATCGTCGGCTGACCGCGGTCGCGCCAACGCGAAAGGGCCCGCGAGAGCGGGCCCTTTTTGTCTCCGCGCAGGAGACGCGCGACGGCTGGCTCGCCGTCAGACCTTGATGTCGAGCAGGCGCTTGAAGGTTTCGTCCGCGGTGCGGGCGACGGCGACATTGGCGCCGGCCGCGGTTTCCGCTTGGATCATCTTGACGAAATCGGCCGGGTCGAGATTGCCCTCGGCGATGCTCTGGGCTGCCTCGTTCAGCTTCTCGGTGGCGCGGCTGATGCCCTCGACGGCTTTGCCGAGGACGCTGCCGGTGGTGACGGATTCGATGCTCATGGGCGTGATTATCCGTCAACCGAGGTTACCGGCGCGTTTAGGGGGAGGGTTAACGTGCTGATCGAAACGCCACGCCTTCTGGTCCGCCGTTGGACCCTGGACGACGTGGCTGCGCTGCACGCGATCCAGGGCGACCGGCGCACCATGGCGTTCTGGCCCGCGCCCTTCACGCGGGCGGACAGCCGGGCCTGGATCGAGCGGTCGCTCACCCGCTATGCGGAGCGCGGCTTCGGCCGCTTCGCCCTGCTGTCGAAGGCGAGGGGGGCGGTGGTCGGCGATTGCGGCGTGGTGGCGACCGAGATGGACGGCGAGCCGGTCAACGATATCGGCTGGATCATCGCACGCCCGCTCTGGGGGCAGGGCCTGGCGGTCGAGGCGGCGGCGGCGGTACGCGACTTCGCCTTCGCCAATCTCGGCCTGCCGGCGCTGCACGCCAACATGCCGTGGAACCATCACGGCTCGCGCCTGGTGGCGGAGCGCATCGGCATGCGCCATATCCGCAGCTTCGAGAACCCGAAGAACCGCAACATCGCCACCTTGTTCTACGAGCTCCGCGCCGACGGCCGCAGCTGACGCGGCGGGGCGCCGCATTGTCGGATGACGCGAACCGTTCTAGGAATCGTTCGCATGCGGAGGATGGGGAGCATTCGGCCTGGAAAGGGCGGCGCGACGCTGCTGGCCCTGCTTGCGCTGTTCCTTCAGGCCATCATGCCGCTCGCCCATGCGGCGGCGATGGCGGCGCAGGCCGTGCCCGGAATCCTCGTCATCTGCACTGCCGAAGGGCCGAAGCAGGTCCGCATCGCCGATGACGGCTCGTTCGAGCCGGTGGATCAGACCGGCAAGCTGCCGCCGGCTTGTCCCGGCTGCCCGATCGGCGCGCCCGCGTCCGCTCTGCCGCCGCCGGCGCAGCCCGAGATCGGCGTCGCGCTTACGACGATCGAGTTGCCGCCGCGGATCGAGCCGGCCGCCTCGCCGGCCAGCCCGCGCTATCCGCCCTCACATCCCCGCGCACCGCCCGCTTCCGTCTGACCGAACGCTCGCCGCACGGGCCTGATGGCCCGTGCATCCGCCGTTCCTGCGTCACGGAAACACCATGACCCCCATCATCCGTATCGCGGCGCTCACCGCCGCGCTGACCGCTCCGGCGGTCGGCCAAGCCCATATCGTTGCCGAACCGAATGAAGGGCCGGCCGGCGGCTATTTCCGCACGGCCTTCCGCATCCCGCATGGCTGTGCCGGATCTGCCACCATCGCCGTCACCATAACCTTGCCGCCCGGCACGCTGGCGGTGAAGCCGCAGGCCAAGCCCGGCTGGGCCATCACCTTGACCAAGCGGCCGGTCGATCTGCCGGTGCCCGGCGGTCACGGCACGACCATCACCGAGACGGTCGATACGGTCACTTGGCGCGGCGGCCCGCTGCCGAACGAGCATTTCGACGAGTTCGGGCTGAGCCTGAAGCTGCCCGCCGGCCCGGCCGGCGCGACGCTCTGGTTCGCCACCGTGCAGCAATGCGAGCGAGGCGAGAGCCGCTGGGTCGAGATCCCGGCCGAAGGCCAGAAATGGGGCGACCTCAAAGCACCGGCGCCATTCGTGCGCCTGCGCGCCGCGCCCGCCACGCATCAGCACTGACATCGACCGGCCACCCAGATGGCCAACCGGGGGATATTCCACGTGAACCGCACATCATTTGTCGTGCGCGGCGCCGCCGCGCTCGCGCTTGCCGCCGCCGCGCCGGCACTCGCCCAGAACGAAGCCCGCACCGATGCCCTGAAAGTCACCGCCACGCCGGTGAAGGAATCGCTCACCGTGCCGAACCCGGCGGAAGCGAAGCGCCTGATCGAACGGATTCCGGGCGGCGTCGATCTGGTGCCGGACAGCGAGTTCCGCGACAGCAAGGCGACGACGATCAAGGACGCGCTCGATTTCGTGCCCGGCGTCTTCGTGCAGTCGAAGTACGGCCAGCAGGATTCGCGGCTGTCGATCCGCGGCTCCGGCCTGTCGCACAACAACCACCTGCGCGGCGCGCTGATCCTGATCGACGGCGTGCTCAACAACCGCACCGACCCGTTCGGCGACACGCAGGAGATCGATCCGCTGTCGACCCGCTATGTCGAGGTCTACAAGGGCGCCAACGGCCTGCAATACGGCGCTGCGACCTTGGGCGGCGTGCTCAACTTCGTCTCCCCGACCGGCCGCGACGCGCCGAAGCTGCTCGCCCGCGGCCAGGTCGGCAGCTTCGACACCCAGGTCGCGCAGCTCGCCGCGTCGCATGTGGTCGGCCCGTGGGATATGTGGGCGTCCCCTACCTTCACCCACACCGAAGGCTTCCGCGATCACTCGAACGGCACCTATGCGCGGCTCAACGGCAATGTCGGCTTCCGGCCGAACGAGACGGTCGAGACCCGATTCTTCCTCGGCTACAACAACATCGACCAGCGCATCCCAGGCGCGCTGACCCGCAGCCTCGCCTATTCGGCGCCGACTTTCACGCCCGCGGCCAATTACAGCCTCGACACCAAGCGCGACCAGACCTCCATCCGGCTCGCCAACCGCACGATGTTCCTCGTCGGCGATCACGAGGCGACGCTCAGCGCCTATTTCAAGGACAAGAACCTGTTCCATCCGCTGACCTTCGCGGTGATCGACCAGCAGACCCAGGATTACGGCGTCACCAGCCGTTTGACCGGCGAAGGCCGCGTCGCCGGCCTGCGCGCGGGCTTCGTGGTCGGCAGCAACCTCGCCTACGGCGTCAATCGCGGCCGGCAGTTCGCCAATGTCGGCGGCCATCGTGGCGCGCTGCAGAACGATGTCGACGAGATGTCGTGGAACCTGACCGGATATGGCGAAGGCCGCCTCTGGGTGCTGCCGGACCTGGCGCTGGTCGGCGGCGCCCAGGTCAACCAGGCCCGGCGCGAGCTCGACGACAACTTCCTTTCCAACGGCGACGACAGCGGACGCAAGAACTTCACCTCGGTCAATCCGAAGATCGGCGTGCTGTGGGAGCCGGAACCGGCACTGCAGGTATTCGCCAATCTCAACCGATCGACCGAGCCGCCGACCTTCGGCGAGCTGAACCCGAGCGCGACGCCGGGCTTCGCCGATCTGGATGCGCAGAAAGCCTGGACGGCGGAGATCGGCACCCGCGGCGAGTTGCTCGGCGGCCGCATCGCTTTCGACCTGACCGCCTACCGCGCCTGGGTGAAAGACGAGCTGCAGCTCTTCGTCGTGGCGGGCAGCGGCGCCGGCGGCTTCGCCGTCAACGCTGACAAGACGATCCACCAGGGCATCGAAGCGGGCGTCACGGTCGACCTGTTGCGCGGCCTGTTCGTCCAGAGCGAGGCGCGCGACCGGCTCTCGACGCGCATCGCCTATACGCTCGGCGACTTCCGCTTCGACAACGATCCCAGTTTCGGCGACAACGAGCTGCCCGGCGCCCCGCGGCACTTGCTTCGCGGCGAGCTGCGCTACAGCCACCCGCTCGGTTTCTACGTCGCGCCGAATGTCGAGTGGGTGCCGCGCGGCTATTTCGTCGACAATGCCAATACGCGGGACCTGAAGACGCGGCCCTACGCCCTGCTCGGCCTGAAGGTCGGCTTCGACTATCCGGAAGCGGGACTCAGCTTCTTCGTCGATGCCCGCAACCTGCTGGACAAGACCTATGTGTCGAACACGGCGGCGCGCCCGGTCGCTCTGGCGACGGACTCGCTCTACAACCCGGGCGACGGTCACGCCGTTTATGTCGGTATCGAGGTTCGCTGGTGACGACAGCTGCCATGGATCTGCCGGAAGCAGGCATGCTGCTGGCTCGCGCACGCCGGCAGGCACGCGAGGCAGCCGGCTTGGCCTGCTCGCTCGCGCTGCATGCCGTGGCTGCGCTCGCCGTCGTTCTGCTGGCGCGGCAGGGGCCGCGCCCGCAGCCCGAGCCATGGACCATCGAGTTGGTGATCGAGCAGCCCGCGGCCCCGATGCCCGGACCGGCGATGGCGGAGGCGGCGGTTTCCGACCCGCCGCTTCCGCAGCCACCGCTGGCCGCGCCCGCGGAGGTTGTGTCCGCACCCGTGTCGATTGATCTGCCACCACCGGATGAAGCCCCGCCGGTGCGCTTCGAAACGCCGCCCGCGCCGCCGCGCCGCAAGCCGGCAGCGCCGGTCGCCGTGGCGCCGGCTGCCGGGCCGGCGCCGGC
>QOZS01000062.1 GCA_003576705.1 Desertibaculum subflavum
CGGCGGCCGCGCCGCGGCGGCGACCGGTGCGCCACGCGGCAGGCGCAGGGCGGCAATGGCGCCGGCCATGGCCGCAAGCGCGGCCAGGGCATAGCCGAGCGTCGGCGTGGCGCCCGCCGCCAACCAGCCGACCGCGATCGGCGCGGCCAAGGTCATCACGGCACGGGCGAGCTCGACCCGGGCATTCGCCGCCGGCAGATCCGCCGGCCCCACCAGATCCGGCATGGCCGAGGTCGCGGTCAGCACGAACAGCACGGTGCCGGCGGCGGCGAGGAAGGCGGCCGGACCGAGCAGGGGTGCGACGCCGAACGAAGCCGCCAGGGTGGCGAGCAGCAGCGCCGCGGCGGAGATCGCCTGCGATCCGGCCAGCATGCCGCGCCGCGTGAAGCGATCGATCCACACGCCGGCCGGCAGCGACACGACCAGCCAGGCGCCCGCCTGCATGGCGACGAGCAGACCAACCGTGCCGGGCCCCGCGCCCAGCACCAGCGCCGCGGTCAGCGGCAGCGCGGCAAGGGCGAGCTGGTCGGCGGCATGGGCGCCGCAGGCGGCGGCGAAGATGGGGCGGAAGGTGGCGGGCAGCATGTCGGTGGCTCCGTTGCGAGGTCACCGGCAATCCACCCGATGCCGCCGCTACGTGCTGCCCGCTTCTTGCTGTTTCATTCCGCGGTCGTGAGCGCGATGTCGCGCATGAGGCGAATGACGCCGCGCCGCGTCTCGCCGCCGCGCGCACCCATGGCGACCCGCAGGAAGGGCGCGCCCTGGCCCGCTTCCGGGACCACCACTTCGTAGCGGTGGCCGCGGAAGCCGAAGCTGCCGCCGCGGCGGAAGCGCAATCCGCCCGCCGCGGCCCGTGCGGCGATCTGGGCTTCCAGCGCGCGATAGGCATCCAGGGTCGGGCGCGCCAGATGGAAGGTGACGAACGGCGCCTCCGCCCAGCGCTGGCGCGTCGCGGCGCGGTGCGGATGGCTGATCAGCGCGAAGCGCGGCGAGCGCGGCGGCATCCCCGCCGCCAATGCCGCGTTGCTGGCGAACACGCCTCTGCAATAGCGGTCGAAATAACTGGCATCGAGAAACCAGGGTGCCTCGAGCGCGCTCATCTCGTCGAGCGTCAGCCCGCCGCCGATCAGGGTGCGCAGGCGGCGAATGCGCTCGCCCAGATCGCATTCCGTCCTCAGCCCGCGACGGGGCGCATAGATGGACACGATGCCGACATTGGCGAGCTCGAGCCCGGCCTGATCCATCTTCAGTCCGGAGCGCATGACGATGACGGTCGGGCCGCCGGTCGCGAGCAGGTCGCGCAAAAGATCGGCAACCGGCAGTGCCGAGCCGGCCAGCGTGCTGTCGATCAGGATGGCCCGGGGCGGGCGTGGCTTCGATCGCAGCCAGGCGGTCAATGCGGCGAGGTCGATCACATGCAGTCCGCGGTCGCAGAAGACGGGCTCGACCAGCAGGACGTCGGCGTCCGCTTCGTCGGGCTCCGGCGGCCAGGGGAGACGGCGATAGTCGCAGAGACGGCCGTCGAGCAGGCGCAGAAGCTCACAGGTCTCGAAATAGCCGCCCAGATGCGCAACGCGTGGCCGCGACTGCTGCGCGAAGACGAGCAGCAGGGCGGTCAATGTCGCCTGCCCGCTCGACAACAGCACATGATCGGCGCACCAGGCCTCCGCAACCGGCGCGGCGGCGGCGACGCGACGTTCGAGGGCTTTCGGCTGCAGGTCGCGTTCGTAGCCGTAGTCGACCAGCGTCCCTGCCGGCGTCCGCAGCCGGAGCGTATCGGGGGGCGATTTCTGCGTCAGGTCGCTGGTTCGATGAACCGCCTCCAGCCAGGCACGGCGCAGCTGTATGGCCGCCGCATCGAGGCGCCATTCCCATTCCATCGGCGTGACGGCCGTCGTGCCGAGCGGAGCCAGAAGATGGGCGAGATGGACGTGCAGATCGGGCACGAATCCCGGCGCCGTCGCCTCGATGCTGCGTGCCATCGCGATAAGATCGCGCGCGTTGTCCCATTCTTCCGCCGAGAACACACCGTCTTCGCCGGACCGGCGGAGCGGCGCGTCTGACAGATTTGCCTGCAAGCGGACCTCGGCGACAGCAAAGGGAGCGCGTTCGGAAACGCGCTCCCTTGCCGGAGGTTCCGCGCAGCCGGAACTAGGCCGGGCTCAGGATCTTGATGTCGCGGCCGCGGACATAGTCCTTCACCTGGGCGCTGTAGGCGGCCATGTGCGGCGCCTTCATATGCGCCTTCAGCGCGTCGAGGCTGGCCCATTTCTCGATGATGATCACGGTGTCGGCGCCGATCTTCGACTGCGCCGGCAGGTCGGTCGGCGTGTCGATCGCGGGCGCGTATTCGACGCAGCCCTGCTCGGCATGGACGTTCGGCATGTTCTTGCGGAACTCGGCCAGGAACTTCTCGCGCGTGCCCGGCGCGAGCGTGATGGTGGCGAGGACATGGATCATGGGCGTTCTCTCCCGGGGTTGGACGCGAACAATATCTTGCGCCTGTGCATCTAGCAGCCGCCACTTCTAGCGGTCGGACGGGAACAAAAGGAGTCCCGCAAGTCATTGATTCCAAAAAGCTATTGACGGCGAGTCCGGGCTGACTCAGATTGCCCGGCATGCGCGCGGGGGCCTCCATGCCGGAGAACGCGGTGCTGCTGGGGGACACCGTCGAGCTGATGTCGACGCTGCCGCCGCGCACCGTGGATCTCGTATTCGCCGATCCGCCCTACAACCTGCAGCTCGGCGGCGAGCTGAAGCGGCCGGACGAGAGTGTCGTCGACGCGGTCGACGACCATTGGGACCAGTTCGCCGATTTCGCGACCTATGACCGCTTCACCCGCGACTGGCTTGCCGCGGCGCGCCGCCTCTTGAAGGATGACGGCACGCTCTGGGTGATCGGCAGCTATCACAACATCCACCGCGTCGGCGCCATCCTGCAGGATCTCGGCTTCTGGGTGCTGAACGAGGTGGTCTGGCGCAAGACCAACCCGATGCCGAACTTCCGCGGCAAGCGCTTCACCAACGCGCACGAGACCATGCTCTGGTGCTCGAAGAGCAAGGATCAGAAGCGCTACACCTTCAACTACGAAGCCATGAAGGCGCTGAACGACGACCTGCAGATGCGCTCCGACTGGCTGATCCCGCTCTGCACCGGGGGCGAGCGCCTGAAGGACGATGACGGCCGCAAGGCGCATGCGACGCAGAAGCCGGAGGCGCTGCTGCATCGCGTGCTGCTGGCCTCGTCGAGGCCGGGCGACCTCGTGCTCGACCCTTTCTTCGGCAGCGGCACCACCGGCGCGGTGGCAAAGAAACTCGGCCGGAAGTTCATCGGCATCGAACGGGAGGAAGCCTACGTGCGACTGGCGGAGCAGCGGATCGCGAAGGTGGTGCCGCTCGGACCTGAGGATCTCGAAGTGTCGAAGGGCAAGCGCGCGGAGCCGCGCATCCCGTTCGGCTGGGTGGTGGAGCGCGGCCTCTTGCAGCCGGGCCAGTTGCTGTTCGACCCGAGCCGCCGCCATGTCGCCAAGGTGCGCGCCGATGGCAGCCTGGTGGCGCGCGAGGCCACCGGCTCGATCCACCAGATCGGCGCCCATGTGCAGGGCGCGCCGGCCTGCAACGGCTGGGCGTTCTGGCATTTCGAGGTCGAGGGCAGGCTCGTGCCGATCGATCTGCTCAGGCAGAAGATCCGCGCCGAATTGCACTAGTATCGGCGGCGTGCAGGCCGCGCGTTCTCGCGGCTAGGGGAGGAAAACCATGAAGAACCCAATGGCGCTCGACGGGCGCAGCATCATCGTCACCGGCGCGGCGCAGGGCATCGGCCGCGCGGTCGCCAAGCAATGCGTGGAGCTCGGCGCCCATGTCGTCGCGGTCGACCTGAAGGAAGACGGGCTCGAGAGCCTGAAGAGCGAAGCCGGACAGGCCAATGTCACCACCTTCGCCGGTTCGGTCGCGGAGCCGAAATTCGTGCAGGACATGGTGGCGCAGTCGGTGCAGAAGCGCGGCGCCATCCACGGCCTGCTCAACAATGCCGGCATCGTGCGTGCGGCGATGATCGCCAAGATGCCGGTCGAGACCTGGCAGTCGGTGATCGACGTCAACCTGACCGGCGTGTTCCTGTGCCTGCAGGCGGTAGGCCGCCACATGCTGGAGCGCCGTGAGGCCGGCGACAAGTCGGCGGCGCGCATCGTCAACGTATCGTCCATCGCCGGAAGGCGCGGCACGGTCGGCCAGATCAACTACGGCGCGGCGAAGTCCGGCGTGCTCGGCATCACCATGAGCGCGGCGCGCGAATGGGGCCCGCAGGGCATCAACGTCAACTCGGTCTGCTTCGGCCTGGTCGAGACGCCGATGACCGAGACGATCCGCGGGCCCAAATTCCGCGACCGCTACATGGCGCAGATCCCGATGGGTCGCTTCACCTCGCCGGAGGAAGTGGCGCCGGCCGTGGTGTTCCTGTTCTCCGACGCCGCCAGCTACGTCACCGGCCAGCACCTCTCGATCGATGGCGGCAGCCATATCGGGTTCTAAGCGGACTACGTGGTTGCGAAATCGACCACATGTTCGGCCCAGGGCGACTTCGCTGCCTTCGCGAGAAGGCGCTTGTCTGCTGTGACCAGCAGGTCCGAACGTTGTTCGGCAAGCGCGAGGTAGAAGCAATCGTAGATCGGGTGATCGAGCGCGCAGCTGATCGAAGCGGCAGTCTCGAACAGCTCCGGCAGCGGCGTCAGCTCGGAGAACAACATCGGCAACTGGCGCACCAAGAGTGCCAACTCCTCGCCTGTGACCCAGCCGCGACGATGCTGCTTCCAAAGCGCATTCCCCACTTCGGCAAGCACGAGATCAGGCGCAATGATCTCGGCCGACGCGCGATGGAGATCCCTCGCCTTCTCGGCGCCGTCCTCCGCGAATACGAACTTGAACGCGATGCTGGCGTCGATGACGGTCACCGGCTGTCGCGATCCTCTCGGATCAGATCGACGCCGAGCGGCGGCTTTCCAGGCGGCTTCTTCTTCGGCCCATGCATACGGCGGATGCGATCTATCTCGGCAAAGATCTTCTCGCGATCCGGGCGCACGCCGCGCCGGAGCTGCTCCCGCAGCTCTTCTTCAAGCGAGCGCTTTTTTGCCTTCGCCCGCTGGCGATAGGCTTCGATTACCTCGTCTTCCAGCTTGCGGATGATGACCTGGCCCATGGCATCCTCTTTGATATCATCATGATATCACTGACCGGCCACGGGTGCCAGCCTTACGCGAAAGGCCGCTGGTCGAAATCGATGAAGCTGGAGAGCCCCGACTTCTTGCCCGGCGTCTTCCAGTAGGCGTCGATCTGCGGCGCCGTCAGGCCGGCCTCGGCGAGCGCCTCGTCGTCGAAGAAGAAGCGGCCGGTGACCTGTCCGCGCGGACGGGTCACAATCCAACGCGCGGCATCGGCCATGATCTCCGGCTTGCGGCAGGTCTCGTACATCTCCGGCTTGCGGAACAGGATGGCGTCGGTCGCGATGGCGTGACGCGGCCAGAGCGCGTTGACCGAGATGCCCTGCGGCTTGAACTCCTCCGCCCAGCCGGTCACCAGCATCGACATGCCGTATTTCGACATGGTGCGCGGCAGCCGCTCGGCATACCAGCGCGGATCCGCGTTCATCGCCGAGGCGATCACCAGGATCTGCGGGTTGGCCGATTTCGCGAGATGGGGCAGGCAGGCCTGGCCGGTGAAGAACGTGCCCTTCACGTTGATGTCGAACAGCATGTCCCACTGCTTCTCGGTGGTGTCGGCCGTCGTGGTGAAGGTCTGCACCGAGGCATTGGCGATCAGGACGTCGATGCCGCCGAATCTCTGCGCCGCCTGATCCACGGCGGCGCGGATGCCTTCGACATCGCGCAGATCCATGCGGACTGGCAGGGCGCGCGCGCCCAGCTGTTCGCATTCCGCCGCGACGCTGTGGATGGTGCCGGGCAGCTTCGGATGCGGCTCGTCCGACTTGGCGGCGATCGCCACATTGGCGCCGGCCGCCGCCATGCCGCAGGCGATCGCCGCGCCGATGCCGCGGCTGGCGCCGGCGATGAACACGGTGCGTCCCTTCATGTCGTTCACGGTTTCCTCCTTCGCCTGTTATTGACCGCCGTCGAGCGCGTGGCGGCAGACTTTCTTCATCAAGGTGGGCAGCGCCTGCGTGTGCAGCCTGTCCGGCGCGCACCAGATCCCGTCCGGCCCGTCGCCGGCGATGCGGGCGGCCGCGATCTGCAACTCGATCTGGAAATGCGTGAAGCCGTGCTCGACCAGACCCGGCAGCAGCTTCCAGGATGCCTCGGCCGGCGCGAGCCGCGCCGCCTCGCCGAGCGTCCAGCCGGCTTCGCGCCATTCGGTCGACGGCACCTCGATCATGCCGCCGAGCAGGCCGCTCGGTGCCCGGCGGCGCAGCAGCACGGCGCCGTCGTCGCGCGTGAGCCAGAAGGCGACACCGCGGCGGAGCGGCCTCGCCTTCTTCGGCTTGCGCCGCGGCAGCTCACCGGCGATGCCGGCGGCGCGGGCGCGGCATTCGGCCGTGAGCGGGCACAGGATGCATTTCGGATTGGCCGGCACGCAGATGGTGGCGCCGAGATCCATCAGCCCTTGCGCGAAATCGCCCGCCCGCCTCTCCGGCACCAGGGTTGCGGCCAATCGGCGCAGTTCCGGCTTCGCATCCGGCAGCGGCGTCTGGAGCGCGAAGAGGCGCGCCACCACGCGCTCGACATTGCCGTCCACCACCGTCGCCCTGGCGCCGAAGGCGATGGCGGCGATCGCGGCGGCGGTATACGGGCCGATGCCGGGCAGCCCGGCGAGGCCCGCCTCCGTATCCGGAAACATGCCGCCATGCTGCGTCGCCACGGCGCGCGCGCAGGCATGCATATTGCGCGCGCGGGCGTAGTAGCCGAGGCCCTGCCAGGCATGCAGCACGTCGTCGAGCGGCGCCGCCGCCAGCGCCTCGACATTCGGCCAGCGTTCCAGGAAGGCGCGGAAATAGGGCCCTACCGTCGCCACCGTGGTCTGCTGCAGCATGATCTCGCTGAGCCAGACGCGGTACGGATCGGCCGCTGCGCCGGGCGGCGCGCGCCACGGCAGATCGCGGCGGTGGCGGTCGTACCAGGCAAGCAGATGTGACGCGACGGGCGACATGGAAGCGCGACGCTAGCACGGGCAGAAGGCATAATCCGAGCATGAGCGGTGACGACACACGCCGGCAGGGCTTTCGCGCGTTGGGTGCGCTGATTCCGCGCTCGACCGCCAAGGCGTTCAAGGGCAAGGGCCTGGCCCAGGCCGATATCGCGACCCGTTGGCCCGAGATCGTCGGCGAGCAGCTGGCGCAATCGAGCCTGCCGGAGCGATTGAGCTATCCGGCCGGTCGCAATGCCGGCGCGACCCTGACCATCCGCGTCGCCTCCGCCTTCGCGCCGCATGTGCAGCACCTGGCGCCGCTGATCATCGAGAAGATCAACACCTTCTACGGACATGCCGCCGTCGCCCGCATCGCGCTGGTGCAGCGGCCGCTGCCGCCGCGCAAGGCGAGGCCGACGCGCGCGACGCGCCCGCTGACCGAGAGCGAGCAGGCCACGGTCGATGCCACGGTCGCCGCGGTGCCGGACGAGGAGCTGCGCCATGATCTCGCCGCGCTCGGCCGCGAGCTGGCGGCGCGGCGCCGACCCGCGCCGGGCTGATCCGGCATGCTGGACCCGCTGGCGCGGCGGCTGATCGATCCGCCGCTGAATCTGGCCGGCGCGGCGCTGGCCCGCCGCGGCATCGGCGCCAATGCGGTCACCCTGTCGGGCTTCGCCATCGGCCTCGCCGCGCCGGTCGCGCTGGCCCTGGAAGCCTATCTCGCGGCGCTGGCTGCGATCCTGCTGAACCGTCTCGCGGATGGCCTCGACGGCGCGGTGGCGCGGGCAAGCCGTCCCAGCGATCTCGGCGGCTTTCTCGATATCGTGCTCGACTTCGTGTTCTACGCCGCCATTCCGCTCGGCTTTGCCATCGGCCGGCCCGACTTCGCCCTGCCGGCGGCTTTCCTGCTGGCGGGCTTCATGGGCACGGCATCGAGCTTCCTGGCCTTCGCCGTGTTCGCCGCCAAGCATGGCCTGAACAGCAGCCGGCGCGGGCCCAAGGCGCTCTACTATCTGGGCGGCCTGACCGAAGGGACGGAAACCATCGCCTGCTTCGTCGCCTGCTGCCTGTGGCCGGCGCTGTTCCCCTATTTCGCCTATGGATTCGGCCTGTTGTGCTGGATCACCACGGCATCGCGCGTATTTTCCGGCGTGCAGGCCTTCCGCAATCGCTAGCTCGGTTGTCAGCCAACTTTACAATTTCTTGACGCCCCGAATCGGATTAACTATTTACCTGCTTGATTCGGCAGCACATGAGGATTCTGGCCCGGTGCTTGCTTTACTGGATATGCGCAACATGGTTCGCCTCCGTGGGCGTCTTCAGCCACCCAGGTGGATGAAGACGCCCATTTTTTCAGGGGCCGGACGAGCCGAGCTGTTCGGGGGAGCAGGGTCGAAGGAGTGCGTGTGGTGAAGCGACGGCTTGAGGCGACCGATCAACCGCTTCGATCCGACCGGCCTCTCGACGTTTGGGCCTCGGCACTGATCTGGATCGGGTTGTCACTGTTCGGCTGGGGCGTCATCGGCCTGATCCTGAAGGCGATCTAGGACCCCGCCGGGCCCAGGCAATCGGGCGCTATTGCGGCAGCGCCGCCTCGATCGCCTTGCGCATCTCCTCGCTTTCCGGTGCGACCCGGCTCGGATACGCACCGACCATCTGCCCCGAGGCATCGATCAGGTATTTGTGGAAGTTCCAGCGCGGCGCCGCGCCTTCGCCGAATTCCGCGGCGATCCAGCGATAGAAGGGATGCGCTTCGCCGCCGACCACCTTCTGCTTGGCGGTCAGCGGAAAATCGACGTCGAAATTCACCTCGCAGAACTGCTTGATCTCCGCCGCCGTGCCCGGCTCCTGGCCGCCGAAATCGTTCGACGGCACGCCGAGCACGACCAGGCCCTTGTCGCGGTAATGCGACCACAGCGCCTGCAGCCCCTTGTATTGCGGGGTGAAGCCGCATTGCGACGCCGTATTCACCACCAGCAGCGCCTTGCCTTTGTAGTCGGAGAGCGAGAGCGGCTTGCCGTCGATCGAGTCGAACGTGAAATCCCAGGCCGACATGGCATGCCCCTGTGTGTTGAGGAGAACCAGTGCCAAAGCCAGTACCAGCTTACGGAACATCCGGTTCTCACCGCTGCCGTTTCGCGCCCATTGCCCATAAGATGTAGCAGAGAATCGGGAGGACAAGGATAAAGCGGGGGATGCGGCTCGTTTCCAATCGCGATCGGCCGGCCCATCTCGGGCCGTTTCCGCTGGAGAGGCTGCGCCGCGGACATCCGCGCCCGGATGGCCGCCTCGCGCCAGCCGGCATGGCAGCCGCCCGCGCGATGCCGGCCGCACCGCTCGCCACCAGTCTGCGCGCCTATCACGAGCTGTTCCGCGGCCTCTCGTCCGGCACGCCGGCGCGGAGCCGCGCACCCATCGCGGACGATCCGTCGGCCAATGCGGCGGACCTGAAGGCGGCCGCCTACTTCCTGGATGCCAGCATGACCGGTATCGCGGCACGCCCCGGCTCGGCCGATTGCGCTCTCGTCGTCGTGGTCGAGTGCCCGCGTGCTCCGAGCGACGAGCCGCTGGCGCATGACTGGACGCGCGATTGCGGGCCGCCGGTCGCGAGCCTGCGCGCCTTCGAGATCGCCACGGTGCTGGCCGCCTACATCCGGCATCTCGGCTGGCAGGCATCGGCCCAGGACGATGCCGATCCTGCCGCCGACGGCGCCGAGTTGCTGCTGCGCGCGGGCCTCGCACAGCCCCGCGGCGGCAAGCTGGTCAACCCCTTCCTCGGCGATCGTTTCGCCTTCGCGGTGGTGGCGACGGACCTGCCGCTCGAGCCCGATGCGCCGCTCGCGGCGCGGCTCGGCCTCGTGCGCGGGCCCGGCTGGTGGATCGGTCGTGGCGGGACCGAGAGCGGGCTCGAGCGGCTGCGCCGCCGGCTCCGGCCGAGCCATGCCAGCCGCTATCCGATGGAGCGCATCCGGCGCGTCGCCGAGCCGACCACGCTGGTCCTGGAACACGAGGTGCCACGGGTACCGAAGCGCGCGGCCTTCTTCGAGCGCGCGCTCCGCGGTGATCTCGGGGCCAAGGCGCAAGGCGAGCGCGGGCGCTTCGCGACCAAGCATCCGCTCTCGCTCGCCATGATCCCGGCGAT
The DNA here is from genome assembly GCA_003576705.1 of Desertibaculum subflavum. GTDB lineage: Bacteria > Pseudomonadota > Alphaproteobacteria > Ferrovibrionales > Ferrovibrionaceae > Desertibaculum > Desertibaculum subflavum. The sequence continues at coordinate 10,277 of QOZS01000062.1, forward strand.
CCGCGGCATGGTTCCGCTGCAGGACGGCCAGGTCGCGTCGGCGCACCAGACCGGCCTCGGCGACGCGACGGCGAATGCCCGCGCCGTCAAGTCGCTCAGCTATTTCCTCGGCGCCGACCTGACCGGCATCGCACCGGCCAAGCGCTTCGCCTGGTTCTCGCATCGCGAGGACGGACGGCCGATCGAGCCGTACCACGCCAACGCCATCGTCATGCTGATCGACCAGGGCTTCGAGACGATGGAGGGTGCCTCGGGCGACGACTGGATCAGCGGGGCGCAATCGATGCGCGCCTATATGCGCGGCGCCGAGATCGCCGGCGTCCTGGCGGCGCATATCCGCAGCCTCGGCTATTCGGCGCGGGCGCAGACCAATGCCGACAGCGACGTGCTGCACATCCCGCTGATCCTCTATGCCGGACTCGGCGAGATGAGCCGGATCGGCGAGCTGGTGCTGAACCCGTTCGTCGGGCCGCGCTTCAAGTCGGTGGTGGTCACCACCGACATGCCGCTCGCACACGACTTGCCGATCGATTTCGGCCTGCAGGATTTCTGCCGGCAGTGCAACAAGTGCGCCCGCGAATGTCCCTGCGACGCGATCCCCGCGGGCGACAAGGTGATGTTCAACGGCTATGAGACCTGGAAGCCGGATGTGGAGCGCTGCACACGCTATCGGCTCACCAACATCAAGGGCTCGGCCTGCGGCCGCTGCATGAAGACCTGCCCCTACAACAACGAGGGCCTGCTGCAGCACCGCGTGGCGCTGTGGGCGGCGATCAAACTGCCCTTCCTGCGGCAGACAATCGCGATCTGGGATGATCGGCTTGGCCATGGCGGACTGAATCCGCGCAAGAAGTGGTGGCGCGACCTGGAGATGGTGGACGGCGTCGCCGTGCTGCCACGCGGCGTCAACCGGCGCGGCCTCGATCTTGCCAAGCAAATGGATCCGGCGCGCCAGCAAATCGCCTTCTATCACGCCGACCAGATGCCCCCGCCGGACCAGATCGATCCCGTGCCGGTCGACCGCAAGGCGGCGCTCGCCGCCGCGGCGCTGATCGAAACGCCGGAAGCGGCACGCCGGCGGGCCGCCGCCGGCCTGTCGATGCCGGCGCATTACCGCCCCACCCCGCCGCGCGGAACCTGATGCGCCGATGAAGGAAAAAGAGCTGCGCCTCGCGCTGGTCTGCTATGGCGGCGTCTCGCTCGCCGTCTATATGCACGGCGTGACCAAGGAAGTGCTGAAGCTGGTGCGCGCCTCCAAGGTGCTGCACACGGTGCGCGACCGCAGCGACCGTCAGGCGACCAGCTATGCCGCCGAGACCCGGGGCGAGGAGCGCGAGCGCGATACCGAGGAGGTCTATTTCGACCTGCTGCGCGAGATCGGCCGCGAGATCGATCTGCGCATCCTGGTCGACGTGATCGCCGGCGCCTCGGCCGGCGGCATCAACGGCGTCATGCTGGCGCGCGGCATCGCCCACGACCTGCCGCCGGACCGCCTGCGCTCGCTCTGGCTCGACCGCGCCGACGTGACCGATCTGCTGGCCGCCGACCGCCGCGCCCGGGCCTGGAGCAAATGGGCGCTGCGCCCGCTGATCTGGCTCGCGGTGAAGAAGCCGCTGGCCCGCCTGGTGCCGGACCAGGAGATGCGCGACAAGCTCTCGCTGTTCCTGCGGTCGCGCTGGTTCCGGCCGCCCTTCGACGGCATGCGGATGCTGGATTCGATGTATCGCGGCCTGGACGATATGGGCGAGCCGGCGGACGACCAGGCCTCGCTGATGCCGCCCGGCCACCGGCTGGACCTGATCGTCACCGTCACCGATTTCCACGGCTATCTGCAGCGCCTGCCGCTGCACGATCCGGCCGAAGTGTTCGAGCGCGAGCACCGGCACTTCTTCCGGTTCCGCTATCGCCGCTCCAACGACGGCAGGGTGAAGACCGATTTCGATGCCGACAGCCTGCCCGGCCTCGCCTTCGCGGCGCGGGCGACGTCCTCCTTCCCCGGCGCCTTCCCACCGGCCAGCCTGCGCGAGCTCGACCGCTATCTCCGGAGCCGCGAGATCGGCTGGCCGGCGCGGCTGAAGTTCCTCTATCGCGGCTTCGCCCGGCATCGCGAGGCGGGACTGGACCCGAACCGCACCGCCTTCGTCGACGGCAGCGTGCTGGTCAACAAGCCGTTCGGCGAGGCGATCCGGGCCATCGTCGGCCGCCCGGCCGTGCGCGAAGTGGATCGCCGCATCGTCTATATCGACCCGCATCCGAGCGCCCCGCATCGCGAGCGAAAATCGGAGCTGCCGGGCTTCTTCAGCATGCTGCGCGGTTCACTCTCCGACATTCCGCGCAACGAGCCGATCCGCGACGACATCGCCTGGGTCAGCGAATTCAACCAGCGCGTCGACCGGCTGAAATCGATCCTGGATTCGGTGCGCCCGACAATCTTCGAACTGGTCGCCGAGGTGATCGGCGACGGGATCGAGCGCGGCCCCACCTTTCGCGACATCGCAATCTGGCGCGACCGCGCCAACAGCCGTGCCGCAAAGGAGGCGGGCTTCGCCTATCAGGGCTATGTCCGGCTCAAGGTCTTCGCCGTGGCCGACGCCGTGCGGCGGCTGCTGATCGACACGGCCTCGATCGGCCCCGCCTCGCCCGGCGCCGCCTGGATCGAGCGCGAGCTGAATGCCTGGCTTGCCGGCGAGGGCATCCTGGGGCCGAACGCCGCGCCGCCGCCGCCGGAACCCGGCAAGGTCGCACCCTGGATCCGTTTCCTGCTCACCTTCGATGTCGGCTTCCGGGTGCGGCGCCTGCGCTTCGTCGTGCGCGCCCTCAATCTTCTCTACGGGCGCCTCGGCGAGCCGTTCATGGCCGGCTCCACCACCGAGATGCTGGACGAGCTCAAGCGCGCCCTCTACGGCGTGATCGAGCGGCTGCGCCGCTTCGCCACGCCGGATTTCCTGACCCAGGACACGCACGACCGGATCTGCGCGCTGTTCGCCGAAGCCAACGAGCGGCATTTCGTCGGTGCCGGCGACCTTGCCGGCACGCTCGCGGCGCTGGCAGCGGAGATCGATCTCGGCGGCATCAACGAGACGACCGACGAGATCTTCGGCGCCATGGTGCTGAACTATATGGGGCCCGGCGCGCGGCACGAGGTGTTCACCGCCTATATCGGCTTCCCGTTCTGGGACGTCATGGCGTTCTCGGTCAGCCAGTGGCAGGACCTGGGCGAGTTCGACGAGATCCGCATCGATCGCATCAGCCCCGACGATGCCCAGATGCTGCGCGCCGGCGGCGCGTCGGCGACGCTGAAAGGCATCGGCTTCGCCCATTTCGCCGCCTTCTTCAACCGCCGCTACCGCGAGAACGACTATCTGTGGGGCCGGCTGCACGCCGCCGAGCGGCTGATCGACATCGCGCACGATTCGGCCGGCCGGCCGGCGATCGACGTGGCGGCGCTGAAGCGGCGCGCTTTCGCCGCCATCCTGGAGGCGGAGACACCGCATCTCCTGCACATCCAGGACCTGATCGCCGAGCTGAAGCACGATGTCGGCATCATGCCGGCAACGCCGCAATCCCAGAATCAGGCATCGCCGCCCGCGGGATGATCGCACCGGGATGGCCGATCACGGCGGCGGCGAGATGATGCGCGCGGCGCGCGCCCTCCACCGGTGAAGCACCGGCAAGCCGCGCCGCGAGATAGCCGGCATTGAAGCTGTCGCCGGCGGCGGTGCTGTCGACCACGCGCCCGACATGGTCGGCCCGGACAGCAACCTCGCCCTCCACCGAGGCGATCAATGCAGGCTCCGGCCCCTGCTTCAGCACCACCTCCGCCGCGCCGAGCGCACGGAACCGCGCCCGGTGCGACGCGGCATCGCCCTGGCCCCAAATGGCGCAAGCATCGTCGAAACCGGGCAGCGCGATATCGGTCCGCACCAGCATCGCCTCCATCGCGGCGCGCGCCGCCGACGCATCGGCCCAGAGGCGCGGGCGGTAATTGGTGTCGAAGGCGATACGCGCGCCGCGCGCCCGCGCCGCGTCGAGCGCATCGAACAGGCGGGCGCGCCCGGCCTCGCCGTAGATCGCGAGCGTGATGCCGGAGAGATAGATCAGATCGTAGGGTGCGAGATCGGGCGGCTCGTCCGCGAACAGCTCGCGCGCCGGCGCGCGGTCGCGCCAGTAGTGGAAGCGGCGCTCGCCCTTGTCGTCGGTCTCGATCAGGTAGAGGCCGGGCAGCCGGCCCGGCATGCGCCGGACCTGCGATGTGCCGACGCCCTCCGCCGCCCAGGCCGCCAGCATGCGATCGCTGATCGGATCGTCGCCGAGCGCCGTCAGGTAGTCGACCGTCTGCCCGAGGCGGGCGAGGTAGATCGCGGTGTTGAGCGTATCGCCGCCGAAGCCGAGGCCGAACAGGCCGCCCTGCCGCGGGCTCAGCTCCACCATGCATTCGCCGATCGAGGCGATCCGCGGCATTTCCTCTCCCTGGTTTGACTCGGGCTCCCGCCATTCCTAGCGTGCCCGGCCTTTGTGAGGGAAACGCCGTGTCGCAGCAACTTCCGCTTTCCGGGATCCGCGTGGTCGAGATGGGCAGCAACGTGGCGGGGCCGTTCGGCACCGCGGTGCTGGCGAGCCTCGGCGCCGAAGTGATCAAGGTGGAACGGCCGGAAGGCGACGATGCGCGCGGCTGGGGCCCGCCCTTCTGGCACGGCAGCGCGACCCTGTTCCAGGCGATGAACCGCGACAAGCGCTCGGTCGTGGTCGACATGACCAGGCCGGAGGAGCTCGCCAGCCTCAAGCGCCTGATCGTCGAGACGGCCGACGTGGTGCTGCAGAACATGCGCCCCGGCACGGTCGACAAGTACGGCATCGACGGCAAGACGCTGACGGCGCTGAACCCGCGGCTGATCTACTGCAACCTGCACGCCTTCGGCGCCGTCGGGCCGCTGAAGGACCGCCCGGGCTACGACGCGCTGATGCAGGCATTCGGCGGGGTGATGAGCGTGACCGGCGAGGACGGCCAGCCGCCGGTGCGCTGCGGCATCTCGGTGATGGATATGGGCACCGGCATGTGGTGCGTGATCGGCATCCTGGCCGCCATCGCGCGACGCCACCAGACCGGCAAGGGCGGCATCGTCGATGCCTCGCTCTACGAGACGGCGCTGCAATGGATGACCTTCTACACCGCCGACTACATGGCGACCGACGAGCTGCCCCGGCGGCTCGGCTCCGGCGTGCGCGGCATCGCGCCCTACCAGGCCTATACCTGCGCCGACGGCTATCTGATCGTGGCGGCCTCGAACGACCGGCTGTTCGCCAAGCTGGCCGAGGCGCTGGGCCAGGCCGAGTGGCTGCAGGATCCGCGCTTCGCCGCCAATACGGCGCGGGTCGCCAATCTGCCGGCGCTGAACGCACTGCTGGCCGCGATCTTCGCCGCCCAGCCGCGCGCCCATTGGCAGGCGCTGCTCGACAAGGCCGGCGTGCCCTGCGCACCGATCCAGACCGTCGACCAGATCCTCGACCACCCGCAGACCAAGGCGCTCGACATCGTGCATCCGGTCGAGGGCGGCAAGTACCAGCTGATCGGCCTGCCGATCGCCTTCGACGGCGAGCGACCCCGCGTCAACCGCCCGGCTCCCGAACTGGGCGCGGACACGAAGGCGGTGCTCGACCGACGGGCTTAGCCGCCCGACCGATCGAGGGTCCGGCCTTCCGCATTCAATCTACTATCCACCAAAGATGCCCGCGGATGCAGGGCTTCGCAGCAGTCTCGAATATTTCACGAAATGAACATAAAATCGCATTCTCGTGATAATTCGTCGCATTCGTCAATTGTCTTTACGGATGCAGTAATATCAAAAGAGTGATAACTGGGAAAATCGGCGATTTCTGCCAATTTTTACTTCTGGCATTTACTTTGCTTCATTGATTTCCGGCCGCTTGGCGGGCGGAGAGGGAGGTCTGCCAACGGTTTGCTCTGAGCAAGCCTTTGAAGGAGACCCTGTAATGTCCATTCAGAAAATGTCCCTGCTGGCCGCGGGCAGCCTGCTCGCGCTCGGCGCCGGCCAGGCCACGGCCGGCGAGATGATCGTCGGCCTGCGCGACGGCGGCGCCTCGATCGTGCTGTTCGACAGCGCCCTGCCCAGCGCCACCCTGGGCGCCAGCAACGTCAGCGGCCTTGGCGCCGGCGAGCGGCTGATCGGCATCGACTACCGCCCGCACGACCAGAAGGTCTACGGCGTGGTCGGCCAGTACGACACGGGCGGCGTCAATGTCGGCGCCCGGATCGTCACCATCGATCCGTTCACCGGCAACAGCAGCGCGATCGCCACGCTGGTTTCCGGCAATGGCGGCGTTGCGGTGCGCAACGAGGCGATGCCGATTCTGCTGAACGGCCAGCGCTTCGGCCTCGACGTCAATCCGGTGGTCGACCTGATCCGGGTGGTGAGCGATGCCGAGCAGAATCTCGCCACCAACCCCGGCGGCCGGGCCGCCGGCGGCGCCGCCGGCGCGACGCGCATCGACGGTGTTCTCGGCCGCGTCCAGGGCACGCCGGAGATCGATTTCGCCATCAACGGCACGGCGTATTCGAACAACCGCGATGGCGCGGCATCGACCACGCAGTACACGATCGACAGCGATGCCGATCTGCTGCGCATCCAGAGCCCACCCAACAACGGCACGCAGGTGGGCGACCTGGCGCTGTTCCTGGATCTCGACCTGGACGGCGTGCAGGATGCGGGCGAGGCGTTCAACGCGCTCGCCGATGTCGGGTTCGACATTTCCGGCGACACCGACCTCGCCTATCTGTCGTCGAGCCAGGTCGGCCTGCCGGGCGAGGGCATCTACACGGTCAACCTGGCGACCGGTGCGCTGAGCTTCATCGGCGCAGTCGACGCCAACCTGATGGACATCACCGTGTTCTCGGCCGATGTGCCGGAACCGGCCGCGCTGGCCCTGTTCGGCACTGCGCTGATCGGCATGGGCTTCGCCGCCCGGCGCCGGCGCGCGTAAGCAAAGACGGAAGCGTCCCGGGCATCGCCCGGGACGCTACTTCGCCTCCGCATAAGGCGAATAGGTGCCGAAGTTCCAGACATGGCCTTCCGGGTCGCGGCAGCCGAAATCGCGCGAGCCGTATTCGGTATCGCGCAGGCCGAAGAAGATCTCGGCGCCGGCCCGCTTGGCCCGGTCGTGCAGCGCATCCACGTCGTCGACGACAAGATAGATGCTCTGGGTGCAGCCGCCGGCCTGTTTCGGGCTGAGCAGCACGTGCGCGTCGTCCTTCATCGAGCCCAGCATGATCATGCCGGCGCCGAGGCGGAGTTCGGCATGGGCGATGGTGTTGCCCTCGCCCGGCACCACCATGTGCACCTCGAAGCCGAAGGCACGCCTCAGCCATTCGATGGCGGCGGGCGCATCGGCGTAGCGCAGGCCCGGGAAGATGTTGGGCGCCGTCTTGGGATCGTAGCTCGTCATCGCTGCACTCCATCGCTGGGATGGCCGTGACTTTAGGCGGCAGCGCCGCGCCGTCTTGGAAGAATGTCAGCCGGCGAGGCCGCCTTCGTTGGGCAGCCGGCGGCGCAGGAAATCGCCCGGGCTGCCGCCGGCGAAGGCGCGGAAATCGCGGTTCATATGCGCCTGGTCGTAGTAGCCGGTGGCGAGAGCCACGGCCGCCATGTCCGGCTCGGTGCCCGCTTCCAGCAGCGCGGTCGCGTGGTTGAAGCGCAGCATGCGGCCGATCAGCTTGGGCGCCAGGCCAAGCTCGTCCTTGAACAGCGTCACCAGATGCTGGCGGCTGCAATCGAGCTCGGCCGCGAGGCGGCGGATCTCGACCCGGCCGCGGCTGGCCGCGAGGCGCCGACAGCCCTGTACCAGCCGCGCGGGTGGGGGCGAGGCCGTCGCCATGCGCCGGATCAGCAGCGCCTCGATGATGGCGAAGCGCGCGGGCCAGCTCGGCGTGGCGGCCAGGCGCTCGGCCCAGAGCGCCGCCGCCGGCCCCAGCACGTCGTCGATGCGCACCACCTGGTCGACCAGCGACGCCAAGGCCTGGCCGAAGAAATGCCGCGCGCCGAGCGGGGTGAAATTCACCTGCAGCCCGCTCTGGCTGCCAGAGGTCTCGGTCAGCACATAGGCACCGTGCAGGCCGGCGACGAAACCGCCCCGGTGCATTGCCGTCACCGCCTCGGTGACCGGATCGAGGAAGCGAAGCGTCGGGCCGAGATCGACGATCAGCACGACATGCGGCCTCGGCACCTCGCGCCGGCGCATGGCGTGGCCGGTCGCCTCCTCATAGCCGTAGTAGGCGTAGACATGGGGGCTGAGCCGCGGCTCCGGCACGCAGCGCACGAAGGCGACGGTGCCGGCCGCGTCGCGTTCCACCTGCAGGCGGTCCGGGGCGATGCCGTCCATGCTGCGCAGTCTAGCAACATGGATTGCCGCGCCCCAGCCGCTGCGATCCGCTACATTGTCGGCCGGACAAGAGGAAAGACGATATGACCGAACGAACGGATCGGCTGGCGGTGCTGATCGATGCCGAGAATGCGCAGGCCGCGGTGCTGGACGAGTTGCTGGCGGAGATCGCCAAGCTCGGCACCGCCTCGGTGAAGCGCGCCTATGGCGACTTCACGCACCCGACGCTCTCCCGCTGGCCGCCAAAGCTGCTCGCCCATTCGATCCAGCCGATCCAGCAGTTCCGCAACACCGTGGGCAAGAACGCCTCCGACAGCGCGCTGATCATCGACGCGATGGACCTGCTGCATTCCAAGCGCTTCGACGGCTTCTGCATCGTCTCGTCCGACAGCGACTTCACGCGGCTGGCGAGCCGCATCCGCGAGGAAGGCGTCGCCGTCTACGGCTTCGGCGAGCGCAAGACGCCGACCTCCTTCGTCTCCGCCTGCGACCGCTTCATCTACACCGAGATCCTGCGCAAGACGCCGAAGGCCGCGGTGGCACCGAGCGCCGCGGCACCCGAGAAGCCGGCCGGTCGCGGCCGGCGCGGCAGGTCCGCCAAGCCGGACGCCAAGGACCTGCCGCTGGCCGCCCTGCGCGACGCGGTCGAGGCCTCGGCCGACGAGACCGGCTGGGCCCATCTCGGCCAGGTCGGCACCCTGGTCGGCAAGCGCCTGCCGGATTTCGACCCGCGCAATTTCGGCCACAAGAACTTCTCCTCGCTGATGGAAGCGGCCGGCGGCTTCGAACTGCAGCGCCGCGGCGAGGAAGGCGGCAGGCAGACGCTCTATGTGCGGGTGGGCGGCGGGCGGTAGGCGGTCACTTCGCCCACGTGATCACCGCGGCGCCGGTCGCCACCATGGCCGCGGCCATCACGCGGCGTGTGCCCAGCGGCTCGCGCAGCAGCAGGACGCCAAGCAGCGCGCCGAACACGACGCTGGTCTCGCGCAGCGCCGCGACGACCGCGAGCGGCAGCACGGTCATCGCCCACAAGGCCACGACATAGCCGCCGACCGAGAGCGCGCCGGCGAGCGGTCCTTTGAGTCCGAGGCCCGCGAGCTGCGGCCAGAGCCTTGGTCCGCGATCCCATAGCGCGTAGCCGATCACGCCGAGGCCGGTGAGCACTTCGAGCGCCGCTGAATAGCCGAGCACGCCCTCGGCGAGGCGCACGCCGATTCCGCTTGCCGTCGTATAGCCGGTGATGGCGGCGCCGGTGCCGAGCGCGAACAGAGTCACGTTGACCGGCGCGCGGCCGACCGCGTGCGCCAGCACGGCAATACCCATGGCGGTCAGCGCGACGCCGGCGATGCCAGTTGCCGACAAGGCCTCCCCCGCGATCCAGGCCAGCGCCGCGACGAGCAGCGGCGCAACGCCCCGCGACAGCGGATAGGTCTGGCTCAGATCGCCGAGGCGATAGGTGTTGGTGAGCAGGATGTAATAGACGTAGTGGATCAGGGCGGCGGCGATCAGCCAGGGCCAGCTCGGCCCCGCCGGCCAGGGCACGATCGCCAGCATAACGACGCCGAATACGAGCCCGGTGAGCCGGATCGCCACCAGGACCAGGAAGCCGTCGCCGCTGGTCTTGACCAGCGCGTTCCAGCCGGCATGCGCCAGCGCCGCCAGCAGCACGATCGCGACGGCCGCTTCCGCCGGCATGTTCCGATCCGCCCCTTCTGCGTTTCCCCGCCGCCGATCATCGCTGGGGAGCCGCACCGGGCGAAATGCTAAACCGGCATGGCTCGCTTCTGATGCGCGCGGCCGATCCGCGCCGTCTCCTCGTTGCCGCCGGCGACGACGCGCACGCCCTCGTCGATCCGCGCGCAGATATTGGCGGGCGAACAGACTTCGAGGAAGGCGAGGCCGTTGCGCGCGCAGGCGGCGCGGATCTTCTCGCGCGCCTCCTGCAGCTCCGGCCGGTACGGATCGAGCCTGAGTGCGACATCGCCGAAGGCGAGGCCGAGATCGCCCGGCCCGATCTCGGCGAAGCCGAGGCCCGGCACGGCGAGGATCTCGTCGACATGGGCGACACCTTCCGGACTCTCGATTTTCACGCCGAGCAGGAGCTCGCCCTGCGGGTTCAGCGGCCAGGGCTCGGCGCAGGCGAAATACTCCGCCACGCTGACGCCCCAGACCGAAGCCGCCTCGGCCTCGGAGCCACGGCCGCGCTTGCCGAGTCCGAGGCCCTTCGACGCGCGCGCCTCGGCGCCGCGCATGCGCTCGAGCGGCGTCGGCAGCGCCGGATCGGTGCCGATGGTGTGATGCGGATAGCGGCAGCTCTCGACGAAGGCGCGCACCGCGCCCGGGGTCTCCGCCTGGCAGAGCAGGATGCCGTGCACCCCGCGCGCCAGGATCTGGCGGAACTGCCAGGCATTGAAGCGCACATTGGCTTCGTCGATGCCGTTGACCGGCGCTTCGACGATCACCGCCGGCATGCGATGGCCCGACCGCGTCGGCCCGCTTTCGGCCAGCCCCTTCAGATAGGCGGCCAAACCCGCCATGTCGAAGGCGCCATGCTCCATGCCGACATTGATGTAATCGGCCCAGGTGCCGGCATCGATCCGGCCCTGCCCCTCGGTCAGCACGTGCCCGGTGTGGTGGCCGGTGTAGTAGATCGCCTGCCCCGCTTCGAGCAGCTCGATCGCCCGGTTGATGCGATGGCCCACGGTTGCTTCCCTGGTCCGTGGATCATATGGCGGCGAGCATAGCAGGGACGGCGTGACGGCGCCCTGTCCCGGGCGGTGGCGGATCACGCGCTCAGGTGGGATTTACGCAGCTTGCGCTCGGCGAGGGCGCTCATCGCTTCGACGAAGGCATCGATGTGGCGCTTGTCGGTGCGGTGGTTGACGATCGCCGCCCGCAGCGCCGGCCGGCCGTCGAGCGTGGTGAGCGAGGGAACCGCTATGCCCTGCTTCTGCAGTTCCATCGCGATGGCCTGGTGGATGCCGTCATCCGCGGCCCCGTGCACGCGCCAGCACACGATGTTCAGGCCGACCGGCGCGGCCAGCTCGAACAGCGCGCTCCCCCGCAGGCGGCGCTCCAGATGCTGCGCCACGGCACAGCAATGCTCGATCGCGGCTCCGATATGGTCAGCGCCGAAGGTCTGGAAGGTGAACCACACCTTCAGTGCGCGAAAGCCGCGCGACAGATCGGGGCCGAGGTCGCAAGGCCAGGTTTCGCCGGCGGCGAGCCCTTCCGGCGCGCGCGCCAGATAGGCCGCGGGATTGGCGAAGGTGCGCTTGTGCGCATCCGGGTCGCGCACCAGCAGAAAGCCCGCGTCGTAGGGCACATGCGCCCATTTGTGAAAGTCGAAGGCGATGGAATCGGCATGCTCGATGCCGGCGAGCCGAGACCGCAGCCGTGGCGATAGCGCCGCCAGCGCCCCGAACGCGCCATCGACATGGAACCAGAGCTGATGCCGCACCGCGATCCCGGCCAGCCGCTCCAGATCGTCGACGGCGCCCGTATTCACCGTGCCGGCGGTGCCGACCAGCAGGAATGGCCGCAAGCCGGCGCGGCGATCCGCGGCGATCGCGGCATCGAGCCGATCGAGCCGGATCGCCCCTGCCGCATCGACCGGCACAAGGCGGAGATGCCGCGAGCCGATACCGGCAAGCTCCAGCGCCTGGCTGATGCAGCCATGCGCCTGTTCGGAGGCATAGGCCACCAGCTGCGCCGGCGCGGCGCGCAGCCCCTCCGCCCGCACGCTGTCGCCCAGCGCCGCGTTGCGCGCGACCAACAGGCCGAGGAAGTTCGCCATCGACGTGCCGGTGACGAAGATGCCGGAGGCGTCGGGCGGCAATCCGAACAGCTCCGCCGCCCAGCGCGCGATCTGTCGCTCGACCTCCAGCCCGACATGGTCGCGGCCGCCGCAATTGGCGTTGAGGCCGGCCGCGAGCATCTCGGCGACCATGCCGACCGGCGTTCCCGCGCCATGCACCCAGCCCATGAAGAGCGGGTGCGCGTTGCCGGTCGCATAGGGCTCGATGCGAGCCCGATATTCGTCCAGCACCTCGCCGAACGCCCGCTCGGACCGCGGCATCGGGCTCTCGAACGAATTGCGGATCTCGGGGGGCATCGGTTGCCAGACCGGGCGGGTCTCGATGGTGGCGAGCCGGTCGATCGCCTCGTCGAGCGCCCGGTGGCTGAGCTCCCGGAACTGAGCCCAATCCGCCGGGTCGAGAGGACGCGCCGTCTCCACCCCGGTGCCCAGGGAGTCGGGCGCGCCGTTCCGGCTGCGCTTGGAGGCGGCATCTGTGGCCATGGCGGCACCGAGCGGGTCGCTGCTGAGAACGCCGCCGATGCTGCGACAGGAATCGTTAAGAATTGCGCCCGTCCGGCCCCCTCGGCCGGCCGTCCCGCCCATCCGGCGAGGCGCCGGACACACACTTGATATCTGACCCGGCCGATTTGACACCCCCTCCCCTCCCTCCTAGCGTCCGGACGCTTGGAGGAACGCATAAAGCTATGACCGAGAAGGCTTACGAGACGCTGCTGCTGGACCGGCCGCGGGAGCATGTCCTGCGCATTGCGCTGAACCGGCCCGAGGTCGGCAATGCCACCAATACCAAGATGGGCGAGGAGCTGTTCGAGCTGTTCCGGCAGTTCTATGTCGATTTCACCGCGGCGCGCTGCATCGTGCTGACCGGCACCGGCAAGCTGTTCTGCGGCGGCGGCGACCTGAAGGAGCGCCAGGGCATGACCGATGCCACCTGGCAGCGCCAGCACGCGATTTTCGAACAGGCCTTCATGGCCATGATCGACTGCCCGATCCCGGTGATCTGCGCCGTCAACGGTCACGCCTTCGGCGGCGGCACCGAGATGGCGCTGTGCTGCGACTTCATCTATGCCGCCGAGGGCGCGCGCCTCGCGCTGCCCGAGGTGACGCGCGGCATCCTGCCGGGCGGCATGGGCACGCAGAACCTGCCGCGCGCCTGCGGCCCGCGCCGCGCCAAGGAGATCATCCTGGCCGGCCAGCCCTTCACCGCGGCCGAAGGCTATGAATGGGGCATCGTCAACAAGGTATGCGCCCCCGACAAGCTGATGGACGAGGCGCTGGCGACGGCGGCAAAGATCGCCGAGAACGCGCCGATCTCGGTGCGCCAGGCCAAGAAATCGATCGACCGCGCGACCGAGCTCGACCGCAAGACCGGATACATGTTCGAGATCGAGGCGTACAATCGGACCGTGCCCACCGAGGACCGGCATGAAGGCATCAATGCCTTCAACGAAAAGCGGAAGCCGGTCTTCAAAGGCAAGTGAGACGGAGGAAGCCATGACCCAACGCGACGTCATCCTGCGCGAGGCAGGCTTGCGCGATGGATTGCAGAACGTGCACGCCTTTTTCGCCACCGAGGCGAAGAAGGCCTGGATCTCGGCCGAAGCCGCCGCCGGCGTCGCCGAGATCGAGGTCTGCTCCTTCGTGCCGGAGAAGCTGATCCCGCAATTCAAGGATGCGGCCGAGATCGTGGCGCACAGCTTGCAGATTCCGGATCTCGTCGTCTCCGCCCTGATCCCGAACCTGAAGGGCGCGCAGCGCGGCTTCGAGCTCGGCGTGCATCAGCTGAACTACGTCTGCTCCGTCTCCGAGAGCCACAACCTGCGCAACGTGAAGCGCCTGCCGAAGGATTCGGTCGAGGATTTCCGCCACATCGTCAAGCTGCGCGACAGCAATCCGGCCTGGAAGCCGATCAAGCTGAAATTCGGCCTCGCCACCGCGTTCGGCTGCACCATCGAGGGCAATGTCGATCCGAAGGCCGTGATGGTGATGGCGGAGGAAGCGCTCGCCGCCGGCGCCGACGCGATCTCGCTCGCCGACACCGTCGGCTATGCCAACCCGGCGCAGATCAAGGCGCTCTGCCTGCAAGCGATCAAGGCCTTCCCGGGCGTCGAGATCGGCATCCACCTGCACGACACCCGCGGCCTCGGCCTCGCCAACGCGGCGGCGGCGCTGGATGCCGGCATCCGCCGGCTCGACGGCACCTTGGGCGGCCTCGGCGGCTGCCCCTATGCGCCGGGCGCCACCGGCAACGTGGTGTTCGAGGACATGGCCTTCATGTGCGAGGCGATGGGGCTGCGCACCGGCATCGATCTGGAGAAACTGGTGCAGGTGCGCGACATCGTGCGCGCCGGCCTGCCGGCCGAGGAGCCGCTGCACGGGGCGCTGGCCCGCGCCGGCGTGCCGAAAGGCTACGCGCCGGCCGCCGGCTTCGCGCAGGCAGCGGAGTAATCTCCCTCTCTCCCTCACCGCGGGAGAGGGGTCAGGGGTGAGGGGATGATCGGGCGCTCTGCCGGATTCCGCTCACCCTCACCCAACCCTCTCCCTCAGTGAGGGAGAGGGCTCATGCCAACGGAGTGATTGCAATGAACGTCGCCGCGCATCCGGGCGCACCGGTCAATCTCGAACTCGGCGAGGACTACGCCGATATCCGCGCCGCGGTGGCGAAGATCTGCGAAGGCTTTCCCGGCAGCTACTGGCGCAAGCTGGAAGACGACAGCGCCTATCCGACCGAGTTCGTCAAGGCGCTGACCGAAGCGGGCTTCCTCGGCGCGCTGATCCCGGAGGAGTATGGCGGCGCCGGCCTGCCGCTGCGCGCCGCGGCGGTGATCCTGGAGACCATCCATGCCTCCGGCAGCTCGGCCGGCGCCTGCCACGCGCAGATGTACATCATGGGCACGCTGCTGCGGCACGGTTCGGAGGCGCAGAAGCGCGAATACCTGCCGAAGATCGCCAGCGGCGAGCTGCGCCTGCAGGCCTTCGGCGTGACCGAGCCGACCACCGGCACCGACACGACCCAGCTCAAGACCCGCGCGGTGAAGGACGGCGACAGCTACGTCGTCAACGGCCAGAAGGTCTGGACCAGCCGGGCGCTCGCCTCCGACCTCATGCTGCTGCTCGCCCGCACCACGCCGGCCGACCAGGTGAAGCGCAAGGCCGACGGGCTCTCCGTCTTCCTGGTCGACATGCGCGCGGCGCGCGGCAACGGGCTGGAGATCCGGCCGCTGCCGGCGATGATCAACCACAACACGACGGAGGTGTTCTTCTCCGACCTCCGCATCCCGGCCTCGTCCCTGATCGGCCAGGAGGGCCGCGGCTTCCGCTACATCCTCGACGGCATGAACGCGGAGCGCACCCTGATCGCGGCGGAGGCGATCGGCGACGCCCGCTACTTCATCAAGCGCGCCACGGCCTATGCCAACGAGCGCGTCGTGTTCGGCCGGCCGATCGGCATGAACCAGGGCGTGCAGTTCCCGATCGCCCGGGCCTATGCCGAGACGGAAGCCGCCGACCTGATGAACCGCAAGGCGGCGGCTTTGTTCGCCGCCGGGCTCGATTGCGGCGAGGCGGCCAACACCGCGAAGATGCTGGCCTCGGAAGCCGCCTGGCACGCCGCCGATGCCTGCTTCCAGACCTTCGGCGGCTTCGCCTTCGCCCGCGAATACGATATCGAGCGCAAGTGGCGCGAATGCCGCCTGTTCCAGACCGCGCCGATCTCCACCAACCTCATCCTCAGCTACCTCGGCGAACACGTCCTCGGCATGCCCCGCTCGTACTGAGTATCTTTTTTTCACCACGGAGAGCACGGAGGCACACGGAGTTTTCCTTCGATCGCGCAAAGCGCGATCAAAAGCTTTTCTCCGCGTGCCTCCGCGTCCTTTGTGTTCTCCGTGGTGGATCTATTTTCAACGCTCGGTGCCGGTGGCCTTGCGCCAGGCGAGGCCCCAGCTTGCGTCACTGACCGAGGCGGCGAGGATCATGTCCACATTCTCGCCGTCATCGGCGAGCGGCAGCAGCAGGCGCACATAGTCGCGCTGCAGGGTCGCCGGCACGCCCATCTCGGTCGAGACCCAGTCGAAGGTGATGCGGTGATAGATCGGCGCGCGGCGCTCGACCACGGCGCGGTAATGGCCCTCGACCTCGTCCAGATAGCCGCGCGGGCCCGCTTCGGTGGTGAGCTTGCCGGTGGGATCGAAGCCGATCGCCTCCACCAGCAGCGTGCCGACCAGACGGAAGCGAAAGCGCAGCGGATCGCGCAGCACGTCCAGCAGCAGGATGCGGCCCATCAGGTCGCGGAAATCCGCCGGCTCGATCTCGCGCCGCGCCGGCATGCGACGGCCCGCGCACTTGTGGTGCCAATAGGTCACCAGGGCGCGCAGGCGGGCATCCTCGACATGCTCGACCGGCAGCTCCAGCGAGCGGAACCTGAGCGGCAGGTCGTGCGGCACGCTCATGCGCCGCCGCCCCGCAAGGTCGAGGTCGCATCCCGGTCGACCTCGCCCCGGGCGTCCAGAACGACGCCATAGAGCGCGCGCGCCTGTTCGCGCGTGTAGTAGCCGCGGCCGATGTCGCGGGCGACGAGGGCCGGATCGCGCCGCATCGGATTGCCATAGCCGCCGCCGCCCGGCGTCGAGACGCACACGCGGTCGCCGGCCTGGATGCGGATGTCCTGGTCCTTGGAGAGATGCGGCGGCACGTATGCCTTGCCGCCCTGCACCACCGTCACCTTGTTGACGCCGCCATCGCCGCCGCCGAGCACGCCCTGCGGGCCGATGCGGCCGTGGTCCATCACCATGGAGGCGCGCGCCTCGCCGCGGCGGAGCGTGATCTGGTAGTTGATGCCGAAGCCGCCGCGCCGCTCGCCGGCGCCGCCCGAGCCTTCGTTCAGCGAATATTCCTCGAACAGCACCGGGTAGTACTGCTCCATCACCTCGATCGGCGTGGTCTTGGAGATGCCGATGGTGGAGCAGCCGTTGGAGATGCCGTCGCCGCCGGCGAAGCCGCCATAGCCGCCGCCGGAGATCACGTACATCACATAGGCGCGGCCGCGTTTCGGATCCGTGCCGCCGAGCGCGAAATTGCCGGAGGTGCCGGCCGGCGCCGCGAACAGCTTGTCCGGGATCGCCGGCGTCAGCGCGGCGAACACGGCCTCGGCGATGCGCTGGCTCACCTCCGCCGCGCAGCCGGAGACGGGGCGCGGATACTCGGCATAGAGGAACGTGCCTTTGGGCTCGACGATCTCGAGGGGCTCGAAGGTGCCGGCATTGATCGGCACTTCCGGAAAGATGTGCTTGATGGCGAGATAGATCGACGACTTGGTGGTGGCGATGACGCTGTTCATCGGCCCCTTGCAGGGCGGCGAGGAGCCCGCCATGTCGAAGCGCAAGGTCTCGCCCCGCTTCTCGATCGTCATGGCGATGCGCAGCGGCCTGTCCTCCACGCCGTCGGAATCGACGAAGGCCTCGCCGCGATAGGTGCCGTCCGGAATCGTCGCGATGCGCGCCCGCATCTGCCGGCTGGCGCGCGCCCTGAGTTCGGCGATCGCCGTCTCGACCACGTTGTCGCCATAGCGGTCGATCAGGGCGGCGAGCCGCTTCTCGCCGATGGCCAAGGCCGCCGCCTGGGCCTTGATGTCGCCGATCCGCTGGTCGGCAATGCGGATGTTGGAGAGGATGATGGCGAGGATTTCCTCGTCCAGCACGCCCTGCTTGTAGAGCTTGACCGGCGGCAGCCGGAGCCCCTCCTGCTCCACCTCCGTCGCATTGGCGGAGAAGCCGCCCGGCACCGCGCCGCCGACATCCGGCCAGTGGCCGGTATTGGCGAGCCAGGCGAACAGGCGCCCCCGGTAGAAGAACGGCTTCACGAAGCGCACGTCCATCAGATGGGTGCCGCCGAGATAGGGATCGTTGACGATGAAGACGTCGCCCGGCTTCACATCCTTCGCCCGGGCGATCACCGCCTGGGTGGAGAACTGCATGGTGCCGACGAAGACCGGCAGTCCCATCTCGCCCTGGGCAATCAGGTCGCCCGTCTCGCGATGGTAGATGCCGTCGGAACGGTCCATCGCCTCGGAGATGACCGGCGAGAAGGCGGCGCGGCAGAAGGCCAGATCCATCTCGTTGCAGACCTGCGCGAGACCGTTCTGGATCACCGAGAGCGTGACGGGATCGATCGTTCCGGTGAGTTCCGGCGGTGGGGAAACGATGGCGGCGGGCGAGCTCATGGACGCATTATATCGGCAGAACCGACGGATGCGCCTGGCCTCCGGCGGCCGTCCCGGCCGGCAGTACTGCCTCAAACAGCGGCAAATTTGCCGGAACTTGGATCAATCACGTGGAGTTGCTTGGTCGCGCGAACGGCTACTCGCCTTCGTCGTATGTCGTGCTAGTCTGTAGGCTTCCTTCCGGGTGGGGAAACGGCCGGGCAGGATGGGACTTGAACAGAGCGACCGGTGGACGAGCGGTCCACCGTGAGAGCGGGAGTGGAGAGGCGACACGCCCGCGAGCCAAGAGAGGACGAGGACAAGAGAGATGGGTAAAGGCCGGGATTTTCGAGGGCCGCGCCGGCGCGGCTTCGATGACGACTTTCCGCCGCCGGATTTCGGCGCGCCGGCGTTCCGGCCGCCCAGGCCACCGGGCGGCTTCGCCCCGCGGACGCAGCCCGTGGCGGAAGGTCCGGAGCTCGACGCGACGGTCAAGTGGTTCAACCCCGAGAAGGGGTTCGGTTTCGTCGAGATGGCAGACGGATCGGGCGATGCCTTTCTGCACGTGGCGGTGCTGCAAGGCGCAGGTCACGACAGCGTGGCACCCGGATCCAAGGTGAAGGTGCAGGTCGGCCAGGGCCAGAAAGGCCGCCAGGTCACCCGCGTCGCCGATGTCCAGCCAGGTGAGGCGCCGCCGGAAGGCGCGCGCTTCGGTGGCGGCGGTGGCGCTGGCGCAGGCGGCCGCTTCGGCGGTGGCGGCGGCCGGTTCGGTGGCGGTGATCGGTTCGGTGGCGGAGGCGGCGGCTTCGGCGGCCCGCGCCCG
>QOZS01000063.1 GCA_003576705.1 Desertibaculum subflavum
CGCCGACGCCATCTCGGACGCGATCGGCCGCATCCTCGATAGCTGCACATCAACCGAATGCGCCAACTACTTCAAAAACGCCGGCTATGCACAAAGCTAAATGCATCACGCTCTAGGCCGGCGCGGCAGTCCCCGGATCGGCCTGCGAATCAGAACCGCTTCAGCAGGCGCTCCAGGTATTCGCGCTCGATCAGCGGGCGGGCGGCTTCGCCGGCGCGGCGCAACAGCTCTTCCAGGATCTCGCGGCTGCGCTGCAGCTCACCCTTGTCGGGCACCTTGGTGCTGTCGCCGGAATCCCATTCGCCCGGCAAGGGCCGGCCGAGCGGATCCTCGCGGTCGGCGCCGGCGCGGCCCTCGCGGCTGCCCTGCGGCGGTCGGCCGTCCATTCCCTCGCCGAACATCTGCTCCATCATGCCGCGCATGCCCTCACGCAGCTGATCCAACGCGTCGGTCTGCGGGCCGACGGCGCTGCCGGGCTGGCCGCGGCCGAGCGCGTCGCGGGCATCGCGCATCGAGCGCTCGGCCCGGCCGAGCGCTCCGCCCTGCCCCGGCTGCTGGCCCTGGCCCGGCTGCTGCCCTTCGCCCATCTGCTGCTGACCGTCGCCCTGCTGGCCCTGCTGGCCGCGCTGGCCCGGCCCCTGGCCGAGCTGGCGCATCATCTGCTCCAGCATACGGCGCAGCTCTTCCTGGCGCTGGGCCAGGCCGCGGCCGTCCTGCTGGCCTTCGCCCTGCTGGCCCTGCTGGCCGCGCTGGGAGCGGCGGAAGGTCTCGTCGAGCAGCTCCTGCTGCTTGCGCATCAGGTCGCCCATCTCGCGCATCTGGCGGTCGCGGTTGGCCTGGCCGGGCGAGCGCTGCGGCCGGGCGGTGCGCAGGTTCTCCATCATGCGCTGCAGCTGCGACAGCAGATCGCGCGCGGCGTCGCGGGCGCCGGATTGCGACATGTCGCGCAGCTGGTCCAGCATGCGCATCAGGTCCTCGCGGGTGATCGTCCGCGCATCCGGCGGCAGCTCGTCGAACTCGTCGCCGCCTTCCTGGGCCTGGCGCTCCATCTGCTCCGCCAGCGCCTGCAGGAACTGGTCGAGCGCGCGCTTCAGATCCTCGACGAGCTTCTGGATTTCCTCGTTCGGCGCGTTGCGGTCGAGCGCCTCGCGCAGCGCGCGCTCGGCATCGCGCAGCGCCCGCTCGGCCAGCGAAAGGTTGCCGTCCTCGAGCCTGAGCGCGAGGTCCCACATCAGCTTCTGCACCTCGCCGACCTGCGTCTGCCAGTCCCAGGCGGTGAGGCGGCGGCCGGCGGTGCGCAGGCCGAGGTAGACCGTGGTGTCGTTGTTGAAGGTCTCCGGCATCAGCATGATGGCGGCGATCGCCTTGGCCACCGTGCCGCGCCGGTCGATCTGGACCGCCAGGGTGCGGCGCAGCTCGACCAGCGCGCGCGCCACCGGATGGCGGAACGGCCGCTCGGGCAGGCGGATATTGGCCGGTTCGCTGACGCCCTTCTGGCCGATGCCGTCCTCGGCCACCAGCATGACCGAGACTTCGAGCCCGGCCCACAGGTGCTCCGTCAGATCGTGCGCCGTCTTCTCGGCGGCGCGCTTCAGCGCAGGCCCCGAGAGCGGCAGCGGCACGACCAGCACCTCGTCGGAGCCGTCGCGACGGATCTCGGCATAGACCTTGGCGAGGCCGTAATCGTCGCTGGCCTGGAAATCGAGCTGCAGCGCCAGCCGCTGGGTCGGCACCGGCGGCGAGGCGAAGGTCACCGCGGGCGGCAGGTCGGGCACGATCTGGATCGGCCAGGCGGCGATTTCGCGGGTGCCCTGGCTCACGGCGATGCGCGCGCCCTGGGTCAGCTGCTGCTCGACCTGCTGATTGCGCGGATCGATCGCCTGGAAGGCCTTGCGCTCGCCATCGATGGCAAGCGCCGCCTCGCCCTGGCCGCCATTGAGCCGCGCCATCAGCTTCGAGCCGGTCGGCACGCGGACCGGCGCGCCCTGCGGGATCGGACCGTTCTCGCGGGTCAGGAAGATCGGCGGCTGGCCGGTATAGGTGGGCGGGCTGATCCAGGCGTCGAGCCGCACCGGCGCCTCCACCGCCTTGGCGAGCGTGGGACGGAAAGCCGCGCCGAGCCGGCGGCCGGTGTCGCTGTTGGCCACCACGAGGCCGAGGGCAACCAGCACGAACAAAGCGGCGCGCGCGGCAAAGGGGTCGAGCCCGGCCCAGGAGGCCCGCGGCCGGCCGACCCGGAGCCGCTGCAGAGCGGCCCGGGCACGGGCCACATGCGCCTCCCAAAGGCGCCGGGCATCGGGATCGCCGGTGGCGCCCGCCTGCCGGTCTTCGATGGTCAGGAGTGGACGGTGGTCGAGGCCGCTGACCTGCTCGAGACGGCGGCGCGCCTCCTCGTGGCTCGGCTGGCGGATGCGGCCCGCCGCCCACCAGATGGCGACCAGAACGGCAGCCCCGAAGGCGATCAATCCCACCAGATGCAACCAGCCGGGGATCTCGCGCCAGAGGTCGAACAGCGACAGGGTCAGGAAGAGCCCGAGCGTGCCGCCGAGCGGCCAGAGCGCCGGCCAGACCCGCTCCCACAAGATGGCTGCCCGGGCCCGCTTCAGCTTGCGGGCATAGATGGCGGCAAGGTCGCGGGCAGGGCGATCGGTCACGGGGCCAGCCAGGGCGGCAGGCGGTCGGCCGCAATCAGCGCCTCGATCGGCGGGCGCGGCCGGACCACGGCGAATTTCTCACCCGAAACAAGGGTCTCGGGAATCAGCGGCCGGGAATTGTAGGTCGATGCCATCACCGCCCCATAAGCGCCTGCCGACAGGATCGCGACAAGGTCACCGGCCTGCAAGGGTGGTGCCAGACGATCGAGCCCCAGGATATCACCGCTCTCGCAGACCGGCCCCACGAAATCGACCCGCTCTCGCGCGGAATTGTCCGCCGGCTCGGTGACCGGAATGACGCCATGATGGGCATCGTAGAGGCTCGGCCTTATGAGATCGTTCATGGCGGCATCCAGGATGACGAAAGTCTTCGCCTCGCCCCGCTTCACATAGATAACGCGGGAAACCAGGATTCCGGCATTACCAACCAGTGACCTTCCGGGTTCCATGGTGTAGCTGCAGCCGAGATTGCCGAGCACCCGGCGGGCCATGTCGGCATAGTCGCCGGGGCTGGGTGGGGCTTCCTCGTCTTCATAGGCGATGCCGAGGCCCCCGCCGAGATCGATGCCGGTGATGTCGTGCCCGTCGGCGCGCAGCTCGTGCACCAGCCCCGCCACCTTGCGGAACGCGGTCTCGAACGGCGCCAGATCGACGATCTGCGAGCCGATATGCACATCGACCCCGACTACGCGGAGCCCCGGCATGCGCGCCGCCCGGGCATAGGCCTCGCGCGCCCGGCTCCACGGCACGCCGAACTTGTTCTCCGCCTTGCCGGTGGTGATCTTGGCATGGGTGTTGGCGTCGACATCCGGATTGACCCGGATGGCGATATCGACCTTGCGGTTCGCCCCGAGCGCCACCTCGTTGAGCCGCGCGAGCTCGGGCTCGGATTCGACGTTGAACTGGCGGATGCCGGCCTTGACCGCCGCCGCCATCTCCTCCCGCGTCTTGCCGACGCCGGAGAACACGATCTTCGCCGCCGGCACCCCGGCGGCCAACGCCCGGGCCAGCTCGCCCTCCGACACCACGTCGGCGCCGGCGCCGAGCCGGGCGAAGGTGGCGATCACCGCCTGGTTGGAATTGCCCTTCAGCGAATAGCAGATCAGCGCATCCGTGCCGGCGAAGGCCTCGGCATAGAGCCGGTATTGCCGCTCCAGCGCCGCGGTCGAATAGCAATAAAACGGCGTGCCGACGGCCTCGGCGAGCCCGGGGATGGCGACGCCCTCCGCATGGAGGATGCCGCCGCGATAGTCGAACGGGTTCACGTCTATCTCGGCTTCTTGAATACGTCCTTGGAGCGCGCCGGATCGGCCCCCGGCGGCGCTTCGTTGTCGCCCATCTTGCCGCAGGCGCCAAGCGCCAGGGCCAGCGGCAGCAACAACGCGGCGCGCCGGCCACTACTCACGTCAGCCCCGGCCATGGCGAGAGAGAGATGCCGAATTGCCCACCGGATCACGCGCCGAGTTCCTTCTTCCACCAGAGAACCTGTTCGCGCACGCGGTCGGGTGCGGTGCCGCCGAAGCTGGTGCGCGCCTTGACCGAATTCTCCACCGCCAGCACCGGGAAAACATCGGCGTCGATGCCGGAATGCACCGATTGCAGTTCGGCCAGCGACAGATCCTCCAGGCCTACCCCGCGGCTCTCGGCGAGCTTCACCGCGCGGCCCGTCACATGATGCGCCTCGCGGAACGGCAGCCCCTTGGCCTTGACCAGCCAGTCGGCGAGATCGGTCGCCGTGAGAAAGCCCGCCGCCGTCGCCTTGCGCATGGCCGCCGGATTGACCGCCATGTCGGCGATCATGCCGGCCATGGCGGCGAGGCAGAGCTCGATCGTGTCGGCGGCATCGAAGATCGGCTCCTTGTCCTCCTGCATGTCCTTGCCGTAGGTCAGCGCGAGGCCCTTCAGCGCAATGGTGAGCGCGGTGAAGTCGCCGATCACCCGGCCCGACTTCGCCCGCACCAGCTCCGCCGCATCCGGATTCTTCTTCTGCGGCATGATCGAGGAGCCCGAGGTGAAGGCATCCGACATGCGCACGAAACCGAACTGCGCCGACGACCAGATGACGAGCTCCTCGGCGAGGCGCGAGAGATGCGTGGCCGAGATCGCCGCGGCCGCCAGAAATTCCTGCGCGAAGTCGCGCGCCGAGACGGCGTCGAGCGAGTTGCGCATCGGCCGGTCGAAGCCGAGCTCGGCCGCGGTGCGGTGGCGGTCGATCGGGAACGAGGTGCCGGCGAGCGCCGCGGCGCCGAGCGGGCTCTCGTTCAGCCGCGCCCGCGCATCGCGCGCCCGGCCGCGGTCGCGACCGAACATCTCGACATAGGCGAGCAGGTGATGGCCGAAAGTGACCGGCTGGGCCGCCTGCAGATGGGTGAAGCCCGGCATCACCGTCTCGACATGCTCCTCGGCGCGCCTGACCAGGGCGTGCTGCAACGCGGAGAGGCCCGCTTCGAAGCGGTCGAGCGCGTCGCGCACCCAGAGCCGGACGTCGAGCGCCACCTGGTCGTTGCGCGACCTCGCGGTATGCAGCCGGCCCGCCGGCTCGCCGATGATCTCCTTGAGGCGCGCCTCGACATGCATGTGGATGTCTTCCAGCGCCAGGTCGATCTTCAGCTGGCCGGCGGCGATCTCGGCCTCGACCCGATCAAGTCCGTTCAAGATCGCGTCACCATCGGCCCGGGAAACGATCCCCGCGGCCACCAGCATGCTGCAATGGGCGCGGCTGCCCGCTATATCCTGGACATAAAGGCGCTGGTCGAACGCGATGGAGGCGTTGATGCGCTGCATCAGCTCCGCCGGTCCCTGGTCGAACCGGCCGCCCCACAGCGCATTTGCGGCAGGTTGGGCATTGACCCCCGGCTGGGCAGGCTTTTTCTCGGTCATGAAGGCACGTCGATGAAGAACTGGTTCCGTTGCATCTTGCGTCTGGTGGCCGGGGTCGGTTTGGCGGCAACGCTGGCGGGCGCCGCTTCCGCCGCCGACCTTGCGCGGCTTGCGACCGGCGCCATGAAGGAATTTAGGCCGGCCGCGCCGGCTAAGCCAGTCGGGGAAATCGCCTTCGAGGACAAGGCCGGCGCGAAGATCGGCCTGGATGCCTTCAAGGGCCGGGTGGTGCTGCTCAACCTGTGGGCCACCTGGTGCGCGCCCTGCCGGGAGGAGATGCCCTCGCTCGACCGCCTGCAGGCGGCGCTCGGCTCCAAGGATTTCGAGGTGGTGGCCCTCTCGCTCGATCGGGCCGGCCGCGACAAGGCCAAGGGCTTCCTGGACCAGATCGGCGTCAAGCACCTGGCCCTGTACATAGACCCGACCATGAAGGCGGGCCGGGCGCTCGATGCCACCGGCATGCCGACCACCATCCTGATCGGCCGCGACGGGAAGGAGCTTGGCCGCCTGATCGGCCCGGCGGAGTGGGATTCGAAGGAGGCCAAGGCATTGATCCAGGCGGCCATCGCGGCGAAGCCGGCCGGATGAGCCTATCCAATTGACAAGCCGGCCGCGGGCCCCGAGATAACGGGGCAATTCCCGCGATCGGAGCCCTTCCCGACATGAGCCAGATACCGGTGACCGTGCTGACCGGCTTCCTCGGCGCCGGCAAGACCACGCTGCTGAACCGCATCCTGACCGAAAACCACGGCAAGAAATACGCCGTGATCGTCAACGAGTTCGGCGAGATGGGGATCGACGGCGATCTGGTGGTCGATGCCGACGAAGAGATCTTCGAGATGAACAACGGCTGCATCTGCTGCACGGTGCGGGGCGACCTGATCCGCATCATCGGTGGGCTGATGAAGCGGAAGGACAAGCTCGACGGCATGATCATCGAGACCACGGGCCTGGCCGACCCGGCGCCGGTGGCGCAGACCTTCTTCACCGACCAGGAAGTGCGCGAGCGCACCAAGCTGGACGCGGTCGTGACGGTGGTCGACGCCTATCACTTCCTCGACCGCGTGCAGGAGAGCCGCGAGGCGGAGGAGCAGGTCGCCTTCGCCGACGTCATCCTGGTCAACAAGACCGACTTGGTGGACGAGGCCCGGCTGAAACAGGTCGAGGCGCGCATCCGCCAGATCAACCCCTATGCCCGCACCCTGCGCAGCAAGAAGAGCGAGGTGGCGCTCGACGCCGTGCTCGACCGCGGCGCCTTCGACCTGAAGCGCATCCTGGACATCCAGCCGGCCTTCCTGGAGACCGATCACGACGATCATGGTCATGGGCATGACCATCATCATCACGATCATGACCACGATCACCACCACCACCATCACGACGAGCCGAAGCTGGACCCGAACCGCCACGAGGGCGGCATCGAGAGCATCTCCTTCGTGACCGAGAAGCCGGTCGACGTGCAGGCCTTCCAGAAGTGGATGAGCGGCATCCTGCAGTCGAAGGGCGCCGACATCCTGCGCAGCAAGGGCATCCTCTCGGTCGCCGGCGCCGACAAGCGCTATGTGTTCCAGGGCGTGCACATGCTGATGGACGGCGATATCGGCCAGCCCTGGAAGCCGGGCGAGAAGCGGATCAGCAAGCTCGTCTTCATCGGCCGCAACCTGGACGCCGCCGAGCTGAAGCGCGGCTTCGACTCCTGCGCGACATGAGCGGCACGGTTCGGCCTCCGGAGATCCGCAGTTTCGACCTCGGCGCCTTCGTCACCGCCGCGGCGTTCACGCCGAAGGGCGCCGCCGGCTTCGCGCTCGGCAGCGGTGCGCTGGTGGTGGCGGATGCGAAGGGCGAGCTCTTCAGCACCGAGGTGAACGAGGGCGGCGCGCTGCTCTCGCTCGCCGCCGATCCGGCCGGCGAGGCGTTTCTGACCGGCGACGATAGCGGCAAGGTTGTCCGCATCCACGCAGGCGGCGGCGGCGAGACGGTCGAGATCGTCAAGGGCAAGTGGATCGAGCACCTGGTGGCTCATGCCGGGCGCAAGGCCTTCGCCTTCGCCGCCGGCAAGGAGGCGGTGGCGATCGACGCCAAGGGCCGCCGCGCGCTCGGACCCCACCCCTCCACCATCGCCGGCCTCGCCTTCAGCCCGGACGGCTCCCGCCTCGCCGCGGCGCATTACGGCGGCGCGACGGTGTGGGTGCATGACCAGCCTGCCTCGGCGCCGCGCAAGCTCGCCTGGAAGGGCTCGCATGTCGCCATCGCCTATGCGCCGACGGCGAAGTTCCTGGCCACGGCGACGCAGGAGAACGCGATCCATGTCTGGCGGCTCGCCAACAGCCGCGACATGCAGATGCAGGGCTATGTGGCGAAGCCGAAATGGCTCGCCTGGAACATGGACGGGCAGAGCCTGACCTCGAGCGCGACCGAGGCGGTGACGGTCTGGTCGTTCCAGGGCGACGGGCCGGAAGGCAAGCCGCCGCTGGAATTCGGTCCCCGCGAGGGCGCCTTGATGAGCGCCGTGGTGGCGCATCCGAGGCAGGCGCTGTTCCTGGCCGGCTGGGACGACGGCGCCATCACCCTGGCCGATCCGAAGATCAAGCGCGCCGGCATGGTGCACCGCGGCCACGGCAAGATCAGCGCCCTCGCCTTCGATGCGACCGGCGACCGCGCGCTCTACGGCACCGAGGGCGGCGAGGCGGGCCTGATCACGCTGCCGGGACTCAATCGCTGATCCGCTCGCCGGCCAGCTTCAGCATGTAGTCGACGAACTGCTTGCGGCTGCCGGCGCGGATCAGGCCGGCGCGGTAGAGCGCGATGGCGCCGTGCAGCAGCGACCAGAGCGCGATGATGCGGTCGCGCTGAGCCGCGCTGCCCTGAGGGCCGCCGCCGAAGGCCTGCTGGCTCAGGGCGATCACCCGCCGGGTCGCCGCGCGCAGCGCCGGATGTGTCGCCATGCGCCGGCCGTCGCGCGCCATCATCAGGGCATAGATCTCAGGCTCGGCGAGGGCGAAGCCGGCATAGGCCTGCAGGAAGGCGCGCGGCGCGTCCTTTGTCCGCCCGGGCGCCGCCGGCAGGACATCGGCAAGCGCCTCGTAGCCGCGCGCCGCGACGGCATCGAGCAAAGCCTCACGATCCGCGTAATGCCGATAGAGGGCGCGATGGGTCACGCCGAGCCCGCCGGCGACCTCGCGCATCGACAGGGCTGCCGCGCCCTGCTTCGCGACGAGCACATAGGCCGCGTCGAGCGCGGCCCGCGCCAGGTCGCCGTGGTGATAGCTGCTGCTCTCGTCGCGCGCCACGGGCGCGAGGACTACGTCTTGCGCACGTGCCAGGCAACCGTCATGCCGGCGACCAGCTGGCCCTGCTCGTCGGCGATGTCGACGGTGACGTCGAACAGCACCTTGCCCTCGGCATCGAGCCGCGCCTTGAGCAGTTCCGGCGCCTCGGTCGCCGTGGCCGTCGCCGTCAAGGTGCCGCGCGCCGCCTTGGCATAGGTGATGCGGGCCTCCGCCGCGACCGGACGCACCGACAGAATCTGCTCCGCGAAGGCTCCGGTCATGGCGCCGCCAGAGGCGGTCTCGCCCAGGGTGAACAGCGCACCGGCGTGAAACGTGCCGAGATGGTTGCAGAGATCCGGCCGCTGCACCAGCCGCGCCGTCGCGCGGCCCGGCCCCAATTCCGTCAGCTCCACGCCCGCCAGTCCGGCAAACGGGACGGCGGTGGCGAGATGCGCCTTGATCGTATCGAACATGTTCATGGCAGGCTCCAATGTATCCACTGGATACATTAGACCACGCACGGCTGACAGGCAAGACATGGCTTCGACGGCGTGACCGCGTGCTATCCTGTGCCCGACAAGAGGGAGAGACGCCGATGCTGTTCGGATTCGACCTGCCGCTGCGCGGCCCGCTGGCCACCGCCGACACCATGACCCGGATCGCCAACGAGGCGGAGGCGATGGGCTTCGGCTATGCCACAATCTCCGATCACGTCATCTTCCCGGCCACCATCAACGCGCGCTATCCGTATTCGGAGACCGGCGCGTTCCCCAACATGGGCGCGGGCGACGTCTACGACCAGCTGACGGCCATCGCCTTCCTGTCGGCGCGGACCAAGAAGCTGCGCTTCCTCACCTCCGTCATGGTGGTGCCGCACCGGCCGGCGGTGCAGACCGCCAAGGTGATCGCGACCATCGACGTGCTGTCGGGCGGGCGCATCACCATCGGCTGCGGCGCCGGCTGGCTGCGCGAGGAGTTCGAGGCGATCGGCGCCCCGCCCTTCGACCAGCGCGGCGAGGCGACCAACGAATACCTGGCGGCGTTCAAGGAGCTGTGGACCCAGGAAAGCCCCCGTTTCGCCGGCAAGCATGTGAAGTTCGACAACATCCTGTTCGCGCCCAAGCCCACCCAGAAGCCGCACCCGCCGCTCTGGGTCGGCGGCGAGAGTAATCCCGCGCTGCGCCGCGCAGCCAAGCTCGGCGACGGCTGGTACCCGATCGGCACCAACCCGCAATTCCCGGTCGACACGCTGGCCCGCTACAAGGGGCATGTCGCGCGCCTCCACGCCATGCTGAAGGAAGAGGGCCGCGACCTGAAGACGTTCACGCTCGGCTATCGCTGCGCCGTACCCTGGGGCGGCGAAGCGGCGAAGGCATCCGACGGCGAGCGGCGCCTGTTCACCGGCGATGCCGCGACCATCGCCGCCGATATCCGCGCCATGCGGGATCTCGGCGTCTCAAGCCTCGACTTCCGCATGGCGGCGCCGACCCTCGACGGCATGCTCGGCAACATGCAGCGGTTCCGCGACGAGGTGATGGCGAAGGTGTAAACTCACCGACAAAGGAGGAGGAGGAAAACATGGCCTATACGCTGGAAGCCTTCGCCAAGGACGCGCATGACATCCTGATCCGCGATCCGAGCCCCATGGGCCGTGAAGAGATCGCCCGCAAGCTGGAAGCGTTGCTGGCCGAGGACGGCTTCATCGCCAAATACTGCGAGGGCCAGGTGCCGCCCGGCCGCACCGTGCTCTACGAGGATCCCAAGCTCGGCTTCCAGATCCTGCGCCACGCCATGGTGGCCGACCATGCCGGCGTGCCGCACGACCACGGCAAGTCCTGGGCGGTCTACGGCCAGGCGGTCAAGCACACCGACATGACGGTGTGGAAGCGGCTCGACGACGGGACGGAAGCGGGCAAGGCGAAGCTGGAGAAGGACAAGTCCTATCGCCTCACCCGCGGCAAGGCCGGCGTCTATAACGGCGCCGACATCCATTCCATCGCCTATCCGGCCGGCGCCATCTTCATCCGCGTCACCGGCACCGATCTCGAGAAGGTGGAGCGGCTGCGCTACGACACCGACAAGGGCACGGTGGTGGCGGAGCGCCGCGCCAGCATGCAGAACGCGGCCGCCTGATCCGCGCCATCCGCGGGCTGATAGAGAGTTCGTCCCACTCGCGCTGCATTGCAGCACTGATATAGTTCGCACGGGCGCCACGCAGGTGGCGCCCGTTGCGTCATAAGAACAGCAGACGGAAACGCGCATGACCATCAAGGGCAAGGCGTATATCGCCGGGATCTACGAGCACCCGACGCGCAAGGCCGACGGCATCTCGCTCGCCCGCATCCACGCCGAAGTGGCGAAGGGCGCGCTGGAAGACGCCGGCCTCAGCCACAAGGATGTCGACGGCTATTTCGTCGCCGGCGATTCGCCCGGCCTCGGGCCGCTCAACATGGCCGAGTATCTCGGCCTGAAGCCGAAGCATATCGACAGCACGGACACCGGCGGCTCCTCCTATCAGATCCATGCGGCGCATGCGGCCGAGGCGATCGCGCTCGGCAAGTGCAAGGTCGCGCTGGTGACGCTCGCCGGCAAGCCGCGCACCGGCGGCGGCCAGCCTGGTGGCGGTCGCCGGCCGGTCGACCCGCCCGACTATCCCTTCGAGGCGCCCTACAAGGGCACGGTGCTGAACCTCTACGCGATGTGCGCCCAGCGCCACATGCACGAATTCGGCACCACGTCGGAGCAGCTCGCCTGGATCAAGGTGGCGGCCTCGACGCATGCCCAGCACAACCCGCATGCCATGCTGCGCGACGTGGTGACGGTAGAGGAGGTGGTGAACTCGCCGGTCGTGGCCGACCCGCTGCACCGGCTCGATTGCTGCGTCATCTCCGATGGCGGCGGCGCCTTCGTGATGGTCGCGCCGGAAATCGCCAAGAGCCTGAAGCGGCCGCTGGTCCGCGTCATCGGCACCGGCGAGGCGATCAAGCACGTCAACGGCGGCCAGGTGGACCTCACCTATTCCGGCGCGCGGGCTTCCGGCCCGATCGCCTTCGCCGAGGCGGGCGTGAAGCCTTCCGACATCAAATACGCCTCGATCTACGACAGCTTCACCATCACCGTGCTGATGCAGATCGAGGATCTCGGCTTCTGCGAGAAGGGCAAGGGCGGCGCCTTCGTCAGCGACGGCAACCTGATCGCCGGCACCGGCAAGCTGCCGTTCAACACCGATGGCGGCGGGCTCTGCAACAACCATCCCGGCAATCGCGGCGGCATGACCAAGATCCTGGAAGCGGTGCGGCAGCTGCGCGGCGAGGCGCATCCCGCCGTGCAGGTGAAGAACTGCGATCTCGCGCTGGCGCATGGCACGGGCGGCTCGCTCGGCACCAGGCACGGCAGCGGCACCATCATCATGGAAAGGGCCTGACCATGGCCGACAAGGGACCGAGCGTCCTCGACGACGTCCTGCTGCAGCCCTACTGGGACGCGGCGACCAAGGGCAAGCTGCTGCTCAAGCACTGCACCGCCTGCGGCAAGAACCACTACTACCCGCGGCCGATCTGCCCGCATTGCTTCAGCGACAAGACCGAATGGCTGGAGACCAAGGGCGAGGGCACGATCTATTCCTGGAGCGTGGAGCGGCGCGCCAATCCGCCCTATTCCATCGCCTACGTCACCCTGCCGGAGGGCGTGACCATCCTCTCCTCGATCGTCGATTGCGACCTGAACAAGCTCGCCATCGGCCAGAAGGTGAAGCTCGGCTTCACCGAGCACGACGGCAAGCCGGCACCGGTATTCCGGCCGGCGTGATCGTTCAGTGGGGCCCTCTGCCTGCTCAACAGGCGGAGGGCTATGCCCGTGCGCGCTGGCTCCCCTTCGCGGCGGGGGCGCCTTCGCGGTGCAGCTTGTAGATGATGCTGTCGTAGAGCGCCTCGAAGGAGGCGTTGACGATGTTGGCGTCGACGCCGACGGTGAACCAGCGGTTCCCCTTGGCGTCGGCGCTCTCGATCAGCACGCGGGTCACCGCCTCGGTGCCGCTGGTCAGGATACGCACCTTGAAGTCGACCAGGCGGAGATCGGCGAGATAGCTTGAATAGCGGCCGAGATCCTTGCGCAAAGCCTGGTCGAGCGCGTTGACCGGGCCGTTGCCTTCGGCGACCGACATCAGAAGCTCGCCGTCGACCATCACCTTGACCACCGCTTCGGACACGACGGTGTCATGGCCTTTGGCGTTGATGCGGCGCTCCGCCATGGCGCGGAAGCTGACCACGTCGAAATAATCCTTGATCAGGCCGAGCGAACGACGCGCCATCAGCTCGAAGGAGGCATCGGCGCCGTCGAAGGAATAGCCCTCGAATTCGCGCTGCTTCACGTCTTCCAGCAGGCGGGCGACGCGGGGATCGGCCGGCGACAGCTCGATCCCGGCATCGCGGAGCCGCACCAGAAGGTTGGAGCGCCCGGCCTGGTCGGAGACCAGGATCTTGCGGGCATTGCCGACCGCTTCGGGATCGACATGCTCGTAGGTCTTCGGGTCCTTCTCCACCGCGGAGACATGCAGCCCGCCCTTGTGGGCGAAGGCATTGGCGCCGACATAGGCCGCATGCCGGTTCGGCGCGCGGTTCAACAGCTCGTCGAGCAGGCGCGAGATGCCGGTCAGCTGCTTCAGGCGCTCGGCATCGATGCCGCAATCGAACCGCTCGGCATATTGCGGCTTCAGCACCAGGCTCGGGATCAGCGAGATCAGGTTTGCGTTGCCGCAGCGCTCGCCCAGGCCGTTGATCGTGCCCTGCACTTGGCGCACGCCGGCTCGGATGGCGGCGAGCGAATTCGCCACCGCGTTCTCGGTGTCGTTATGGGTGTGGATGCCGAGGCGGGCGCCCGGGATCGACTTCACCACGTCGCCGACGATCTTCTCCACCTCGTCCGGCAGGGTGCCGCCATTGGTGTCGCACAGCACGATCCAGCGCGCGCCGGATTCGGCAGCCGCCTCCAGGCACTGGATGGCGTAAGACGGATTGGCCTTGAAGCCGTCGAAGAAATGCTCGGCATCCATCATCGCCTCGCGCCCGCGCGCGACCGAGGCGGCGACGGAATCGCGGATCAGCTCGAGATTCTCCTCGTTCGAGATGCCGAGCGCGACATCGACATGGAAATCCCAGGTCTTGGCGACCAGGCAGTTGGCCGGCACCTTGGCCTCCAGGATCGGCGCGAGACCCGGATCGTTGGAGGCACTGCGGCCCGGCCGTTTGGTCATGCCGAAAGCGACGAGCTTCGCCCGGGCGAGCTTGGGCGGCGCGCCGAAGAAGGCCGTGTCGGTCGGGTTGGCGCCCGGCCAGCCGCCTTCCACATAGTCGACGCCGAAGCGGTCGAGCGCGGTCGCGATCGCCATCTTGTCCTCGACCGAGAAGTCGACGCCCTGCGTCTGCGCGCCGTCCCGGAGCGTGGTGTCGAACAGATAGATCCGCTCGCGGCTCATGCCCGCCTCCATTCCGTCTTGCCGCCCGGACGGTCCTCCAGGACGATGCCCGCCGCCTTCAGCTCGTCGCGGATGCGATCCGCCTCGGCGAAGTTCCTCGCCTTCTTGGCGGCGTTGCGCGCCTCGATCTGAGCATTGATATCGATGGAACTAGTCACGACGGGTGAGACTACGCCGCGGACGATGGGGGTGATCGTCGCCATTGCTCCTTGGAACCAATGAAGCGGGTCGTTCTGAAGTATTCCGAGCAGCGCACCGCCATGAAGCATCATGTTCTTACGGATCAACAGCTCCATTAGTGGCTTACCTAGAGCTTCGTTCGAGGCAATCACCGCTTCGATGTCTGCCCTACGAAGCACTTTTTGCCCGCTCTCCGTTAGTCGTTCGATATCAGCCTCCAGACGCGGGATAAGGCGATGTGCCTGGCGAGCCATCGTGTGAAGGCCTGCGATCGCTCGCGGGGTATTTAGATCGTCATCCAGCGGAGGAACAATTTGAACGGACCACACTTGGCCAGTGTTGGCAGGATCGTTCGGATCCAAGACTTCAAACGAACGCATCGCCTTCAGCGCGCCATAGAATCGGTCCAGATCCGCCTTTGCTTCTGCAATGCCGTGGTCAGTCCAATCCAACGGTTGGCGGTAGTGCGTCTTCAGCATTGCGAGACGCAGGGCCTCGCCGGGCGCTTTCTCAAGCTCCTCCCGCACGGTGCGGAAGTTGCCGAGCGATTTCGACATCTTCTCGTCCTCGACGGTGAGGAAGCCGTTATGCACCCAGTAGCGCACGAACGGCGCGGCATTGGCGCAGACGGATTGCGCGAGCTCGTTCTCGTGGTGCGGAAACACCAGATCGCGCCCGCCACCATGGATGTCGAAGGTCACGCCGAGATATTTCTTCGACATGGCGGAGCATTCGATGTGCCAGCCCGGCCGGCCGCGGCCCCAGGGGCTGTCCCAGCCCGGCAGATCGGCATCGGAGGGCTTCCACAGCACGAAGTCGCGCGGGTCGCGCTTGAACGGCGCCACCTCGACGCGGGCGCCGGCGATCAGCTCGTCCTGATTGTGGCGCGAGAGCCGGCCGTATTCGGCGAAGCTCGGCACGTGGAACAGCACATGGCCTTCCGCCGCATAGGCATGGCCCTTGGCGATCAGGGTCTCGATCATCGCGATCATCTCCGCGATGGTCTGGGTCGCCCGGGGCTCCTCGTCCGGCGGCAACGCGCCGAGCGCCGCCATGTCGTCGTGATAGGCCTTGGCCGTGCGCGCCGTGATCACGTCGATCGCCACGCCCTCGGCCTTGGCCGCCGCGTTGATCTTGTCGTCCACGTCGGTGATGTTGCGGACATAGGTCACGCGCTTGAATCGCCGCTTGAGCAGGCGGTACAGCACGTCGAACACGATCACCGGCCGCGCATTGCCGATATGGGCGAGGTCGTAGACCGTCGGGCCGCAGACATACATGCCCACATGGTCGGGGTTGAGCGGCACGAAGGCTTCCTTCGTGCGAGAGAGCGTGTTGTAGAGATAGAGGGTCATCTGGGACGTCCGACGGTCAGGTTAGCGCCAAGCCCGGAAACGGGCTCAGGCGCCGATAATGAGGGCAGGGCAAATCCGGGTGCCGGCGGTACAGAGGGCCTGCCCCTGCCGCCCGATCCGCCCGGAAATGGCCGACCAGCCGTTCGTCACGTCACGTCTCCCGCGGGCCCAGAGCCCGCGCGGGCCGATGCCTAGCAGATAAACCTTTCCAGGTCCATTCCGAGGGCGCCGCAGAAAGCTTAGACACGGAGGACGCAGGGGACACGGAGGCATGCGGAGGAGTTCTTGGCGCAAAGCGCCTTTCGCCCCTCCCCATGTGCCTCCGCGTCCTCCGTGCTCTCCGTGTTGAAAGGCTAGTCGCGGAAGGCGTTGACGATGGGGTAGCGGCGGTCGCGGCCGAACTGCTTGCGGGTGATCTTGACGCCCGGCGCGGCCTGGCGGCGCTTGTATTCGGCGAGATAGAGCAGCCGCTCGATCTTCTTCACGTCCTCGCGCTTGAAGCCCTTGGCCACGATCTCGTCGACCGGCAGCTCGCGCTCGACCAGGCATTCCAGGATGGCGTCGAGCTCGCCATAGGGCAGCAGGCTGTCCTCGTCGCGCTGGTCGGGGCGGAGTTCGGCCGAGGGCGGCTTGTCGATCACCCGCTCCGGCATCACCCGGCCGGCGGGGCCGAGCGCGCCCGGCGGATGGTGCTGGTTGCGCCAGCGCGACAGCTCGAACACCGTCGTCTTGTAGAGATCCTTCAGCGCGTTGAAGCCGCCGCACATATCGCCGTAGAGCGTGGCGTAGCCGACCGAGTTCTCCGACTTGTTGCCGGTGGTCAGCACCATGTGGCCGAACTTGTTGGAGACCGCCATCAGGGTCAGGCCGCGCATGCGCGACTGGATGTTCTCTTCCGTGATGTCGGGCTTCTTGCCGTCGAAGATCGGCGCCAGGCCCCGGTTCACCGCCTCGACCGGATCGCCGATCGCCACCACGTCGTAACGGATGCCCAGCAGGTCGGCGACCGCCTTGGCGTCCTCCAGGCTCTCCGGGCTGGTGTAACGATAGGGCAGCATGATGGCCCAGACCTTGTCGGGGCCGAGCGCGTCGGCGGCCACCGCGGCGGTCAGCGCGCTGTCGATGCCGCCGGACAGGCCGAGCACGACGCCCGGGAAGCGGTTCTTCCGCACATAGTCGCCGAGGCCGAGCATCATCGCGCGGTAGATGCCTTCGTTGCGCGCCGGCGGGGCGACGCGCTCGGCCGGCGCGCAGCGCCAGCCGTCGCCGGTGCGCGTCCAGTCGGTGACCGTGAGCGCGCTCTCATAGGCCGGCAGCTGCACGGCAAGCGAGCGATCGGCATTGAGCACGAAGGACGCGCCGTCGAATACCAGCTCGTCCTGCCCGCCGACCTGGTTGACATAGGCGAGCGGCAGGCCGGTCTCGACCACGCGGGCGACGGCGAGATTGGAACGCTCGTCCGGCTTGTCGAGCTCGTAGGGCGAGCCGTTCGGCACCAGCAGGATCTCGGCTCCGGTCTCCTGCAGGCATTCGACGACGTCGGGCGTCCAGATGTCCTCGCAGATCGGCACCCCGAGGCGCATGCCGCGGAACACGATCGGGCCCGGCATCGGGCCGGGAACGAAGACGCGCTTCTCGTCGAACACGCCGTAATTCGGCAGATCGTGCTTCAGCCGGGCGCCGACAACGGCGCCGCCGTCCAGCAGCACGGCGGCGTTGTAGACCTTGCCCTGCTCGACCCAGGGCGTGCCGACGATCAGGCCCGGCCCGCCATCGGCGGTCTCGGCCGCGAGCTTCTCCACCGCGGCGCGGCAGCGCTGCTGCAGGCTCGGCTTCAGCACCAGGTCTTCCGGCGGGTAGCCTGAGATCACCAGCTCGGGGAAGACGACGAGGTCGGCGCCCTGCCCGGCCGCCGCGGCACGGTTGCGGCGGACCAGCTCGGCATTGCCTTCCACATCGCCGACCGTGGGATTCACCTGGGCCAGCGCGATACGCAGACGATCGGTCATGTTGGCTTCTTAGCGCGGCGGCGGGTCCGGCGGAAGCGCACCGACGCGCGACCGTGCCATGCCGCGGGCGAGGACGTCAGGGCGACCAGGGATCCGCATCCGGCTGGCCGCCGATCCGCTCAGCCAGAAAGTCCAGGAATACCCGGGTGCGGACGGGCAGGAACTGGCGATGCGGATAGAGCGCGAATATGCCGAGCGCGCCGGTATCGTAATCAGGGAACAGCGAGATCAACGCGCCCGATCTGAGATCGCCGCCGCATACGAAGGTGGGCAGCCAGCTGATGCCGGCGCCCTCGCATGCGGCCCGCCGCAGGGCCTCCGAACTGGTCGAGATAAGACGGCTCTCGATCCGCACTTTGCTCGTCGTACCGTACCTGGCGAAGGGCCACTCGCTCCACAAGGTGGGCAAGCCGAAAGTGAGGCAGGCGTGGCTGGCGATCGCCTCCGGCGCCGTTGGCCGGCCGCTGCGGGCGAGATAGGCAGGGCTCGCAACCACGTGGAAGCGCGATGTCGCAAGCCTGCGTCCGATCAGCCCCGTGTCGAGCGACCGCGCGATGCGGATCGCGACGTCATAGCCCTCCTGCACCAGGTCAACCACGCGATTGGTGAAGTCGAGCGCGAGCGTGACGTCGGGATAGCGCTGCATGAACGGCGTGACCAAGGGCGCCAGATGCGCGTTGCCGAACTCGACCGGCGCGGTTACCCGAAGCGTGCCCTTCGGGGCGCGCGTTGCGGCACCGGCAATGCTCTCGGCCTCCTCGATGCCGGCGAGCAGCGCAAGACAGCGCTCCAGATAGTCCTGCCCGGCATCGGTCGGCCGGACCTGCCGCGTGGTGCGGTTGAGCAGGCGTGCGCCGACGCGATCCTCCAGATGGGCGATGTGCTTGGTCACCATCGCCGGCGAGATATTGAGGCTGCGCGCCGCGGCGGCAAAGCCGCCGAGCTCAACCACGCGGGCAAAGGTCCGCATGCTCTCGAGCGTGTCCATGGATCGATTGTTTACTCAGGATAGGAAGTGCATTCACGATTTGCCGAATTCTCCGTCCGGCGGATCGAGCATATCTGAACGGCCACCGAAGCCGACATCCCGTCGGCCGTGGAGACGGAGAGCATGACAACCACCCTGGTGCAATTCGACTTCCCGTTCGCCGGCCCCTGGGGGCCCGGCATGGAAGCTGCCTGCCGCGACCTTGCCCGCGACATCGCGGCCGAGCCGGGCCTGATCTGGAAATTGTGGGGCGAGAACGAAGCGGCCCGACGCGCCAGTGGCGTCTACCTGTTTGCCGAGGCAGCAGCGGCCGAGCGCTACGTGGAGAAGCACGCCGCGCGGCTGGCTGCCTTCGGCGTCGCGCAGCCGGTGATCGGGCGGTTCACCGTGCATGCGCCGCTCTCACGCCTCACCCGAGCACCGCTCTGAAACCCGAAAAAGGGGAAATGGCCATGTACACGACCCTCGCCGAAGTGAGCATCGGCGACCTCGCGACCTTCATCTCGGTCTTCGCGACGCGCGGCGCCGGCATGCGGCGCAAGCACGGCAGCCACGGCGCCGAAGTGCTCGGCGCCGCCGAGGACCCGAACCGCGTCTATGTGCTGATCGACTGGGAGAGTCGCGAGCATTTCGAGCGCTTCCGCGCCGATCCCGATGTCCCGCCGACCATGAAGTCCGGCGGCGCCACGGCCCCGCCCCGCTTCACGCCGCTGACCCGCGTCGGCAGCTTCCCGGCCTGACCGGTGCCCCGGCTCGCGGTCGCGAGCCGGGGCCTTTGCTCTGCGCCGGGCGCCCTATATGGAAGGGACGCGCCATATCGCGCGGTCTTGGAGGGACGTTCCATGGCGGAGAAGAACCAACGCATCGTGCTGGCGAGCCGGCCGCAGGGCTGGGTGAGCGAAGAGAATTTCCGCCTGGAAGAGGCGCCGGTGCCGGAGCCGAAGGATGGCGAGGCGCTGGTGCGCAACCATTACATGTCGCTCGATCCGTATATGCGCGGACGGATGAACGCTTCCAAGTCCTATTCCGCCTCGGTCGAGATCGGCCAGACCATGGTCGGCGGCACGGTCGGCGAGGTGGTGAAGAGCAACGATCCGTCCCTCAAGCCCGGCGACAAGGTGGTGGGCCAGCTCGGCTGGCAGCTCTACGGCACCGGCCCGGCCAAAGCCTTCATGAAGGTCGATACCGGCCGCGTGCCGCTTTCGGCCTATCTCGGCCCGGTCGGCATGCCGGGCGTCACCGCCTGGATCGGCACCTACGACATCTGCCAGCCGAAGGCCGGCGAAACTCTGGTGGTGAATGCCGCCTCCGGCGCGGTCGGCGGCGTGGTCGGCCAGCTCGCCAAGATGAAGGGCGCCCGCGTGGTCGGCATCGCCGGCGGCGCCGCCAAGGTGAAGCATGTGGTTGACGATCTCGGCTTCGATGCCTGCGTCGACTACCGCGCGGCCTCGTTCCGCGACGACTTCAAGGCGGCCACGCCGAAGGGCGTCGACTGCCTGTTCGAGAATGTCGGCGGCGAGGTGATGGAGACCGTGGTGGCGCGCTTCAACCCGTTCGCCCGCATGGCGCTGTGCGGCCTGGTCTCGCAATACAACGAGACCGAGCCGCAGGGGCTGAAGACCTTGTTCTCCATCCTGGTCAACCGGGTGACGATGCGCGGCTTCATCGTTTCCGACCACATGGAGAAATGGCCGCAGGCCCTGGCCGAGCTCGGGGCAGGCGTCGCAACGGGCAAGATCAAATATCGCGAGACGGTGGCCGAGGGCCTTGCCAATGCACCGAAAGCCTTCATCGGCATGCTGAAAGGCCAGAATCTGGGCAAGCAGCTGGTCAGGCTCGCCTGACCGCGACGACCGGCGGTTGCCTTTCCGGCAACCGCCACCAAATATTCGGCAGTTTCGGGTTATAGAAGTTCGTCACATTTGCTTCCCCTCCTCTACAGGTTAGTACCCTTACAAAAAACATTTGATCGCTTTGCCAAAGAAAAACGGCCCAATGCTTTGGTGCTGAGCAGTCAAATTCAAAGTTACTTTACGTTCGTCGAGAATTGTTCTCCCCGGAGCGCGAGGGCCGTGTCACGGCCTCGTAGAGGGGGACCACCTCGTTGCCTGTCGCCCGGGCGGATCGCGATCGCACGCGACCGCCCGGGCCCGCGCAACGGCGTGCGTCCGCAGGAGGAGAACCGACATGCTTGGCGTTTTCACGCGCAAGGGCGGCAGCGATGCCGTGCTGAAATCTCTCGACAAGTCGCAGGCGATCATCGAGTTCAAGCCCGACGGCACCATCATCACGGCGAACCGCAATTTCCTCGACGCGATGGGCTATGCCCTGGCCGAGATCAAAGGCCGGCACCACAGCCTGTTCGTCGAGCCGGGCCATGAGAAGACCGCGGCCTATCGCGAGTTCTGGACCGGGCTGGCGCGCGGCCAGTTCCAGTCGGCCGAATACAAGCGCCTGGCCAAGGGCGGGCGCGAGGTCTGGATCCAGGCCACCTACAACCCGGTGAAGGATGTCACCGGCAAGGTCAGCAAGGTGGTGAAGTTCGCCACCGACATCACCGAGCAGAAGCTGCGGAGCGCCGATTACGAGGGCCAGGTCGCCGCGCTCGGCAAGTCGCAGGCGGTGATCGAATTCGATCTCGAAGGCCGGATCCTCTGGGCCAACGACAACTTCCTGGCCGCGATGGGCTACACGCTCGCCGAGGTCCAGGGCCAGCATCACAGCATCTTCGTCGAGCCGTCCTATGCCCGCAGCGACGAGTACCGCCGCTTCTGGGAAGCGCTGGGCCAGGGCGAGTTCATGGCCGCCGAGTACAAGCGGGTCGGCAAGGGCGGGCGCGAGGTCTGGATCCAGGCCTCCTACAACCCGATCTTCGATCCGAGCGGCCGGCCGTTCAAGGTGGTGAAATTCGCCACCGATATCACGGACCAGAAGCTGCGCAGCGCCAATTACGAAGGCCAGGTCGCCGCGCTCGGCAAGTCGCAGGCGGTGATCGAGTTCAAGATGGACGGCACCATCATCACCGCCAACGAGAACTTCCTGGCGACCATGGGCTATTCGCTCGACGAGATCCGCGGCAAGCATCACAGCATGTTCGCCGAGCCGGACTACGCCAAGAGCGAGGAATACCGTCGCTTCTGGCAGGCGCTGGGCCGCGGCGAGTACCAGTCCGCGGAATACAAGCGCCTCGGCAAGGGCGGCCGCGAAGTGTGGATCCAGGCCTCGTACAACCCGATCCTCGATCCGAGCGGCCGGCCGTTCAAGGTGGTGAAGTTCGCCACCGACATCAGCGAGCAGAAGCTGCGCAATGCGAGCTATGAGGGCCAGATCGCGGCGCTCGGCAAGTCGCAGGCGGTGATCGAATTCAATCTCGACGGCACCATCATCACCGCCAACGAGAACTTCCTGCAGGCGATGGGCTACTCGCTGGCCGAGATCCAGGGCAAGCATCACAGCATGTTCGTCGAGCCGGCCTTCGGCCGCAGCGACGAATACCGCCGCTTCTGGGAAGCGCTCGGCCGCGGCGAATATCAGGCGGCGGAATACAAGCGCCTCGCCAAGGGCGGCCGCGAGGTGTGGATCCAGGCCTCCTACAACCCGATCCTCGACCCGAGCGGCCGGCCGTTCAAGGTGGTGAAGTTCGCCACCGACATCACCCGCCAAGTGCTGCACCGGATCGAATCCGAGAAGGTCGGCAGGCAAGTCGACAAGGGCCTGGAGAACATCGTCGACACCATCGACGGCGCGAACCAGCGCACCGCCGCCGCTGCCTCGGCCTCGGCGCAGACCACGGCGACGGTGCAGAGCATCGCCGCGGCGATCGAGCAGTTCGACGCCTCGACCAAGGAGATCGCCCAGAGCATGTCGATGTCGCGCACGGCGGTCGACAAGGCGATGACCGAGACGCAGGCGGCCGACGAATCCACCCAGGCGATGAACAAGGCGGCCGAGGCGATGAACAGCATCGTCGAGCTGATTCAGCGCATCGCCAGCCAGATCAACCTGCTGGCGCTGAACGCGACGATCGAATCGGCGCGCGCGGGCGAGGCCGGCAAGGGCTTCGCCGTGGTGGCGACGGAGGTGAAGAACCTGGCCGGTCAGGTCGCCGCGGCGATCAGTCAGATTTCCGGCGAGATAACCAACGTGCAGTCGGTCTCGCAGGACGTGGTGACCCGGCTGCAGCAGATCCAGAGCGCCGTGCAGCAGGTGCAGACCAGCGTCACCGGCGTCGCCAGCGCGGTGGAGGAGCAGAGTGCCGCGACGCGCGACATCACCGCCAACATGCAGTCCGCGGCGACGGCGGTCGGCGAGATCGACCAGAGCCTGAAGGACATCGCCGCCTCGGTGCAGTCGGCCAACGGCTTTGCCCGGCAGGGTCAGGAGATGTACCGCTCGCTGCAGCAGCAGGCGGCATAGTCACGCGGCCGGCGCGTACGATCTGCCGCGCCGGCCGCAACCCTTGCGGGGCGGCGGCACCCAGGCTAAGCCGGGCGCATGCCGGGTTAGCACAGGGGTAGTGCAACCGCCTTGTAAGCGGTAGGTCGGGGGTTCAAATCCCTCACCCGGCACCAGCCCTTACCTGTCCCGCCCGGCCTGTCGAAAGTCGCGATCGCATGCCGGCCAAGCGTTTGTTCGCCTTGCCTCATTTGTGGCCCTCTGGCATAAGCCCCCCGCATTTCCACCACCGGGAATCGACCGGCGGCCGGGGGCGGCGCACGCCGCGTGGCCCGGGCCCGCATCGGCCGCAAAAGACGAAGCGACGCAAGGGGTTCCAAGCAATGACCTATATCTGGTTCGCCATCGCCTGCGGGGTGCTGGCGCTGCTCTATGGCATCTGGGCCTCGCGCTCGGTGCTGGCGGCCTCGCCCGGCAACCAGCGCATGCAGGAGATCGCTGCCGCCATTCAGGAAGGCGCCTCGGCCTATCTGAACCGCCAGTACACCACGATCGGCATCGTCGGCGCCGTGGTGTTCGTCATCCTGCTGGTCACGCTTGGGCCTAAGGTCGGGATCGGCTTCCTGATCGGCGCCGTGCTGTCGGGCGCCGCCGGCTATATCGGCATGAACGTCTCGGTGCGCGCCAACGTACGGACGGCCGAGGGCGCCCGCCAGGGCATGTCCTACGCGCTCGGCATTGCCTTCCGTGCCGGCGCGGTCACCGGCATGCTGGTGGTCGGCCTCGCGCTCCTCGGCGTCGCGGTCTACTACTGGATCCTGATCGGCCCGCTGCAGGCGAGCCCGCGCGACGTGGTCGACGCGCTGGTCGCGCTGTCGTTCGGTGCCTCGTTGATCTCCATCTTCGCCCGTCTCGGCGGCGGCATCTTCACCAAGGGCGCCGATGTCGGCGCCGACCTGGTCGGCAAGGTCGAGGCCGGCATCCCGGAAGATGATCCACGCAATCCCGGCGTGATCGCCGACAACGTGGGCGACAATGTCGGCGATTGCGCCGGCATGGCCGCCGACCTGTTCGAGACCTACGCGGTGACCACGGTCGCGACCATGGTGCTGGCCTCGATCTTCTTCACCGGCGAGCTGGCCTTCAACGCGATGGCCTATCCGCTGGTGATCGGCGGCGCCTGCATCATCACCTCGGTGATCGGCACCTTCTTCGTGCGCCTCGGCGCCAGCCAGAACATCATGGGCGCGCTCTACAAGGGCCTGATCGTCACCGGCGTGCTGTCGGCGATCGTGCTGTGGCCGATCACCGACTGGGTGCTCGGCATGGGCACGCAGATGACGGTGGGCGGCAAGACCTTCACCGGCGCGAACCTGTTCTGGTGCGGCATCGTCGGCCTGCTGGTCACCGCCGGCCTGGTCTGGATCACCGAGTACTACACCGGCACCAGCTATCGCCCGGTGAAGAGCGTGGCGCTGTCCTCGGTCACCGGCCACGGCACCAACGTGATCCAGGGTCTGGCGATCAGCATGGAAGCGACGGCAGTGCCGGCGCTGATCATCTGCGCCGGCATCATCGTCACCTACATCATGGCCGGCCTGTTCGGCATCGCCATCGCGGTGACCACCATGCTGGCGCTGGCCGGCATGGTCGTCGCCCTCGATGCCTACGGCCCGGTGACCGACAATGCCGGCGGCATCGCCGAGATGAGCGACCTGCCGAAGGAGGTCCGCAAGACCACCGACGCGCTGGACGCGGTCGGCAACACCACCAAGGCGGTGACCAAGGGCTACGCGATCGGCTCCGCCGGTCTCGGCGCGCTGGTGCTGTTCGCGGCCTATACCTCGGACCTCGACTACTTCGCGGCCCAGGGCAAGATCGCGGCGGGCGCCATCGATTTCAGCCTGAAAAACCCCTATGTGATCGTCGGCCTGCTGATCGG
Organism: Desertibaculum subflavum; assembly: GCA_003576705.1. Taxonomy (GTDB): domain Bacteria; phylum Pseudomonadota; class Alphaproteobacteria; order Ferrovibrionales; family Ferrovibrionaceae; genus Desertibaculum; species Desertibaculum subflavum. The sequence goes on from QOZS01000063.1 coordinate 25,146, forward strand.
CGGCCTGCTGCCCTATCTGTTCGGTGCCATGGGCATGACCGCGGTCGGCCGTGCCGCCGGCTCGGTGGTGATCGAGGTGCGCCGGCAATTCAAGGAGATCCCCGGCATCATGGAGGGCACGGCGAAGCCGGATTACGGCCGCGCCGTCGACCTGCTGACCAAGGCGGCGATCAAGGAGATGATCATCCCCTCGCTGCTGCCGGTGCTGTCGCCGATCGTGCTGTACTTCGTCATCTACGCCATTGCCGGCCAGGCCCATGCCTTCGCCGCGCTCGGCGCGATGCTGATGGGTGTGATCGTCACCGGCCTGTTCGTCGCCATCTCGATGACGGCGGGCGGGGGTGCCTGGGACAACGCCAAGAAGTACATCGAGGACGGCCATCACGGCGGCAAGGGTTCCGACGCGCACAAGGCGGCGGTGACCGGCGACACCGTGGGTGATCCCTACAAGGACACCGCGGGCCCCGCGGTGAACCCGATGATCAAGATCACCAACATCGTGGCACTGCTGCTGCTCGCGGTCATCGCGCACTGAGCCGCGGAAGCCAAGACGAACGCGACGGAGGGCCGGGGCAACCCGGCCCTCTTCGTTTGCGGCTCAGGCCGCGCCGGCGAATTCCCGCTTGCGCGCGGCCGCCCAATCCGGCGCGAGCTTCGGGAACAGCACGCCCGGCGCGCCGATGGAACCGGAGGCCTTGGGTGCGACGCTCACTCGCGCGACAAAGCCGCGCGCTCAACCCCTCCGGCTGGACTCCTGCTGGTCGGGCCGGCGCATTCGGATGCCGCGGCGGATCGGGGTCATGGCTATTTGTTGAACTTGCCGAGATTGCCGAGGAACTGCTCGACCACGGTCAACTCCTTGCCCTTGGTCGGGGTGATGCGCTCGACCGGCTCGACCGGCTTGCCGTCCTTCAGGCCGATCTGGCGCACCTCGGCGACCTTGCCCTCCTTGAAGTCGATCGCCACCACGCGCTGGTCGACGGTCTCCTCGGCCAGCCAGGCGACCTGGCTGGTCTCGCGCGCGATGTAGTACCAGGTGATGCCGGCCTCGCCGAAGGTCGAGATCGAGGAGGGCGAGCCGAGCAGCACGCGCACCTCGTCCGGCCCCTGCGCGCCGGGCTTGACCTGGGCGAGCTGGTCCGCATCGGTCTTATGGCCGCGGAATTCCTCGCGCGCCGCGCAGGCGGCGAGCAGCAGGATGGCGGCACCGAGCCAGATCAGGCGACCTTGACCGCGAAACATTGCGTGCTAAAGCCCTCAAGTTACGGCCGTCAAACTGGGTTCCCGATGGCCGGCTGTCAACCGGCCCGGCGGCCCTGGCCGCCCGGCCCGCAATCCGTGGGAGTATTGGTTGCATGCGTCTGGCCTGGCCGTTCCGCCGCGACGTGACGCGCGACCACGCCCACGGCCTCTATGTCGCGCTGAGCCGGCAGGCGCGGGAGCCGGCCTTTTATGTCGCCGGCGCCACCCCGGATACCCTGGCCGGGCGGTTCGAGCTGGTCCTGCTGCATGCGATCCTGGTGGTGCGCCGCCTGAACCGGGCGGGCCCGCAGGGCCAAGCCCTGGCCCAGGTGCTGTTCGACGTACTGTTCGACGACATGGACCAGGCGCTGCGGGAGATGGGCATCGCCGATCTCTCGGTCGCCAAGCGGGTCAAGCGGCTGGCCGCCGCATTCTACGGCCGCGCCAAGGCCTACGAGGCGGCGCTGGACCGGGGACCGGAGGCCCTGGCGGATGCATTGGAGCGCAACCTGTTCGCGAGCGCGGCGGTGACCGGGGAGGCGCTGTCGTATTTCGTCGGCTATGTCGCGGCAGCCGAGCAAAGCCTCGCGGCGCAGCCCGACGCGGCTCTGCTCGCCGGCGAGCTCCGGTTTCCGCCGCCGCCGGCTTAGTCGCGGGCGGATGAGCGCCTCGCCAACCTCAGCGGCGGAGCCGCCAAGGGCCGCGACATGGCGCGACCGCGTCGCCATCGCGCGACCCGACCATTGGGTCAAGAACGTCTTCGTGCTGCCGGGCGCCGCGCTGGCCTACGGCCTGGCGCCCGGGCTGCCGCTCGCGGAGGCTCTGTTTCGCGTCGCCGCCGGCACGGTCGCGGTCTGCCTTCTCGCCTCGGCCAACTACACGATCAACGAGTGGCTGGATGCCGAGTTCGACCGCCATCACCCGGCCAAGCACGGCCGCCCGGCGGCCTCGGGCCGGCTCTCGGCGCGGGCCATCCTCCTGCAATGGATCGCGCTCGCCGCGACCGGCCTCGCGATCGGCGCCTGGATCGGCCATTTCTTCCTGGCCTTCGCCGCCGCGCTGCTGGTCATGGGCGTCGTCTACAACATGCGGCCGCTGCGCACCAAGGACCGGCCCTATCTCGACGTGCTGAGCGAATCGATAAACAATCCTCTCCGCTTCATGCTGGGATGGGCGGCGGTGGTCGACAACGTGGTGCCGCCCTCCTCCATCCTGATCGCCTATTGGATGGGCGGCGCCTATCTGATGGCGGTGAAGCGCTATTCGGAATACCGCTTCATCGGCGATGCCGCGCGCGCCGCGCGCTATCGGCGGTCGTTCCGGTCCTACGACGAGCAGTCGCTGCTGCTCTCGGCGCTGTTCTATGCGCTGACCAGCGCGCTCTGCCTCGGCGTGTTCCTGATCAAGTACCGGATCGAGCTGATCCTCTCGATTCCGTTCCTGGCCCTCCTGTTCGTCTGGTACCTGAAGATCGGCATGCGGCCCGATTCGGCCGCGCAGAGGCCGGAGGCGCTCTACCGTGAGCGCGGCTTCGTGCTCTACGTGCTCGCCATCGGGCTGCTGTTCACGCTGCTCATGCTGGTCGACATTCCGGGTCTGGCTCCCCTCGCCGAATACCGCGTGCTGCGGTGAGCGCGGTCGGCAGCTGCTGGCTCTGCGGCTCGACCGATCTTGCGCTGGCCTGGCGCGGCGACCTGCCGCCCACGCTCGGGCCCGGGGCCTTCCGCATCACCGATGCCGCCTATGGCCGCACCGCCGACGTCTACGATTGCCGCGCCTGCGGCTTCCGCCAGGCGCGCGGCGTCGACAGGGTGCTCGCTCTCTACGAGGCGATGGACGATCCCGACTACGAGGCCACAAGGGCGCCGCGCCGCTTGCAGGCCGAACGATTGCTGAAGGTGCTGCGGCGGCATCGGCGCGACGGCCGCCTGCTCGATATCGGCGCCGGCAGCGGCATCCTGGTCGAGGCCGCGCGGGCGATGGGCTTCGACGCCGAAGGCATCGAGCCCTCGCGCGCTTTGCAGGCCGAGGCCGTTGCGCGCGGCCTGCCGGTGCATCGGGGCGTCCTGCCGCATCCCGGCGCTGCCGGCCGCTACGATGCGGCGACGGTGGTCGACGTGATCGAGCACGTGCCGGACCCGGTCGGCCTGATGCGGGACGTGCGCGAGGTTCTGGCGCCGGGCGGGCTCTGCCTGGTGGTCACGCCCGATCTCGGCTCGCTGGCCGCCCGCCTGCTCGGCCGCCGCTGGTGGCACTACCGCATCGCCCATATCGGCTATTTCGACCGCGCCACCCTGGCGCGGGCGCTGCTCGCCGCCGGCTTCGAGGTGATATGGGCGGGCCGGCCGACCTGGCAGCTTCCGGCGGGCTACCTCGCGCGCCGGGCGCTGACCTATCTGCCGGGCGGCACGCGGGTGCCGGTGCCGGGCTGGCTCGACCGCGTCGCCCTGCCGCTCAATCTGTTCGATTCCCTGCTCTTCCTGGCCCGGCGGCGGGCCTGAGGCCCGTCTTGCATCAGCGATAGGTTGCGGCTAGGTTCCGCCCTCCCCGGCCGGCCGCCCAGGCCTTCCGGGTGCCTGGAGCACGCTTCGGGCCGCGCGCCGGTAGCTCAGTTGGATAGAGCACCAGACTACGAATCTGGGGGTCGGGAGTTCGAATCTTCCCCGGCGCGCCATTCGAACCATCTCACCACCTATTCGAGGTCCGCGCCCAGGACGCGCGGCGCTTCTGTTCCCTTCCGTCGTCGTAGCCAGGCTTGACCCGGGTACCCACGCGGGGGCGGCGGCAACGGCGGGCGCGGCATTCCTGTTCCCCACTTCGTCTTGCCCGGGCTTGACCCGGGCACGGCGCGTCTGTTCCTCCACTTCGTCATGCCCGGGCTTGACCCGGGCATCCGCGGCTCTCCGCGGCGCTGCGGCTGCCGCGTGGGTGGCCGGGTCAAGCCCGGCCACGACGGAAAGGTGCGGCGCTTCTGTTCCGCGGCGCTTCTGTTCCGCGGCGCTTCTGTTCCGCGGCGCTTCTGTTCCGCGGCGCTTCTGTTCCGCGGCGCTTCTGTTCCGCGGCGCTTCTGTTCCGCGGCG
>QOZS01000064.1 GCA_003576705.1 Desertibaculum subflavum
CAGCGCCGCCTTGAGGCGCGCGTCCTTGTCGGCCTCGGTCTCGCGGTCGAACAGGATGTCGAAAACCACGGCCCGCGCTCCGGCCCGCTCCAGGCGCTCGAGCACCTGCGCCAGGAAGCCGCGGTCGATCGGCGAGCGGTAGCGGAGCGTGCCCAGCGTCTCCTCGGTGATCGCCAGCACTGCCATGTCCTGGCGGACCGGCTTGGACGCATAGGGCACCAGCGAGATGCGGACGTCCTTCACCCAGTTCTCGGACCAGCCGAGCATCGGGATGATGCGCGGCAGGAGCACGCCGCAGGCAAGCGACAGCAATGCGATCAGCGCGACCGAGACCGCGCCGCGCGGCAGCCGGAGCCGGCCCGCCTTGCGGCGGGCCTGCGAAGACTCCTCCTCCGTTTCGGCAACCGCCATGGCACCCCGCCTCCGCCGCACCGCGCATGCCATCGATGGCAAGGAACGCGTTAACGGCGGTCTAACCCCGCTCGCCCCCTATTGCCCCGCCTACTCCATCGTCGGCAGACGGGCGAGATAGCGACCGTAGCTCGAATTCTTCATTCGCTCGGCCAGGCGGCCGAGCTGCGCGGTGTCGATATACCCCATGCGCCAGGCGACTTCTTCCGGCGCGCCGATCTTGAATCCCTGGCGGCTTTCGATGGTCGCCACGAAATCGGCTGCCTGGACCAGGCTTTCCGGCGTGCCGGTATCGAGCCAGGCGAAGCCGCGGCCGAGTTTTTCCACCCGCAAGGTGCCGCGCGCGAGATAGACGTTGTTGAGGTCGGTGATCTCGAGCTCGCCGCGCGCCGAAGGCTTCAGGATCGCCGCAATGTCGCAGACCTCGCCGTCATAGACGTAGAGGCCGGTCACCGCGAAGACGGAAGGCGCCACTTTCGGCTTCTCGACGATCGCCTTCGGCCGTCCGTCCGGCTCGAAGGCCACCACGCCATAGCGCTCCGGGTCGGAGACGGCATAGGCGAAGACGGTGGCGCCGGTCGCGACTTCGCCGGCCCGCTTCAGCATGCCGCCGATGGCATCGCCGTAGAACAGGTTGTCGCCCAGGATCAGGGTCACATGGTCCCCGGCGACGAAGTCGCGGCCGATCAGGAAGGATTGCGCGATGCCTTCCGGCTTCGGCTGGGCCGCATATTCGATGCGGATGCCCCAGTCGCCGCCATCGCCCAGGAGCTCGCGGAACAGTGCCTGCTCGCGCGGCGTGGTGATGACCAGGATGTCGCGGATCCCGGCCAGCATCAGCGTGGTCAACGGGTAATAGACCAACGGCTTGTCGTAGACCGGCAGCAGCTGCTTCGAGACCACGCGGGTCATCGGATGCATGCGGCTGCCGGTGCCGCCGGCCAGCACGATGCCTTTCATGCGCGCCCTCTGCCTGGCATCGCCCTCAATGCCCCTCGAACTCGCAGAGCGCCAGCACGCCGACGCCCAGCGCCTCGATCTTCTTGCGGCCGCCAAGCTCCGGCAGGTCGACGATGAAGGAGCAGCCGACCACGTTGCCCCCGGCGGTGCGGATCAGCTTGATCGCCGCCTCGGCGGTGCCGCCGGTCGCGACCAGGTCGTCGATCACCAGAACGTTCTCGCCGGGCTTCACCGCGTCGACATGGATTTCGACCTGGTCGGTGCCGTATTCCAGCGCATAGGACTGCGCGATGGTCGTGAACGGCAGCTTGCCCTTCTTGCGCACCGGGATGAATCCGCAGGAAAGCTGGTGCGCCACCGCGCCGCCCAGGATGAAGCCGCGCGCCTCGATCCCGGCCACCTTGTCGATGCGGATGCCGGCATAGGGCTGCACCAGCTCGTCCACCGTCTTGCGAAAGCCGCGCGGATCGTTCAGCAAAGTAGTGATGTCGCGGAACATGATCCCGGGCTTGGGGTAGTCCGGGATGGTGCGGATCCTGTCCTTGATGCCGTTCATGTCGGTCCTGTTCAGGCCTTGAGGAGACGGCCCGCCACGGCGTCGAGCTTGGCGAGCAGTGCCGGATCGCGCGCTTCGGGCGCGGTGATCAGCGCGTTGTCCAGCGCGTGGTCGCAGCCCTTCGGGCAGGCGGCCGGCCGCGCATTGGCGATCGCCGGCACCACGCCGCGCACCAGGGCCTGTGCCTTCTCGGCATTGCCCAGCAGCACCTTCACGATGGCGGACACCTCGACATGGTCGTGGTCGGGGTGCCAGCAGTCGAAATCGGTCACCATGGCGACGGTGGCGTAGCAGAGCTCCGCCTCGCGGGCGAGCTTGGCCTCCGGCATGTTGGTCATGCCGATCACGTGGCAGCCCCAGAACTTGTAGAGGAAGCTCTCCGCCTGGGTGGAGAATTGCGGCCCTTCCATGCAGAGATAGGTGCCGCCGCGCTTGACCGGGATGTCGGCCGCGCGCGCCGCCGCTTCCAGATGGTCGCCCAGCCGGCCGCAGACCGGATGGCCGAAGGCGACATGCGCGACCATGCCGGTCGAAAAGAACGACTTCACCCGGGCGAAGGTGCGGTCGATGAACTGGTCGGCGATGACGAAGGTGCCGGGCGGCAGCTCTTCCTTGAACGAGCCGACCGCGCTCATCGATAGGAGCTCGGTGCAGCCGATCCGCTTCATCGCGTCGATATTGGCGCGGTAGTTGATCTCGGAGGGCGGGATGCGGTGGCCGCGGCCATGCCGGGGCAGGAAGGCCACCTTGGTGGCGCCGATCCGGCCGGTCAGGATCTGGTCCGACGGATCGCCCCAGGGCGTCGCGACCCTCACCCATTGCTTGTCGGTCAGCCCGGCCATGTCGTAGAGGCCGCTGCCGCCGATCACGCCGATCATCGGCTCACCTGTCGCATCCCCCATCGGCGGCCAGCCTTCCGCAGAAAATCAAAGACTTTGCCTCTTAGCCGGTGGGGGCCGGGCCAGCAAGCGCCGGCCGCCGCCGTTGTTGTTTTTTGAACGCGACCGCCGCTAGTTTCTCGCGGGCAAATTGTGGGGCGGGCGTATGGATGCGGCGAGCGCGGGACCGGTCAAACTGACCGGCGAGAAGATCGTCTATGGCGGTCTGAACGGAGAGTTCACCGGCATTCACATCGTCAACCTGCTCCTGACTCTGGTGACCGCCGGCATCTTCCGGTTCTGGGCCCGCACCCGCGAACGCAGATACGTCTGGGGCCATACGGCCCTGCTCGGGGATTGGTTCGAATACTCCGGCACCGGCAAGGAGCTGTTCATCGGCTTCCTCAAGGCGCTGGTTGTGTTCGGTGCGCTGTTCGGGGTGTTCTACCTGGGCGGATGGCTGGCCGTCCTGTTCGCCGCCGACCTGGCGCAAGCGCAGATACTCACGCCTCTGTTCAGCCTGCCAGGCTACGCGCTCGTGCTGTATCTCACGCATTTCGGGGCGTTCTCGGCCCGGCGCTACCGGATGAGCCGCACGTTCTGGCGCGGGATCCGTTTCGAGCAACGGGGCTCGCCGGTGACCTATGCCAACCGCGCCTTCGTCGGCTTTCTGGCCTGCGTGCTGACGCTTGGGCTCTATTTTCCCTACTATGCCCTGCGGCTTCGAGCCTATGAGCTGGACAATCTGCATTTCGGGACGCTGTCGTTCCATTTCGAGGCCAATCCGCGCGCACTGTGGCGGCCCTTCCTGCTCGCCTGGGTGATCGGCGCCGCCTTTGTCCTGGGGATCGCCGCGTTGTTCGGCCCGGCCTACTGGACCATTCTGCAATACGCGCCGAATCCGGTGCCGCCGGAGGAGTTTCCGCGCGTGCTCGCCCTGCTGCCGCTGGCGGTGCTGGCAGGCTACATCGTGCTGCCGCTCGCCTGGGCCGGGTTTTCCGCCGCCATGATGCGTCACATTGCGGCCAGCACCAGTCTCGGCGGACTGCGTTTCGCCTGTGCCGCCACCGGCTGGCGCCTGTTCAGGTTGTGGCTGGGCAACACGTTGATCGTGATGTTCACGCTTTCCCTGCTGCGCCCGGTTGCCATCAATCGGTCGATGCGCTTCTTCGCGCGCCATTACGCGATCGACGGCGAGGTGGATCTCGTCACCATCGGCGCCGCGGCCGCCGGCCCGCGCAGCGGCGAGGGTTTGGCCGGGTATTTCGACCTCGATGCACTGCCGGGCTGATCGGGCGGATGGCGATGCAGGGAAACGGGATCTACTTCGACGGCGCCGCCCCGGTACCGCGGCAAGCGAATCTGGCGGTCGACGGCGCCGCGCTGTCGATTACCGATGCGGCGGGCGCCATCATCGCCCGCTGGGATCTCGGCGATATCGATCTGGTCGACCATCGGCCCGCGACCCTGACCCTGGCCCGGCGCGGCGGCGAGGCGCGCGTCAAGGTGACCGATCCCGAGCTCGCCGCCGGTTTGATCGTGGCGCTCCGCGCCGGCCTGCGCCGCCGTGCCTGGGGCGGCGCGATCCGATGGGTCGGCGCCGGCGCCAGCCTGGTCGCCGCGCTCGGCCTATTCCTGGTCTTCGCCTGGCCGAGCGCCGCCGATCTGCTGGCGCAGTTCCTGCCCGAATCCTGGCTCGACCGTCTCGGCCAGGTGACGGCATCGGCGGTCGCGGGCCAGCGGCCGCATTGCACCGACCCCCGGGCCTTCGCGCTGCTCGACGGTCTGGCGGGACGGATCGCCGAAGCGAGCGGCCGGCCGAAGCCGGAAATCACGGTGGTGCGCCAGCCGGTCGCCAACGCCTTCGCCATGCCGGCCAACCGGATCGTCTTCTTCTCCGGCCTGATCGCCGAGGCGCAACACCCGAACGAGATCGCCGGCGTGCTGGCGCACGAGATCGGGCATCTCGAGCGGCGTCATCCGTCGCGCCAGCTGGTGCGGCAGGGCGGCCTGTTTCTGCTGGTGGAGATGTTCACCGGCGGGTCCAGCCTCGGCGCCTTCGGCGCCAGCGCGGTCTCGACCGGCTACAGCCGCGCCTTCGAGCGCGAGGCCGACGACTTCGCCCGCGCGACGCTGGCGCAGGCCGGCCTGGATGCGCGGCCGGTGGCCGGCTTCTTCGGCCGCATGGCGGCGAAGGAGAAGGCGCGCGAGAAGGATTCGATACTGCCGTTCGGCCTCGGCGGCAGCCTCGACTATCTCTCGACCCATCCGAATTCGGCCCAGCGCGCCGCCGCCTTTGCCGAGGCGCCGCCCGGCCGCGCGGCGCTGACGGCGGCGGAATTCGCGGCGCTCAAAGGGATATGCGGCACTCAGTAGCCGCGCCGGCTCAGCGCCGGGACCAGGCCAGCCGGGCGACTTCCGTGACGCCGAACACCTTCACGGCCTCCAGGGCCAGTCGCGCCGACTGGGCGAACAGTCGGTCCGCGGCAACCTCCCGCAAGCCCCAGTAGAGCCCCCGCAGAAGGTGTGGCCGGAGCGCGGCAAGCGGCGGCGCCCGCAGCGCGGCCGCCAGCGATGCGCGCTCCTCGGGTCGGCGCGACAGATCGATCAGGGCCGGAGGATTGCGCAGTGCGATGCCGAGGACGCGGATCTCCTCCGCCGATAGCGGCGCCGCGCCGAGGCCGGCGCCGGCCAACCGGCGCAGGTCTTCTGCGGCGAGATCCCAGATGCCCTTCCGCATCATCACGGCGATCCGCTTGATGGCGGCAAGGCGCGCCCAGTTCGGATCGGTGGCGACGACGGAGCGCGGCAGGTACTCCTGCAGCTCGAGCGAATCGTGCAGGCGGCGATAGACCCGGCCGAGGTAGCCGAAATCACGGATTGCCCGCTCCGCCGCGTCGAAGCGGTCATGCGCCGTGCCGCGCGCGCCCACATGCGTGCGCACGATCAGCAAGGGCTCCGGGACGTGCGCGACCGGATATCTGTGCAGCAGGCGCAGCAGCACATCGTAATCCTCGGCCCGCCGCAGCTCGGCATCGAAGCCGCCGATCTCCAGATAGCACTGCCGGCGCACCAGACAACCCTGATGCACGAAGTACATCGATTCGAGCAGCGCCGGAAACGCAGCATCGCGCGGCAGATCCGGAGCGCGGAACAATGTCGCGGGCGCGAGCTTCCCGTCGGGCCCGCTGCCGCCCCGGTAGAAGTCCGAGTAGGTCAGGCCGAGGCTGTCATCGGATGCGATCGCCGTCAGGTGGCGCTCGATGCAGTTCTTCAGCAGGACGTCGTCGTCGTCGAGCACGACGATATAGTCTCCCGTCGTCATCGCCATGGCGATGTTCAAGGCGCGGGGCTTGCCGCCGTTCTCGACTTTGGCGTAGCGGACCCTGTCGCCATAGCGCGCGACGACCGCTTCGGTTTCGTCCGTCGAGCCGTCGTCGATGACGATCAGCTCGACCTCGCGATGGGTTTGATCGAGCACGCTCTGGATCGATTCGCCGATCATCGGCGCGCGGTTGAACGTCGGCATGATGACCGACACGCGGTTCGCGGTCATGGGCGCGCCGCCGCGGGCGGTTGCGGGAAGCCGGCGTTGATCATAGCTGGAATGGCGAGGTTCGTTGCCGTACGGCGCCGTACGCGACGGATTCCGCGCCTTCCGGCCGGCCGGCAATGACCCAGAGAACGCCGCAGACCGAACAGAAGACGGCCGCGCCGAAGCCGACATGGACGATCAGGCGAAGCACCGGCTGCTGGAGCTCGATGACCGCCGGCAGGTACAGGACCGCGCCCGCCATCGCCGCCGCCGCGAGCAAGGGGCGCCAGCACGGACCGGCGAGATCCGCCAGCGACAGCCCGAGCGGCCGCATGAGATGGTGGAAAAAGGTCGGCGCCAGCACCAGCTCCGCCACCAGCATCGCCTTGGTGACGCCTTGCACGCCGTCCAGATGCTGGCCGACGAGCAGCATGGGCGTCATGAGGCCCAGGCGAAACATCGACTGGACCGTCAGCCGGCGCGGCTGCCCGATCGCCATCAGCACCGGCAAGACCGTCCCGCTGACGGTGGACACGCCGGCGGCGAGGGCGATGAACGTCATGTACGGCGCGGCCTCGAGCCATTGCTGGCCGAGCATGACCGCGATCAGATCCGCCGCCACGAGGGCAAGGCCGACCGAGGCCGGAATCATCGCCATCGCAACGATGCTCAATACCCGGAGATAGATCGTCTTCAGCTTCTCCGCGTCGCGGGCCGCGCGCGCGTAGACCGGATAGAAAGCGCGCACCATCGGGCCGACGATCTCGCTGGTCGGCAGCCGTCCGAGCTCCGCGCCGATGAAATAGAAGCCCATCACGGTCGGGTTGGCCGCGCCCGCGATGATGATCTGATCGACCTTTTCCTGGACGTAGTAGATGAACGAATTGAGCAGCATCCAGGTCGAGAACGACCACAGGTCGCGCGTCTTGGCCAGCGACGGCCGCGGCCGGAACGGATGCATCCAGTAGCTGGTCGCCACGATGGCAAGGCTGGTGGCCACCATGCCGCCGATCAGCGCCCAGTAGTTCCGCAACGTGAAGGCGAGCGCCATGGTGGCGACGAAGCCCGACACCTTGGTGATCACGCCGAAGCGGAACTCGCGCCGGAAGTCGAGGTTGCGGCGGAAGTCCACCGTGCCGATGTTCTCGAATCCGGCGATGACCGGCCGAAGCGCGACCATCTGCGCCACCAGCACGACATCGGCGTCGCCGAAATACCGCGCCGCAAAGGGTGCGCCGAAGAAGATGACGGCGCCGGCAATCGCCCCCAGGATGATCTGGATCGTCCAGGCGGTATCGTAGTGCTCGCGGCTCGGCGCCTCCATCCGGATCAGCGCCACGCGCTGCCCGGTATCCGTCAGCGCTTCCAGCAGGGCGACCAGCACCATGGCCTTGGCGACGAGGCCGAAATCGTCCGGCGTCAGCAATCGCGCCAGGACGAGGGTGCTGACCAGTCCGATCGCCTTGATGCTCCAGCGCATCGCCAGCATCCAGGCCGATCCGGAGGCGAGCTGGCGCGTGAGCTGGGCTGCGCTATCCTTGGGTGCGTCGCCGCTTGTTGCCGGCGGCATCACGGCTTCGCCGACTCCGCCTCTGGTGCCGGCCGGCGCCGGTTCTCGATACGCCAGCCGAGCGAAAGCGCGGTCTTGGCGATCAGGCCGAGCATGCTCGGCTGCCGCCAGGTTCCCATATAGAAAGAGTGCTCGCGGGTCGCGTAGTCCCGCTTGACCGGCGTGTCGCCCTCGCCCCGATCGATCGCGTGAATCCCCAGCAGATCCGCGGTCTCCAGCGTCTTGTGCAGCAGCAGCCGGCCGGGACCCAGCGCGGCATGCTTCGGGTTGTAGACCGGGAACCAGTAATGCAGCGTTCCCGCGGCGCGCAGTCCGAAGTGCAGCGCCACCCAATCCTCGCCGGCCAGCAGTGCCGACAGCACGCCGGTGCATTCCGGATCGCGCCGACGGAACAGCCGGCGCACCAAATCGCGGCCGAAGTCGGTGGCCAGTGGCGGAACGCCGGCGCCGGTGCGGTCGTATTGCGCGATCTTGGCGTCGACCAGCAGCTCCAGCAGATCCGGCCGATCCGCGGCGTCGGCAAGAAAGGTGACCCGGCCGACATTCTGCTCCAGCTTGCGAAACCGGCGCTCGGTCTCGCGCAGCAAGGATTTCTTCTTCTCGCGCAGTGACGCCAGGTAGGCCGGGCCGCCGTCCGGAAACTCGATGCGCAAGCCGATGCGGGGCTGCTCGCCGGTCAGCCCGTAGGCGAGCTGGCTTTCGTCCAGATGCGAGAAATGCAGGGTCGGCACGCCGGCGGCCCGCAGCAGCTCGGCCGGGGTGATGTGAAAGCCGCTCCGGGCGACCAGGCCAAAATAGTCGCTGATATCGCCGCCGACTCGCCCGGCGATACCGATGCGACCGCGCCATCCCGGCGTCCACTCGAACGGGAAGAAGGCGACGGGATCGTCCGCCGCCCCGAACACGCAGACGCGCGCATGCGGGTTCACCGCGGCGACGTCGGCCACAAACTGCCAGGAAAGAAACGCGATGCCCGCGGCAGGCCCCGCCTCCTGAAAGCGCGACCATGCCGCCCGCTCCCGCGGCGACAGGTCGCCCGGCCGCATCACGCGGCTGGGCCAGGAGGCTGAAACTCGATCTTGCACCGTCAGACCCGGCTGTGTCCGAGACCGCCGGTTACAACAGGTGCCGGCTGAGAATCGGTTAATCCGAAGATTAACCGACTCGCGCTCACGTATCCAAAAAGCTCCGGAGCTTCCGCGACCGGCTCGGATGCTTCAGCTTGCGCAGCGCCTTGGCCTCGATCTGGCGGATGCGCTCGCGCGTCACCGAGAATTGCTGGCCCACCTCTTCCAGCGTGTGGTCGGTGTTCATGCCGATGCCGAAGCGCATGCGCAGCACGCGCTCCTCGCGCGGCGTGAGCGTCGCCAGCACCCGCGTCGTGGTCTCGCGCAGGTTGGACAGGATCGCCGCATCCACCGGGATCACCGCGTTGGTGTCCGGAATGAAGTCGCCGAGATGGCTGTCCTCCTCGTCCCCGATCGGGGTCTCCAGGCTGATCGGCTCCTTGGCGATCTTCATCACCTTGCGGACTTTCTCGAGCGGCATGCCGAGCTTCTCGGCCAGCTCCTCGGGCGTCGGCTCGCGGCCGATCTCGTGCAGCATCTGGCGGCTCGTGCGCACCAGCTTGTTGATCGTCTCGATCATGTGCACGGGGATGCGGATGGTGCGCGCCTGGTCGGCGATCGAGCGGGTGATCGCCTGCCGGATCCACCACGTTGCGTAGGTCGAGAACTTGTAGCCGCGGCGGTACTCGAACTTATCCACCGCCTTCATCAACCCGATATTCCCCTCCTGGATCAGGTCGAGGAATTGCAGGCCGCGGTTGGTGTACTTCTTGGCGATGGAGATGACGAGGCGCAGGTTCGCCTCCACCATCTCCTTCTTGGCGCGCGCGGCCTCCTTCTCGCCTTCGCGCGTCGTGTGCACGATGCGCTTGAATTCGCTGACCGGCAGCTGCGCCTCGGCGGAGATCGTCTTGATGTCGCCGCGGATCTTCTTGATCTCTTCCGCTTCCTTGGTGACGAAGTTGCCCCAGGCCGGCGGCTTCAGCTTGGCGACGCGGCGGGTCCAGTTCGGATCGAGCTCGTGGCCGACATACTGCTTCAGGAAGTCGTCGCGCTTGATGCGGAACCGCTCGGCGAGGCGCAGCAGCTTGCCCTCGGTCGCCACCATGCGGCGGTTGATATCGTAGAGCTGGTCCATCAGCTCCTCGATGCGCGCGTTGTTCAGGTGAACGTCGCGCATCAACTCGATCATTTCCTGGCGCGTCTTCTCGTAGCGCTTCTCGTCCTTCGGCTCGTTTGCCTTGTGCTTCAGCGCCATTTCGAGGCGCGCCTCCTGCAGCTTCTGCAGGCGCTTATAGGTCTTGGCGATGGCGTCGAAGGTTTCCAGCACCTGCGGCTTCAGCTGCTGCTCCATGGCGGAGAGCGAAAGGTTCGCCTCCTCCTCGTCCGCCTCGCCCTCGGCGGCCTCCGCCTCCGGCTCTGGTTCGGCGTCTTCGGAGATTCCCTGCGCCGGCACGCCGGTGGCGCTCACCTCGCCGCCTTCGCTCGGCACGCCGCCATAGGTGGCGTCGAGATCGACGATCTCGCGCAGCAGCACCTTGTCGTGCATCAGCGCGTCGCGCCAGTTCAGCACGGCGCGGATGGTCAACGGGCTCTCGCAGATCGCGCCGATCATCTTCTCGCGGCCGGCCTCGATCCGCTTGGCGATGGCGATCTCGCCCTCGCGGGACAGCAGCTCGACCGAGCCCATCTCGCGCAGATACATGCGCACCGGATCGTCGGTGCGCTCGTAGGTCTCGCTGGCGGCTTTCTCTTCGGTCTCGACGACCGCGACTTCCTTGCCTTCGGTGCCCTCGGCTTCGGCGCCGTCGCTCTCGTCACTGTCGACCACGTTGATGCCCATCTCGGAGAGCATCGTCATGGTGTCTTCGATCTGCTCCGACGAGATCTGGCCGTCCGGCAGGGTGGCGTTCACCTCATCGACGGTGACGTAGCCACGCTCCTTGCCCTTGGCCAGCAGCTTCTTCACCGCCTGATTGATCGAATCCAGCAGGGGGCTGTCGGGGCCGGCTTCCTCGCGCGTCTCCTGCGCCTCGGTGGCTTCCGCGATCTTGTTGGCCATTTCCGCGTCTGCTCCGCTCAAAACGAACCGGGCGCGGTTCCCGCCAAAGCGGGCCGCGCCCCTTCTGTCTAATCCTTCCGACCCGGCTCCAGGGTCGTACCCGCCGCTTCGCTCGCCTGGCGCTTCACCGCGAGAAACCGCCTGAGCGTCTGCTCGTTCATCGCTTCGGCCAGGGCCGTCTCCTCCTGCCGCAGCTCCACGGTGACCAGCGTTTCCTGCCGCAACATACTTGCGGTTTCCGCAAACTGGCGCCAGACCTCGTCGAGTTCGGCATCGGGCCGGAACACTTGCGGTCGGAACGTCGCGGCGGGCAGCAGCCCGTCTGCGATGCCGGCAAGGTTATTGTCCGACAGGTGGCGTCGCAACGTCTCCGAGTCAAGGGCAGGGAACCGGGCCGCCGCTTCTAGGACCGCATGGCGCAGCCTGTCAAGCTCCGGCCGGCTGAACTCGATATCGCCCAAGGTTTCATCCACATGTGCGAGCAAGGCTGGGTGCGCCAGCACCAGGGCCATGACGCTGCGTTCGCGCCGCGATCTCGTATCCGCCAGTGACGGAAGCTTCCGCAGCGGCCCCGTGGGCGTGAAGGCGTGCCCCCTCGACGGGGCCTGCCATTGCCGCGGTTTTGCAGACCAGGGCCGCTGCCGGGCCTGAAATTTCCCCTCGCGCAATTTCTCATAGATCCAACGCTCATAATAATCGCGCACCGTCGGATCTTCGATCCGAGCGGGGATCGCCTTGACCGCCGCCTCGAAGGCGGCCTGCCGCTCCGGCGTGTCGGCCGGATGCGCCGCCCGGGTCGCGCGCCAGAGCAGCTCCGCCAGCGGCAGTGCCTGGCCAAGTGCGGCATCGAAGGCCGGCCGGCCGGATTTCCGCACCAGGCTGTCCGGATCCTCGCCCTCCGGCAGCATGACGAAACGGAAGGAATGACCGGGCTTGAGCAGCGGCAATGCCCGCTCGGCGGCGCGAAGCGCGGCGCGCACGCCGGCATTGTCCCCGTCGAAACAGAGATGCGGCTCCGGCACCAGGCGCCAGAGCACCTGCATCTGTTCCTCGGTCAGGGCGGTGCCGAGCGGGGCCACGGCGTGCTCGATGCCGGCTTCGGCCAGCGCGATCACGTCCATATAGCCTTCGACGGCGATCACCGCGCCGGCGCCGCGCGACGCTTCCCGGGCGATGGCCAGATTGTAGAGCGTGCGGCCCTTGCGGAAGAGCGGCGTCTCCGGACTGTTCAGGTATTTCGGCTGGGCGTCGCCCATGGCACGGGCGCCGAAGCCGATCACCCTGCCCCGCGCATCGGCGATCGGGAACATGATGCGGTCGCGGAAATAGTCGTAAGTGGCGCCGCCATCATCCGGCTGCCGCAACAGCCCGGCCTCGACCAGCGCCGCCTCGGCATGGCCTTCCTTCAGCAGCGCCTCCTTCAGCGCCGTGCGGCTCGCCGGTGCATAGCCGAGTCGGAAGCGGGCGATGGTCTCGCCGCGCAGGCCGCGTCCTTCGATATAGCGTCGCGCCGTGGCGGCGCCGGGCGCGCGCAACTGCTGCTCGAACCAGCGTGCCGCGCTCTCCAGCGGATCGCGCAGCTTCGCCTCGCGCTCGAACCGCTCGCGCTCCGCCGGGTCGGCCTGCGGCACCGGCAGACCCGCTTCGCCGGCCAGCCGCTCGACGGCTTCGACGAAGGACAGGCCCTCGGTGCGGCGCACGAACTCGATCGCATCGCCATGCGCGCCGCAGCCGAAGCAGTGATAGAAGCCCTTCTCGTCGATGACGTTGAAGGATGGCGTCTTCTCGTTATGGAACGGGCAGAGGCCCACATGGCTGCGGCCGCGCCGCTGCAGCTTGACCCGCCGTCCGATCACGCCCGCCAGCGAGACGCGGTCGCGCAGTTCCTCCAGGAAACGGGGCGGAAACGCCACGGCCTAGCTCAGCAGGCCTTTCACGACGCCGGACGCCTTGCCGAAATCCATCTGGCCGGCGAATTTGGTCTTCAGATGCGCCATCACCCGGCCCATATCGCGGATGCCGCTGGCGCCGAGCTCGGTCACCGCTTCCCTGGCCGCCGCCTCGATGCCGGCCTGGTCCATCTGCTGCGGCAGGAAGCTCTCGATGATCTCGATCTCCTCGGTCTCCTGCGCCACCAGATCGGCGCGGCCGCCCTTCTCGTACTGCACGATGGATTCGCGCCGCTGGCGCACCATGGCCTGCAGCAGGCTCAGAATGTCGGCGTCGCCGATGCCGTCGCGGCTGTCGGGCTGACGGCTGGCGATGTCGCGGTCCTTGATGGCGGCCAACACCAGGCGCAGCGTGCCGACGCGGCGCTGGTCCTTCGCGCGCATCGCATCCTTCAGCGCGTCGTTCAGTTTCGCCCTCAGCATGGCGGCAATTCCAGGAGCAAGAGCCAATTATAACGAATAGCCGACAACCATAATCCAATGCATGCCTGAGGCCAACGTCGTGCCGGCCTTCCGCCGCTGCGACCGCGGCAGAGAGCCGGCTATCCTTTTGTTATTTCTGCTCGAATCACGGTTGCGGGAGCCGATGGGAAAGCGGCATTGCGGAACGTGGCCTCCTGGGCTAAATTGAATTCAATTCAATGAACCCCTCGCGCCCCACCCGGACCCGCAACGCCGCCGATGCCGCGCGCCGCATCTGCGCCGCGGCTGCGGCCGAGCTCGTCGCCTGCAACGGGTCGCTCGAAATGCTGGCGGTGGCCCGCCGCGCGGGGGTATCGGTCGGCCTCGCCTATCATCACTTCGGTTCGAAAGGGGGCTTGTTGGCGGCGGTGGTCGACGCGTTTCGCGACCGCTACGAGGCCGAGGTCAGCAAGGCGCCGCTCGACCACATTGCCGACTGGGCGACGCGCGAGCACGAACGCGTACGCCGCCTCGTGGCGTTCCACTATGCCGAGCCATTGGCGCCGCTGATCCTCGGTCGGCTGGCCGCCGAACCGGAAGTGGCGGCAATCGAGAAGGCGTATTTCGAACGCCAGGTCCGCCGCGGCGCATGGAACATCGCCGAAGGACAGCGGGCCGGCATCATCCCCCCCTCGCAGGATCCGGGCCTGCTCGTCGCCATGGTCCTGGGCGGTGTGCGCGCCGCGATCGCGACCGCGCTCGCGCAGGTGCCGCGGCCCGCCCCGGAGGTGCTGACGGCGCAGATCTGGACCTTCGTGGCATCCGCCACACAGCTCACGACACGCCCGCAATTCAAGGAGGCAGGCGATGGAACCTCATCCGCAACGTTACGGCTTCGACATCGCCGCAAGGCCCGCACTGCCTGAAACCGCGGATGATCTCGCCGCCCTCAACCGCGACGGCTACGTCATCCTCGAGGATCTGATCGACCAGGCGCGGTGCGATGCCATCCGCGCCGAAACGGCGCGTCTGCTCAAGGGCGGCGGTCGCAACAGCTTCGAAGGTTTCAATACGCAACGGGTCTACAACGTCCTCGCCAAGACGCGGCTGCTCGACGACCTTATCGATCATCCGCGCGTGCTGGCGCTGCTCGACCGGCTGTTCGAGCCGAACTACCTCCTCAGTCAGGCTCAGCTGATCAACATACGCCCGGGCGAGGCGGCACAGCGCCTGCACTTCGACGATGGCTTCTACAAGCTGCCGCGACCGCGCGCTCCGTTGGGCGCGGCCACCATCTGGGCGATCGACGGCTTCACCGATATCAACGGCGCGACGGTGATCGTCCCGCGGAGCCACCTCTGGGGCCAGCTTCCGGTTCCCGCCGACGTCGATGCGGTTCCTTGTGTCATGCCGGCGGGCTCCGCCGTGTTCTTTCTCGGCACGCTGTGGCATGGCGGCGGCGCCAACCGATCGGATGCCAGCCGTCTCGCTTTTACCGGCCAGTACTGCGCGCCCTGGCTGCGCCAGCAGGAGAATTTCTTTCTCGAAGTGCCGCGCGAGACGGTGCGCAGCCTGCGGCCGACGATCCAGAGCCTGATCGGATACTCGATCTATCCGCCGTTCATGGGCATGGTCGATTCCATGCACCCGAAGCGACTGCTGGAGGCATGATCAGGGTGCCGGCTTGACGATGCGCCGCCGCTCGGCATCGGCAAGGCCTACCAGCACCGTGCCGCCATCGGCATCGACATGCAGCACGGCATAGCGGGCCTCCGCATACAGGCCGGCATCGCCCTCCTGGAAGAAGAAGCTGTCGGCGCCGTAGGAGATCTCCGCCGTGCTGAAGCGGCCGATCCGCTTGTAGCCGACGCGCAGCTCGTTCGGCGCCAGCGCCAGGCCATCATCTATGCGCAGGAAGCGGCCGATCCCCTGGTCGTCCAGCCCGAGGATCACGAAGCCCCGCCGCGGCAGCTCCGCGGCCTTCAGCGGCAGGGCCTCGCGCGCCAGCGCCAGGGTCATGTAGTCGCCCTGCATCAGCGAGCGCGGATCGACCGGACGCAGCGGCAGCAGGACCGCATGGCCGCTCTCGACCACCTTCTGCTTCGACCAGATCGCGTGGTTGGCGAGGCCGAGCGCCAGCACCAGGCCAAGCAGGACGAGAGCGGTACGCAGCCGGCTCATGCCGTGGCCCCCCGGCGGGCGAGCAGGGCATAGAGCGCGAGGCAGCCGGCGCCCACCGCGGCCAGCAGGATCGACTTCGCCAGCAGGTCGAGGTCGAGCTCGTAATAGAACTGCCAGATGAACCACACGGCGAGGGCGGCGCCGATCGCGGCGAAGGGTCGGTGGCCCAGCGTATAGGCCAGCATCATCAACAGCAGCGCGCCGGCAGCGCCGGCCGGCAGCAGCAGAGCGACCAGAGCCGCGAGCACCGCGGCAACGATGGTCGTTGCCGATACCGGCGCGGCGCCGGCGCGCGGGCGAAGCACGATCAGGGCGGCGAAGCAGAGCAGCAGGACGGCGCGCGCGAACCAGCCCCGTTCGGTGGTCCAGGACAGCGCCGGCGGCTCCAGAACAGTCGCCGCCAGCGGCAGCGCCAGCAACAGCAGGGTCGCTGCCGGCCGGACGTTCAGCGCCGGCGGGTGCAGGTACAGCCAGAGCCCGACCGGCGCCGCGAGCGCAATCACATCGATGGCGCCGCGGCCGGCATCCAGCTCCAGGCCGAGGATGGCGAGCACCAGCGCCAGCGCCACCAGAAGAAACTGCAACAGGGGATCGCGTATCGCCACCGTGCCGGCCGCGGCGATCGCGGCGGCGACCGCGGCGGCTGCCCACAGGCTCTCGGTCTCGACGCCGATCCCGGCGGCGACGAGCGCGGCGCCGGCCGCGGCGATGGCGATGGCGAAATGACGCACGAACAGGCCTTCGACCTGTCGCCGCCGCCAGGCCCCGCCGAAGGCGAACAGGGCGAGCCCCGCAACCGCAGCGCCGATACCGGGCTCGTCGATCCCGAGCACCAGGCCGCAGAAAGCGAGGACGAAGACGATGATGGCGATGGCGCTGAACCAGCCGCCGGCACCGAGCAGCGCTTCGGCGTACCAGGGTGCGGCGTCCGTCTTCGCCGCCAGCGCGCGGTGTGCCGCCTCGGGATCGATGCCGAAGGCGCGGCAGAGTTCGTCGAGCGCCATCATGCGAGCGCCCTCTGCAGCCGGCGGAACACAACGGCCATGGCGCCGGTCACCGCGACCGACCAGGCAACCATCAGCGCCAGCGTGAACAGCGCGCGCAGCGCGTCGCTCCAGGTGAAGCCGATCGTGTCCTCGATGAGGCGGAAGCCGGCGGCGATCAGGCAGAGCGCGGCGAAACCAGTCACCATGGTGGCGGCGGCGAGATCCGGCAGCACGCGGGCATAGAGCCAGAGCAGCGCCGCATAGGCCGGCACCATGGCGACCAGGATGGTGGCGTCGTGGTGGAAAAAGATCAGGAAGCCGGTCGAGGGCCAGAACAGCAGGGCGGCGCTGCCGAAGACGAGGACGAGACGGGTCCAGTGCGGCGCCAGCCACGTCGTGCCGCGAGCGACAGCCCATTCGCGAATGCCGATGAACAGCAGGGTGAGAAGGCCGAGCGCCACCAGGACGCGCGCCTCCGACACCGCATCGACATCGCCCCAGACCTGGTCGGCGTACAGTGCGAGCGCGAGATAGAGCACCACCAGCCAGACCAGCCAATGCGCCGCCGCGCGCGAGGCGATGGCGAAGAGCAGCATCAGCCCCGCCCAGGCGGCGAACAGGGTCCAGGCATCGGCGCCGGTCTGATAGGCCTGACCGATCACCGCCAGCAGCACGCCGATCAGCACCGAAGCGCCGATCAGCAGCGCCTGCCCGACCGCGCGGTCGATGCCCACGACCAGCGCGGCGACGGCCGCCATGGCGATGCCCACCTCGACGATGCCGAACTTGGCGAAGGGCGCGAGCTCGGCCCAGTTCCAGGCGAAGAAGAAGATGATGCCGGCCAGCACCTGCCCGGCACCGAGCGCGAGCAGCGCGCGGCCGGCCCAGAGGTGCCAGGCGCGCGCATCGCGCACCGCCGTCGCGGCGGCGAGATAGCGCTCGGCCGGCAGCAATCCGGCTTCCCGCAAGCGATCGACCTGCGCGAGGCCGATCGCCCCCGTTCGTTGCTCCGTCACCCCCGTCATGGAACCGACATTACCGCCTGCGCGCCACGGCTTGTACCGCGAACAGGGTAGTCAGGCGCTCTTACGCTTGCGGTGCCGTGCCCGGGTCCTTCACGCCGCTCCCCCCGCGCCGGCCAGAAACCCGAAGGCTTATCCGCGCGCGCCCTGAATCGCCGCCCAGACTTTCTCCGGCGTGGCCGGCATGTCGATGTGCTTGATGCCGAGCGGCTTCAACGCGTCGACCAGCGCGTTCATGACAGCCGGCAGCGCGCCGGCGCAGCCGGCCTCGCCGCAGCCCTTGGCGCCAAGCGGGTTGGTCTTGGCCGGCACCGAGTGGTAGGCGACGGCGAAGCCCGTCGGCGTGTCGGCCGCGCGCGGCAGCGCGTAGTCGACATAGGAGCCGGTGAGCGGCTGGCCGGTTTCCGGGTCGTAGACCACGCGCTCCATCAACGCCTGGCCGATGCCCTGCGCGACGCCGCCATGCGCCTGGCCTTCGACCAGCAGCGGGTTCACCACGGTGCCGAAATCGTTGACCATGGAGTACTTCACCACCTCGACGATGCCGGTCTCCGGATCGACCTCGACCTCGGCGATATGGCAGCCGTTCGGAAACGCGCTCGGCGCGGCCTTGAACACGTGGTCGACGTCGAGCGTCGCCGGCACGCCTTCCGGTAGCTTCAAGCCGGTGCGCAGCTTCTCGGCCAGCTCCATGATGCCGATGCCGCGATCGGTGCCGGCGATGGTGAAGCGGCCGGCGCCGAACTCGATATCGGCGGCCGCGGTCTCCAGCACCTGCGCGGCGATCTGCTTGCCCGCCTCCACCACCTTGGCGCTGGCCTCGATGATGGCGGCGCCCGAGGCCATGATGGATTTGGAGCCGCCGGTGCCGCCGCCGGCGATCAGCTTGTCGCTGTCGCCCTGCAGGATACGCACCTTGTCGAACGGCACGCCGAGCCGGTCGGACAGCACCTGGGCGAATGGCGTCCAGTGCCCCTGGCCGTAGTCCAGCGTGCCGGTGATGATGGTGACGGTGCCGTCCTCGTTGAAGCGGATGCCGCCCATCTCGTTCATCGGCGGCGCCGTCACTTCGAGATAGTTGCCGATGCCGCGGCCTCTGAGCTTGCCACGCCGCTTCGATTCGGCGGCGCGGGCCTCGAAGCCTTTCCAGTCGGCGAGGTCGAGCGCCTTGTTCAGCACCGTGGTGAACTCGCCGGAATCGTAGACCGTGGTCGCCGGCGTCTTGTGCGGCATCGCCTCCGGCTTGACGTGGTTGATGCGGCGGAGCTCGATCGGGTCCTTCTTCATCTCGGCCGCCGCGGTCTCGATCAGCCGCTCCATGAAGTAGTTCGCCTCGGGCCGGCCGGCGCCGCGATAGGGGCCGAGCGGCGAGGTGTTGGTATAGGCGACCTTGATCGAGGCCTCGATCAACGGCGTCGCATAGACGCCGATCAGGTTCTGCATGATGCCGCGCGTGCCCGACATCGGCGCCACGCTGGCGAGATAGGCGCCAGGCGTCGCATAGCCGGTCAGGCGCAGCGCCAGGATCTTGCCGTCCTTGTCGAAGGCGGCCTCGACCGTATTCTCGGTGCCGCGGCCGTGATGGTCGGAGAGGAAGCTCTCCGACCGCTCGTCCACCCACTTGACCGGCCGGCCGAGCGCGCGGGCGGCGTGCAGCAGCGGCGGGTATTCCGGAAACGACGCGCCCTTCATGCCGAACGAGCCGCCGACATTGCCGGTCAGCACGCGCATCTTGTCCGCCGTCGTGTTCAGGATCTTGCGCAGCTGTTCGCGCATGCCGAAGGCGCCCTGGGTGCCCATGCGCATGGTCCACTTGGCCGCAGCGGCGTCGTAGCTCGCGATGGCGCCGCGCGGCTCGAGCGAGGAGATCACCACCCGGTTGTTGACGATCGAGAGCCGCGTCACATGCGCGGCGGCGGCGAAGGCCTTGGCCACGCCGTCGGCATCGCCGAAATGGTAGTCCAGGATCTGGTTGCCGGGCGCGTGGTCCCAGATTTCGGCCGCGCCGGGGGCCAGAGCCGCCTTGGCATCGGTCGCGGAAGGCAAGGGGTCGATATCGACCTCCACCGCCTCGGCGGCGTCGCGCGCCTGCGCCCTGGTCTCGGCCACGACAACCGCGACGGGATCGCCGACGTAACGAACCTTGTCGGCCGCCAGGGCGGGACGGCCTACCTGCGGCATCGGCTTCCCGTCCGGGTTGTTGAACGGGATGATCGACAGGATGGGGCCGTATTCCGTCAGATCCTTGGCGGTGTAGACGGCCAGAACGCCCGGCATCGCCAGGGCGGCAGCGGCATCGATTCCGCGGATAATTCCGTGTGCGTAACGACTCCGCACCATCACCGCATAGGCCTGGCCCGGCTCGTTGAAATCGTCGGTATAGCGGCCCTGGCCCTGCACCAGGACGGGATCCTCCTGGCGCGGCACCGGCTGCCCGATGGCGTGTTTCATCATCATCTTGGACGCTCTCCCCAGTCGCGCTTGAAGTCTAGCAGATGGAATCCGCGCTCGCCGCTGTGGCCGATTCACCACTGTTTGTGCAGTGCGAAAAGACGATAGTTATCATTTGATAGATTTGAGGTTGATGACGGTTTGTTGATGCGCTGCCCGGCTTGAAGGCAGTACTCTACCTCTACTTGCCACCGCCACAGAATGCGGTGCAGGGAGGGTCGGGCCATGCAACTGGAAGTCAGTCGGCGCGGCTTTATGCGCCTCGGCGGGGCGGCGCTTGCCACCTCGACCATGTCGGCTTTGGGTTTCGGGGCGGGGGAGGCGCTGGCCGCATCGGTCAGGCCGTTCAAGCTCTCCCGCGCGACGGAGACGCGCAGCACCTGTCCCTACTGCTCGGTCAGCTGCGGCACGCTGGTCTACTCGCTGGGCGATGCCTCCAAGAATGCCCGCGCCGAGATCATGCATATCGAGGGCGATCCGGATCACCCGGTGAACCGGGGCACGCTCTGCCCGCGCGGCGCGGCGATCCTGGACTTCGTGCGCTCGGCCCAGCGCCTGAAGCACCCGATGCACCGCGCCCCCGGCGCCAAGGAATTCAAGCGCGTCAGCTGGGATTTCGCGCTCGACCGCGTCGCCAAGCTGATGAAGGAAGACCGCGACAAGAACTTCGTCGCCAAGAACAACGACGGCGTCACCGTCAATCGCTGGCCGACCGCGGCCGCCTTCACCACCTCGACGCAGAGCAACGAAGCCGGCCTCGTCACCTACAAGGTGCTGCGCGGCACCGGCATCGTCGGCATCGAAAACCAGGCCCGAATATGACACGGACCGACGGTGGCCAGTCTGGCCCCGACATTCGGCCGCGGCGCGATGACCAATCACTGGAACGACATCAAGAACGCGGATGTCATTCTGGTGATGGGCGGCAATCCCGCCGAGGCGCATCCTTGCGGCTTCAAATGGGTCACCGAAGCCAAGGCGCATAACAAGGCCAAGCTGATCGTCGTCGACCCGCGCTTCACGCGCTCGGCGGCGGTTTCCGATCTCTACGCGCCGCTCCGCCCGGGCACCGACATCGCCTTCCTGCTCGGCGTGATGCGCCACATCCTGACCAACGACAAGATCCACACCGAATATGTGAAGGCCTTCACCAACGCGACCTTCATCGTCCGCGAAGGCTTCAAATTCGAGAACGGCCTGTTCACCGGCTACGACGAGACGAAGCGCGACTACGCGCGCGGCGAGTGGGAATACGAGATCGGCGAGGACGGCTTCGCCAAGGTCGACCCGACGCTGGCCAACCCGCGCTGCGTGCTCAACCTGCTGAAGGCGCATGTCGAGCGCTACACGCCGGAGACGGTGGAGAAGATCTGCGGCACGCCGAAGGACAAGTTCCTGAAGATCTGCGAGCACGTGGCCAGCACGGGCAACGGCGAACGGTCGATGACCTCGCTTTATGCTCTGGGCTGGACCCAGCACAGCCACGGCGCGCAGAACATCCGCTGCATGGCGATGCTGCAATTGCTGCTCGGCAATATGGGCGTGCCCGGCGGCGGCGTGAACGCGCTGCGCGGCCACGCCAATGTGCAGGGCATCACCGATCTCGGCCTGCTCACCACGGCGCTGCCGGGCTATCTCGCTTTGCCGTCGCAGGCGGAAGCCACCTATGCCGACCATATGAAGACGCGGCGCTTCAAGCCGCTCCGGCCCGGCCAGACTAGCTTCTGGCAGAACTACGAGAAGTTCTTCGTCAGCTTCCAGAAGGCGATGTTCGGCCAGGCGGCGACCAAGGAGAACGACTGGGCCTACGACTACCTGCCGAAATGGGACACGCCCTACGACGTGCTGAAGATCGTCGACACGATGTATGAGGGCAAGCTCAACGGCTGCATCGCGCAGGGCCTCAACGTGCTGATGGCCAGCGCGCACAAGGGCAAGGCGCTGCAAGGCCTCGCCAAGCTGAAATGGCTCGTCGTCATCGATCCGCTGGAGACCGAAACAGCCAGGTTCTGGGAGAACCACGGCGAGTTCAACGAGATCGATTCGGCCAAGGTGCAGACCGAGGTCATCCAGCTGCCGGCCTGCACGGTGGCGGAGGAAGAGGGCACCTTCACCAATTCCGGCCGCAACATCCAGTGGCACTGGAAGGCGGCAAACGGCGCCGGCGAATCGCGCAGCGATCTCGAAATCATGGCCGGCATCCACACCCGGCTGCGTGCGCTCTACGCCAAGGAAGGCGGCGCCTTCCCCGATCCGATCGTCAACCTGAGCTGGAACTATGCGCGTCCCGAAGCACCCTCGGCCGACGAGGTGCTGCGCGAGCTGAACGGTTACGTGCTGGAGGACGTGAAGGACCCGCAGGATCCGAACAAGGTGCTGATGCGGGCCGGCACCCTGGTGCCGGGCTTCGGCGCGCTGCGCGCCGACGGCACGACGACATCGGGCTGTTGGATCTATACCGGCTGCTACACCGAGGCCGGCAACATGACCATGCGCCGGTCGACCGACGACCCGACCGGGCTCGGCGTCTATCAGAACTGGGGCTTCGTCTGGCCGGCCAACCGGCGCATTCTCTACAACCGCGCCTCGGCCGACGCATCTGGCAAGCCGTGGAGCACCCGCAAGAAGTACATCGCCTGGAACGGCTCACGCTGGACTGGGCCCGACGTGCCGGATTACGGGCCGACGGTGAAGCCCGAGGCCTCGGTCGGCCCCTTCATCATGAACCCGGAAGGCGTGTCGCGGCTGTTCACCCGCGGCCTGATGCGCGACGGGCCGTTCCCGGAACATTACGAGCCGTTCGAATCGCCGGTCGCCAACTCTCTGCACGAGAAGGTGGCGAGCAATCCGGTGGCGCGCGTGTTCAAGGAGGACTGGAAGGAATTCGGCAAAGCGGACAAGTTCCCCTATGTCGCCACCACCTACCGTCTGACCGAGCATTTCCACTACTGGACCAAGACGCATCTGATCAACGCGATCCTGCAGCCCGAGCTGTTCGCCGAGTTGCCGGAGGCGCTGGCCAAGGAGAAGGGGATCGGCCCGGGCGATTGGGTCCGCATCAGCTCCGCCCGCGGCGCGATCAAGTGCAAGGCGGTGGTCACCAAGCGCCTGCCGACGCTGACCATCCACGGCAAGCCGACGCATGTGGTCGGCATCCCGATCCATTACGGCTTCGTCGGCACCGCGCGAAAGGGCCATGCCACCAACACGCTGACGCCCTTCGTCGGCGACGCCAACGTGAACACGCCGGAATACAAGGCGTTCCTGGTCAACGTGGAAAAGACGACGGCGCCGGCTGGCGCCCCGTCGGTCTGAGGGAGGGCAAGCCATGGCAACGCTGCAATCCCTCGACATCAAGCGCCGGTCGGCCACCACCGAGCCGCCGCCGCATGTGCGCGGCAACGCCATCGAGGTGGCGAAGCTGATCGATGTCTCCAAATGCATCGGCTGCAAGGCCTGCCAGGCGGCCTGCCTGGAGTGGAACGACCTGCGCGAGGAGGTCGGTTACAACACCGGCGTTTACGACAACCCGGCCGATCTCTCGCCGGCGACCTGGACCCTGATGCGGTTCACCGAGTTCGACAACAAGGGCAACCTCGAATGGCTGATCCGCAAGGACGGCTGCATGCATTGCGAGGATCCGGGCTGCCTCAAGGCCTGTCCGGCGCCCGGTGCCATTGTCCAGTACCAGAACGGCATCGTCGACTTCGTGTCGGAGAACTGCATCGGCTGCGGCTATTGCGTGAAGGGCTGCCCGTTCAACATCCCGCGCATCTCGCAGGCCGACAACAAAGCCTATAAGTGCACCTTGTGCTCCGATCGCGTCGCGGTCGGCCAGGCGCCGGCCTGCGCCAAGGCCTGCCCGACCCAGGCGATCTATTTCGGCTCCAAGGACGACATGATCGCCCATGCCGAGGAGCGCATCGTCGACCTGAAGGAGCGCGGCTACGCGAATGCCGGCCTGTATGACCCGAAAGGCGTCGGCGGCACCCATGTGATGTACGTGCTGCATCACGCAGATCAGCCCGAGCTCTATGCCGGCCTGCCGAACGAGCCGCGCATCAGCCGCCTGGTCGAGCTCTGGAAGGGCGGCACCAAGCCGCTGGCGCTGGCCGGCATCGGCCTCGCGGCGGTGGTCGGCTTCTTCCACTACATCGTGAAGGGTCCGAACGAGGTCACCGAGGAAGACGACGAGCGGGCGGACCAGATCAACCGCTGAGGCCCGGCACCGGTAACGTGGCGAGGGAGACGGGGATGGAGCGTCGCAATGGCGGAACGGTCGGCCGTTACACGACCGGCGCCCGTATCAACCACTGGATCACCGCGGGCTCGCTAGTCCTGATGGCCTTGAGCGGGCTCGCGCTGTTCCACCCGTCGCTGTTCTTCCTCACCCATCTGTTCGGCGGCGGGCAGTCGACGCGCATCATCCATCCCTGGATCGGCGTCGTGCTGTTCTTCGGCTTCGCCGGCCTGTTCATCCGCTTCTGGGCCTACAACCTGTGGAACCGCGACGACACGCAGTGGATGAAGCAGTCCGGCGACGTGATCAACGCGCGCGAGGAGAAACTGCCGGAGATCGGCCGCTACAATGCCGGGCAGAAGCTGGTCTTCTGGGCCATGACCTTGCTGATCGCGGTGCTGTTCCTCAGCGGCATCGTGCTGTGGGACACCTATTTCCACGCATACTTCACCATCGGCCAGAAGCGGCTCGCGGCGGTAGTGCACGCCTTCGCCGCCGTCATCACCATCCTGGTCTGGATCGTGCACGTCTATGCCGCGATCTGGGTCAAGGGCACGGTGCGCGCCATGACCCGCGGCTCGGTCACCGGCGGCTGGGCCTGGCGCCACCACCGCAAATGGCTGCGCGAAGTGGTGCAGAAGCGGTAGAATCTTCTCCATGTGCGACAGGGACCGTCATGGCCGGGCTTGACCCGGCCATCCACGCCAGCGGTCAGTGCGGCGGTAAGCCGTGGGTGCCCGGGTCGAGCCCGGGCACGACGTCGTAATGCGGTTGGGTGTGTTCGCATGACCGTCAAAGGCAGCGTCGTTTCCGATCCGACCAAGGTGCCTGTCGCGCCGGAGGTGTTCCTGCGCCTGCCTGACCGCGCGCGCCTGCATGCCCGCCGCGCCGCACGCTTCGCCAAGCTCGCCGAGGCATCGCCGATGGGCGATTTTCTCCGATTCCTCGGGCAGATCGCGACGGCGCAAGGCGTGGCGCTCGCCGCCTTGCCGGCGCCGCCGTCGGTCGACGCGGCCGCGCTCGGCCGGCTGCATGACCACGGCATGCCGGTCTTCGGCCGCAGCGATCACCGCCGCGGCGCCGAATGGCAGGTCGCGCTCGACCGCATCCTCGCAGGCCTGCGCGGCGGCGCGATGCCGGAAGCCGCGCGGACGGCGCTGGACGAAGTGGCGGCGATGTCGCGGCCCGATCGCGAGGCCTTCGCCGATCGCGTGCTCGGCGAGCGGCTGGCGGCACATGAGCTGGCGCCGGCGCTGTTCGTCGGCGCCGCGCTGCAGGTCTACTGGATCTGGCGTGCCGGTGCGCTCGACGCATCGCGCCTCGTCGCCATGCAGCCGGACCGGCTCTGCCCGGTCTGCGGCTCCGCCCCGCTCTGCAGCCTGATCGATCTGCGCGGCCTGCCCGAGCGCACGCGCTATCTGCACTGCGCGCTCTGCGAAGCGGACTGGCGCTACATCCGCGCCAAATGCGCCGATTGCGGCAGCGTCGAAGGACTCGCCTATCACGGCCTGGAAGGTGTGGAGAGTCCGGCCCGGGCCGAGACCTGCGATGCGTGCAAGGGCTATGTGAAGATCCTCACCGGCGAGAAGGATGCGGAGATCGATCCCTTCGCCGACGATCTCGCCACCCTCGGCCTCGACCTCAAAGTGTCGGAAGCCGGCTGGCAGCGCGCCGCCGCCAATCCCTTTCTTCTGGCGGGTTAGGGCCTGCTGGCCGGATGACCGCACCGACCGACCGCCTCGCCGCGCTGATCGCCGGCCTCGAATCCGCCGCCAATGCGGCGGAGCAGGCCGAGGCAAGCTTCAAGCGCGATATCGACCTCCGCATCGCCGAGCTCGAACGCGCCCGCGCCTTCGCCTTCCGCCGTCTCCGCCTCATCGGTGCCATGGCGGCGCCGGCCGAGGGCGAGCGGGAAGCCGCCGTTGAGGCCCGGCTCGATGCCGCCATGCGCCATATCGGCTGGCTGGTGCCGGGCGCCGAGCTCGACCCGACCGAGCTGGAGGTGCGCGCGGCGCTCGAACCCGTCGCGGCCGCCCTTGAGGATCTCGCTCGGCCACCGGAGGGGGAGGGCGAGCCGCCTTCGGCCGCCGACGCGCTGGTCCGGTTCGAGGCCTGGTACCGCGCCCGCTTCGGCGCCGAGTTCCTCGACGTGTTCGAGCAGCGCGCCGAGTTCCGCTCCCTGGTCGATTTCTGAGCCGGGCGGCCCGGCCGCAGAGCGGCTTTGCGTCCCTGCCGGCTTGTAAGAGCGGCCCGATGCCCCTAGGTTCCGGCCTAAATCCCGGGTGAACGCATGACATCGAAGGAAACGGCGCCGCTGGCGCCGCCCCCAGGCACGAGTGCGGTCGTGGTGCTCGCCGATGGCACGCGGTTCTATGGCCGCGGCATCGGCGCCACCGGACAGGCTATCGGCGAGATCTGCTTCAACACCTCGATGACCGGCTATCAGGAGATCCTGACCGATCCCTCCTATGCCGGGCAGATCATCACCTTCACCTTCCCGCATATCGGCAATGTCGGGACCAATCCGGAGGACATCGAGACGACGGGCCCGGCCGCCCGCGGCCTGGTGCTGGCCGCCGACATCACCGACCCGGCCAATTATCGCGCCACCGCCCATCTCGACGCCTGGCTGAAGAACCGCAACCTGATCGGCATCGCCGGCGTCGACACGCGCCGGCTGACGCGCCGCATCCGCGATCTCGGCGCGCCGAACGGCGTCGTCGCGCACGAGCCGTCGGGCAAGTTCGACTTCGCCAGGATCGAGCGCGAGGCCAAGGCCTGGCCCGGCCTGGAAGGCATGGACCTCGCCAAGGACGTCTCCTGCCTGCAGGCCTATGACTGGGAGGAGACACGCTGGCAGTTCGGCAAGGGCTATGGCCGGCTGACCGACCCGCGCTTCCATGTCGTCGCGCTCGATTTCGGCATCAAGCGGAACATCCTGCGCTCGCTCGCCTCCGCCGGCTGCCGCGTCACCGTGCTGCCGGCAACGGCGACGGCCGAGGACGTGATGCGCCGCAATCCCGACGGCATCTTCCTCTCCAACGGCCCAGGCGATCCGGCGGCGACCGGCGAGTATGCCGTCCCCACCATCACCAAGCTGATGGATAGCGGGCTGCCGATGTTCGGCATCTGCCTCGGCCACCAGATGGCGGCGCTGGCGCTGGGCGCCAAGACCCGGAAGATGGATCGCGGCCATCGCGGCGCCAACCACCCGGTCAAGGACCTGCAGACCGGCAAGGTGGAGATCACCAGCCAGAACCACGGCTTCGTCGTCATCCCCGAGACCCTGCCGAAGGATGCCGAGGTGACGCATGTGTCGCTGTTCGACGGCTCCAACGAAGGCTTCCGCCTGAAGAACCGCCCGGTCTTCTGCGTGCAGTACCACCCGGAAGCCTCGCCCGGGCCCCAGGATAGCCACTACCTGTTCCAGCGCTTCGTCGCCCTGATGGAAGAGCGCAAGAAGCAGGCGGCGTGAGCGCGAGCGACGACCGCGCCTTCCTCCAGCGCGCCGTCGCGCTGGCGGCCGATTGCCTGACCAAGCCGACCGACGGCCCGTTCGGCGCCGTGGTGGTGCGCGACGGCCGCATCGTCGCCGAAGGCCAGAACCGCGTGACGCAGGACAACGACCCGACCGCGCATGCCGAGGTGGTGGCGATCCGCAATGCCTGCGCCGCGGAGAACACCTTCCATCTCGCCCCCGGCGCCGTGCTCTACACCAGCTGCGAGCCCTGCCCGATGTGCCTGGCCGCCGCCTATTGGGCGAAGGTCGAGCGCATCGTGTTCGCGTCCGACCGCGCCGACGCGGCGAAAGCCGGTTTCGACGACGCCTTCCTCTACGACGAGATGCCGAAGCCGCCGGGCGAACGGAAGATTCCGATGCACCGCATGGCGCTCAGCGAGGCCGACGACGTGTTCCAGGCCTGGATCGATAAGCCGGACAAGATCGCGTATTAGATTTGCCTTTTCACACAAAATATGATAATATTTTTATATGGATTCTCTCGCAAGGCCCGATTCAACTTTCGGCGCTTCCCAGGAGCTGTCGGCAAACCAATCCGCCGCGGAACAGAAGCGCCGCGGAACAGAAGCGCCGCGGAACAGAAGCGCCGCGGAACAGAAGCGCCGCGGAACAGAAGCGCCGCGGAACAGAAGCGCCGCGGAACAGAAGCGCCGC
>QOZS01000065.1 GCA_003576705.1 Desertibaculum subflavum
GGTCGCGGTGGCGAGCGCGGCGCGGCGCCAGGCGGGACTGAGCCGGCGTCCGGTGCGGCCGCGCTGCGCCAGCACGGCATCGGCGAGCGCCGCCACGCCCTCGCCCGAGGTCGCCGTGGTCTTCAGCACCTGGGGCGGCGGGCCGTCGCGCTCGGCCAGGCTCGCCGCCGCCGCAAGCTGGCGCGCCGTGCGCTCGGCCAGCGGCTGGTCGGCCTTGTTGACCACGAACATGTCGGCGATCTCCAGGATGCCGGCCTTGATCGCCTGCACCTCGTCGCCGAGGCCCGGCGCGACGACGACGATGCGGAGATCGGCGATGCCGGCGATCTCGACCTCGCTCTGGCCGGCGCCGACGGTCTCGACCAGCACGATGTCGCGGCCCGATGCGTCCATCACGTCGATCACCCGCTGCGCGGTGCGGGACAGGCCGCCGAGATGGCCGCGGCTCGCGAGGCTGCGCACGAACACGCCGTCATCCTCGGCATGCCGGCCCATGCGGATGCGGTCTCCCAGGATGGCGCCGCCGGTGACCGGGCTCGACGGATCGACGGCGACGACGCCGACGGTAAGGCGGCGCTGCCGGAGCTCGCCGATCAGCGCCGCGACCAGGGTCGATTTTCCGGCGCCGGGCGGGCCGGTGACGCCGAGCACCAGCGCACGGCCGAGCCGCGCGCGGATCGCCGCCAGGACGGCGAGCGCCTCGCCGGTCTCGTTCTCCACCGCAGTGATGGCGCGCGCCAGGGCCGCCCGCTCGCCGCGGGCGATGCCGCCGATCCAGGCCTCCCGCTTACTCACACGATGTCGAGCACGGCTTCCGGCGGCCGGCCGAGCGCGGCACGGCGCCCGGCGAACACGATCGGGCGCTCGATCAGGATCGGATGCGCCGCCATCGCGGCGATGATGGCGGCCGGCTTGGTGCCGGGCTTGTTCAGGCCGAGCTCCCTGGCGAGCGGCTCCTTGGCCCGCAGGAAGCGCGCCGGATCGCCGCCGAGCAGCGCCGCCGCGCGCTCGAGCTCAGCCTTCGAGGGCGGCGCCGCGAGATATTCGACGACGGCCGGCTCGATGCCGCGCTCGCGCAGCAGCGCCAGCGTCTTGCGCGAGGTGCTGCAGCGCGGGTTGTGCCAGATGGTCACCTGCATGGCCGCGAGTATAGGCGGGCGGGCGTCAGTCGTCGCCATCCTCCGCCTCGGCCGCGCCGTCGGGCTCGGCGGCGCGCTCGCGGTCGAGCGCCGGCTTGAGCCGGGCGAGCTCGGCCGCGAAGGCGTCCGGTCCGGTCAGCGGCGCGAGGCGGAAGGCGGGCGGCAGCAGGCGGCGCGGCGCCGCCTGGTAGGGCGATCCGACCGGGCCTTCCGACGCCGTCAGGGTCTGGGCGCCGATGCCAGTGAGGCCGAGCAGCAGGACGGCCGCGGCTTTCGCCCAGGGATGCGCCGGCGAGATCGAGCGCAGATGCAGGATGCAGATCGCGGCCAGCACCAGCCAGAACACCACGGTGCCGGAATCGACCAAGGCGCGCGAGGCGAAGGCGTAGGAGAAGAACCAGACGAATTCGTTCCACAGCGAATACACCAGCGTGCCGGCGACCGCGATCAGCAGGTTGCGCTCGAGCCGGGCCTGGCCGGTGAAGATGCGCGACAGCACCGACCAGATCGCCGTCCAGGCCACCAGAACCAGCGTCACGACCAGCGGCGTCAGCAGATAGCGGGACGCCCTCGGCTCCAGCGTGTCGTTCAGCCAGACGGACAGCATCTCGACGCCGACGACGACGGCGCCGAGGCCGAGCGCGATCGGCAGCAGGCGGCGCTGCGGCGCCGCCGCCCGTTCCGGCGGCAGCGCATGCGCCGCGTCGCGGATGCGGAGCCAGGTGTGGCCGATGCGCAGACGATGCTCGCCGTCGAGGACCAGTTGGTCGACCCGCCGCCCGTCGCGATCCAGGAAGGTGCCGTTGACGGAGCCCAGATCCTGCGCGACCAGCCGGCCATCGGCATCGCGCCGGACGCGGAGATGCTCGACCGCGACGAAGGGGTCGTCGACCACCACGTCGTTGCCGTAGCCCCGGCCGATGCGCAGTTCGGGCCCCGCACAGCGGTGGCGCGCCAGCACGTCGCCATGGCGCGACAAGAGCTCGACCCAGATCGCCGGCGCCGAATCGATTTGGGGCTCGGTCATTTCGCCCACCGGATCGCGTCGAGGAAGCGGCGCGTGGTGGCGAGCGCGTTCTCGAAGCTGACGCCCTGCAGGTTGAGCCGCGAGACCAGCGCCTCGCGGCTGCGGTCCTGGGTCACCACCGTGATGCCGACATCGTAGACGTCGTCGAACTTTCGATAGGCGCGGGCGCACCAGACGACCTGCAGCGCCGGCTGCGCCGAGGGGTCGGACGGCGCCACGAAATCCTCGTGGCATTGCTGCGGCGTGTACCAGCGCGACGACCAGCCGCCGGATGTCGGCTGGCTCCGCTGGGTGAGATAGGCGGCGAACTGGAAGGCGTTCAGGTCGACGCTCTTGACGTAGCTGTGGCTCAGCAGGATCAGACCGACATTGAGGCCGCTGGCGACGAAGACCCGCGTGTCGCTGCTGCAGCTGGTCGAGTTCGCCTGGGCGCGCTGGCGTGTGGCCTCCTCGGCATTGGTGCGCGCCCAGCAGGTGAACCAGGGCGCCGCGCTTTCCGGCACCTCGTAGGGCCCGAGCCGGGCGGCGCGGAAGCCGCGGCCATTGAAATCGGCATAGAGCGCGGCCTGCCAGTCCTTCAGCTGGCGCGCGATCTCGGCGCGCAGCTCCTTCGGCGCCGGCACCCCGCCGGCGCGGGCGCGCGTCACCAGCGCCTCGGCGAAGCGCGAGGGCACGAGAAAGCTGACCAGCTCGCCGTCGGTGCGCTTGGCAACGTTGATGCCGGCGACATGGCCGTCGGCCGTCACCGCCGGCCCGCCGCTCATGCCGGGATTGATCGCGCCGGAGAACAGGATGCGCTCGGTATAGCTGCGCTGGACCCGGGCGTTGTAGGTGCCCTCGACGATGGTGAAGCCGAGATCGAGCGGGTTGCCCATGGAGAAGAGGCGCTCGCCCTGCGGCAGCTCGCCCTGCGCGGCGCGCGCGCCGAAGCGGAAATAGGGCCGCGCCGCGCCGTCGAGCCGCACCACGGCGAGGTCGTTGGCGATGTCCATCGCGAGCAGCGTGAGCTCGCCGCTGGCGCCGTCGGCGGCGGTGTATTCCAGGCGATACGTGGCGGGATCGAGCGCGTATTGCGAGACGACGTGATAGTTGGTGACGGCAAGCCCGTCATCGCCAACCAGGAAGCCGGAACCGATCGACGATTGGCGTCCCGCCGCGGCGACCAGGGTGCGGACCTGCAGCAGCTGCGGCCTGGCGGTGGCGTAGATGCGCTCCGCGGTCGAGGAGAGCGGGCCGGCCGGCATCGGCGGCGCGGCGCGCTGCTGGGCGGGCGCGGCACCGGCGGCAAACGCCGCGAACGCGCCCGCGAGCAACAGTCTCAGGCCTGACCTCAACAAAACTGCTCCTGTCGCGCCGTCCGCCGTCAGCGGCGCCCTGCGGGCGACACTATGCAGCCGGGAAAACGGCCGCAAGCGCGCGGCTCCCAGGCTGCAACGTAGTCTCGTGGGCCTTTATGCGCCCTTTACGCCCATTCGCGTCAATCCGCATGGAAAACTCACGCGGGCCGACGCCATGTTCCGACCCATGCATGCGGAGCGGGCACATGGCTGACCTGGTGTTCATCGGAATCGGACTCGGCTTCTTTGTTGCCGCGGCGGTCTATGCGATCGCCTGCGAGCGGATGTGAGTCGCCCATGACCTTCGAGTTCCTGCTTGGCGGCGCGGTCGCGCTCGGCCTGCTCGTCTACCTCATCGTGGCGCTGCTGCGGCCGGAGAGGTTCTGAACATGACTCTTATCGGATGGCTGCAGATCGCGCTCGCGGTCGGCCTGGTGCTCGCCACGGTCGCGCCGCTCGGCGCTTACATGGCCCGCGTCTATGCCGGCGAGGTGCGGTTCCTGGCGCCGGTCGAGAACGGCTTCTACGCCCTTGCCGGTATCGATCCGCGCCGCGAGCAGAGCTGGGCCGGCTACACCATGGCGATGCTCGCCTTCAACGCGGCCGGCTTCGCGCTGCTGTATGGCATCCTGCGCCTGCAGGACGTGCTGCCGCTGAACCCGGCCGGCATGCCGGCGGTGCCGCCGGACCTCGCCTTCAACACCGCGGTCAGCTTCACCACCAACACCAACTGGCAGGCCTATGGCGGCGAGGCGACCTTGAGCCATTTCAGCCAGATGGCCGGCCTCACGGTACAGAATTTCGTCTCGGCGGCGACCGGCATGGCGATCGCCATCGCCTTCGCGCGCGCCTTCGCCCGCTCCGGCGCGACCACGATCGGCAATTTCTGGGCCGACATGACCCGTTCGACGCTCTACGTGCTGTTGCCGCTCGCACTCGTCATGGCGCTCGCGATGGTGCTGTTGGGCTTGCCGCAGAACCTGTCCGGCCCGGTCGAGGCGACCACCTTGGAGGGCGGCAAGCAGGCCATCGCGCAGGGCCCGGTGGCGAGCCAGCTCGCCATCAAGATGCTCGGCACCAATGGCGGCGGCTTCTTCAACGCCAACAGCGCGCATCCATACGAGAACCCGACCGCCTGGACCAACCTGCTGGAGCTGTGGGCCATTCTCGCCGTCGCCGCGGCGCTGACCGCCACCTTCGGCCGCATCGTCGGCGACCGGGCGCAGGGCCGCGCCCTGCTCGCCGCGATGCTGGTCATGCTCGGCGCCGGCATCGTCGCCTGCTACGGGGCGGAAGCCGCCGGCAACCCGATCCTGGCCAAGCTCGGCCTGACCGAGGCGGCCAACTGGGAAGGCAAGGAGACCCGCTTCGGTATCGCGACGTCGTCGCTCTGGGCGGTGTTCACGACCGCCGCCTCGAACGGCTCGGTCAATGCGATGCATGACAGCTTCACGCCGCTCGGCGGCCTCGTGCCGATGTTCAACATCCAGCTCGGCGAGATCGTCATCGGCGGCGTCGGCGCCGGGCTCTACGGCATGCTGCTCTATGCCATCCTGGCCGTCTTCGTCGCCGGGCTGATGGTGGGGCGCACGCCGGAATATCTCGGCAAGAAGATCGGCGGGCGCGAGGTCAAGCTCACCATGCTCGCCCTCCTGATCTCGCCGATGACCATCCTGGTCTTTACCGCACTTGCCTGTGTATGGCCGGGTGCGGCGGAGAGCCTCGCCAACCAGGGCCCGCACGGTTTCGGCGAGTATCTCTATGCCTACAGCTCCGGCGCCGGCAACAACGGCAGTGCCTTCGCCGGGCTCAGCGCCAACACGCCGTTCTTCAACATCACGATCGGCCTGGCGATGCTGTTCGGCCGCTTCCTGATGATCGTGCCGATGCTGGCGGTGGCGGGCAGCCTGGTGGCCAAGCCCAAGGTGGAACCGGGCGCCGGCACCTTCCCGACCACCGGGCCGATCTGGGTCGGCCTGCTGGTCGGCGTGATCTTGATCCTCGGCGGCCTCACCTTCTTCCCCGCGCTCGCCCTCGGCCCGCTGGTCGAGCACTTCGCGATGCAGGCCGGCGATCTGTTCTGAGGAACCCGTCCATGGATGTCCGCGCCCATATCTCCCTGTTCGACCCCGCCGTTCTGCGCGGCGCGGCGGGTAGCGCCGTCGCCAAGCTCGACCCGCGCTCGCTGGTCAGGAATCCGGTCATCTTCGTCACCGCCGCGGTCGCCGCGCTGACCACCATCCTGTTCGTGCGCGACCTTGCCGGCGGCGGCGATGCCGGCTTCACCGGCCAGATCGCCGCCTGGCTCTGGTTCACCGTGCTGTTCGCCAATTTCGCCGAAGCGGTGGCGGAAGGCCGCGGCAAGGCGCAGGCCGATACCCTGCGCAGGACCCGCGCCGACGCCGTGGCCAGACGCATCGGTGCTGGCAACGCGG
This sequence comes from Desertibaculum subflavum, assembly GCA_003576705.1. Taxonomy (GTDB): domain Bacteria; phylum Pseudomonadota; class Alphaproteobacteria; order Ferrovibrionales; family Ferrovibrionaceae; genus Desertibaculum; species Desertibaculum subflavum. The sequence continues at coordinate 5,939 of QOZS01000065.1, forward strand.
TCGAGACCGTGCCCGCGCTCGAGCTCCGGGAAGGCGATGTCGTTCTGGTCGAGGCCGGCGATGTGATCCCGGCCGACGGCGACGTGATCGAAGGCGTCGCCAGCGTGGACGAGAGCGCCATCACCGGCGAGAGCGCGCCGGTGATTCGCGAATCCGGCGGCGACCGCTCGGCCGTCACCGGCGGCACCCGCGTGCTGTCCGACTGGATCAAGGTGCGCGTCACTGCCGCACCGGGCGGCGGTTTCCTCGACCGCATGATCGCGCTGGTCGAAGGCGCCGAGCGGCAGAAGACGCCGAACGAGATCGCGCTCGCCATCCTGCTCGCCGCCATGACCATCATCTTCCTGGTGGCGACGGTGACCATCGAGGGCTTCGCGCTTCATGCCGGGGCGACCGTCCCGGTCGCCATCCTGTCGGCCCTGCTGGTCACCCTGATCCCGACCACCATCGGCGGCCTGCTTTCCGCGATCGGCATCGCCGGCATGGACCGCCTGGTGCAGTTCAACGTGCTGGCGAAGTCGGGCCGCGCGGTGGAGGCGGCCGGCGATGTCGACACCCTGCTGCTCGACAAGACCGGCACCATCACGCTCGGCAACCGCATGGCGGCGGAAATCGTGCCGGCGTCGGGCATTGCCGAGCGCGAGCTGGCGGAAGCCGCGCTGCTCGCGAGCCTCGCCGACGAGACGCCGGAAGGCCGCAGCATCGTCGCCCTGATCCATGAGCGCCACGGCGTGACCGCCGACGCGGCCGGCGGCAGCTTCGTCCCCTTCACCGCGCAGAGCCGGATGAGCGGCATCGATATCGGCACGCGCCAGATCCGCAAGGGCGCCGTCGACGCCATCAAGGCCTGGGCCGGCGGCGCGCTCGCGCCGGCCATCGCCGAAGCGGTGGACCGTATCGCGCGCGGCGGCGGGACGCCGCTCGCCGTCGCCGACGACCGCCGCATCCTTGGTGTCATCCACCTGAAGGACGTGATCAAGGACGGCATCAAGGAGCGCTTCGTGGAGCTCCGCCGCATGGGCATCCGCACGGTGATGATCACCGGCGACAACAAGCTGACCGCCGCCGCCATCGCGGCGGAAGCCGGCGTCGACGACTTCCTTGCCCAGGCGACGCCGGAGGCGAAGCTCGAGCTGATCCGCGCCGAGCAGGCCAAAGGCAAGCTGGTCGCCATGTGCGGCGACGGCACCAACGACGCGCCGGCGCTGGCGCAGGCCGATGTCGGGGTCGCCATGAACACCGGCACCCAGGCGGCGCGGGAGGCCGGCAACATGGTCGATCTCGACAGCGACCCGACCAAGCTGATCGAGGTCGTCGCCATCGGCAAGCAGCTCCTGATGACGCGCGGCGCGCTGACCACCTTCTCGATCGCCAACGACGTGGCGAAGTATTTCGCCATCATTCCGGCGATCTTCATCGCCACATATCCGCAGCTCGGCGCGCTCAACGTCATGGGACTGGCGACGCCCGAAAGCGCCATCCTGTCGGCGGTGATCTTCAACGCTTTGATCATCGTCGCGCTGATCCCGCTTGCCCTGAAGGGCCTCGCCTATCGCCCGGCCGGCGCCGCGGCCGTGCTGCGGCGGAACCTGCTGATCTACGGCCTCGGCGGCCTCGTCGTGCCCTTCATCGGCATCAAGCTGATCGACATGGCCGTCGCCGCCATCGGTCTTGCTTGAGAGGCTCGCCATGCTCACTCATCTGCGCCCCGCGCTTGCGATGACCCTGCTGTTCACGCTGCTGACCGGCATCGCCTATCCGCTGGCGATGACCGGCATCGCCCAGGCGATCGCGCCCGAGGCGGCGAATGGCAGCCTGATCGAACGTGACGGCAAGGTGATCGGCTCGAGCCTGATCGGGCAGGGCTTCAGCGACCCGAAGTATTTCTGGCCGCGTCCATCGGCTGCCGGCAAGTCAGGCTATGACGGCACGTCTTCGAGCGGCTCCAACCTCGGCCCGACATCGAAAGCCCTAATGGCGCGCATCCAGGGCGACATCGACAAGGTGAAGGATGGCAGCGCCCCGGTCCCGACCGAACTGGTGACCGCCTCCGCCAGCGGACTCGATCCGCATATCTCGCCGGCCGCCGCGCTCTACCAGGTGCCGCGGGTCGCCCGGGCACGCGGCCTGCCCGAAGCCACGATCCGCGACCTGGTGCTGCGGCAGGCGGAGGGCCGCGCCCTCGGCTTCATCGGCGAGCCCCGGGTCAACGTTCTTCGGCTAAACTTGGCGCTCGATGGCATCGCCCGACGCCCCCAGGGATGACGCGAGCCGCGGCGACGGCGCCCGCCCGTCGCCCGAGGCGCTGCTCGACGTTGCCCGGCGCGAGGGGCGCGGCCGGCTGAAGATCTATCTCGGCGCCGCGCCCGGTGTCGGCAAGACCTTCGCCATGCTGGAAGGCGGGCATGGCCGCCGCCGCGACGGCGTCGATGTCGTGGTCGGCGTGGTCGAGACGCATGGCCGGCGCGAGACCGAGGCGCTGATCCAGGGTCTCGACGTGCTGCCGCGCCAGACCATTCCCTATCGCGGCCAGCAGCTCGCCGAATTCGATCTCGACGCGGCGCTGGCCCGGCGGCCGCGCCTGATCCTGATCGACGAGCTCGCCCATACCAACGCACCGGGCAGCCGCCATCCCAAGCGCTACCAGGATGTCGAGGAGCTGCTCGCCGCCGGCATCGACGTCTACACCACGCTCAACGTCCAGCACCTGGAGAGCCTGAACGACGTGGTGGCGCGCATCACCCGCGTGCGGGTGCGCGAGACCCTGCCCGACGAGGTGCTGCAGAGCGCCGACGAGGTCGAGCTGGTCGACCTCACGCCCGGCGACCTGATCAAGCGGCTCGCCGAGGGCAAGGTCTATGTCGAGGGCCAAGCCAAGCGCGCCGTCGCGCATTTCTTCAAGCCCGGCAACATCACGGCTTTGCGCGAGCTGGCGCTGCGCCGCGTCGCCGAGCGGGTCGACGACCAGATGGTCGACTACATGCGCCAGCATGCGATCGCCGGGCCGTGGGCGGCCGGCGACCGGCTGCTCGCCTGCATCGGCCCGGATACCGGCTCGACCGCGCTGGTGCGCGCGACCCGTCGGCTCGCCGACCAGCTGCACGCGCCGTGGACGGCCGTCTATGTGGAGATGCCGGGCCATTACCGCCTGAACCAGGCCGCGCGCGACCGCATCAACGAGGCGCTGCGCCTCGCCGAGCAGCTCGACGGCGAAGCGGTGACCCTGCCGGCGCGCGACCTGGTGGAAGAGGTCCTGCGCTATGCCGGGAGCCGCAACGTCACCCAGATCGTGATCGGCCGCCGCCGCACCAGCTGGCTGCGCCGCGTGTTCGGGCGCTCGCTGGTCGATGCGCTGGTGCGGGCGAGCGGCGACGTCGCCGTGCATGTCGTGCCGCTGGAGCCCTCGCCGGAGCGGCGCTGGCGCTGGCTCCGGCGCTTCGCGGTGCCGCAGGACTGGCCGCCCTTCGCCCTCTCGGTCGGCTATGTGGTCGGCGCGGTCGCCGCCGGCGCGGCGCTGGAGCATGTGATCGAGTTGCCGAGCCCGGCTCCGCTGTTTTTGGTTGCCGTGGTCCTGGCGGCGGTGCGGCACGGCCTTTGGCCCTCCGTCGTCGCCACGGCTGCCGCCTTTCTTGGCTACAATTTCTTCTTCACCGAGCCGCGCTACACCTTCACCGTCGCTCGGCCGCACGAATTGGTCGGCCTGTTCCTGTTCCTGCTGGTCGCCATCCTGGTCAGCGGCATCGCCGCCCGCGTCCGCGACCAGGCGATCGATGCGCGCCAGCGAGTGCGCACGCAAAGCCTGCTGCTCGATTTCAGCCGCAAGCTGGTGACCGCGACCGGGCTCGACGACCTGCTCTGGGCGGCGAGCTACCAGATCGCCGCCGCGCTGCAGGGCCAGGCCATCATCCTGCTGGCCGAAGGCGACGACCTGCGCATCGCCGGCGCCTTCCCGCCGGAGGAGGATCTCGATCCCGGCGACTGGATGGCGGCGCGCTGGGCCTGGGGCCACGGCGAGGCGGCCGGCCACGGCACCGATACCCTGCCGAACCGCGCCTGGCGGTTCGAGCCGATGCGGACCGCGCGCGGCCGGCTCGGCGCCGTGGGATTGCGCGGTCCGGACGGGCCGGCGGAGCTCGACGCCGAGCAGCAGCGCGTCCTGGCCGGCCTGATCGACCAGACCGCGCTCGCGGTCGAGCGCAGCCAGCTCGACCGCGAGATGGCCGAGGCGCGCGTGCTGACCGCGACGGAGAAGCTGCGCGACGCGCTGCTCTCCTCGGTCAGCCACGACCTGAAGACGCCGCTCGCTTCCATCATCGGCGCAGTGACCAGCCTGAAATCCTATGGCGCCGGCTACGACGCGGCGACGCGGGCCGACCTGCTCGACACCATCCAGGAGGAGGCCGAGCGGCTCGGCCGTTTCGTGCGCAACCTGCTCGACATGACGCGGCTCGAATCCGGCATGCTGGCGCCCAGGCTCGACTGGGTCGCCGCCGCCGACCTGGTCGCCGCGGCGGCGCGCCGCGCCCGGCGCGAGCTCGGCGACCGCCCGCTCGAGATCAAGGTCGAGCCGGATCTGCCGCTGCTCAAGGTCGACAGCATCCTGATGGAACAGGTGCTGTTCAACCTGCTCGACAACGCGGCGAAATACTCCCCGGCCGGCAGCGCGGTCGAGATCGCCGCGCGGCGCGAGGGCACGGAGGTCGTCATCGCCGTCGCCGATCGCGGCCAGGGCATCCCGGCGGAGGAGATCGCCCATGTGTTCGAAAAATTCCGCCGCGTGGCGCGCGGCGACCGCCAGGTCGCCGGCACCGGCCTTGGCCTCGCGGTGTGCAGGGGCATCGTCGAGGCGCATGGCGGCCACATCACGGCGCAGAGTCCGCGGCCCGGCGGCCTGGGGACGACGCAGGGCACGATGCCGGGCACCTTGATGCGCATCGCGCTGCCGGTGGTGACGGCGCCGAAGCTGGAGACGACGGCGTGACCGGCACGCCGCTGACCACCATCCTGATCGTCGACGACGAACCGCAGATCCGCCGCTTCCTTCGCCCGAGCCTTGCGGCCCAGGGCTATGCGGTGGTCGAGGCGGCGAGCGGCGAGGAGGCGCTCGCGCGCGCCGCCGAGGCCAAGCCCGACGTGATCATCCTGGATCTCGGCCTGCCCGATCTCGACGGCATCGAGGTGATCCGGCGCCTGCGCGAATGGACCGAGATGCCGATCGTCGTGCTGAGCGTGCGCAGCCGCGAGGCGGACAAGATCGCCGCCCTCGATGCCGGCGCCGACGATTACGTGGAGAAGCCCTTCGCCATGGGCGAGCTGCTGGCGCGGCTGCGCGCCGCCCTGCGACACCGCCTGCGCCAGGCCGGCGAGGCGCCGATTTTCCGCGCGGGCGCGCTCGCCGTCGACCTGGTGCGCCGAGAGATATCGCTGGCGGGCGAACCGGTGAAGCTGTCGCCCAAGGAATACGAGCTGCTGCGCCTGCTGGTGCAGCACGCCGGCAGGGTGGTGACCCAGCGCCAACTGCTCAAGGAAGTCTGGGGACCGGCCCATGTCGAGGACACCCAATACCTCCGCGTCTATATCGGCCAGCTGCGCGACAAGCTCGGCGACGACGCGACCAAGCCGCATCTGATCGCGACCGAGCCCGGCGTGGGCTATCGGCTGCTGGTCGAGCTGGCGGGCGACGCGCAACGCTGACGAGCGCCCCGGTCGACCGCCCCCGGGCGCACCCGGCCGGCCCCGCATCTATGCCGCTCCTGATCACATTTTGGGCAACGGCTCATTTTTGACAGAATCTTACGGTGAAATTTTAGTCTGGAATTTCATCAAGATATGGTGTGTGATTCGCGACAGGGAGCCAAGTTATGGGTGGTCTGGGAAATTTCGGAGATTGGGAGCCGTGCCCTGCGGAGACACCCGCCAGCCCGGCGCGCGCCCGCCACGTCGCCTCCCGGACAGCCCAATTCCCTACGCCGAGCGGCCTACCAGTATTTTCAATGTCCATTAACCAACCTATTTCACCATTGGCAACGGATCGGCACGCAGCGAGTTGGAAAAACTGCCAAGCCGATCCCGAGGGAACAAGGGAATCGAAGCGGGAGTTTGAAGAGAACAGAAACAGGACTGGCATCCTTCGTGCAATTGATCGATGCGCATACCGCGAACTCAGGATCGATAGCGAAGCGAGCGAACGAACAGTCTGAACGAAGCAGTTGGTGACCGAACGCAGATCCCGGGGGGAGCGATTAGGTAAGAGGACGCTCCGACGATGTTGTCATCGTTCCGTCTGACCGCCATAGCCAAGACCGTCTTCAGGTCGCTCACCGAATTTTGCCTGCCTCTCGACGCAGCGCAGCCCGTTCCCGTGCCGGTGCGCGCCGCCTCCCGCCGCCGCGCGGCGACGGAATCCCGACACGCCGCCGCCTTCCATTCGCCCACACCGCGCTTGATCGTCTACTGGCCGAGCCGGCGCACTCGGCCCCTCGCCCGCGCGCTTGCGATTGCATGCGCGCTCCTCGCAACCGATCGCCTGCCGATCGTCAAGCCCAAGGTGCCCGCCCGATGACGTATCAGCCCGACGTCTTTGAGCTCTACAGCACGATCTTCGAGAACCGGAAGGAGAGCGAGCTCTCCCTCCGCGAGTATCTCGCGCTGTGCCGCGACGAGCCGACCACCTTCGCCACCGCGGCGGAGCGCATGGTCGCCGCGATCGGCGAGCCCACCGTCATCGACACGGCGCAGGATCCGCGCCTCGGCCGCATCTTCATGAACCGGTCGATCAAGCGCTATCCCGCCTTCGCCGACTTCTACGGCATGGAGGAGACGATCGAGCGCATCGTCGGCTTCTTCAAGCATGCGGCGCAGGGGCTGGAGGAGCGCAAGCAGATCCTCTACCTGCTGGGTCCGGTCGGCGGCGGCAAGTCCTCGCTGGCCGAGCGGCTGAAGACCCTGATGGAGAAGCTGCCGATCTACGTGCTGAAGGCCGGCGACCAGATCAGCCCGGTCTTCGAATCGCCACTCGGCATCTTCGACCCCGACCGCATCGGCCCGGTGCTGGAAGAGAAGTACGGCATCACCCGCCGGCACCTGACCGGCCTGATGTCGCCCTGGGCGGTGAAGCGGATCAAGGAATTCGACGGGGACATCTCGCGCTTCACCGTGGTCAAGCTGTATCCCTCGAAAGTGCACCAGGTCGGCGTCGCCAAGACCGAGCCGGGCGACGACAACAACCAGGACGTCTCGTCGCTGGTCGGCAAGGTCGACATCCGCAAGCTCGAATTCTTCAGCCAGAGCGATCCGGACGCCTATTCGTTCTCCGGCGGCCTGAACATGACGACCCAGGGCCTCTTGGAATTCGTCGAGATGTTCAAGGCGCCGATCAAGATGCTGCACCCGCTGCTGACGGCGACGCAGGAAGGCAATTATGTCGGCACCGAGAGCGTCGGCGCCATTCCCTATCAGGGCATCGTGCTGGCGCATTCGAACGAGGCGGAGTGGCAGACCTTCCGCAACAACCGCAACAACGAGGCCTTCATCGACCGCATCAGCGTGGTGAAGGTGCCGTACTGCCTGCGGGTCGGCGAGGAGACGCAGATCTACGAGAAGCTGCTGCAGTCGTCCGACCTGGCCAAGGCGCCCTGCGCGCCCGGCACGCTCGACATGCTGTCGCAGTTCTGCGTGCTGTCGCGCCTGCGCGAACACGAGAACTCCAACCTGTATTCGAAGATGCGGGTCTATAACGGCGAGAACCTGAAGGACGTCGACCCCAAGGCGAAGTCCATGCAGGAATACAAGGACGTCGCCGGCGTCGACGAGGGCATGGCCGGCGTCTCGACCCGGTTCGCCTTCAAGGTGCTGTCGGAGACCTTCAACTTCGACAACGAGGAAGTGGCGGCCGATCCGGTGCACCTGATGTACGTGCTGGAACAGTCGATCCGCCGCACGCAGTATCCGGAAGCGACCGAGAAGCAGTACATCGAGTTCATCAAGAGCGAGCTGGCGCCGCGCTATGCCGAGTTCATCGGCAACGAGATCCAGAAGTCGTACCTGGAGAGCTACGGCGACTACGGCCAGAACCTGTTCGACCGCTATGTCGCCTATGCCGATGCCTGGGTCGAGGACCAGGACTTCAAGGACCCGGATACCGGCCAGCTGTTCGACCGCAAGATGCTGGACCAGGAGCTCAGCAAGATCGAGAAGCCGGCCGGCATCGCCAACCCGAAGGATTTCCGCAACGAGGTGGTGAAGTTCGCGCTGCGCTCGCGCGCGGCGCAGGGCGGCAAGAACCCGTCCTGGACCTCCTACGAGAAGATCCGCGAGGTGATCGAGCGGCGCATGTTCTCGCAGGTCGAGGATCTGCTGCCGGTGATCTCGTTCGGCACCAAGGGCGACAAGGACACCGAGAAGAAGCACACCGATTTCGTCGCCCGCATGGTCAGCCGCGGCTACACCGCCCGGCAGACCCGGCGCCTGGTCGAGTGGTACATGCGCGTCAACAAGGCCGGGTGAGCCTGTCACCACCCGGCAGGGGAGTAGTCCCGTGGGCATGAACATCGTCGATCGGCGGCTCAACCCGAAAGGCAAGAGCCACACCAATCGGCAGCGTTTCATCCGCCTGGCGCGCGAGACCATCAAGGAAGCGGTGGTGCGCTCCATCAAGGATCGCGCGCTGGGCGACGTCGACAGCAAGGAAGTGGTGAACATCCCGCGCGCCCGCATCCACGAGCCGCGCTTCCACCACTCGTCCCAGGGCGGCATCCGCGACCATGTGCTGCCCGGCAACAAGGAGTACGTGCAGGGCGACACGCTGCCGAAGCCGCAGGGCGGCGAAGGCGGCGGCGGCGGCCGCGAGGGCAGCCCGGACGGCGAGGGCGAGGACAGCTTCCAGTTCACCTTGAGCCGCGACGAGTACCTCAACATCCTGTTCGAGGAGCTCGAGCTGCCCGACCTGGCCAAGACCTTCCTGAAGGACGCCACCGCCTTCAAGAGCGCGCGTGCCGGCTTTTCCACCTCGGGCTCGCCGAACAACCTGAACCTGGTCCGCACCATGCGGAACAGCCTGGCGCGGCGCATCTCGCTCGCCCGCCCGAAGCCGAGGGAGCTGGAGGAGATCGAGGCGCAGCTCGAAGCCGCGAAATCCGCCGGCGACCGCGATCTGGTCGCCCAGCTGGAGCTGCGGCGCGATCAGGTGATCCGCCGCGCCAAGCGGATCGCCTATATCGATCCGGTCGACCTGCGCTACAACCGGTTCGAGCGGGTGCCGAAGCCGAACGCGCAGGCGGTGATGTTCTGCCTGATGGACGTCTCGGGCTCGATGAGCGAGTACATGAAGGACCTGGCCAAGCGGTTCTTCCTGCTGCTGCACCTGTTCCTGACCCGCAAGTACGAGCATGTCGACGTGGTGTTCATCCGCCACACCTCGGAGGCGAAGGAAGTCGACGAGGAGACCTTCTTCCGGAGCCGCGAGACCGGCGGCACCGTCGTCTCGACCGCGCTGGAGGAGATGAAGCGCATCGTCGCCGAGCGCTACTCGCCGGACGAGTGGAACATCTATGCCGCGCAGGCCTCCGACGGCGACAATTATCCATCCGATAGCGAGCCGTCGATGCGCCTCCTGCGCGACGACATCCTGCCGCAGACCCAGTACTTCGCCTATATCGAGGTGCTGGACGAGCGCGAGATGGGCATGTTCCGCTCGGAGATGAACGTCTCGACCCTCTGGCGCGATTACAAGGTGGTGGCCGGCGAGTTTCCCAACCTGGCGATGAAGCGGGTATTCTCCAAGGCAGACATCTTCCCGGTGTTCCACCAGTTGTTCTCCAAGACGCGCGCCGTCGCCTGAGGTCATCTCATGTCCGAAGCCACCGCCGTCGCCGCATCCCCCGCCGCTCCTGGTCCCGCCGCGCCCGCCGTGCAGAAGTCGAAGCTGCTGTTCGAGACCAGCGAGTGGAATTTCGACACGCTGAAGCGCACCTTCGATGCGATCGAGGACGTGGCGCTGAACGAGCTCGGCCTCGACTGCTATCCGAACCAGATCGAGCTGATCTCGTCCGAGCAGATGCTGGATGCCTATTCCTCCATCGGCATGCCGGTCTTCTATAGCCACTGGTCGTTCGGCAAGCGCTTCGCCCGCGACGAGGTGATGTACCGCAAGGGCTATGTGGGCCTCGCCTACGAGATCGTCATCAACTCCGATCCCTGCATCGCCTATCTCATGGAAGAGAACACCATGACGATGCAGGCGCTGGTGATCGCGCATGCCGCCTTCGGCCACAACCACTTCTTCAAGAACAACTACCTGTTCAAGGAATGGACCGACGCGGAAGGCATCCTGGACTACCTGAACTTCGCCAAGACCTATGTGGCAAAGTGCGAGGAGAAGCACGGCGTCGCCGCCGTCGAGCGCGTGCTGGACGCGGCGCATGCGCTGATGGACCAGGGCGTCAACCGCTATGGCCGCCGCGCCAGGCCTTCGCTCGCCGACGAGCGCAAGCGCAGCGAAGCGCGCCGCAAACACAAGGAAGAGACCTACAACGACCTGTGGCGCACCCTGCCGCGCGGCGCCGGCGCGCTGAATTCGCCGGCCGCGGCGAAGAAGGTCGACCAGGCGCATGACCGGCTCGGCCTGCCGGAAGAGAACCTGCTCTACTTCATCGAGAAGTTCTCGCCCAAGCTCCGGGACTGGGAGCGCGAGCTGGTGCGGATCGTGCGCAACATCGCGCAGTATTTCTATCCGCAGAAGATGACCAAGATGATGAACGAGGGCTGCGCCACCTACGTTCACTACCGCATCATGAACCGGCTGTACGACCAGGGCCGGATCGGCGAAGGCTCGATGCTGGAATTCCTGGCGAGCCACGCCAACGTGGTGTTCCAGCCGGAATTCGACGACCGCCGCTACAGCGGCATCAATCCCTACGCGCTCGGCTTCGCCATGATGCAGGACATCGAGCGCATCGCGACCGAGCCGACCGACGAGGACCGCCAGTATCTGCCGCAGATCGCCGGCTGCGGCGATGCGATGGGCGCGCTGAAGCAGGCCTGGGCCGAGTTCCGCGACGACAGCTTTGTCGCGCAATACCTGAGCCCGCACCTGATGCGGAAGCTGCGCCTGTTCCGCCTCGGCGACCGGCCCGACGAGCCGCATTACCGCGTCGATGCGATCCACGACGAGCGCGGCTATGACCGCGTGCGCCGCGCGCTGGCCCGCACCTACGACCCGGGCGTGCGCGACCCCAACATCCAGGTCAGCGATGTCGACCTGATGGGCAGCCGCAAGCTGCTGTTGACCCACCACCTGAACAACGACGTTCCGCTGGCCGAGAGCGACGCCCGCGCGGTGCTCGCCTATATCGCCGATCTCTGGGGCTACGACGCCGAGCTGAAAGGCGTCAGCGCCGACGACAGCGTCAAGTACACCTACGAGGCGAGCCCGCGGAGCTGAGCGCGCCCTGCGGCGGTTGACGCAAGGGCCCCGACGGAATTTGCTCGCCGCCTCTTCGGAGGCGGCCTGTGCCCGAGCTGATCCTGCATCACTACGACTTCTCCAACTACTCGGAGAAGGTGCGCCTCGCGCTTGGCTACAAGGGGCTTTCCTGGGGCTCCGTCATCATTCCGCCGGTGGCGCCGAAGCCCGATCTGACGCCGCTGACCGGCGGCTATCGCCGCACGCCGGTGCTGCAGGCGGGCGCCGACATCTATTGCGATACCAGCCTGATCCTGCGCGAGCTGGAGCGACGCCGGCCGGAGCCGACGCTCTATCCGCCCGCACTCGACGCGCCGGCGCGCATGATCGCCTATTGGGCGGAGCATCAGCTGTTCCGGCCGATCTCGCTCTACGTCTCCGGCACCAACCAGGACCTGCTGCCGCCCGATCTGCAGGCCGACCGTTCGCGCATGCGCGGCCTGGCCGTGCCCGACGCCGAGACGGTCGCCCGCGCGGCGCGGCGCAATGCGCCGCCGGCCCGCCTGCAGATCGGCTGGATCGATGCGTTGCTGGCCGATGGCCGCCCCTGGATCGCAGGGGGCGCGGTCAGCATCGCCGATTTCGCGGTCTATCACGCGCTGTGGTTCATTCGGGCGCGCAGCGACCGCCTGGCGCACGAGCTGACGCCCTATCCCCGCATCGGATTCTGGATGTCGCGCATGGCGAGCTTCGGCCACGGTGAGCCGGTCGCGATGTCGGCGGCCGATGCCTTGAACACCGCGCGCGATGCCACGCCCGCAGCCCCTCGCGCCTCATCCCCGTTTCCGGAGGATCCGCCGCTCGGCACCCGCGTGCGTATCCGAGCGGACGACTATGCACGCGACCCGATTGAAGGCGAGCTGGTGCTGATCGATGCGGAGGAGATCGCAATCCGCCGAGTCGATCCGGCGATCGGCGAAGTGGTCGTGCACTTCCCGCGCCTGGGCTATGACCTGCGCGCGGTTTGAGCGGCGATCACGCCGCCCAGGGGCCGAGCTCGCCGGTATGCTTGGCCGCCACGCGGATGCCGCGGGACGTCCAGAGCAGCCAGCCATCGTCGCCGGCGCCGATATTGATCACCTCAACGGCGACGCCGCCGCCGAAGAAGCGGAGCAGTAGGTCGCCGGTATCGGGGCGCAGGCGGACCGCCTCGACCTCACGGCCCACGAGCAGCCGGCGCGCGTCGCCGATGCCATCGTCCATCTTTCCCTGACCGAAGCGATCGATGTGATCGCTGTCGCGGAAGGCGATTTGCTCGCCCACCAGCGCGCGCCAGGGCGAGCCGGCGGTATTGAGGCGCGCCTCGCCGGCGAACTCGAACATCCATTGCCCGCCGCCGCTATACGACAAGTCGGTGAGCTGCCGGCGCGTCAAGGCATCCGACACCTGGCTGGCGAAACTCATGCTGGCTCCTCGATAGCCGCCAAAGGACCTTGACGTTGTAACGCGCCGCCCGGCCCGCGCGATGCATGCCGGATCGGCGTAGGATCGGACGGCCGGTCACAAGGTGGGGAACCGCATGACGATGCCGCCGGTCGCGCCGCATCACGATCTCACCGCTGCCGAGATCGAGGCGCTGGATGAAGAGCTGTACGAGTTCAACCGTCGGACTACCGGCATCACCGACGGCGCCCGGCTCGGCTTCGTCCTGCGCGACACGGCCGGCGCGCTGATCGGGGCCGCCGCCGGACACAGCTGGGGCGGGGTCTGCGAGATCAAGCAGCTCTGGGTGCACGCGGACCATCGCGGACGCGGCATCGGCACGGCCTTGCTGACGGCCGCCCTGGACGAGGCAAGCGCGCGCGGCTGCTACCAGGTGATCCTGACCACCCACAGCTTCCAGGCGCCGGCCTTCTACGCCCGCCACGGCTTCGAATGCGTGGCCGAGATCGCCGACTATCCGCGCGGCCACCGCCAGTTCGTGCTGCGCCGCCGCCTCGCCCTGCCGCCGCGCGGGTGACCGCTACGGCCAAGCTGAGCCGAGGGCGGGTCGCGGATTTTTCACATTCGATCCACTGCTTCTTGCGCGCGCCGCCTTGACCGGCGGCGTCGCTGTCCTAAGGTCAGGACAGCGGAGCGGTGGCGACAGGCGCCGCGCCGGATTACCTCCTGACCGCCTCGGTGCCTGCGGGCGCCAGCGAGGCGGCAGGCCATCGGCACCGCGTGGCAGCGCCACGAATCGCAAACGATGGCCGCCCTGCCCGTCCACCACCGCGCTGATGCGGCCGGCCGGGCCACCCGGCACGCGGACAGCAAGGCGTCCGGGATCACCAGCAAGACAATGCAACGCGGCGGGCATGGGGCCCGGCCGCGCCCAATCCTGTGCAAGGGAGAGCGCGATGAAGATGTCCGCCATGCTGGTCGAACAGGCCGTGACGCAGATCGACGCCGAGCCGATCCCCGAGGATCATCCGGCGGTGGAGCAGCTGACGCGGCTGTTCGGCGACCACACGTTTTTCATCGACCGCGAAGGGCTCAGCATCGTCGAGCCGGCGGAAGAGCCGGAGCCCGGCATCCAGGCCGGCGAGGTGATCAAGCTCGCCAGCTGGAGCGACGAGCGGCGCACCACCTTGGCGCCGCACGAGCCGGAACAGACGGATGTGGTGGTGATCCTGAAGCGGGCCTAGCGCTTCTTCGCCACCGCCAATCATGCGGAAGGCGGCCGGTGGGCCGCCTTCCAACTTCTCAAGGAAATCGCTATGCGGTCGTATTAGGTACGCGAGCGCAAGCCGCTCCGCGCCCACACTTTCACTTTTAAAATAGACTCCAAACTTGATTTCGAGCAACAACTCGAGGGTAGCGAACGTAAGCATCTACATCGGCACTTTGCCTAAGAAATTTCTTGATGTTCGATTTACGAATGAAATCATACGTCGCCTTTGGACGAAGTAATGACTGCGTGACGTCTCGCATAGCACATCCGAGACCGACCAGCGATGGATCGAACTCAGTGGATTCTGGATTCACGTGCGACAATAATTCATAGGCTTCTGATTTTAGCATCGCTGGAGCCCAGAGTGCTGACAAGGTTCCAGCCAAAGGCCCGTATACGTTTCGGTCGAATTTGAGCGCATCTGGCTTCGGGAATTTCGCACCAGTTCCTAGAATAAATCCTCCGCGGGCGACAATGTCCGATCTGTGCCAACGCATGGCCAGCCTCTCGATGTCCTCCTCAGTTGCAAACGGTTCACTTTTGAAAAAATCATCATTACTCCAATATTTAGAGATGTTAAAGCCAACCTCAATTGTTTTACTGCGGAAAAGGTCGATCATTTTGCGCATAATGACCAATCGCGCCGGCAATTTACTTGCCGGAAACGATACTACCCCACGCGAGCCTCGACGAGGCAACTGATCGACTAGGCGACGCAATAACAGAAGTTGTTCGGCTCCCTCCAGAATTGTCGTCAACGCAAACCATAGAAGCGATGGCGATACACCAATCTCGATTGCCTGTTTAGATGCAATGACAAGACCCAGTGTATCACAAAAACATTCCTCTCTAATCTTCTCCTCGACATTGATTCCCGCTAACCGCAATTGGGTACCTTTGGTGCGACTCCCGACAATCTCGGCGTCGCTCCCGAGCACGTATTCGATATCTGGTAGCACAAAGCGTTGAAAACTCAGACGGCTAGTTTCATCCTCTGAGAAACTTAGCTCACGCCAGATCGTCTCAATATGCTTGCGCCATGCAGTGGCGCGATCCGTACTCCAGATAAAATGCCCTACCTCATGAGATAACAGGAAATGTGGGAGCACATTCTGCATTATCATTATTGCCACATCTAAACCGTCAAAATAAATTGGACGGGGAATTTCAGGAAATTTTTTCAATACCATACTATATCTCATCAATCGGGATAAATTTAAATCCGATACTCGCTTGGCAACACTCTCCTCCCCATCAGAAATCAACATTTCTGCAGCTCTGATCATGAACTCTAGATATAAGAACTGGGGCCTTTCGAATTTAAACTTGAGGGCACACGAAAACCCAAGCGCATTTGTCTGCTCCACATCGAATATAAGCAACTTCCGATTCTCTATACCTCGCAACTCACTTTGAGCTTCCATTGAACTGACAAAGAACATGAACATATCGTCGCATGAATTCGGAAAAACACTATCAATCATTTCAATAGTAGATCGCGCTGCTCTGCGGTCCCGCAAATTTACGCTGAAGGCGCGGCGACGGCGCAGACGCCCGCGAAGCAAATTTCTTCGCGTCGGCCCCAAATACCAAGGCTTATTTTTTCTTTGATTTTGGCACTTTTCCATCTTTCCGCCCGTCGAGATTATCAAGAATATTCAATATTTCTTTCACATTTTGAATCGAAATATTCTTAAATTTTTTATCGCCAATTTCTATTTCTCCGCGACGCGCAATTAGATACCCAAGTACTACGCCTACCAATGCGGAACCGTGCTCTGCTAGTGGTACAATCCACTCTGCAAGTGCGGCGCCATCAAATCTGTCTACGAGTTGTGGGGTCTGCAGATCGTAGGTAGCAGGCAGCCCTTCAGCCATACGCAAATGTTTCCAGAACTGCCGGAAGTCAGGTTCCCACTCCTGGGGCACGCGGACCAATACGGAGTGTCTCATCGCCCCCTCCCAATGGCGGCCTCAACGGTCCACATTTTACCCTATTACGGTTGACAGTGTGGAGTCTTCTCGATCCTACAAGCGCTTCCCGAGCGCTAATTCGAACACTGCTCAAGGGCCGCCTCCACCGTGTTGCTAAATTGCCGGCGCGTCGTCAGCCGGTCGACTGCGCCTCCTGCGGGATATCCTCGCGGGCCGCGATGGTGCGCGCCTTCTCGCGATAATCGGCGACGCTGCCCTTCTGGCCTGCCTCGCGCCACAGCCGCTCCGCATGCGCGGCGACGCGCCGCTCGAACTCATCTGCGCCGGTCCGCGGCAGCTCTTCCTCCGGTCGCTGCTTCTTGCCGTCGGTCACGATGGCCGATGCGGCGTTGATCGGGATCGCCATGGTGCTCCTCCTCGGCTGTCGGAAGAGAAACCTGTTGGCGGGCAAGCGGTTCCCCGGACTCTCACGCGCGCCCGGCCAGCCGGGATCGCTGCCCCACCGCCGTCTCCGCCAGAAAGTCCAGCACCGCTCGCACCCTCGGCACGCGGGCCTGGTCCTGGTGGGCGGCGAGCCAGAGTTCGAGCGAGGGCGCCGGTTCCGGCGTGTCGAGGCGGACCAGGCCGTCTTTCGGGCCCACCATCACGCAGGGCAGGAGGCCGAGGCCGAGGCCCGCCATCGTTGCCTGGTGGCGGGCATGGGCGCTGTTGGCGCGCAGCACCACCGTCGCCTCCTTGGCCAGGCGGCGGAGCCAGGGCACTTGCGGAATGATGGTGTAATCCTCCGGCCAGTCGACCAGCCGGTGGCCCGGGCAGCCGGCGGCGGCATCGGGCTGGCCCGCGCTCTTCAGATAGGCGCGCGTGGCGTAGAGCGCGTAGCCGACCTCGCCGACCTTGCGGGCCAGCAGCGAGGCCTGTTCCGGCCGCGCCAGGCGGAGCGCGATATCGGCCTCGCGGCGCGACAGGTTGAGGGTGCGGATATCGGTCGCGATCTCGATGGCGATGCCGGGATGCTGGACCTGCAGGCGGCCGAGCGCCGGCGCGATCAGGTGGCAGGCGAGCACGTCGGTCGTGGTCACCGCGACGGTGCCGGCGAGGCCGAGATCCGCCGCGTCGAGATTGCTGCGGATGTCGTGCACCTCGGCCTCCATGCGGGCGACATGGGCGGCGAGCTTCTCGCCGGCCGAGGTGGGGCTGAGGCCCCGGTTGTCGCGCTGGAACAGCCTGGCGCCGAGGGCGGCTTCGAGCCGCTCCAGCCGGCGCGCCACCGTCGCCACGTCGACGCCGAGCGCCCGGCCGGCGCCGGAAAGCGAGCGCGCCTCCGCCACCGCCAGCGCGACCTTGAGGTCGTCCCAGTCCAGGTTCTTGCTGGCGAGATTTTTCTGGGCGGGGGGCTTTCCCATCTCAGCATTTCCGCAAAGCAGATGCGGGAAATGATGATCTATCGCCTGTAATATCGCAAGGGCATGGTGCGGACTGCACGCTCGCCTCCGGGAGAAAAGCCATGCCGCAAGCCGCTTTGATTGACAGGCAGGGGATCGCCCCCGCTATTCTGGACGTTTCCTACGCCGGAACCGGTTCCGTTCGCATGTCCTCCCACGTGATGCCGACCTACGGCCGCGCCGATATCGCTTTCGAGCGCGGCGAAGGTCCCTACCTGATCTCGACCGAGGGCCGGCGCTATCTCGACTTCGCCTCCGGCATCGCGGTCACGTCGCTGGGCCATGCCCATCCGGCGGTCGTGAAGGCGCTAACCGAGCAGGCGAGCAAGGTCTGGCACACCTCCAACCTGTTCAAGATCCCGGGTCAGGAGAAGCTGGCCGACCGGCTCACCGCCGCCTCCTTCGCCGATCTGGTCTTCTTCGGCAATTCCGGCGCCGAGGCGCTGGAAGGCGTGATCAAGACGGTGCGCAAGTACCAGTACGAGAGCGGCAAGCCGGAGCGCTACCGGATCATCACCTTCGAGGGCGCCTTCCACGGCCGCACGCTGGCCACGCTCGCCGCCGCCGGCAACGAGAAATACCTCAAGGGCTTCGGGCCCAAGGTCGAGGGATTCGACCAGGTGGCGCTGAACGACCTGGAAGCGGTGAAGCAGGCGATCACAAGTGAGACCGCCGGCATCCTGGTCGAGCCGATCCAGGGCGAAGGCGGCATCAAGGTGTCGACGCCGGAATTCATCAAGGGGCTGCGCGCGCTGTGCGACCAGCACGGCCTCTTGCTCGCCTTCGACGAGGTGCAATGCGGCATGGGCCGCACCGGCAAGCTCTTTGCCTATGAATGGTACGGCGTGAAGCCGGACGTGATGGCGCTGGCGAAATCGGTCGGCGCCGGCTTCCCGTTCGGCTGCTTCATGGCGACCAAGGAGGCGGCCAAGGGCATGGTGGCCGGTTCGCACGGCTCGACCTATGGCGGCAACCCGCTCGCCATGGCGGTCGGCAATGCGGTACTCGACGTCATGCTGGCCGACGGCTTCCTCGACAACGCGCTGAAGGTCGGCAGCCACCTGAAGCAGCAGCTCGCCATGCTGGTCGACAAGCACCCGAAGGTGCTGAAGGGCGTGCGCGGCATGGGCCTGATGCTGGGCCTGGAAGCCGTGGTCGAGAACACCAAGGTGGTCGACGCGGCGCGGGCCGAGGGCCTGCTCACCGTCGGCGCCGGCGAGAACGTGGTGCGCATCGCCGCGCCGCTGATCATCACCGATGCCCAGGTCAAGGAGGGCATCGACGCTCTCGACCGGGCCTGCACGAAGCTGGGGTAATGGGCGGCGTCCGGCATTTCATCGATCTCGACCGGCTGGAAGGCCGGACGCTCCGCTCGATCCTGGACAAGGCGGCCGCCATGAAGCGCGGCCGCAACGGGGCGCCGAAGGGCGCGCCGGATCACGACAAGCCGTTGGCGGGGCGCGTGCTCGCCATGATCTTCGAGAAGGCCTCGACCCGCACCCGGCTCTCCTTCGACATCGCCATGCGCCAGCTCGGCGGCGAGGGCATCGTGATGAACGCGGCCGACCTGCAGATCGGCCGCGGCGAAAGTGCCTCCGACACGGCCAAGGTACTGTCGCGCTATGTCGACGCCATCATGATCCGGACGCATAAATCGGCGATGCTGGAGGAGATGGTGGCGAATGCCACCGTGCCGGTGATCAACGGGCTGACCGATGACAGCCATCCCTGCCAGCTGATGGCCGACGTGCTGACCTTCGAGGAGAAGAAGGGCCCGATCGCCGGCAAGGTGGTGACCTGGTCGGGCGACGGCAACAACGTGGCGCGGTCCTGGGTGCATGCCGCCGTGCGGTTCGATTTCGAGCTGCGGCTGGCCTGCCCGGAGCCGTTGAGCCCGTCGGCCGAGATACTGGACTGGGCGCGGCGCGAGGGCGGCCGCGTGCGCCTTGTGCACGACGCCCGCGCGGCGGCCGCGGGCGCCGATGCCGTGGTCACCGATGCCTGGGTCTCGATGGGACAGAAGGCGGGCGATCGCCACAACCTCTTGAAACCCTTCCAGGTGGATCGCCATGTCATGGCGGCGGCCAAGCCGGACGCCGTGTTCATGCACTGCCTGCCCGCGCATCGCGGCGAGGAAGTGACGGCCGAGGTGATCGACGGGCCGCAATCCATCGTGTTCGACGAGGCGGAGAACCGCCTCCACGCGCAGAAGGGAATCCTCGCCTGGTGTATGGCGTAGACAAGGGGATCGGTCCCCTGGCGGGCGCCGTCACGCTCGACCGCGGCGACCTGATCCACCCGTTCCAGATCGAAGGTGTGGAGGTGCGCGGCCGCCTGGTCCGCCTGGCGCCGTCGATCGACCACATCCTGAAGAGCCACAATTACCCGGACGCGGTGTCGACGCTGCTCGGCGAGGCGCTGGCGCTGGTCGCGGCGCTCGGCGGCATGTTGAAATTCGAGGGCATGCTGACCTTGCAGACCAAGGGCGACGGGCCGATCAGCATGCTGCTGGCGGATTGGCGCACGGGCGGCGACCTGCGCGGCTATGCGAGCTTCGACGCCGCCAGGCTCGCCACCGTGCTGGCCACCGGCCCGGCCACGCTCGACCGCCTGCTGGGCCAGGGCTATCTCGCCTTCACCATCGACCAGGGCGCCGATATGGAGCGCTATCAGGGCATCGTGTCGATCGAGGGGACGAGCCTGGCCGAGGCGGCGGAACGCTATTTCGGCCAGTCGGAGCAGATCCATGCGAGCTTCCGGCTCGCCGCGGGCAAGCGCGAGGGCCGCTGGCGCGCCAGCTGCCTGATGATCCAGCGCCTGCCGCAGCAGAGCCCGATCGGCGCCCCGCCCTCGCCTAAGGATGTCGAGCGCGAGGATGCCTGGAACCGCGCCAACCTGTTGATCGCGACGGTCGGCGAGACCGAGCTGCTGGAGCCGGCGCTGGAAGCCAACATGCTGCTCTACCGCCTGTTTCACGAGGACGGCGTGCGCGTCTACACGCCGCTGCCGGTGCAGGCGCGCTGCCGCTGCGATGCGGAACGGGTGCGCACCGTGCTGCGGAGTTTCGGCGCCGAGGAACTCGCCGACATGACGATCGACGGCCGCATCTCGGTCACCTGCGAGTTCTGCAGCGCGGGTTACGAGTTTTCGGCAGAGGCTGTCCAGATCTCGCCATGAAGTCGCCACATCCCATGCGTTCTGCTTCCCGCATGGCTACGAGACGTGACACCCTTCTCATGCTCGGCGCGGCCTCCCTGGTCGTGCCGGCATTCACCCGGCCGACCCTCGCCCAGACGACGGGCCAGCCGCCCATCAACGCCCCGACCGCCGTTCCGGCCGCTGCGCCGGCGATCGACCTCGGCACCGGCAAGCAGCCCTACAAGCTCGACGTCGCCCTGGTCGAGATCCAGGACCGCTACGAGCCGCCGTTCCGCGCGCCCAATGTGGAGCACCAGTTCCGCGAGCCGCCGGCGCGCCTGATGGCGCGCTGGGCGACCCAGCGCCTGGTGGCGGTCGGCAACCAGCGCATCGCCCGCTTCATCATTGCGGACGCGTCGGTGATCGAGGCCGAGCTGCCGACCACGGGCGGCATCCGCGGCATGTTCACCACCCAGCAGGACCGCCGCTTCGACGCGAAGGTCGCGGTGGCGATCGAGATCCGGTCGTTCGGCGGCAATCTGGAAGGCCGCTGCGATGCCTCCGCCATGGTGTCGAAGACGCTGTCCGAAAAGGCGACGCTCGACGACCGCGACGCGCTGTTCGAGGAGATCGACCGCGAGCTGGTGGCGCTGATCGAGCCCGAGCTCGAAAAGGGCATCAAGACCTATCTGGCGCAGTGGGTCAGGTAGCTCAGCCGATGCTCATCAGGCTGGCATTGCCGCCGGCAGCGGCGGTGTTGGTGCTGATGCTGCGCTCGCGCACCAGGGCTTCGAGCGGATAGTCGCCGCCCCTCGCGACGTGGATCGGCTGCACAGCCGGCGATAGTCGCGCCTGCCGTTCGGCATGAGCGCGCAGCGCAGCCGCCTCGCCCTCGAACAGGAACACCGAGGGCGCGGCGTCGGGCGGTGCGAGCCATGCCTGAACTTCCGCCGGCAGGTCGGGCGGTATCTGCGCGGCCGCGATGCCGATCCGGTTGCCGGTGGCGAGCGCTGCCGTCATCTGCACGAACAGCGCGTCGGGGTCCGAGGCGACGCAGCCGACGATGCCGCGCGGCTCCAGAAGATACAGATTGCGCTCGCCGACCGGTCCGGGCAGCTCCGCCGCATGGCCGAGCGGCGAGCGCTCGATACAGGCGGTCGCGCGGGCTGCCATCGCGCTGCCGCGGGCGGCGAGCCAGTCGCGGAACACGGTCGCCACGCCGGGCGCACGGCCCGGCAGCGCCGGCGGCGGCGCCGCCGCCAG
>QOZS01000066.1 GCA_003576705.1 Desertibaculum subflavum
AGCTCGCCATCGTCGCCTGCATGCGAAAGATCGTCGTCCATCTCAACGCAATCCTCGCCAGGCACTACCAAAATGCCCATGCCAAACCTTGACACTCAAACACAGTCGCTCTCCCCCCGCGTTGCGGCTATCGGAATCACACTTACGCCGCGCGGCTGACGGCGATCAGCTTGGCGACCTGTTCCACCAGGGCGGCGATCTCGATCGGCTTGGCGAGGAAGGCGCTGGCGCCGGCCGCGACCGCTGACGCCTCGTCGACGCCGATGCCGAAGCCGCTGCAGAGAACACAGGGCAGATCGGGCTGCAGCACGGCGAGCCGCTCGATCAGCTGGATGCCGTTCATGCCGGGCATCGTGTAGTCGGTGATGACGAGGTCCCAGACGGTCGGGTCGTCGCCGACGACGTCGAGCGCCGCGGCCGGGTCGTTCACGACGGCGGTCTCGTAGCCGGCACGGCCGAGCGCGATCGCCACCATGTCGCCGAAATCCTCGTCGTCGTCCACCACCAGGATGCGGCCGCGGCCGCTGGCCGTCATGCGGGACGCCACATCGAGCGACAGCACCTCGCCGGCCGCCGCGGCGGGGAGCAGCACCTCGAACGTCGTGCCCTCCTCGGCGCGGCTGTGCACGACGATCGCACCGTGATGGGCGAGCACGATGCCGTGCACCACCGGCAGGCCGAGGCCGGTGCCCTTGCCCTTGGTCTTGGTGGTGAAGAACGGGTCGAAGATGCGCTCCAAGTTCTGGCGCGAGATGCCGTGGCCATGGTCGGTCACCCGGATCACCGCCGCGGCGCCCGGCCTGAGATGGCCGACGGTGCAGCGCAGCCGGCCATCGGGGAGCGCACTCACCTCGATATCGGGCTCGGCCTCCGGCCGGTCGACGGCCGGGAGCGGCGCCGCGGCCAGGTCGGCGGCGACCTGGATCGTGCCGGGCCTGCCTTCCAGCGCATCGGCAGCGTTCAGCATCAGGTTCATGACCACCTGGGTGAGCTGTGCCGGATCGGCGTCGATGGCGATCTCCGGATCGTGCGTCTGGATCTCGACATGCACGCCGGGCGGCAGGGCGGGGCGCAGGATCTCCACCGTCTCCACCAGATGACTGCCGAGCGCGATGCGCTGGCGCCGCGGCTCCGGCGGGCGGGAGAAGGCCAGCACCTCGCGCACGATGCTCTTGGCGCGGTCGCTGGCAGCCAGGATGCGCTCGGCGAAGGCATGGGTGCGGCCGCCGGGCTCGGAATCCTCGGCGATGAAGCCAGCAAAGCCGACGATGGCCCCCAGCAGGTTGTTGAAATCGTGCGCGATGCCGCCGGCGAGCCGGCCGAGCGCCTCCATCTTCTCGGCTCGCCTGAGGCGCCGTTCCAGGATCTCGGTCTCGCGCCGCTGCGTCTTCTCGTCGGTGACGTCGTCGAGCACGGTGACGACGGTGCCGTCGGCCAGCGCCACGCTGTCGAAGGCGATGTCGGCATTCGCCCCCTCGCCGCGGGCCAAGGCGAGCTCGCCCGCCCAATGGCCCCGATGCGCGGGTGACATGCCGTGGCCGGTCCGCTGCAGCAGCGCGAGCGCGCTGCCGCTCGGCTCCACCAGGGCGCGCGCGGCGCGGTTGGCGTAGAGGACGCGGCCGCTCGCCTCCTCGACGACGATGCCTTCGCGCGCCATGTCGAGCGCGGCCAGCACGCGGTGCAGCTCCGCCTCGCGGGCGACGATCGCCTGTTGCATGCGCCGGCGCCCGGTGATGTCGATGGCGAGGGTCGCCACGCCGGAGGGCGAATTGCCGCCTTCGAAGACCGGAAACTTCACGATATGCGTCGCCGCCGTCCGCCCGGGATCGCGCAGGTCCGGCGTCTCGGTCTCGGTCGAGACCGTCTCGCCGGTCTCGATCACCTGCCGGTCCCCCTCGCGCCAGCCCTCGTAGACCGCCGGCACTTTCAGCTGCGCCGTCAGCTCGTCCGGCGTCCTGCCGAGCAGCCGCCTGGCGCCGAGGCCCAGCATCGCCTCGTAGGCGCGGTTGACGATCAGAAAGCGCCCCTCGCGGTCGCGCAGGCTGAAACCGAACGGCAGATTGTCGACCACCGCGCGGAACCTCGCCTCGCTGGCCTGGATCGCCCGCTCGCGCGCCTCGCGCTCGCGCGCGTGGCTCCAGCTCTCGGTGACGTCCTGCACGATGACGCCGTAGGAGGCGGGGCCCGCCTCCGTCGCCGCGACGCGGAAGCGGGTCAGCGAAATCGCCAGATCGCGCGCGGGATCGGTCGGATCCGGCCCGACATGCTGGGAGAAATGCGGCATCGGCACGCCATCGAGATTGCCGAGCACCGCGGTATCCCACAGCCGGGTATCGGGCAACAGCGCGCGCAGCTCGGCCGCCGTGCGGCCCACGATGCTCTCGACGGGCAGACCGAGGATGCGGCCGAAGGCGGGGTTGGCGATCGCGATGCGGGGACCTCCGGCACTGAGCAGAAAGCCGACCGGCAGGTTGTCGATGACGGCGCGCAGCAGCGCCTCGCTCTTGCGCCGCTCTTCCGCCGCCTTGCGGCTTTCGGTGATGTCGAGCGCCACCGAGCCCACCGCCACGATCTGATCGTCGGCGCCGCGGATCGGGAAGCGGGTCACCAGGAAGGTCGAGAGCGCCCCGCCGCGACGGTGGTCCGGGCGGGCGATCTCGGCCGAGAAGGTCTGGCCGGTCTGGATCACGGTCGCATCGCCGTCGATCGCCGTCTTGACCACGTCGGCGCCGCCCATGGCATCGACGAAATCGAGCATCGACCGGCCGATCGCCTCGCGCGTGGAGATGCCGCCGATGGCGTCGTAGGTGGGGTTGGTGACCAGAAAGCGGCCCGCCAGGTCGCGTACGCAGAAGCTGAGCGGCATATGCTCGATCACCGAGCGGAAGCGCGACTCGCTCGCCCTGAGCTCGCGCTCGATCCGCTTCAGCTCGTTGATGTCGGTGCCGACGGAGCCGACGGCAACGATCTTTCCGGCCGCGTCACGGATCGGAAAGCGGGTCACCAGGAAGCGGGATTTCTGGCCGCCGATGCGCGCATCCGACCGGTCCATCTCGTGCACATAGGCCTGATTGGTCTCGACCACGCGGCGGTCGAACTCGTCGAACCGCGTCAGCGTGCCGGGCGGCAGGCCCTGCAGCTCGTCCAGCCGGCGGCCGATCATCTCCTCGGCGCTGCGGCCGGCGATCGCCTCGTAGGCGGGATTGGCCAGGATGTGGCGGCCTTCGAGGTCGCGTGCGGTGAAGGCGAGCGGCATGTGCTCCATGACGGCGCGGAACCGCGCCTCGCTCTCGCGCAGGCGCGTGTCGGCGATGCGCCGATCCGTGATGTCGAGCGCGACCGAACCGACGGCGACAATCTCGCCGGCGGCGTCGCGGATCGGAAATCGGCTGACCAGGAAGATGCCCGGCCCGTCCGGGGTCGGGCGTTCCGGACGAATGTATTCCTCGGTCACAGTTTCGCCGGTGGCGAGCACCCGCGCATCCGCCGCCAGCGAACGCTCGACGACGTCGCGGTTGCCGATCCGCCCCACCGCCTCGGTCAAGGTGTGGCCGATCAGGTCGCCGGCCGCGATGCCGTTCAGGCTCTCGTAGGCGCGGTTGACGAACACGAAGCGGCCGTCCCGGTCGCGCGCGCCGATCGCCGTCGGCATGTGGTCGATCACGTCGCGGAAGCGCGCCTCGCTCTCGCGCAGGCGGCGGTCGGCGATCTGTCGTTCGAGCTCGGCAGCGGCGCGCGGCGCCACCACCTTCAGCACGGTCTCGATGGTGGCGATGTCGGTGAAGCCATGCCGGCTGATGACGGCCAGCACGCCGAGCGGCTGTCCTTCCGTGCCGCCGAGGCCGATGCCGGCATAGCCTTCGGCCCCGAAGGCGGCGAGACCCGGATCGCGCACGAAGAGCGAACGCACGTCGCGCAGAAAGACCAGCGGCTCCTGGCTGTCGAGGCAATCCGAGACGGTGCCGTCGAGCGCGTATTCGCGGTTCTCCGCGATGGCGCCGTCGGCCCAGACGGCGAGCGTGCGGACGGCAGACGCCGGGCCGCCCCGCTCGATACGGGCGACGAACACCGCATCGGCATTCAGCGTGGCCCCCAGGCTGCCGACCAGGGCGCGGAAATACTCGATGCCGATCCGGTTGGCGGCATCGCCCGCGAACACGTCCATGATGGCGCCGACCGCGATTTCGGTGGTGGCGTCGCGGCCGGTACCGCGGAATCCGATCAGGCGGCCGGCCGGGTCGTGCATCGGATCGGCGTTGATCAGCAGCACGATCGGCCGGCCATCCACCATGTGCGCCGGATGGCGGAAGCCGCGCACCGGACGGCCGGCTTCCAGCGCGCGGCAGAACTCGGCCCAGACCTTCTCGCCGGAGCGGTGCGCCGCCCAGGGCGTATCCCAGCGCATGCCGATCAGGCGCCGCGCATCCGCCCCGGTGATCTGCCCGAAGCGGTCGGACAAGTAGGTGTAGCGAAACTGGGCGTCGATCTCCCAGATCCAGTCCGATGCCGTGCCGATCAGACTTTCGAGCCTGGAGCGGGCCGCGATGAGTTCGCCGGCGAGCCGGTCGGAAGCCGCCCGCCGCCGGTGCAGCACCGCGATGATGACGAGAATGGCGATCGCCATCGAACCCAGCGTCGCCAGGACGACGCCGAACCTGAACTGCTCGGCGAACGGCGTGCGGAACAGAACCGCGAAGGAGCCGACCGACCAGATGAGATGAGCGACCGCGGCAATGAGGCAGGCCGGCGAGCGGTCCTGCCGCGCCACCGCGGCAAAGGCGACGGCGGCGACCAGCATTGCGCCGCCGACCGCCACCGCGATCGGGGTCGCCCGCAACTCGACCGGCAGCTCCGCCCAGCGGGCATAGGCGATCCACAGCACCTCGAGCAGAGACGCGGCGACCAGCCAGCTTACGCGCACCCGGCGCCCGGCCAGCGCAAGGGCGGCCAGCATGGTGCAGCCGACGAACAGCAGGGACAGGCCGGGCACGAACCACGGGCCGTAGAAATCCGGTGGCGCCACGAAATGCATGGCATGGCGCGCGGCATAGGCGAGGTGCGAGCCGGCCCAGAAGGGCAGCGACAGCTCGCGCCCTTCCAGGCGGTGCAGCGACAGGAAGATCACCGCGAAGAGCAGCGAGAAGGTGACGCCGGTAAAGTGGACTGTCGTCAGGTCGATCGCCAACGCTCGCCCCAATTCTGCCCCGACATTCCGCGCCGCCGGTCATGCCAAGGCCGTCGCGGAGACGTATATCACCGGAAATCCCGCCGGAGACCAGGGGGGGACCGGGCTCCCGCGGCCTGCCGCGCCGCGGCGGGCGCGCCTTCGCAGGTGCCATATACCTTTGGCCCTAACCCATCCGTGCGGCTGGCGGCGGCCGGCCCGGCCGGCTATGCCGCCGCATGGCAAATGAGCCGCCCCTCATCCTCGTCGTCGACGACGATCCGGATTTCGCCGATTTCCTGCGTAGCCTGCTGGACCGCAACGGTTTCCGGGCCAGCTCCGCGGGCACGGCGCGGGCCGCGCTGCGGGCTCTCGGCGAAGGCCGGGTGGATCTGGTGATCACCGACGTGGTGATGCCGGACATGGACGGGATCGAATTCCTGCGCTCGCTCCCGCCGGCGGCGCGCGGATTGCCCGTCATCGCCATCACCGGCTCGCCGCTCAACGCGCATGGCACGCTGTCGCGCGTGATGCATGCGCTCGGCGCCACCCAGGTGCTGCCGAAGCCGCTGCCGAATGCCGAGCTTCTGGCGGCCATCCGCAATGCGCTCGCTACCGCGCCGCGCCGAGTTGGACTCAACCAAACGACCTAGACCCTCTGGCCGGCTGGCCGGTTGCATTCCGTTGCGGTATCTCTCTCGCTTATGCATTCAGAACCCCGCAACATTCTCCTGGTGGTGGACGATCCGGCCTTCGCCGATTTCGCCCGCCCACTGCTGCGCGACCAGGGCTGCAGCATCACGCATGTTGCGACCGCCGCGAAGGCGCTGTACCTCGTCGACCAGCTGCGCTTCGACCTGGTGATCACCAGCCTGATCGCGCCCGAGCTCGACGTCGTCGACTTCCTGAATGCACTGGCGGAACGGATCGCCGGCACGCCGATGATCGCGATCGACGGCTCCGCGCGCACCGTCCGCAACATCGTGGCGCAGGCACCCTCGACCTTGCGCGGCTCCGGAGTCGTGATGTCGAGCCCGGTCAAGGCCGACGACCTGATCAACACCGCGTCGGTTCTGATGGCGAGCTTCGACCCGAACAGCGTCGGCGCGACGCAGCAGCCGATCACCTATCACTGAGCTTTTCTACCCGGCTTCGGGTGGGGCGACGGGGCAGGCCCGGGCACGGACGAAGGTCCGGCCCGGGCCGCATCCTTTCCGGGGCTATGCCGAGCGGCGCCTGGCCGTCGCAGCGGCATCCACCTTTCCGTCATCGGTGACCACCACGCCAAACGCCGTCTCCGCCGACAGGCGGGTGATGATGCCGTCGAGCACGTCGTCCAGCACGCGCTGCGGATCGCGCTTCAGCGGATCGCCATAGCCGCCGCCGGCCGGGCCGACGCAGATGAAGCGGTCGCCCGACCGGGTCGCGGTATGCGCCACCTTGGACGGCAGCGCGACCCGCGTGCCGGCCGCCTTGGCGAGCGTCAGCGCCGCCGGCTGGCCCTCGCCGCCGCCATCGAAGCCCCAGGGGCGGAAGCCCTGGCCGTCGCCTTCCACCGAGGCGCCGCCTGGCTCAAGGAACACGAATTCGCGGACGCTGCCGAGGCCGCCGCGGAACTCGCCGGCGCCGACCACGTCCTCGCGCAGCTCGTAGCGCTCGACGCGGAGCGGCAGATGCGTCTCGATATCCTCGATCGGGTTGTTGCGCGTGTTGGCGTAGAGCGTGTCGACCGCGTCCATGCCGTCCTTGCCATAGCGGCCGCCATACGACCCTTCGAAGATCTCCATATGCACCCAATGGGTGCCGCCGCGGAGCCCTGAGAAGGCGATCACCTTCAGGTTGCCGATGCCGGCGGAGACCTGGTGCGGCACCGCCTGGGCCAGCGCCTTCATGACGGTGTCGGCGAGCTGGTTGCCCGGGGTGAAGCGGGCGATGGTCGGTGCCGGGAAGGTCGGGTTGGCGAGGCAGCCCAAGGGCGCGGTGATGGTGATCGGGCGCAGCAGGCCGGCATTGACCGGGATATGGCCGTGCACCGCGGTGTCGAGCAAGATCGAGCGAACGGTGAGCCAGACGGCGATGTCGACCGTGCCCTCGAACGGCATGTTGATCGGCCGGTCGGAAACCTGCGGCGCCGTGCCGGTGAGATCGACCAGCATCTCGTCGCCCTTGACGGTCACGGTGGCGACGATCGGCAGCGCCTTCTTCGCGGGATCGTCGCTGTCGAGGAAGCCGTCGAAGAACGTCGTCGCCGTGTAGGTGCCGTCCGGCACCGCCGCGATGGCCTGCCGCATCAGCCGCTCGGCATGGTCCATCAGCGCGGCGCATCCGGCCTGAAAGGTGCCGAGACCGTAGCGGCCGATCAGCGCCTCCAGCCGCTCGGCGCCGATGCGGCTGGCGGCGATCTGCGCCTCCATATCGCCGACCACGAGGTCCGCGGCGCGCAGGTTGTCGCGCAGAATGTGCCAGACCATCTCGTTGCGCTTGCCCTGGTCGTAGACCTTGATCGCCTTGAATTGCAGGCCCTCGGCATAAGCGTCGATCGCATCGACGATGCCGCAGGAGCCGGGCGACAGCGCGCCGATATCGAGATGATGCGCCGTGGTGGCGGCGAAACCGACCAGCGCGCCGCCGACGAAGACCGGCACCACGAAGGCGATGTCGGGCCCGTGGCTCGCGCCGGAATAGGGATCGTTGTGCATGATCACATCGCCGGGGCGGATCTCCTCGCCGCGCGCCGCCATGATCTTCCGGATGCCGCGCACATAGCCCGGAATCGGGCCCGATTGCAGCGGCGTCGACTGCGCCGATTCCGCGAGGCCCCTGCCCTCCGCATCGACCAGCGCGGCGCCGAAATCCTCCGACTCGCGGATGATCGAGGAATACGACATGCGCATCAGCTTGTAGCCCATCTCGACCGCGATGTTCTCCAGCGCGCCCTGGATGACGCTGGCGGTGATCGGGTCGATCGAGGGGCGGTTGGCGGCGTGGACGTTCATGACGCGCCTCCGATACGGATGAAGAGGTTGCCGGTCTTCTCGGCGACGAAGCTGCAGCCGGGCGGCACCACGGTGGTCGAATCTTCCTGCAGGATGATGGCAGGGCCGGGAATGGCCTGATCGAGCGGCAGCAGGTCGCGTTCGTAGAACGGCGTGTCGAAGGCATCCAGCGTGCCCTTGACGCGGAACAGGCAGCGACCCTGGCGCACGACGGCCTTGTCGAGAGCGCCGCCGACTTTTGGCGCAGGCTTGCCGATTTTCGGGCCGCTTGCCACGCCCGTCACGCGGATGTTGACGATCTCGATCGCGCTGCCCGGGAAGACATGGCCGTACTCGGCCTCGTGCGCGGCGTGGAACAGGGCGAACACGCCCTTGATCGCCGCCTCGTCGAGCCTGGCGCGCGGGAAGCCGACCCGCAGCTCGTAGCCCTGGCCGACATAGCGAAGATCGCCGGCGCGGTGGAAAGTGACGGCCTCGGCCGCGACGCCGTCGGCGGCGAAGCGGCCGGCGAGCTCCTCCTCCATCAGCGCGAAATCGCGGTCGAGCCGGGCGAGGTCAAAGACCTCGCTCGACTGGAACTCGGTGCGGATGGCGTCGTATTTCAGGTCCGCGGTGATCAGCCCGACCGCCGAGGTGATGCCGGGATGCGGCGGCACCAGCACCTCGCGCACGCCGAGCTCGACCGCGACCTCGGCCGCGTGCAGCGGCCCGGCGCCGCCGAAGGCGACCAGGGTGAAGTCGCGCGGGTCGATACCCTTCTGCACGGTGCGCGAGCGCACCGCGTTCGCCATGTTGGCGTTGAGGATGGCGATCACGCCTTCCGCCGCCTCTTCCAGGCTGAGCTGCAGCTTGTCGGCCAGGCCGGCGATCACGCCCCGCGCGGCGGCGGCGTCGAGCTGCATGCCGCCGCCGAGGAAATGCTCCGGGTCGAGCCGGCCGAGCACGACATTGGCGTCGGTCACCGTCGGCACGGTGCCGCCGCGCGCATAGGCCGCCGGGCCCGGCACCGCGCCGGCGCTCTTCGGCCCGACGCGGAAGGCGCCGGCCGGATCGACATAGGCGATCGAGCCGCCGCCGGCGCCGATGGTGTGGATGTCGATCATCGGCGCCATGACAGGATAGCCGGCGATCCAGGTGTCGCGCGCCGTCGCCTCGCCATAGGCGCCGTTGCGGACGATGCCGATATCGGCCGAGGTGCCGCCGACATCGAAGGTGATCAGGTTGCGCCGGTCCGACAGCGCGCCGCACCAGTCGCCGCCGATCACCCCGGCGGCCGGGCCGGAGAGCAAGGTCATCACCGGCCGCTCGGCCACCATCGCCGCGGTGGCGACGCCGCCATTGGAGGCCATGACGCGGAGCGCCGCCCTCATGCCGCGCGCCTTGATGTCGGCCTCCAGGCCGCTGACATAGTTGCGCACCTTGGGGCCGACGAAGGCGTTGATCGCCGTGGTGGTGAAGCGCTCGAACTCGCGGAACTGGGGCGATACGGAAGCCGAGGTGGTGACGAAGCAGCCGGGATATTCCGCCTCGATGATCGCCTTGGCGCGGTCCTCATGCGCCGGGTCGAGATAGGCGAACAGGAAGCAGACCGCGATCGCCTCGACGCCGGCGGCCTTGAGTTCGCGCGCCGCCTCGCGCACGGCGTCCTCGTCGAGCGGGACCAGCACCTCGCCGCGCGGCGGCACCAGCCGCTCCTTCACCGTCTTGCGGAAGCGCCGCCTGATCAGCGGCCGGTCCTGCCAGGGGATCTCCTGGATGATCGAATAATGCTCGGGGCGCTGGTGCCGGCCGATATGCAGGATGTCGCGGTAGCCGGCGGTGGTGACCATGCCGGTGGTGGCGCCCTTGTATTCCAGCACCGCGTTGGTGGCGATGGTGGTGCCATGGAACACGAAGTCGATCTCGCCTTCCGGGAGGCCCACGCGCTTGCACAGGCCGGCGATGCCCTCCACCACGCCGCGCGCCGGGTTGTCCGGCGTGGTCGGCACCTTGTGGATCGCCGTGCGGCCGGCCGCGATATCGGCGAAGACCAGGTCGGTGAAGGTGCCGCCGACATCGACCCCGATCACCTTCATGACACGATCCCTCCGTTGTGGTTCGCCCGGGCGGTGCAAGCGGCATGCCGCCAATCCCCTCTCCGCTCCCACCCCATCGTCATGGCCGGGCTTGTCCCGGCCATCCACGCCGAAGGGCGGCGCTGCGGAGGGCCGTGGATGCCCGGGACAAGCCCGGGCATGACGAAAGATGGGAAAGCGGGACTGCGGGAAGCCCGCAAACTGGGCATCTGCCGCTTGTCTCGCCAGCAGCAATGCGGGCAAGCTCCGGTCGGGGAGGATGACCATGGCCGAGACGCAATCCCAGACCGCCGCCGAGGCGCTGCTCACTCGGCTCAAGACCAACGGCATCGACTATCTGTTCGCCAATGGCGGCACCGATTTCGCGCCGGTGATCGAGGGGCTGGCGCGCGCGTCGGTGAACGGCGCCGCGATGCCCGAGGCGCTGCCGATCCCGCACGAAACCGCCGCAATCGCCATGGCGCATGGGCTGCACCTCGTTACCGGCAAGCCGCAGGCGGTGATGGTGCACACCAATGTCGGCCTTGCCAATGCGGTGATGGGTCTGATCAACGCCGCCGCCGACAATATACCGCTGATCGTCATGTCCGGCCGCACCCCGGTGACCGAGCAGGGCCGCACCGGCAGCCGCAACGCGGCGATCCATTGGGGCCAGGAGATGCGCGACCAGGCCGCCATGGTGCGCGAATGCACCAAATGGGATTACGAGCTGCGCTTCCCCGAGCAGGCGGCCGAATTGGTGGACCGTGCCGTTGCCATCGCGACCAGCGCGCCGACCGGCCCGGTCTATATGAGCCTGCCGCGCGAGGTGTTGTGCCAGCCGGCGCCCGCGGCGCCGCCGGGACTCACGCAGCGGCCGGCGCTGCCCGCTCTGCCGGAAGCGGCGGCGCTGGCGGAAGCTGCGGCGCTGCTCGCCAAGGCGGAGCGCCCCTTGATCATCGCGCAGCGGAGCGGCGATACGCCGGCCGGCTTCGCCGCGCTGGTGGAGCTGGCCGAGGCGCTGGGCGCGCCGGTGGTCGAGCATTGGCCGGTGCGCAACTCGATGCCGACCGAACATGCGCTGCATGCCGGCTTCGACCCGCATCCGCTGCTGGCCGAGGCGGACGCGGTGCTGGTGGTCGATGCGCTGGTGCCCTGGATGCCGGACAAGGCTTCGCCGCCGCCAGGCGCCCGCGTGATCCAGATCGGGCCGGACCCCTTGTTCAGCCGGTTTCCGGTGCGCGGGTATCGCGCCGATCTCGCGCTGGCCGGTGACACCACCGCGATCCTGGCCGCACTGGCCGCGGCACTGGAAGGGCGCGTGAAAGATGCCGACAAGCGACGCGCGGCGGCGGCGGGCCGGAACCAGTCGCGTCGCGCGCAGGCCACCGAGCGCGCCAGGGCCGGCGCCAGCGCGCCGATGACCAATGCCTGGGTCAGCCATTGCGTCTCCGAGGCGCTGAAGCGCGACGGCATCGTGTTCAGCGAGCTCGGCGTCAATCCGGGATCGATGGCGATCGACCGGCCAGGCCAGTATTTCGCGCATGCGCTGTCGGGCGGGCTCGGCTGGGGCCTGCCGGCGGCGCTCGGCGCCCAGCTCGCCGACCGCGACCGGCTGGTGGTGGCGAGCATCGGCGACGGGTCGTACCAGTTCGCCAATCCAATCTCCTGCCACCAGGTGGCCGAGGCCCAGAACCTGCCGGTGCTGACCATCGTGTTCAACAACGGCATCTGGAACGCGGTGCGCCGCTCCACGCTCGCGATCTACGGCGACGGCCATGCCGCGCGCGCCAACCGCATGCCGGTGACCTCGCTCGCGCCCTCGCCCGACTACGCGAAGATCGTGGAGGCCAGCCGCGGCTTCGGTCAGCGGGTCGAGCGCGGCGAAGATCTGCCGAAGGCGCTCGACCGCGCGATCGACGTGATCAGGAACGAGAAGCGGCAGGCGCTGCTCGATGTCAGCGTAGCGGTCGAGGGGTAGCGCTACATCTCGTCATGCCGAGCTTTTCCCCGCCGTGACGCTTCAGCTCAATCCTCGCCGGGCTGCATCACCGGTTCGGCGGCGATCACGTGGCGTGCGCGGGCCATCAGGGTGTAGACGGTCGGCACGACGAACAGCGTGAGCAGCGTTCCGAAGCTCATGCCGCCGACGATGACCCAGCCGATCTGCTGCCGGCTCTCGGCGCCGGCGCCGGCGGCGATGGCGAGCGGGACGGCGCCCAGCACCATGGCACCGGTGGTCATCAGGATCGGTCGCAGCCGGATCACGGCGGCCTCCATCACCGCGGTGAACACGTCCTCGCCGAGGTTGTCGCGCCGCTGGTTGGCGAAATCGACGATCAGGATGCCGTGCTTGGTGATCAGGCCGATCAGCGTGACCAGGCCGATCTGGCTGTAGATGTTGAGCGTGCAGCCGGCAAAGTGCAGCGCCGCGAAGGCGCCGGCCATGGAGAGCGGCACCGACACCATGATCACCAGCGGATCGATGAAGCTCTCGAACTGCGCCGACAGCACGAGGTAGATGAACAGGGCCGCCAGGATGAAGACCAGGACGATGCTGGCGCCGCTCGACTTGAACTCGCGCGACATGCCGTCGAAGTCGAGCTGGAAATCGGAAGGCAGAACCTCGCGCGCGGTCTGCTCCAGGTAGTCCAGAACCTCGCCCTGCGAGTAGCCTGGGCCCAGATTGGCCGCGATGGTGACGGCGCGCAGCTGGTTGAAGCGGTTCAGCTCCTTCGGCGCCACCGTCTCGGCGGCGGTCACCAGGTTGGAGAGCTGCACCATGTCGCCGCCGCGGGTGCGCACATAGACCTGCGACAGGTCGTTGGGCGTCTGCCGGTCGCCCGGCGCGACCTGGACGATGACATCGTACTGCTTGCCGTTCATGTTGAAGCGGGTCACTTGGCGCCCGCCGAACAGCGTCTCGAGGGTGCGGCCGATGCTTTCGACGGAAAGGCCGAGATCGGCGATCTTGTCGCGGTCCATCTGGACGTCGATCTGCGGCTTGTTCAGGCGGAGATCGGTGTCGATCGCGGTCAGGCCGGGATAGTCGCGCACCCGCTCGATCACGCGCTGGACATAGGTCTCCATTTCCTTGAAGGGCCGGGAGCTCATCACCACGAGCTGGATCGGCCGCGAGCGGATGCTCTGGCCGAGCGAGGCCGGGTTGTTCACATAGGCGCGCACGCCGGCGATCTTGTTGATCTCGGGCCGGATCAGCTCCGCCAGTTCCTGCTGCTTGCGGTCCCGCTCGTCCCAGTGCTTGAGGCGCAGGAAGGAAATCATGTCGGCGACGGTCGGCACGCCCGCCACCGCATAGGTCGAGCCGACTTCCGGCAGCGACATGCCGATCGGCTCGAACAGGCGGGCGTAGCGGCTGGAGAAGTCGATCGTCGATCCCTCGGGCGCCGAGCCGACCACGAACAGGATGCCGCGATCCTCGACCGGCGACAGCTCGGACTTGAGCTTGGTGAATACGAAGGCGCCGCCGGCAATGGTGCCGACCAGCAGCAGGATGACGATGAAGCGAGCGCGCAGCGCGAAGCCCAGTGCCTTGCGATAGCCGCTGGCGAGGCCGTCGAAGCCGCGTTCCAGCACCCGATAGACGAAGCCGTGCGATTCATGCGCCTTGAGCAGGCGCGAGCACATCATCGGCGTCAGGGTCAGCGCGATGAAGCCGGAGATCAGCACGGCACCGGCCAGGCTCAGCGCAAACTCGATGAACAGCCGGCCGGTGCGGCCCGG
This sequence comes from Desertibaculum subflavum, assembly GCA_003576705.1. Classification (GTDB taxonomy): domain Bacteria; phylum Pseudomonadota; class Alphaproteobacteria; order Ferrovibrionales; family Ferrovibrionaceae; genus Desertibaculum; species Desertibaculum subflavum. Next base: position 13,959 of record QOZS01000066.1, read on the forward strand.
CGTGAAAGCGACCGGCGCATAGACCGCGACCAGAGTCAAGGTCATGGCGATGACCGCGAAGACGATCTCGCCGGTGCCGCGGATGGCGCCGCGGAAGGGATCTGCCCCCTCCTCGATATGCCGGTGCACGTTCTCCATCACCACGATGGCATCGTCGACCACCAAGCCGATCGCCAGCACCATGGCGAGGAGCGTCAGCGTGTTCACGGTGAAGCCGAGCGCATACATGATGGCGCAGGTGCCGATCAGCGAGACCGGGATGGTCACCACCGGAATCAGGGTGGCGCGGATCGAACGCAGGAAGATCAGGATCACCGCGACGACCAGCACCAGCGCTTCGACGATGGTGCGGAACACCGATTTGATGGATTCGTTGATGAAGACCGAGGTGTCGTAGGCGACGTCGATCTGCATGCCGTCCGGCAGGCGCTGGCGCAGCTCCGGCAGCAGCTCGCGCACGGCGGAGGACACTTCCAGCGGGTTCGCCGTCGACTGCTTGACGATGCCGAGCGTCACGGCGGTGCGGCCGTTATAGCGCGTCGTCCGCCGCACCTCGACGGCGCCGATCTCGGCCCGGCCGATATCGCCGAGCCGCACCAGGAAGCCGCCGGTCTGCTTGACGACGATGCGCTCGAACTGGTCGGGCGTCGACAGCCCGGTGCGCGACAGGATGGTGAACTCGCGGTCGACGCTCTCGATCCGGCCCGACGGGATCTCGACATTTTGCTGGCGCAGCGCCGCCTCGACGTCCTGGACGGTGAGGCTGTAGGCGGCGAGGCGTGCGCGGTCGATCCAGACACGCATCGAATAGCGCCGCTCGCCGTAGATATAGATGCCGGAGACGCCGGGCAGGTTCTGCAGCTCGGGCTTCACATAGCGGTCGGCATAGTCGGAGACCTCGAGTGCCGTGTGCTTCGAGCTGGTGAAGGGCAGGAAGATGATCGCCTGCGCATCGGCCTCGACCTTGGCGATGGTCGGCTCGTCGATCTCGTCCGGCAGCTGGCGGCGCACGCGCGAGACGCGGTCGCGCACGTCGCTCGCCGCCACGTCCGGATCGACGCCCAGGCGGAAGCGCACGGTGATGTTGCTCTGCTCCGGCCGGCTCTTCGAGCTCAGCACCTCGATGCCTTCGATGCCGGCGATCGAGTCTTCCAGGATCTGCGTCACCTGGCTCTCGATGATCTCGGGGCTGGCACCGCGATAGGTGGTCTGCACCGAGACAACGGGTTCGTCGATATTCGGATATTCGCGCACGGCGAGGCGCTGGAAGCAGACCGCACCGATCAGGACGAGAATCAGGCTCAGCACCGTCGCGAAGACGGGGCGGCGGATGCAGATCTCGTAGATGCCCATGCGGCCGCTCAGTCGCGCGCCGTGGCGGCAGTGGTCGGACGTATGTCGACCACGGCGCCGTCGTAGAGCTTGAGCTGGCCGGCGATCACCACCGTGTCGCCCGGGCTCAGGCCGTCGCGGACCTCCACCTCGCCGGTACGGCGCTCGCCCGTCAGCACCTTCACGAAGGCAGCCGCGCCATCCTCGACCCGGTAGACGTATCGATCGCTGCCCTGCGGCACCAGCGCGGTTTCCGGCACCAGCATAGCATTCGGCCGCTGGTCGATGGTCAGCCGCACGCGGGCGAACAGGCCGGGGCGCAGCGCCCCGTCAGGATTGGGAATGCGGGCACGCAGGCTGACCGCGCGTCCTTCGACGTCGACCAGGGGATCGATCGCATAGACCTCGCCGGTGAAGGACTTGCCGGGGAAGGCATCCACCGTCACCGCCACCTTCTGGCCGACACTGAGCGCCGGCAGGAACAGCTCGGGCACCCGGAAATCCACCTTCAGCGGATCGATGCTTTCCAGGTTCACGATGCGGTCGCCGACCGCCAGGTAGCGGCCGATGGTGACGTTGGAAAGCCCGACCACGCCGTCGAACGGCGCCACGATCGTGGTCTTCTGCAGCCGCGCGCGGGCGAGCTCCAGCATGGTCTGGGCGTTGCTGTAGGCAGCCACCGCCTCGTCGCGCGAGCGCGCGGTGCCGATGCCCTGCTTGGCGAGCGTGTCGGCACGACGGTAGTTGATCTCGGCAAGCTCGAGCGTCGTCTTCGCCTGCTCGGCTTCGGCCGCCAGGATGGAACGATCGAGCTCGATCAGCACGGTGCCGGCCTTGACCCGGTCACCTTCCTTGAAGCCGACCTTGACCACCTTGCCGGCGATCTCCGGCTGGATGGTGACGGATTGATTGGCCTGCAACGTGCCGAGCGCGGAGACGCTGGTCGAGACCGGGCCAACCTTGACCTTGGCCACCTCGACGGCGATCCGCTCGACCCGTTTCGGCGGGCCGGATTTCGGCGTGGTCGCCGCACCACTCTGCCGGCCGACAAGCTCGCGCAATGCGTCGATATCGATCCGGTCGGACCAGACGACGCCCGCCCCCACCACCAGGGCGAGGCCAGCGAGCAGGACGATGGAACGTGTGCGCATCGGAGGCCGCGATTTCTGAACGAATCCGGTTAACCAGTCCACCCTGCCCTGATCGGCGGACCGGACGGTTCGCGAAAAGGTGACGACAGACCGCGCCGCCCGGCGCCGGGCCCATCTTAGTCACAGACTGTGCCAGAACGTGAGGGCGTCAAGACAAACAGCGGCGAGGGCCGGCACCTTAACGCTTTACGGTGCCGGCCCTCGATTCCTGCGCGCCGGCGTCAGGCGGCCGCCTTGCGTTTCCCCTGGAAGGTAAGTTCGCCGCCTTCCACAGTGACCTGGACCGTCCCGCCCTCCTGGATGTCGCCGGCCAGCAGCTTCTGGGCCAGTGGGTTCTGCAGGCTGCGCTGGATCACCCGCTTGAGCGGCCGAGCGCCATAGACCGGGTCGTAGCCGGCATTGGCGAGCCAGGCGCGTGCCTGCGCATCGAGCGCGATGCTCACTTTGCGGTCGGCCAGCAGCTGTTCCAGGCGCTTCAGCTGAATCTCCACGATGCCGTCCATATGCGCCCGGTCGAGCCGGTGGAATAGGATCACCTCGTCCAAACGGTTGAGAAATTCCGGCCGGAAGGCGTGGCGGACAACTTCCATGACCTGCGGGCGCACCGCCTCCACGTCTTGGCCGTCCGGCACGCTGGCCAGGATGTCGCTGCCCAGGTTGGAGGTCAGGATGATCAGGGTGTTGCGGAAATCGACCGTGCGGCCCTGGCCGTCGGTCAGTCGGCCGTCGTCCAGCACCTGTAGCAGGACGTTGAACACGTCCGGATGCGCCTTCTCCACCTCGTCGAACAGCACGACCTGGTAGGGCCGCCGCCGCACCGCCTCGGTCAGGGAGCCGCCCTCGTCATAGCCGACATAGCCGGGCGGCGCGCCGATCAGCCGGCTGACCGAATGCTTCTCCATGTATTCCGACATGTCGACGCGGACCATCGCCTGGTCGTCGTCGAACAGAAAGGCGGCCAAGGCCTTGGTCAGCTCGGTCTTGCCGACGCCTGTGGGGCCGAGGAACAGGAACGAGCCGATCGGGCGGTTCGGGTCCTGCAGGCCGGCGCGGGCGCGGCGGACGGCATTCGAGACGGCGGCAATCGCCTCCTCCTGGCCGATCACCCGGCCGCCGATCACCTTCTCCATGCGGAGCAGCTTGTCGCGCTCGCCCTCCAGCATCTTGTCGACCGGCACGCCGGTCCAGCGCGATACCACGCCGGCCACGTCGGCTTCCGTCACCGCCTCGCGCAGCATCGGCTTCGAGCCGGTGCCCTCGGCCGCCTTCAGCTTCTTCTCCAGATCCGGGATCACGCCATAGGCGAGCTCGCCGGCGCGGGCGAGATCGCCCTTGCGCTGTGCCTGCTCCAGCTCGATCCGGGCATGGTCGAGCTGCTCCTTCACCTTCTGGGTGCCGGAGAGCGCGTCCTTCTCCGCCCGCCACTTGGTGGTCAACTCGGCCGATTGCTGCTCCAGATCCGACAGTTCCTTTTCCAACCGGACCAGGCGGTCCTTGGAGGCCTTGTCCTGCTCCTTCTTCAGGGCCTCGCGCTCGATCTTCAGCTGGATGATGCGGCGGTCGAGCTCGTCGATCGCCTCGGGCTTGCTGTCGACCTCCATCTTCAGGCGGCTCGCCGCCTCGTCGACCAGGTCGATCGCCTTGTCGGGCAGGAAGCGGTCGGTGATGTAGCGGTTGGACAAGGTCGCCGCCGAAACCAGCGCGCCGTCGGTGATGCGGATGCCGTGGTGCAGCTCGTACTTCTCCTTGAGGCCCCGCAGGATGGAGATGGTGTCCTCCACCGTGGGCTGGCTGACGAAGACCGGCTGGAAGCGCCGCGCCAGCGCCGCGTCCTTCTCCACGTGCTTACGGTACTCGTCGAGCGTCGTCGCACCGACGCAATGCAGCTCGCCGCGCGCCAGCGCCGGCTTCAGCAGGTTGGACGCGTCCATCGCGCCGTCGGCCTTGCCGGCGCCGACCAGGGTGTGCATCTCGTCGATGAACAGGATGATCTCGCCCTCGCCCGACTGCACCTCGGAGAGCACGGATTTGAGCCGCTCCTCGAACTCGCCGCGATATTTCGCGCCGGCGATCAGGCTGCCCAGGTCGAGCGCGAGCACGCGCTTTTCCTTCAGGCTTTCCGGCACGTCGCCCTTGACGATGCGCTGGGCCAGACCCTCGACGATGGCGGTCTTGCCGACGCCGGGCTCGCCGATCAGCACGGGGTTGTTTTTGGTCCGGCGCGACAGGACCTGGATGGTGCGGCGGATCTCCTCGTCGCGACCGATGACCGGATCGAGCTTGCCGTCGCGCGCCGCCTGGGTCAGGTCGCGGGCATATTTCTTCAGCGCCTCGTAGCCGGCCTCGGCATCCGGGCTGTCGGCCTTGCGGCCCTTGCGCAGATCGTTGATCGCGGCATTGAGCGTGTCGGGGGCGACGCCGGCATCCTTGAGGATCTCGGCCGACGGCACGCCCTTTTCCAGCGCCAGCGCGAGCAGCAGGCGCTCGACCGTGACGTAGCCGTCGCCGGCCTTCTGGGCGATCTTCAACGCGTTGTCGAGGAAGCGGGCGGTCTCCGGCGCCATGAAGACCTGGCCGGCGCCCGAGCCTTCGACCTTCGGCATCTTGGCGAGTGCGGCCTCGACCGCCTTCAGCGCCTGGTCCGGCCGGCCGCCGGTCTTGCGGATCAGGCCGGCGCAGAGCCCTTCGGCATCGTCGAGCAGGACCTTGAGGAAATGCTCGGGCGTCAGCCGCTGATGCCCGGAGCGCAGCGCAAGCCCTTGGGCGGACTGGACGAAGCCCCGCGCGCGCTCGGTGAATTTGTCGAACTCCATGGATCGCCTCCAACCGGACAGCCGGCGGGCTCGCGTCCCTTCAAGAGGCAACGCCCCCGCCCCTCGAATATGGGTGGCGGCCCAACCCACACAAGGCCCGATGTCAAATTTCTGGCCGGAAACAGCCGGATTCGGTCGGCTGAATTCGGCGCCGGCCTAGGTCATACTCACAGACCTATTTACGAAGGGCGTATCCGGCAATGGCACATAAAGGTCTCAAGTTCGGCATCTTCCTGGCGCCGTTCCACTGGGTGGGCGAGAACCCGACGCTCGCGATCGGGCGCGACATGGAGCTGGTCGAGTGGCTCGACCATCTCGGCTACGACGAGGCCTGGATCGGCGAGCACCATTCGGCCGGCTGGGAGACCATTGCCTCGCCGGAGATCTTCATCGGCGCGGCGGCGGAGCGGACCCGGCATATCCGGCTCGGCTCCGGCGTGACCAGCCTGCCCTATCACCACCCGCTGATGGTGGCGAACCGCTTCGTCCAGCTCGACCACATGACCCGCGGGCGCACCATGCTGGGCGTCGGGCCGGGAGCGCTGCCCTCGGACGCCTACATGATGGGGATCGAGCCGGTCGACCAGCGCCGGCGCATGGACGAATCGCTGGAGGCGATCATCAGCCTGCTGCGTGGGGCCGAGCCGGTGACGATGAAGACCGACTGGTTCGAGATGCGCCAGGCCCGCCTGCACCTCGCGCCCTATACCGATCCGCATTTCACCATCGCCGTCGCCTCGACCTTGACCCCGGCCGGCATGATCGCCGCCGGCAAACACGGCCTCGGCGTGCTGTCGCTCGGCGCCGGCATTCCCGGCGGGCCGGAGGCGATGGCCGGACAGTGGAAGATCTACGAGGAGACGGCGGCCAAGAACGGCATCACGCCCGACCGCCGCGAATGGCGCATCGTCGTCAACCTGCATGTCGCGGACGATGACGAGGAGGCGCTCCGCCAGGTCCATGCCGGCGAGCGGCGCGAGACGGTGACCTATTTCGAGGACACGCTGGGGCGCCCGCCCGGCCGCTCCGACGATCCGCTGCGCGACGGGGTCAAGCTCGGCTCGACCCTGGTCGGCTCGGTCGAGACGGTGACGCGCGGCATCGAGCGGCTGCTCGGCTATTCCAAGGGCGGCTTCGGCGGGGTGATGTTCCGCGCCAACGAATGGGCGACCCGCGAGCAGATCATGAAGAGCTACGAGCTGTTCGCGCGCTATGTCATGCCGCGCTTCCAGGGCTCGCTCGACACCATCGTCGCCTCGCGCGAATGGGCCAAGTCGAACCGCAAGACCATCTTCGGGCCGAACGTGGCGGCGATCCAGAAGGCCTATACCGATGCCGGCCGCGAGGTGCCGCCCGAATTCACCCAGCGCACGCCGGGCGCGCGCGACGTGGGGCCGGCGGCGACGGGCGAGTGAAACCGGTCGCCGCGAGACGCCCTCGTCCTTCGAGGCGCCTGCTTTGCAGGCTTCTCAGGATGAGGGCGAATGCGCGGTTTCTTCAGTCGGCTCCCTCATCCTGAGGAGCGCGTCGAAGACGAGCGTCTCGAAGGACGAGGTAGCCGCTGCACATCAGACCAGCTTCCGCCGTGCGATGCCGAGACCCGCGAGGGCGAGGCCGAACAGCACGAGGCTGGCCGGCTCCGGCACCGGGTAGATCTGGTCGCGCACCGCCTTGTTGACGTCGGGGTGATTGCCGAAGATGCCGTCGACGTCGAGGTCGTAGACCGTCTGGTACTGCGACGGGTTGTTGGTCAGCGTGTAGGCGTGCACGGTGAGGCCGGCATCGTGGGCATTGTCGACGCAGGCCTGGCTCAGCCCCCCGGCGCTGGTGCCGATGCCGTCGGCATATTGCGCGATCGCCTGCGCCTGGGCCGGCGTGTTGGTGCAGCCGGTGAGGAAGATCGCCGGCAGGTTGGTGTTGGCGTTCAGGTACTGGATGATGCTCTGGTCGAACGACTGCAGGTAGACGTTCTTCAGGTGGCCATCGAAGAAGTCGCCGTACTTCGCATCGTCGAGCGCCGCCAGCAAGGCCTGGGCGATGGCGAGGTTGTAGGCGGGATTGCCGCCGATCGTCTTCACTTCCGGGTAGATGCCGACGACGTCGCCGGTCGACTGATAGATGCCGTAGACATAGTCGAGCACCTCGGAGAAGCCCGCCACCTTGTAGTCGTAGGCGGGATCGAAATAGGTGTCGACGGTCTGGTAGCCGTTGGAAGTGCGCGAGCGCGCGGTCAGCGACTTGACCTCGGCATAGGTCAGCTGGTCGACGTTGTAGGCGGTGCCCATCACCTTGGCCGCGATGGCGGGATTGGTCGCGGCGACCGCCTGCACGTTGGTGGTGGTGTTGAGCGAGCGATCGTGCCGCGCCACCAGCACGCCGTCGGCGGTGAGGAACAGGTCGGGCTCGATGAAATCGGCGCCCATCTGCACCGCGAGCTTGTAGGCTTCCATCGTGTGTTCCGGCAGATAGCCGCTGGCGCCGCGATGGGCGATGACGATCGGCCGCTCGCCGTTCAAGGTGCCGGCGCTCGCGCTGCCGGGCAGCGCGGCGGCGAGCAAAGCCACCAGGATCGCGGCCGCGCTGGCGGCCGACGCGTGCACTCTGGACTTCATTTTCGTTTTCCCCTTGTCCTTGAGACGGAGTCGCGACGGCAACCGCGTCGCGCCGGCGCAAGGTCGGCTACTCGGATAACGGGACGGTGAATTCGCGATGAAGCTTTCGCGACCCGACGCCGTGTGCTTTTGTCGACAGGCCGCTACAGGTTGGGGAGGAAGAGTTGAGCGACAAGGCCATTCTGATCGCCGGCGGCGGCATCGGCGGGCTCGCTGCCGCTCTGGGCCTGGCGCGCAAGGGATTCCGAGTTGCGGTGCTGGAGCGCGCCGCCGAGCTCGGCGAGATCGGCGCCGGCATCCAGATCGGGCCGAATGCGTTTCATGCCTTCGACTATCTCGGTATCGGCGACGAGGCACGCGCCAAGGCCGTCTATATCGACCACCTCGTGCTGATGGACGCGCTGAAGGACGAGCGCATCTGCGCCATCCCGCTGGACGAGCCGTTCCGCCAGCGCTTCCGCAATCCTTATGCGGTGGTGCACCGCGCCGACCTGCATGGCGTGCTGCTCGAGGCCTGCCGGGCGAGCCCGCTGATCGAGCTGCGCACCAGCGCCGCGGTCGAGCGCTATGACCAGGACGGATCCGGCGTCACGGCGACGCTCGGCAGCGGCGAGCGGGTGACCGGCGCGGCGCTGATCGGCGCCGACGGCCTGTGGTCCAACATCCGCCGCCAGGTGATCGGCGACGGGAGCCCCCGCGTCTCCGGTCACACGACCTACCGCTCGGTCATCCCGACCGAGCGGATGCCGGAGGACCTGCGCTGGAACGCGGCGACGCTCTGGGCCGGGCCGAAATGCCACATCGTCCACTACCCGCTGAAGGGCTGGCAGGTGTTCAACCTCGTCGTCACCTACCACAACGACGCGCCCGAGCCGGTGGCTGGCCAGCCGGTCGACAAGGCGGAGGTGGCGCGCGGCTTCGGACATATCGCCGAGCGGCCGCGCCGCATCATCGAACATGGCGAGAACTGGAAGCTGTGGGTGCTGTGCGACCGCGACCCGAACCAGAAGTGGATCGACGGCCGCGTCGCGCTGCTCGGCGACGCGGCGCATCCGATGCTGCAATACATGGCGCAGGGCGCCTGCATGGCGATGGAAGATGCGGTCTGCCTCGCCGACAAGCTGGACAAGGCGGGCGGCGATTTCGCCCGCGCGCTGCCGGCTTACGCGCTGGAACGCTTCATCCGCACCGGGCGCGTGCAGCTCTATTCGCGCCTGATGGGCGACTACATCTATCACCCCGATGCCGGCACGGCGGCTTTGCGCAACGCCGCGCTCGGCGCGATGAGCCCCAGCGATTTCTACGACCGCCTGCAATGGCTCTACGGCGGGACCGGGCTGGGGGCGACGGCCTAGACCAAGATCGTCATGGCCGGGCTTGACCCGGCCATCCACGCCTCAGGGCAGTGCAGCGGATAGCCGTCGATGCCCGGGTCAAGCCCGGGCACGACGAGCGGGCAAGATCCTGCGATTGATCGCGTCTGACGTTTGCGCCTACTTCCGCGCATCCAAGAGCCGCCGCGCGATGACCATCCGGTGCACCTCGCTCGGGCCTTCGTAGACGCGCATCGTCCGCACCTTCTGGGCCATCAGCTGCAGCGGCATCTCCTTGGTCACGCCCATGGCGCCGAAGGCCTGCATGGCATGGTCGATCACCTCGGTTGCCATCTCGGTGCCGAACACCTTGATCATCGACGCCTCGGTGCGGACATCGCCGCCGGCATCCTGCTTCGCCGCCGCGTCCATAACCATCAGCCGGCAGGCATGAATCTTGGTCGCGGCCTCGGCGATCCACCACTGGATCGCCTGACGGTCGGAGAGCTTCGCGCCGAAGGTCACGCGCTGCTTGGCGTGGTCCATCATCATGTCGAGCGCGCGGCGCGACATGCCGATGCACCAGGCGCCCATCTGCAGCCGGCGCACGGTGAGGCGAAGCTGCATCGGCGCGAAGCCGTTGCCGAGCTTGCCCAGGACCTGCGCCTCCGGCACGCGGCAATCCTCCAGCACCAGCTCGTAGGTGCGCTGGCCGCCCAGCATCGGGATCTCGCGCGCCACGGTGAAGCCCTTGGTGCCGCGGTCGATGATGAAGGCGGTGATGCCGTCCTGGCGCTTCCCCTCGCCGGTGCGCGCCATCAGGATGGTGAAATCCGATTGCGGCACGCGGCTCACCCAGATCTTGCGGCCGTTGATCACCCAGTCGCCGCCATCCTTCACCGCGCGGGTGATCATGCCGGCCGGGTCGCCGCCGGCGCCGGGTTCGGAGATTGCGATCGCCGAGGTCATCTCGCCGCGGGCGTAGGGATCCAGATAGCGCTTGCGCTGGTCCGGATTGGCCACCGCCAGCAGCATGTGCAGGTTCGGCGAATCCGGCGGGAAGGTAAAGGGCACGCAGGTGCGGCCGATCTCCTCGTTGACGCCCATCAGCGCCACCGCCGGCAGATTGGCGCCGCCAAGCTCCTCCGGCACGTCGAGGCCCCAGAGGCCGAGCGCCTTGCACTTCTCGAGCAGCGGCGCCTCTTCCTCGTCGGTCAGGCCGGTCTTGCCGCCCTTGGTCTCGCGCGCGAGCACGGCGGTCTCCAGCGGCATCAGCTCGTTCTCGACGAACTTCCCGACCATGTCCTTCAGCATGCGGTGTTCTTCGGAAAGCTCGACCATGATTGTCTCCTCCCACAGAGCGGTAATCCGGCTATCGTGGGGCAGACTTAATCGTTCTCATGCAGGGCCGTCCATGCGGCTTTGCATCACAAACGTGATCCGGACAAAGTCGAAATCAGGGGAGTCCAGGAATGGCGTTCGATTTCAAGGGCAAGCGCGTGGTGGTGGCGGGCGGCAGCCGGGGCATCGGGCGGTCGATCGCGCTCGGCTTCGCCGCCGCCGGCGCCGGCGTGTCGATCTGCGCGCGCGACTCGAAGGCGCTGGAGGCGACGCGGGCGGAAATCGGCAAGCATGGCAACAAGGCGCATGCGGCGACCTGCGACCTCGCCGACGGGCCGGCGGTGAAGCGCTATGTCGAGGCGGCGGCGGAGGCGCTCGGCGGCATCGACGTGCTGGTCAACAACGCCTCCGGCTTCGGCTCCACCGACGACGAGGCCGGCTGGGCGGCGAGCCTTTCGGTCGACGTGATGGCGACGGTGCGCGCCTCGCACGCGGCGCAGCCATTCCTGGAGAAAGCTGGCCTGGAGAAGGCGGGCGGCGGATCGATCATCAACATCTCGTCGATCTCGGGCCTGCAGCCCTCGGTACGCACGCCGCCCTATGGCGCGGTCAAGGCGGCGGTGATCCACTACACGGTGACGCAGGCGGCGGCGCTGGCCCGCAAGGGCATCCGCGTCAACTGCATCGCTCCGGGCTCCATCGAGTTCCCCGGTGGGTCGTGGGAGCAGAGGAAGACCTCGGCGCCGGAGCTCTACAACCGCATCCTGAAGAGCATTCCGTTTGGCCGCCTGGGCCGGCCGGAGGAGGTGGCGAACACGGTGCTGTTTCTCTGCTCGCCGCTCGGCGGCTGGATCACCGGCCAGACCATCGCCGTCGATGGCGGCCAGATGCTCGGGGCTTGAGCCAGAAATCAAGGAAGGGAAGAAACGCATGACCAGGAGCTTCAAGGATATCGGCGTCGACGTTGCGAACCTCGTCGGCACCATCGAGATCCGGCGGCCGCCGCACAATTATTTCGACAATGCGCTGATCAACCAGATCGCCGACGCGCTGGAGGATCTCGACCGCGACGCGGCATGCCGGGCGGTGGTGCTGTGCGCCGACGGCAAGTCGTTCTGCGCCGGCGCCGATTTCGCCAACCGGCCGTCCACCGGCGCGAACGAGGAGGGCGGCAGCAAGCACCTCTACAAGGAGGCGACCCGTCTGTTCCGGACGAAGAAGCCGATCGTCGCCGCCGTGCAGGGCGCCGCGATCGGCGGCGGGCTCGGCCTCGCCATGATGGCCGACTTCCGCGTCACCTGCCCGGAAGCGCGGTTCAGCGCCAACTTCACCCGGCTCGGCTTCCATCCGGGTTTCGGGCTGACCCACACTTTGCCGCGCGCGGTGGGCGAACAGAAGGCGGCGCTGCTGTTCTATACCGGCAGGCGCGTGCCGGGCGAAGAAGCGGTCAAGATCGGCATGGCCGACCTGCTGGTGCCGCTCGACCAGATCCGCAAGGCGGCGACCGACCTCGCCATCGAGATCGCGCAATCGGCGCCGCTCGGCGTGATGTCGACCCGCGAGACCATGCGCCGCGGTATGGCGGATGCCGTGGAAGCCGCGACCGAGCGCGAGCTGGTGGAGCAGGACTGGCTCCGCCGCACCGCGGACTTCAAGGAAGGCGTAAAGGCGACCGCCGAACGGCGGCTGCCGAATTTCCAGGGGCGGTAACGCTCGCCGAAAGCCCCCTCTGCCCTCAGGGCGGAGGGGGTTTGGGGGAGGTGGGCCATCCGTAGAACTCGCGACGCGTGTCGCGCGCATTCCGGAGAGCGCAACCTCCCCACCTCACCCAACCCTTGTATCTGGATCTGTGTTCGACGGATCCGGAAAAGGTGATGAGATGTCGGATCGGCGGCAGGCCTGCCGCCGATCCGACAAACGCGGGTCGGTGAC
>QOZS01000067.1 GCA_003576705.1 Desertibaculum subflavum
CAGCGCCGCGAGCGGCGCCGCGGCGAAGCGCGCGGCCTGGTGCAAGCGGTCGATCTCGCTCGTCGCGAGCGGCCGCGAGCCGGCCCAGCCGAGCCGCGGGCCGTCCGGCGCCGAGCCGAGGACATCTTCGTGCAGCGGGCCGATCTCGGCCAGCCAGTCGCGGCCGGCGTGAGCTAGCGGGGCGCCAACGAAGCCGAGCGCCTCGATTACAGCCCCCGTCTCCGCGCGCCAGAGCCAGGTGCGGCGGGCAATGATCGGATGCGGCACCGCGAGCGTCAGCGCGCCGCCGGCCAGCGGCAGGCCGTCGGCCAGCAACCGGCGGCCAAGCTCGGCGAGCAGCCGGTCGGGACCGGGCGCGGCACCGGCCTCATCGATCAGCCAGGCAAGCGGCGCGGGAAGCTCCATGTCGCGATCATGCGGCCATGGCCCCGGCCTGTCATGCGCAGCCGGGCTGGCATCCCGACGCCAGGCCTAACCGGTGCGGCCGAACATGGGATCGGGGCCGGGGTCGCGCCCGGCAGCGACTTCGTTCAGCCGGCCGAGATAGTGGGCCCATCCCTTGGCATGGCCCTCGCATTGCTCGGCATCGGGCAGGCCAGAATGGGTGAAGCGCAGCAAGGTCCCGTTCGGCTGCTCGATCAGGTCGATCTCGACCAGGCTCGATCCCGGCGGCACCGCGTCGCTGCCGTCCCAGCCGAAGCTGTAGGCGAGCCGGTGCACCGGCACCACCTCGCGGAAGGCGCCCCGGGCGAAGCGCGCGCCGGTGACGTTGACGAGGTAGAGGCCGCCGACCTGGGGTTCGACCTCTGCCTCGGTTCCCATCCAGCGCAGGATCTTGTCCGGATCGGTCAACAGCGCGAACACCGCGGCGGGCGGCGCCGGGACGTGCATCTCCTGGCGGACGACGAGCGGCTGTTGCATCGGTCTTCTCCATCACCAAGGAGGCGGGGCGTTACTCGTGCGTTAGACTAGAACCGGGGCCTGGCAGGCGAGAGTGACAAGTGTGGCGGGAATGGCATGGATTCGCTGATCACGGCGGCGGCACGCGCGCTCGCCGCGGGTGATCCTTTCGGTGCCCTGAACCGGGTGGCGCTGCGCGATGACGCGCCGGCACTCGCGCTGCGCGGCATCGCCATGGCCCAACTCGGCGATCTCGACCGGGCCCGGGTGCTGTTGCGCAACGCCGCGCGGACCTTCGGCCCGAAGGAGGCGGTGGCCCGCGCGCGCTGCGTCGTCGCCGAGGCGGAGATCGCCTTCGCCGCGCGCGAGCTCGGCTGGGCGCCGAAGGCGCTCGATGCGGCGCGCGCGGTGCTGGAGCGTCACGGCGACCAGGTGAATGCCGCGCATGCGCGGCTCCTCGCGATCCGCCGCCTGCTGCTGATCGGCCGCCTCGACGAGGCGGAGCTCGGGCTCGAACCGCTCGACCCCGCGTCGCTGCCGCCGGCGCTGCGGGCGGCGCATGAGCTGGTCATCGCCGGCATCGCGATGCGGCGTCTCAAGTCGGCGGCGGCGGGCGATGCGCTGGCGCGGGCGACCCGCGCCGCGCGGGAGGCCGGCATCCCGGCGCTGACGGCCGAAGTCGAGAGCGCCGCCGCCGTGCTGCGCGCACCGGCGGCGCGGCTGGTCAAGGGCGGCGCCGAGCGGCCGCTCCGTCTCGCCGAAGTGGAAGCGCTGCTGGCATCGCCGAAGCTCGTGGTGGATGGCTGCCGCCACGCGGCGCGCGAGGGGCCCAAGGTGGTTTCTCTGGCCCGCCGCCCGGTGCTGTTCGCGCTGGCGCGCGCGCTGGCCGAGGCCTGGCCCGGCGACGTGACGCGCGAGGCGCTCATCGCGCGGGCCTTCCGCGGCAAGGCGGCCGATGAATCGCACCGCGCCCGGCTCCGGGTCGAGATCGGCCGGCTGCGCGCCATGCTCCGGCCGCTTGCCGCGGTGAGCGCGACGCCGCACGGCTTCATGCTGACGCCGCGCCACGCCGGCGAGGTCGTCGTGCTGGCGCGGCCGGTCGAGGAGCCGCAGACGGCGGTGCTCGCCTTCCTCGCCGACGGTGAATCATGGTCGAGCTCGGCGCTGGCGCTCGCACTCGGCGCGAGCCAGCGCAGCGTGCAGCGCGCGCTCGACGAGCTGGCTTCGGCCGGCAAGGTGCAATCCTTCGGCCGCGGCCGGGCGCGGCGCTGGACCACGCCGCCGGTGCCGGGATTCGCGACCACCTTGTTACTCCCGGCCCCTCTGCCGGGCGACTAGGATCGCGGCATGAAGACAGCACCAGCCGAAATCCTCCGCGAATATGGTCCCTTTGCCGATGCGCAGGACGTGGCCGGCGTCAGCTTCGACGGCCGCCACGTCTGGTTCGCCTCCAGCGACCGGATCAATGCCCTCGATCCGGCGAGCGGGAAGGTCGAGCGCTCGGTCGAGGTGCCGGCGCATGCCGGCACGGCCTTCGATGGCCGCCACCTCTTCCAGCTCGCCGCGGACCGCATCCAGAAGGTCGATCTGGAAACCGGCCAAGTGATCGGCACCATCCCGGCGCCGGGCGGCGGCGGCTCGGGCCTCGCCTGGGCCGAGGGGACGCTCTGGATGGGGCGACACCGCGACCGCAAGATCGTGCAGATCGATCCCGAGACCGGCGCGGTCCTCCGCACCATCGAGTCCAACCGCTTCGTGACCGGTGTCACCTGGGTCGATGGCGAACTCTGGCACGGCACCTGGGAGGGCGAGGAAAGCGAATTGCGCCAGGTCGATCCGCAGAGCGGAAAGGTGCTCCAGGCCCTTGCAATGCCGCCGGGCGTGAACGTCTCCGGCCTGGAATCCGATGGTGCCGACCGTTTTTATTGCGGCGGCGGCCCCACCGGGAAGGTCAGGGCCGTCCGCCGGCCCCGCTGAGGCCTCCGCCGACATGAAGCGCTTGCTCCCCCGGCCGTTCCGACGGTAGCTCATTGCAGCGGCGCCGCCCGAGGCGCCACTGTAGGCTCCGGAGCCATCCGGCCGAGTGGGAGGAAATGACCTGTGTACCTGACGCAGTTGGTGAGGCGGGCGGCGCAGACCAGCCCGAAGCAGATCGCGACCCGTTTCCAGGGTCGCACCCATACCTATCCGCAATTCCAGGATCGGGTCGCCCGGCTGGCGACCGGCCTGCACAAGCTGGGCCTCAAGGCCGGCGACCGGGTCGGCGTCCTGGCGCTGAACAGCGACCGCTATCTCGAATTCTTCTTTGCCGTGCCCTGGGCCGGGGGCGTGTTCGTGCCGATCAACACCCGCCTGGCGCCGCCGGAATTCGTGTTCTGGCTGGCCGATCCGGAATGCTCGGTGCTGTTCGTCGACGATGCCTTCCTCGAGGTGGTGCAGAAGATCAGGCCCGAGATCGGCTGCGTGAAGCAATTCGTCTATATGGGCGACGGCGCGGTGCCCGCGGGCATGATTCCCTACGAGAGCCTGGTCGAAGGCAACGCCCCGGCGGCGGATGCCGGCCGCGGCTTCGACGAGCTGGCCGGCATCTTCTACACCGGCGGCACCACCGGCCGCTCGAAGGGCGTGATGCTGAGCCATCGCAACCTGGTCTATTGCGCGCTCAATGCCAGCCTGGCGCTGCGCATGCGGCCCGATGCGGTCTATCTGCATGCCGCGCCGATGTTCCATCTCGCCGACGGCACCGAGACCTTCGGCATGACGATGATGGCCGGCAGCCATCGCTTCATCCCGCGCTTCGATCCGGAAGAAGTGCTGAAGATGATCGATGGCGAGAAGATCACCGACATCCTGATCGTGCCGACCATGATCAACATGCTGGTGAACCATCCGAAGCTGAAGGATTACGACGTCTCCAGCCTGCGCCACATCGTCTATGGCGCCTCGCCGATGCCGGAAGCGCTGATCCGCAAGGCGGTCGAGGTGATGCCGAAGGTGCGCTTCATCCAGGCCTATGGCCAGACCGAATGCTCGCCGCTGCTGACGGCGACGCCGCCGGAAGTGCACGATCTCGGCGGGCCGCTGGCGTCCAAGCTCAAATCCTGCGGCATCGCCGCGCCGGGCGTCGAGGTGCGCATCCTGGATGCGGCCGGCAAGGAAGTGCCGCGCGGCGAGGTGGGTGAAGTCTGCGCCCGCGCCGCCAACGTTATGCTGGGCTACTGGAAGCAGCCGGAGGTGACGGCCAACACCATCCGCGACGGCTGGATCCATACCGGCGACGGCGGTTACATGGACGAGGACGGCTTCGTCTACATCGTCGACCGGGTCAAGGACATGATCATCTCCGGCGGCGAGAACGTCTATTCGGCCGAGGTAGAGAACGCGGTCTATCGCCACCCCGCGGTGGTCGAATGCGCAGTGATCGGCGTGCCGGACGAGAAGTGGGGCGAACGGGTGCACGCCATCGTCAGGCTCAAGCCGGGCGAGCGGCTCGACGAGGCGGCGGTGATCGAGCACTGCAAGCAGTTGATCGCCAACTACAAGTGCCCGCGCTCGGTCGAGTTCAAGGACGACCCGTTCCCGCTCTCCGGTGCCGGCAAGATCCTGAAGACCGAGCTGCGCAAGCCCTATTGGGCGGGCAAGGCGCGCAACGTGAATTGAGCCGGCTCAGTCGGCGGCGGCTTCCTGCTCGGCTGCCACCGCCGCCGGCTTCTCGTTGCGGCAGTGCAGGATGGTGAACAGGCCGAGCGGGGGCTCGCGGTAGCGTGCCAGGATCTCCAAGGTGCCGTGCGCCATGAACGGCGCGAGCTTGAAATCCGGCCGCCAGCCGAGCTTGTGCGACAGCGCCGCCATGCGCCGCTCGATGGTGCCGCGCAGGCCGCCATCCTCGGCGAAGTGGTTGACGATGAAGATGTCGCCGCCCGGCTTGCAGACCCGCTGCATCTCGCGCATCAGCCGGTCGGGATGCGGCACGACGGAGGCGACATACATCGCCGCGACGGTGTCGAAGGAATTGTCATCAAACTGCAGCTGCTCGGCGTCCATATTGAGCAGCGCCTCGACATTGCCGAGCCGCTTCTCGCGGGTGCGCTGGCGGGCAAGGCGAAGCATGTCGTCGGAAATGTCGATGCCGACGATGCGCAGGTCCTTGCGATAGCGCGGCAGCGACAGGCCGGTGCCGACGCCAACTTCCAGCACGCGGCCCTGCGCGGTCTGGTTGATCAGCTTGACGGTGCCGATCCGGCCGGGATGCAGGAGGACGCCGAAGACGATGTCGTAGATAGGTGCCTGACGCCGGTAGGCGGTCACGACCGATTGCTTGTCGAGCTTCGAGAGCGCTCCCCCGATCACGTTTTTCAATCCAGTTCTCCGCCCGATTCGCCTTCACGGGCGCGACGAGTGTAGCCAGCGCCTTCCCGATCAGCAACCGCATGCCGTTTGCCAAGCAAGCCGCTGTGAAGTCAAGGAAATCCGCAGTGACATCGATCCGTTCCAAACTGGCGGAGCGGATCGCCCGAATGTCACGGGAGCCGATCTGCGCCGCGGGGTGATTGGGCCGGCGCCGCAGTGCCGCTACGATGCTGGGAGGGCTCGACGGCGATCCAGGGGAGTTCCCGGCATGGCGCAGGACCAGATCGAGGCATTGCGGCGCATGATCGCCGAGGCGGGGCGGGCGGTGGTGTTCACCGGTGCCGGCATCTCGACCGAATCCGGCATTCCCGATTTCCGCAGCCCCGGCGGCATCTGGACCAAGTACCAGCCGATCATGTTTCAAGACTTCGTCGCTTCGGAGGAAATGCGGCGCGAAGCCTGGCGGCGCAAGTTCGCGACCGACGAGACCATGCGCAAGGCCGAACCGAATCGCGGCCATCGCGCGGTCGAGAAGCTGGTTCGCATCGGCAAGGTGTCGAGCGTGATCACCCAGAATATCGACGGGCTGCACCAGGCCTCCGGTGTCCCGGCGGAAAAGGTGATCGAGCTGCACGGCAACACGACCTATGCCAAGTGCCTCGATTGCGGCGAGCGGATGGAGCTCGATGCGGTCCGGCAGTGCTTCGTTGTCGAGGACCGCCTGCCGGTATGCGAAGGCTGCGGCGGCGTCGTCAAGACGGCCACCATTTCGTTCGGCCAGGCGATGCCGGAGCAGGAGATGCGCCGGGCGCAGATCGAGACGCTCGCCTGCGACCTCTTCATCGTGCTCGGCTCCTCCCTCGTGGTCTATCCCGCCGCCGGGTTCCCGATCACCGCGAAGCGCAACGGCGCCCGGCTGGCGATCATCAACCGCGAGCCGACCGAACTCGACGATTTCGCCGACCTCGTGCTTAATCGCGAGATCGGGCCGACCTTCGGGGATGCGGTCGGGGTCAATTGAAGGGAACGGAAGTCCGGGGATGAGCGCGGGGACGGGGATTCGACCGACGCGGATGCAGCGGCGGTATCTGGAGCGGGGACTGGAACAACCCGGCGGCAAGCTGCCGCTGTTCGACGATGACGGCCAGCAGGTCAATCCGCAGACGGTGCGCACCTGCCTCGATCACGGCTGGGCGGAGCCCTGGTTCGCCAATCCGCTGAAGCCGGATTGGCTGGTCTGCAAGCTGACCGAGGCCGGCCGGGCGGCGCTGAAGAACGGCAAGGCGTGAAGCGCTCGATCGCCGGCCTGCCACTCGGTCTGCTGCTCGGCCTGCTGGTCGCGGCGGCGCAGCCAGCATTCGCTGCGCGCGACCCGGCGGCGCCGATCGGGCCGGAGATCGCGCCGCCGCCATCGGGCCTCAATCGTCAGGAGCTCGAGGCCAAGGCACGCGCCGGCGATGCGGAGGCGCAATACCGGATCGGCGTGATGCAGCATCTCGGCTTCGGCGAGCCGGCCGATTTCGCCGCCGCGCGCGACTGGTATCGCCAGGCGGTCGAGCGCGGCCATGCCGGGGCGGCAGGCATGCTCGGCTTCATGTTCCTGGTCGGGCAAGGCGGCACGCCTGATCGGGCCGCGGCGCAGAAGCTGTTCGAGAAGGGCGCGACCGGCGGCGACCTGATGTCCAAGGGCAATCTGGCGGCCCTGCTGTTGCGCGGGGCCGACGGCAAGCCGCGGGATGCCCGGCGTGCGGTCAAGCTGTTGGAAGAAGCGGCGGAAGGCGGTCTTGCCGCCGGCACCCATCGGCTTGGCCTTCTGGCGCGCGACGGCGATGTCGTGCCGAAAGACCTTGCGCGCGCACGCGCGCTTCTGGCCAAGGCGGCGTCGATCGGCCTGCCCGATGCACAGAACGATTACGGCGCGATGCTGGAGCACGGCGAAGGCGGCGCGGCGGACCCGTTCGCCGCTGCCTATTGGTACGAGCGGGCGCTGGCGCGCGGATCGGCCGAGGCCTTCTTGAACCTCGGCAGCCTGCGCGAGCGCGGCCTGGGCCTGCCGCGCGACGAGGTGAAGGCGCGCGCGCTGTATCGCGTCGCGGCGGAGCGAGGCCTGGCAGCGGCGCAGTACAATCTCGGCGTCATGGCGGCGCACGGCCTCGGGGGCGTCGCCGACCTTGCCGAGGCGCGTGCCTGGTACGAGAAGGCAGCCGCCCAGGACTACGTGCCGGCCAAGAACAATCTTGCCACCCTGCTGCTCAACGGCTGGGGCGGTGAGCGCGATGGCGCGCGGGCGCTCGATCTGTTCCGCGCAGCGGCGGAGGCAGGCGATGCCAATGCGCAGGCGAATTACGGCATGGTTCTGCTGGAAGGCAGCGCCGGTCCGCGTGACCCGCATGCCGCCGTGGAGTGGCTGGAGAAGGCGGTGGCGCGCGACGTGCCCAACGCCAAGCTGACGCTCGGCCTGGCATTGGTCGACGGAGCGGCAGGCGAGCCGGATTCCGAGCGCGGCCATCGCCTGGTCGTCGAGGCGGCCGAGAGCGGGCTCGACCGGGCGCAGTACCGGCTGGCGCTCTGGCTCTCGGCCGGGCGTTTCGGGGCCGCCGACAACTCAGCCGCGGTGGCGTGGCTGCGCAAGGCGGCGGCGCAGGGGTTCGCTTCCGCCCAGCTGATGCTGGGCTTCCATCTCGAAAAGGGTTTGGGGACGGCGGCCGATCCGCCAGGCGCGGCCGAGGCCTATCGCGACGCTGCCAGGCAGGGCACGGCCAACGCCGCCTTCGCGCTCGGCGCGCTGTACGATCGCGGCTTCGGCGTGCCGCAGGATGCGCGCGAGGCCGTGCGCTGGTACGCCCGCGCGGCGGAGGCCGGACATGCGCAGGCGATGTTCAACCTGGCCGACCTCTACCGCCTGGGCCAGGGCATCGCGCGCGATGCCGCCGAAGCGCATGCCTGGTGGCGGCTCGCCGCCGACCGGGGCCTGCGCGAGGCGCAGCGCAACCTCATCCTGCTCGAACGCGAGATGAGCGAGGAGGACCGCAAGCGCGCCGCCACGCTCTACGAGCAGCGCCGATAGCGCTCAGAAGGCGCCCACCTTCGGCTTGCTGATCTGGAGGTCGCGATCGGCGCGCGGCTCGCGGACGGCAAGCTCGATCGGTTTCGCCTCGGTGATCTGTTTGCCGCCGGTCTCGACCTGCAACTCCTTGAACCGGCGCGCCTGCGGCAGGACGTTGGTCTCCAGGCTGCCGACGAAGGCGTTGTACTTCTGCACCGTGTCCTGCAGTGCGCGGCCGAGGGCCGACACGTGGTCGCCCATGGTCTGTAGGCGGCGATAGAGTTCCTGGCCCAGTTCCGACACTGCCAGCGCGTTGCGCTCGACCGCCTGCTGGCGCCAGCCGAGCGCCACCGTCTTGGCAAGCGCCACCAATGTGGTCGGCGTCACGATGATGACGCGCCGGGCGATCGCGTTGGCGAACAGGTCGGGATCCCGCTCCATCGCCGCGGCGAAGAAGTTGTCGCCGGGCACGAACATGGCGACGAAGTCGGTGGTCATGCCTTGTTGCGCCCAGTACTCCTTGGAGCCCAGCCGGTCCGCTTGGCCCCGCAATTCCTGGGCGTGCTTGCGCAACAGCTGCTCGCGCAGCGCCTCGTCGGTCGTCTCGACGGCGTCGAGATAGGCCGACATCGACGCTTTGGCATCGATCACGATCCGCTGGCCGCCCGGCAGGTTGATGATCGCGTCGGGCCGGAGCCGCTCGTCGTCGCGCTGGAAGCTCGTTTCCGTCGCGAAGTCGACATGCTCGGCCATGCCGGCCAGTTCCATCACGTTGCGCAGCTGGTGCTCGCCCCAGCGGCCGCGCGTCTTCGGCGCTGCCCGCAGCGCATTGGTCAGCTTCTGCGCCTCGCTCCGGACCGCATCCTGTGCCAGCGCCATCTGGGTGATCTGGCCGGTCAGGCCGCCATAGGCCTCGGCCCGCGCCTTCTCCACCTCGGCGAGCCGCTCCTGATACTGGGTCAGCGTTTCGGTCACCGGCTTGAGCAGCGCATCGAGACCGGCGCGGCGCGTCTCGGCCTCGCTCGCCAGCGCGGTCTTCTGCGCCTCGAACAGCTGCTTGGCCGAGTCCAGGAAGCTCGCGCTGTTCTGGCGCAGGGCGGCATCGGCGATGGCCGTCAGCTTGCGCTCGATCTCCGCGTGCACGCTCTCAAGCCCGCGCAGGCGTTCTTCGTGCGCGCGGGATTCGGCGGCGAGCCGTGCCTCTGCCCCGGCCGCGGCAATGCGCGCGCTTTCCCCTTCGGCGCGCAGATGAGCCGCCCGGCGGGCCGCGACGGCCCAGGCGAGACCCGCGCCCGCGAGCAGGCCGAGGACGAGACCGGCGAGAATCGACAGCGCATCGAACGACATGATTTCACCTTAGCAGAGCCGCGGGCTAGGCTCGCCCCCGGAGGAGACGCGCATGGCCCGCAAGCATCATCAGCTGGACGTCAACGGCATCTCGATGCACGTGGTGGAGGAGGGCGAGGGGCCGTTGGTCCTGCTCTGCCACGGCTGGCCCGAGAGCTGGTATTCCTGGCGCCACCAGCTGACCGCGCTGGCGGCAGCCGGCTTCCGCGCCGTGGCGCCGGACATGCGCGGCTACGGCAAGACGACCGCGCCGGCCTCTATCGACGACTACACAATGCTGCACCATGCCGGCGACCTGGTCGGTCTGGTCAAAGCGCTGGGCGCCGAGACGGCGGCGATCGTCGGTCACGACTGGGGCGCGCCGGCGGCCTGGAACACCGCGCTGATGCGGCCCGACATGTTCCGTGCCGTGGCCGGCCTGTCGGTGCCGTACAGTCCGCGGGGCGCCATCAGCCTGACCGACATGCTCAAGAAGCAGGGGCTGCACCGCTTCTACATCATGTATTTCCAGCAGCCCGGTGTCGCCGAGGCGGAGTTCGAGCGCGATCCCAAGGCGACCCTGCGGCGCGTTCTCTATTCCGCCTCCGGCAGCCCGCCCGAAAGCTTCCAATGGAACGCCACGGTACCGGAGGGCGGCGGATTGCTCGACACCACGATCGAGCCGGACGTGCTGCCCGAGTGGCTGACCGAGGCCGATCTCGACTTCTATGCCGGCGAATTTTCCCGGGCGGGCTTCCGCGGCGGCCTCAACTGGTACCGCGCAGTGCACCGGTCCTGGCAGTTGCTGGCGCCCTGGGCCGGCGCGTCGATCCGCCAGCCATCCTTCTTCATCGCCGGCACGCGCGACGGCGTGATCCGCGGGCCGGCCGGCAAGGCCGCGCTGGAGAAGCTGGAGCAGAGCCTGCCCGGCTTGCGCGGCAAGCTCCTGATCGAAGGCGCCGGCCACTGGATCCAACAGGAGCGCCCGGCGGAAGTGAACGAGGCGCTGATCGGCTTCCTGAAGGGCTGCGACCTGCGCTAGGGTTTGCCGCAGGAATTTCATGGGAGGAGACAATGAAGGCCAAGGCCGCGGTCATGTACAAGGCGCACGAGCCCCTCGTGATCGAGGAGATCGAGATCGACAAGCCGGGCCGGCGCGAAGTGCTGATCCGCACCGCCTTTGCCGGCGTCTGCCACAGCGACCTGCACTTCATCGAGGGGCTCTATCCGCATCCCTGTCCCTGCGTGCTGGGCCATGAATCGGCCGGCGTGGTGGAGGAGGTCGGCGAGGACGTGACCTATGTGAAGAAGGGCGACCACGTCATCACCTGCCTCTCCACCTTCTGCGGCGAGTGCGAATACTGCCTCACCGGCCGCATGTCGCTCTGCCAGAGCCCGACGACCAAGCGCGACCCCAAGGCGGCGCAACGTCTGAGCCTGAAGGGCGGGCCGCTTATGCAGTTCATCAACCTGTCGTCCTATGCCGATCACATGCTGGTGCACGAGCATTCGCTGGTGAAGGTGCGCCCCGACATGCCGCTCGACCGCGCGGCGCTGATCGGCTGCGGGGTGATGACCGGGGTCGGCGCCGTGTTCCACACCGCCAAGGTGCGGCCAGGCGATACCGTCGCCGTGGTCGGTCTCGGCGGCATCGGGCTGGCGGCGGTGAACGGTGCTGCGATCGCCGGCGCCGGGCGTATCATCGCGATCGACATGGTCGGCTCGAAGCTCAACCTGGCGAAGGAGTTCGGCGCCACCGACGTGGTGGATGCCTCGGCCGGCGACCCGGTGGCGCAGGTGAAGGAGATGACCGGCGGCGGGGTGCAGTATTCCTTCGAATGCGTCGGCCTGAAGAAGACGGCCGAGGACTGCTTCAAGATGCTGGCGCGCGGCGGCACCGCGACCATCATCGGCATGATCCCGGTCGGCACCAAGATCGAGCTGCACGGGCCCGAATTCCTGGGCGAGAAGAAGATCCAGGGCTCGGCCATGGGTTCGAACCGGTTCCGCGTCGACATGCCGCGCCTGGTCGATTTCTACCTGCGCGGCGACCTCAAGCTCGACCGGCTGATTTCGGGCCGGCTTTCGCTCGGCCAGATCAACGACGCCTTCGCCCAGCTCAAGACCGGTGCCGTGGCGCGCAACGTGATCGCCTTCTGATTTGGGCAGAGTGTGATGGAACGGGGTGCGAGGCGGCCGCGCTTCTGCTAGTTCTCAGGCCTCGGGCGGTTGCCTTTGCGGCGGCCCGAGTCTGCGGGGCGTGAAGCATGGATTACGTTTGCGATGCTTCGAAAGGGCGCACCTGGTTTCGCATCGCCACCGCCGCCGAGGCGGCGGCGGAATCGGCGCTGATGGATCATGCGGTGGATAAGCACTTCCTGCGCGAGGAGAGCCGCGCACGGCAGAGCTATGTGCCGACCTCGCCCGTCTATATCGAGCAGGAGATCGGCCTCAAGAAGCACATCCGTCGCGCCATGCCGCTGTTCCTGACCTTGCGGGATGGCCAGGGCAACGGCCTGGCGACGGCGATGCTGCCGCCGGAGGGCAAGGAGGAGTCGGGCTTTCGCATCATCATCGTCGGCCCGGGCAACCGCGACCCCTATCCCGATCATCGCGAGGCGATCGAGGCCTTGGGGCGGCACTATGGTCTGAGCCTAGAGCGCGAGCGCTGCTACCCCTATGGCGGCGGCCGGGGCGATTACTAGAGGCCGGCAGCGATGCAGGCGGATTTCCTGACCGTCGCGGACGGCACCCGCCTCCGCATCCGCCGTGCGGCGCCGGCGGCACCGCGGGCGATCGTGCAGATCTCCCACGGCATGGCGGAGCATTCCGGTCGCTACCGGCGCTTCGCCGAAGCCCTGTGCGGGGCCGGCTTCGCCGTGATCGCGCATGACCATCGCGGCCATGGCGAGACGGCGGCGACGCCCGCCGATTTCGGATTCTTCGCCGAGCGCGACGGCTGGGCCAAGGTCGTGGCCGATCTCGGCGCAGTGCAATCGGCGGCCCGTGCGGCGTGGCCCGGCATTCCGGTTCTGCTGTTCGCGCATTCGATGGGCTCCTTCGTCGCCCAGGACTTCATCGCCGGACAGGGCGCGACGCTCGCCGGGGTGGTGTTGTGCGGATCGAACGGCACCGCGCCGCGGCCGGTTGGCCGGCTGGTCGCCCGTATCGAGCGCCTGCGCCTTGGGGCCAGGGGGCATAGTCGGTTGATGACGCAACAGGTCTTCGGCGCCTTCAACCAGAGATTTCCCAATCCCCGCACCGAATTCGACTGGCTTACGCGCGACCCGGCCGAGGTCGACGCCTATATTGCCGATCCGCTATGCGGCTTCGACGTCACGACGCAATTCTGGATCGATCTGCTGGACGCGCTGGCCCGTATCTGCAGCGACCGACATCGGCGGGGCGTGCCGAAGGGCCTGCCGATCCTCTTGACTGCGGGCGATGCCGACCCGCTCTCGGATGGGGGAAGGGGGCTGGAACCGCTGGTTGCGGGCTATCGGCGCGTTGGCGTGGCTTCCGTCGCGAGCCGCCTCTATCCCGGCGCCCGGCATGAGCTGCTGAATGAAACCAATCGTGACGAGGTGACGGCCGATATCCTCAGGTGGATGGAATTGCAGCTCGCCGCGGATCGCTCCGCGGTGCCGGACAATCAGAATCGTTAACCTTTCGCCGCTTGATTCAATCTCTTGCCCGATAATTCTGCAGCTTGGTGGTCGGTCCCGGTCGCTTAATATGCTGAAGGCACCAGATCCTGGAGTTCGCCCACTGTCGAACCTGAGCCACGCGACCATCGACATCTCGGCCCGCGGGGGTCGCCATGCGTAGCTTGGCGCTCACGGTAATGTTGCTGAGCTACATCCCGGTGGCGCTTTGGCATCCGTTCTTTGGCGCCCTCCTGTGGACCTGGGTTTCGATCATGAACCCGCATCGCGAGGTGTGGGGCTTCGCCGCGTCGCTGCCGGTGGCGATGTTGGTCGGCGTGGCGACGATCGTCGGCTGGCTCCTCTCGAAGGAGCCCAAGCGCATCGCGTTCAACGGCGTCACGATGATCTTCATGGCGATGGTCCCGGTCGTGACCATCTCGACGGCATTTGCGCTGGTCCCGTCAATTGCGTGGGACAAGTGGGATCTCGTGGTGAAGACGCTCATCATGTCGGTGCTGGTGGCCAGCATGGCCACGAGCAAGACCCGGATTCATGCCCTGGTATGGATCCTGTGCCTGTCGCTTGGCTTCTATGGCGTGAAGGGCGGCGTGTTCACGCTGATGAGCGGCGGCGAAAACCGGGTCTACGGCCCGGAGCACTCCTACATCACCGACAACAACCATCTGGCGCTGGCCATGATCATGGTCGTGCCGCTGATGAACTACCTGCGGGTTCACTCGGCCCACGCGGCTGTTCGCCTCGGGCTTCTCGCCGCCATGCTGCTGACCGCGATGTCGGCGATCTTCACCTATTCGCGCGGCGGACTGCTCGGCCTGACGGCGATGGGCATCGTCCTGTGGTGGCGCAGCCGGCAGAAAATGCTGTTCACCGTCCTGTTCGCCCTGGGCGTTGCCGGCGTGTTCGCGGCGGCGCCGGAGCGGTGGTTCGACCGCATGCAGACCATCGGCTCGTACCAGGAAGACGGCTCCGCGATGTCGCGCATCGAAATCTGGGGCGCCGCCTTGAAGATCACCGCCGGCAATCCGCTGTTCGGCGGCGGCTTCCGCGTCACCCATTCCCAGGCCGTCGTCGACAAGTACTCCCCCGGCGCGACGGCTCGCGCCGTGCACAACAGCCATGTCGAGATGCTGGTCGAGAACGGCGCGGCGGGCT
This sequence comes from Desertibaculum subflavum, assembly GCA_003576705.1. GTDB lineage: Bacteria > Pseudomonadota > Alphaproteobacteria > Ferrovibrionales > Ferrovibrionaceae > Desertibaculum > Desertibaculum subflavum. The sequence goes on from QOZS01000067.1 coordinate 14,443, forward strand.
TCCTGCTGCATCTCGGTCTCATTGCCTGCACGTGGTTCTATTCTTCGCGAGTCATGCGTCTGGCCCGGAACGTGCCGGAACTCGCCTGGGCTCGCGATCTGGGCGCCATGCTGCAGGCATCGCTGGTCGCCTACGTGGTCGGCGGCACGTTCCTGTCGCTCGCCTACTACGACGGCTGGTGGTACCTCGGCATCCTTGCCGTTGCGACGCATGCCCAGGTTCTGAGGCTGGCGCCGCGACCGGCCGGTTTCATGGCTGGCCCGGCCCGCATCCCGGCAACCAGCGGAGGAGCCCGATGATCACCGGCATCGCCTTTCTGTTCGTCTGCCTCGGCATCGGCTATGTCGGCTACTGGATGGTGATCAACGACCGTTCGGATCCGGATGGCGCCCACAAGGGCATGCTTGCCACGCCGCGCCCGAAGCCGGTGCCGACCCGGGATTCGCGCGATCCGTTGCGCCGCTGACGCCCGTCAGCGCAAGCTCGCACCCGTCTGTTTGGCGACGCTCGCCACCACTTTGGCCGCGGTCGCTTCGATCTCGGCATCGGTGAGCGTGCGGTCCTTCGGCTCCAGCCGGACGGCGACGGCGACCGATTTTTTGCCTTCGGCCACGCCCGGCCCCTCGTAGAGATCGAAGACCGAGGCGTCGGCGATCAGCGCCCGGTCGGCGGCGCGCACCGCCCGCACGATCTCGCCGGCCGCAACGGCGCGGTCGACCACGAAGGCGAAATCGCGCTCGACAGCGGGGAAGTCGGAAGCGGCGAGCGGCGGCCGGGTGCGGCCCGCCTTCTGCTTCGGCGCCGGCAGCGCGTCGAGGAAGACCTCGAAGCCGACCAGGGGACCGCGCACGTCGAGCTTCTCCAGCACCGCCGGATGCAGCTCGCCGAACCAGGCCAGCACCGTCTTCGGCCCCATCTTCAACGCGCCTGAGCGGCCGGGGTGATACCAAGCCGGCGCCTCGGCCGCGCTCTGCAGCGTATCGACCGCGATGCCGAGCTGCGCCAATGCGGCGGCGGCATCGGCCTTGGCCAGGAAGGCGTCGACGTCGCCCGGCTTCTGCTGCCAGTGACGCGCACCCGTCTGGCCGCGGCGGATACCGCTCGCGACAATGCGCTGACCCGCAGGCGTGTCGTCGCCGTATTGCGGGCCGACCTCGAACAGCGCCACATCGGCAATGCCTCTCGCCACGTTGCGGCCCGCCGCGGCGATCAGGCCGGGCAGGATCGACGGCCGCATGGCGTCGAGATCGGCGGCGATCGGATTGGCCAGCATCAGCTCGGGCCTGCCGCCGCCAAAGGCCTCGGCATGGGCGCGGGCGATGAAGGAATAGGTGACGGCCTCGACCAGACCGCGTGCGGCGAGCGCGCGCCGCGCGATGCGCACGCGGCGCTGCGCCAGATTGACGGCCGGCGTCGCGATCACCGGCCGGCGCGGCAGCGGCACGGCCGGGACCGCGTCGTAGCTGACGACCCGGGTCACTTCCTCGACCAGATCGGCCTCGCCATGCACGTCGGGGCGCCAGGCGGGCGGCACGACATCGAGGCCGTCCGACGCCGGCCTGGTTTCGAAGCCGAGCCGGCCGAGGATCGCCTGCTGCTCCGCCAGCGGCACGTCGAGGCCGCCCAGATCGCGCACGCGGCTGCCGCGCAGGCGATAATTGCGCCGCCATTCGGGCGCGGCGCCGGCGATCACGTTGTGGCTCGGCTCGCCGCTGCAGAGCTCGATCACCAGGCGGGTGGCGACCTCCATGCCCGGCACGACGAATTCCGGATCGACGCCGCGCTCGAAGCGATAGCGCGCATCGGAATTGATGCCGAGCTTGCGGCCGGTCGCGGCGGTGCGCACGGGGTCGAACAGCGCCGCTTCGATGAACACGTTCTTCGTCTCCGGCGTCACGCCGGAATGCTCGCCGCCCATCACGCCGCCGAGGCCTTCCGGCCCGTTGTCGTCGGCGATGACGCAGACCTCGCCGTCGAGCTTGTAGGTCTTGCCGTCGAGCGCCAGCAGCTCTTCGCCCGGCTTGGCGAGGCGCGGGCGGATATCGCCCTTCACCTTGTCGGCGTCGAAGACGTGCAGCGGCCGGTTCAGGTCGTAGGTGATCAGGTTGGTGATGTCGACCAGCGCCGAGATGGGCCTGAGGCCGATGGCGCGCAGCCGCTTCTGCAGCCATTCCGGGCTCGGCCCGTTCGTCACGCCGCGCACATACCGGCCGACGAAGAGCGGGCAGGGCGTGTTGTCGCCGCCCGCGAAGTCGAGCCGCACCTTGATCGGGCTGTCGAACTTGCCGGGCACCGCTGACGTGTCGAGCGGCTTCAGCTTGCCCAGGCCCTTGGCGGCAAGGTCGCGGGCGATGCCGCGCACGCCGAGGCAGTCGGGCCGGTTCGGCGTCAGCTTGATCTCGATCGCCGGATCGTCGAGGCCCATGAAGGGCGCGAAGGGTTTGCCGACCGGCGCATCGGCCGCCAGCTCGATGATGCCTTCGTGCTCGTCCGAGATGCCCATCTCGCGGGCCGAGCAGAGCATGCCGTTGGAGGCCTGACCGCGGATGCTCGATGCCTTGAGGTCGAGCCCGGTACCGGGGATGCGGAGCCCGGAGCGGGCGAACACGCCCTTCATGCCGGTGCGCGCATTGGGCGCGCCGCAGACCACCTGAATCGGATCGCCCTTGCCGATATCGACCTTGCAGACGCGCAAGCGATCGGCGTTCGGATGCTGCTCGGCGCTCACCACGTAGCCGACCACGAACTCGGCGAGGTCCCTGGCCGGATCGTTGATGCCTTCGACCTCGAGGCCGAGGCCGGTCAATGCCTCGCATACCGCCGCGGTATCGGCCGTGGTGTCGAGATGCTCCTTGAGCCAGCGAAGCGTGAATTTCATCGGCTGAGCCCCTCGCCGAGGCGGGGCAGGTCGAGCGCCTGGAAGCCGTAATGCCGGAGCCAGCGCAGGTCGCTGTCGAAGAAGGCGCGCAAGTCGGGAATGCCGTATTTCAGCATGGCGATGCGGTCGATCCCCATGCCCCAGGCGAAGCCCTGCCACTCGTTCGGGTCGATGCCGACGGCCTCCAGCACCTTGGGATGCACCATGCCGCAGCCGAGGATCTCCAGCCAGTCGGAGCCCTCGCCGATCCGGATCTGCCCGCCGGAGCGGTCGCAGCCGATATCGACTTCGGCCGAGGGCTCGGTGAACGGGAAGTAGGAGGGGCGGAAGCGCATGTTGACCCGCTCCACCTCGAAGAAGGCGCGGCAGAACTCGGCCAAGGTGCCTTTCAGGTGGCCCATATGGATGTCGCGGTCGATCACCAGGCCTTCGATCTGGTGGAACATCGGCGTGTGGGTCGCGTCGCTGTCGATGCGGTAGGTGCGGCCGGGCACCACGATGCGGTGCGGCGGCGGTCCCGCCTGCATGCTGCGGATCTGCACCGGCGAGGTATGCGTGCGCAGCAGCAGGCGCGAGCCGTCCGGCTTCTCCGGCAGATAGAAGGTGTCGTGCATCTGCCGCGCCGGATGATCCGGCGGGATGTTGAGGGCGGTGAAATTGTGGAAGTCGTCCTCGATGTCCGGGCCTTCGGCGATGGTGAAGCCCATGGCGGCGAAGATCTCGGTGATCTCGTCGATCACCTGGCTGACCGGGTGGATGCGGCCCTGCGGCTCCGGCGCCGGCGGCAGGGTGATGTCGATCCGCTCGCCCGCGAGCCGCGCGTCGAGCGCCTTGGCGGCCAGCGCTTCCTTGCGGGTCGCCAGCGCGTCGGCGACGCGGTCCTTGGTGCGGTTCAGCTCGGCGGCGAAGCTCTTGCGCGCCTCCGCCTCCATGCCGCCGAGCCCCTTCATGAGCTCGGTGATGCGGCCCTTGCGGCCGAGCGCGCCGACGCGCTCCGCCTCCAGCGCATCGAGCGTCGCCGCCGCCTCGATGCGGGCCAGCAGCTCGGTTTCCAGCTTCGTCACGTCCTGCATCGTCAATCCTGTTTACGTAACGGGGGCCTGCATACGAAACGGGGCCTGCATACGAAATGGGGCCGGCTTTGCGGCCGGCCCCTAGTCACTCAGCTGATAGACGTTCGCCGCAGGGCCGGCTTACGCGGCCTTCGCCGGCTGAGCCTTCTCGAGGGCAGCCTGCGCCTGAGCCGCGAGGGACTTCAGGGCCTCGGGCTCCTTGACGGCGAGATCGGCCAGCACCTTGCGGTCGATCTCCACCCCGGCGAGCCGGAGGCCGCTCATAAATCGGGAATAGGTCAGACCGTGATCGCGCGCCGCGGCGTTGATGCGCTGGATCCACAGCGCGCGGAAATTCCGCTTCTTCGCCCGGCGGTCGCGATAGGCGTATTGCAGCCCCTTCTCGACCTTCTCGATGGCGACGCGGAACGCCTTGTGGCCACGGCCGCGATAGCCTTTGGCGAGCTTCAGGACTTTCTTGTGGCGGGCATGGGCGGTGACGCCCCTCTTCACGCGGGACATGGGTCAGGCCTCCGTCAGCCGTTCGGCAGGAAGAACTTGCGGATCAGATTGCTGTCACCCGGCTCCAGGATGGTGGTCCCGCGCTGGTTCCGGATGTGCTTGTTGGTCCGCTTGATCATGCCGTGCCGCTTGCCGGCCTGGCCTGCCCGCACCTTTCCAGACGCGGTGAGCGAGAAGCGCTTCTTGGCGCCGCTCTTGGTCTTCATCTTGGGCATTTGGCATCCTTACGCTGGAGTGCGCTTCGGGGCGGACATGGCATGCCCCGCCAGCCCGCCCGACGAGAGTGCGCGCTTATAGCGGCGAGGTGCGGGGCGCGCAACGGTTCTGCGGGCTCTGTGACGCGCTGCCGATGGAAGCCAGTTTGCGCCTGTGACGACCAGTTCTCTGCCTGAAAGAGCCCAGAGATTGCCTATTTGAACCAGTTTCCTGCCAGTTTTGGCCCTTTCTGGCCAGTTCTGGGGACGCCCGCGGGATCTAAGCTGTTGATTTTGCTGGATCTGTGTGCCCGCAAGTGCGCCCCGGGCGCAGTTGGCGCGATGCTGGTCCCTGCGCAGCGGCGAGGCGAGCGCCGCTTCAGGCAACAGGATGCGACCGCAGCACTGTCACCGATGCGGCTGCACCGCACACACTTATTCACACATTCAAAGAGCGCCCGAATAATAGCAGAAAGTGGAGTTAAGCGCAATAAAATTGCGACGCCGCAACCCGTCCTGGGGAATATGCCGGCTTCGTCCACTCCGGCATCCCCGACCTTTCGACCGGCGGAAGCACATGGAAGGTTTCGGCTGCGCGAAGGGCTGAGAGCCTCACATGCGGGGAAAGCGCGTGCCGGCTAACATCGCCGACCGATTGTTTCGCCGCCCTCAGATGTTGGATGATGCCACATGCGACCAGGATTTGCGGATACCGCCCAGCAATCACTTCGAGAAGCTGAGCGGTCGGCTTGCCGGCTGGCACTCGATCCGGGTCAATGAAAGGTGGCGTCTGGCTTTTCGCTGGGACGGCGGCGAGGGACACGCGTTCGAGGTCTATTTGGACGACCACAGCTATCGATGAGGAACCCAAGTTGATGACCAAGCGGAAGCCGGCGACCGTGGGCGAGATCCTCGCCGAGGAATTCCTGGTTCCGCTCGGCTTGACCCAAGGCGCGCTAGCCGATGCGATGGGTGTGCCGCGCAAGCATGTCAACGAATTGTGCAACGATCGCCGCGCGGTTACGGCGGACACGGCGCTGATGCTCGCGCGGGCTTTCGGCAACACGCCGGACTTCTGGCTAAACCTCCAGCGCCGCAGCGATCTCTGGGCGGCGCTGAATACGCCGGAACGGCGCGCGCGCATCAATCGCGCGAAGCCTGTCGGCAGGGCCGCTTAGCGAGAACGCCCGGCGGGTGGTTCCTGCAAAACCGCCCACAACCGCGCATCCTCGAAATCGTGGATCACATGCGCGGCGCCATGCTCGCGCAGCGTCGCCTCGTCGAAGGCGCCGAGCATGCCGAAGGTGACGATCTCGGCGCCGGCGGCGGCGCGGATGCCGTTGACCGAATCCTCGAAGGCGAGCGCGGTGTCGGGCGCGGCGCCGAGCTTCTCCAGGCCGGTCAAGTAGGGCAGCGGGTGCGGCTTGCCGTGCGCGAGCTCGTCGCCGATCACCAGCGTGTCGAATCGGTCGCATAAGCCCAGCGCCGCCAGCATCAGCTCGGCATTGGCGCGCGGCGCGTTGGTGACGACGGCGGTCGGCAGGTCGCGCGCCTCGGCCCAGTCGAGCAAGCGCGCCAGGCCGGGCATCGGCGCGACTTGCCCGAGGCTCACCCGGAAAGCCGCTTCCTTGGCTTCGATCTCGCGCATCGCCGCGTCGGTGCCGAGCTCTGGAAACAGTGCCGCCATGATCGCCTCGTTGGCCGCGCCCATGATGTGGCGGCGGTAGAATTCGAGCGGGATGGCGCGGCTGTGGCCGGCGAGCACGCAGTTCCAGGCGTCGAAATGCAGCGCATCGGTGTCGAGCAGGGTGCCGTCGAGGTCGAACAGCAGGGCGGTCGGAAAGCGCGCGCGCATCGCCTGTACAGGGAATTGGAGGACACTCGGAGAAATTGGGGGCAACGCGACAGCTTAGTCCCAATAGAGATAAAGCTCGCGCCCGTCGCGGGGCTCGATCACCACCGTCTGGTCGATCGGCTTGCCTTCCACTTCGACGCGCACGGCATAGGACCCCGGCGGCAGCTCGACCAGCATCAGCGGCCCCGTCATCACCGTCTCCAGCACGGTACGGCCGCGCTGCATGATGGTGACCCTGGCATCGGCGAGAAACTCGCCCGACTTCCGGCGCGCGGTGAGGATGCGCAGGTTGAACTCATCGCGCAGACGCTCCATCTGCGCCTGCTCGTCGCTGCCGACGCCGCCGCTGACATAGCGCCCGCTCGGAAATGTCTGGATCTCGAGCGGCAGCGCGAGCGCGGCGGCCGCCATGCAAGCCAGGGCCGCCGCGAGCGGCAGCCCTCCCCATCGCCACATGCCCATCCCCCATCCGAGCCGGAGGATTATGCGCCGATTCGGTTTGGCGAGGGGTTCAGCCGGCGGCGGCCAGGATCGGCGCCTCGATCGCGTCGATCGCGCGCCAGCCCTGGCGCAGGCGGCCATCCGGCATGTCGAACACGAAGTAGTTGCCGCCGCCCGCGCCCGGCTGGTCCTCGCGGCGGCTGATCGCGCAATCCTTCAGGTGGCAGAGCAGCAGCGCGCCGACCCCGCCATGCGCGACGATGGCGACATCGCCGCCGAGCGGCGCCGCCGCCGCGACCACGCGGTCGACCGCCGCGACGATGCGGGCCTGCGCCGCGCGGGCGGTCTCCCAGCCGCGGATGCTCTCGTCGGGATGTGCGAAGAAACGGTCCGCTATCGCCTGGAACTCGGCCGGGGGCAGATAGCCGGTGGCGGAGCGGTCGTTCTCCTCCAGCCCTTCGAACATGGCGAGCGGCAGGTCGGCATGCGTCGCCAGGATCTCGGCGGTGTCGATCGCCTTGCGCTCATGGCTGCAGGCGAGGAACTGGATCTCCGGCACCCAGGGCTGCTGCAGCATCGCCGTGGCGCGCCGCCGGCCCTTGTCCGAAAGCGGCCATTCCGGCACCGGCACGGCCGGGTCGATCGCCACTTCCGGATGGGTGATGAACCAGACCTTCATGCCGCCGCCTTTCGGAGGGTCGCTTATGCTGCATAGCAGCATGGGGACCCTTTCCCAAGCGTGCACGTGACCTTCGGACGCCATCAGTTACATTTCTGTAGCAGGCGTCACGGGTTGTACAATCGAGGCGGGTAGGAAAAACGAGGGGGCCGCAGTGAGCCTGAGCGACATCCATAATTTCGATTACGCCGTGTTGCTCTGCAACAAGCTGGCGGAAACCAAGGCCTTCTACCGCGACATCATGCATTTCCCGATCGAGACCGACCAGGAGAACTGGGTCAGCTTCCGGGTCGGCGCCACCCTGCTCACCCTCAGGCCGCGCGGGCAGTGGGCCGCCTGGCACGACGGCAACTCGGTACCTGGATCGGCGGCGGTGCAGCTCGCCTTTCGCGTGCCGCCGCCAGCCGTCGACACCTGTCATGCCGAGCTGGTCGCGCAGGGCGTGCCGATTCTCCGCGGGCCGACCGATGTGCCGAAATTCCGCCATCGCACGCTGTTCTTCCGCGACCCGGAGGACAACGTCATCGAGATCTATGCGGAGTTCTGACGCACTTGGTTCTAAGCCGCCCGCGCCGCGCCGGCCTTGGCGTCCTGCTTGATCATGTCGGCGGCCTTCTCGGCGATCATCATGACCGGTGCGTTGGTGTTGCCGGAAATGAGGATCGGCATGATCGAGGCGTCGACCACACGCAGGCCGTCGATGCCGTGCACGCGGAGTCGGTCGTCGACCACGGCCATGCTGTCCTGACCCATCTTCGCGGTGCCGACCGGGTGGTAGACGGTGACACCCTTGCGCCGCGCATAGTCGAGGATCTCGTCGTCGCTGCGGGCGGCGTTGCCCGGCTCCACCTCGCTGGCGATGAAGCGAGCGAGCGCCGGTGCCGCGGTGATCTCGCGCGCGATCTTCATGCCGCCGATCAGCGACCGGCGGTCGCTCTCGACGGCGAGGAAGTTGGGCCGGATCGCCGGGGCGCTCAGCGGGTCCGGCGACTTGATGTGGATAGACCCGCGGCTGTCGGGCCTGAGCTGGCACGGGCCGATGGTCAGGCCGGGCTCGCGGTCGAAGATGCGCTTCACCGGGTCTTTGAAGCTCGCATGCGCGATCGTGTACTGCACGTCGGGCGTCTCCAGCTCCGGCCGCGTCCGCACATAGCCGCAGACGACGCCGGCCGTGGTGGTGAGGATGCCGCGCCGCGTCAGCGCGTATTTCGCCACCTCCTTGACCATGCTCAGGCCGCGGGTCTGTTCGTTCAGCGTGATCGTGTTCTTGGCGCGCCAGACCATGCGGACGATGTAGTGATCCTGATAGTTCTCGCCGACGCCATTGAGCGCGTGACGCACCGCGATGCCCTGCGCCTGCAGCACCTCGGGCCGGCCGATGCCGGAGAGTTCGAGCAATTGCGGCGACTGCACAGCGCCGGCGGCGAGGATCACTTCGCGCCGCGCCTTGGCCGTGCGCGGCTGCCCGCCCTGCAGATAGGTGATGCCGGTGGCGCGCCGGCCCTCGAAGGTGATTCCGGTCGTATGCGCTTCGATCTCGACCTTCAGATTGGGCCGCTGCATCGCGGGCTCCAGATAGGCGCGCTTGGCCGACCAGCGGCGGCCGTCCTTCTGCGTCACCTGAAAATAGCCGAAGCCTTCCTGGTTGCCGCTGTTGTAGTCGGGATTGGCCGGCCAGCCGCGCTCCGCCGCGGCGGCGATCACGGCGTCGAGGATCTCCGCCTTCTCGTACTGGTCGCGGGTGTTGAGCGGCCCGCCCGAACCGCGCCAATCGGCCGGCGCGCCTTCCCAGTTCTCCGACTTGCGGAAATAGGGCAGCACGTCGTCCCACGACCAGCCGCGATTGCCGAGTTGGGCCCAGCCGTCGTAGTCGCGCGCCTGGCCGCGCACATAGACCATGCCGTTGATCGAGCTCGACCCGCCGAGCACGCGGCCGCGCGGGATCGGGATCGGCCGGTCATAGGTGTAGGGGTCGGGCTCGGTCTGGAAGCGCCAGTTGAGGCCCGGCATGTCGAGCGTCTTCACATAGCCGACCGGGATGTGGATCCACATATTGCTGTCGCGCCCGCCGGCCTCCAGCAACAGCACGGTGACGGCAGGATCCTCGCTCAGCCGCGCGGCGAGCGTGCAGCCGGCGGAACCGGCGCCGACGATGACGTAATCGAACTCCGACATGATGCTGCCTCTGGCGGCGTTTCCCCGGGCCCGAGCATAGAGGCTCGGCCCCGAAAGTCAGAGGCTGTGGGCAGCAGGATCTAGCGCGAGCAATCGGCGCCGGGCGCGCAGGTGCGCCGCGATTGCTCGCGGCGTTCCGCCCGTTGCGGCGGCTCGGCCCGCTGCGGTGGTTCGGGCCGCTGCGGCGCCGCGCGCTGCACGTCCGACCGAGGCTGTTCGGCGCGCCGCTCCATGCGCTGCGGCTCCGCCCTCGGCCGCTCGACGCGCGGACTTTCCATGCGCGGGCTGTCCACGCGCGGACGCTCGACCCGCGGTTGCTCGACGCGGGTCTGGTCGGCGGGCCGCGCCTCGAAACGGCGCTGCTGCGTGCTGGGCGGCTCGATGCGGGCCACGGGGGCGGTGCGCAGCGGCCGGTCGTCCCGCGTCACGTTTCGGTCCGGCATGCGCCCCTGGTCATGGCCGGGGCCGTGCACGGTCGGCATGCGGGAGCGGACGTTGGTCTCCTCGCGGGGCGCGGGCATCGCCTGCAGGCGCGGCGGCGGACGCTCGCGGCCTTGCTCGCCGCGATCGGAATTGCGACGGTCCGGTCCCGGCCGCGCCGTTTCGCTCGGGCGGGTTTCGCGCGTATCGGCCTCGCGGGGTGAAGGCGGGCGCGGCGGCGTGCCGGCGGAAGGCGCGATGAGCTGTGGCGCCGCGCGCTGGCGGTCACCGCGGTCGCGATCGGGTCCGTCCTGCCGGGGCGTCGTGCGTCCGACCGGAGGAGGCGCGGCCGGCGAGGGCTGGGTCCGCTGCGCTTCGCCGCGTTCGGGCCCGCCACGATCCGGTCCGCCACGATCCTGTGGCGCGCGCGCTTCGCGGCGCGGTCCGGGGGCCGAGGGCAGGCGGTCGGGATCGCTGGTGACCGGGCGGCCGGCGCCGAGCTCGCGCGTGCGGGGCGAATCGTCCCGGCGGTCGGCGTTGCGGTCGGGG
>QOZS01000068.1 GCA_003576705.1 Desertibaculum subflavum
GCCGGCGCGATCGCCTCGGGCGGCAGCTCGCGCCGCGGCGCCGGGAGGGATGAGGGCGCCGGCCGTCCCGGCAGCGGCGGCGGCACCGGCGTCAGCCCGGCGACCTGCCGCGGCTGGTTGCTGTCAGGCGCGAGGCCGATGCCGACGCCGAGCCCCAGCGCGAAGGCCACCACCGCCGCGGCACCGATCCGCCAGTCGACCCCCTGGGCCGCCACCCGCGCAATATCGTTGCGCCAGCGTCGCGCGCGCGCCGACCAAGCCTGCTTGCGCGTCCGCCGCGCCATCCGCTCAACCCGCCGAGGTGTTCCGTGCCCCACCAATAGCCCGGTTCCGGCCATAAAAAAAAGGGCTGCCGGTGAGGGCAGCCCTAGTTGGTTTAGGGAGGAAACGCCTCGAATGAGGCGACACCTTTATATGCTGCGACGCACAACGACACAAGAGATTTTTTGCGGTGCGGTGCCCGGGCGACGGATTGTCGCGCCTTGTGTCTCAATGAGTTACATCTAAGTGATTAGTTGCTAACAGGAGAATTGCTGCATCGCAACACGACGGTGCGCCGCAAAAAGTAGCGGGACGTGCCTGCTTTGCGCGCGGCCTTCCCGGCGGCTTCCGGCGGGCTGCCGGAAAGCCTCGATTTCCGTCGAGTCGCCGGCGCTTCGCCCGTCGGTCGCCTTCCGCCGCCGGTGCCCAAATGGTGAGCGCGGACGGTCGAGTCGCAATGGCATCGCCGTTCGCGCCGGCGAAATCACACGCGGATAAGTTGTTTTTCCATCATGGCGTGGACGCCCTTGTTGCCGTCCACCAGCTGGGTGACGCGGAGATCGCAGGCGAGCGAGCAGAAGGCATAGGCATCCGCCGGCGACATCTGGGCGAGCTCACCGAGCAGCTTGATCATCTCGCGCAGCGCCTGCTTGGCGGCATCGTCGAGATCCGGATCGAGGCCGAGAGTGATCCAGTGCGTCGGCGTCTCGGCGCGCGGAAACGCGAGGCCGCTGCCTTTGCGCAGGTGGATCTCGAAGGTGCCGGACAGGCAGGTTTCGAGCGCGGTCAGATTCACCTCGCCATCGCCCTGTGCCGCATGGCCGTCGCCGACCGAGAGCAGGCCACCCGGTTCGAACACCGGCAGATGCAGGGTCGATCCGGCGGTCAGCTCCTTCAGGTCGATATTGCCCCCGAAGGCGCGCGGCTCGATCGAGCTCTGCGGTCCCCAGGCGGCCGGCGGCGCCACGCCGATCACGCCGAAGAACGGCTTAAGCGACAGGGTGACACCCCAGGGCAAAGCCGCCGTGCGGGCGGCGCGGTCGATCGGGATGGTGAGCCGGCGGGTATACGGGAAATCCTCCGGCAAGGTGCCGCGCCAGGGCCGCATCACGTTCCAGCCCCAGTCGCAGCGCAGCTCGATTTCGGCGATGCGGATCTCGAGCGAATCGCCCGGCTCCGCCCCTTCCACCGCGACCGGCCCGGTCAGGATGTGCGCGCCGAGCTTGGGCTGCAGCCGCTGATGCACCAGGCGGTGCTCCGGCAGCACCTCGAACGGCGCCGGCGGCAGCTCGTCCGGCCCGCCGGAGAGGCACTGATAAGTCACCCGGTCGCCGGAGCGGATGGTGACCACCGGCGGCAGCGCCGCGTCGAAATAGCCCCAGTGGCAGGTCTCGGGGCTGGACGGGACGACATGGTGCTGCGGCATGATCGAGAGGCTCCGGTTGCGGCAACTCACCATGCATCGCGCGCGCCCTGGCAGGAAGGCGCTTCCTTGTGATGGCGGGCGCAAGCTGATAGCAACGGCGCATGCAGAAGCCGGTGCGAATCGCGCCCTCGATCCTCTCTGCCGATTTCGCGCGCCTGGGCGAGGAGGTGCGCGCGATCGACGCCGCGGGCGCCGACTACATCCATGTCGACGTGATGGACGGGCATTTCGTGCCGAACCTCACCATCGGGCCCGCGGTGGTGAAGGCGCTGCGCCCGCATTCGAAGAAGATCTTCGACGTGCACCTGATGATCTCGCCGGTCGATCCGTATCTCCCGCAATTCGCCGAGGCCGGCGCCGACATCCTGACCGTGCATCCCGAGGCCGGGCCGCATCTGCACCGCTCGCTGCAATCGATCCGCGCGCTCGGCAAGAAGGCCGGCGTCTCGCTCAATCCGGCGACGCCGGTCGAGGCGGCGCTCGCCGTGCTCGACATGGTCGACCTGGTGCTGGTGATGAGCGTCAATCCCGGCTTCGGCGGCCAGAGCTTCATCGCCTCGCAGCTCGACAAGATCGCCCGGCTGCGCGCCGCGATCGATGCGTCGGGACGCGAGATCGACCTCGAAGTCGATGGCGGCATCACGGCGGAGACGGCGAAGCTCGCCGTCAAGGCCGGCGCCGACGTGCTGGTCGCCGGCACGGCGAGCTTCGGCGGCGGGCCGGCCGCCTATGCCGGCAATATCGCGCGGCTGCGCGCGGGACCATGAGCGCCGACGTGGCCCTGCCCCGCGCTCTTGTCGCCGCAGTCGCCACGACGCCCGTCTATCGCTGGCTGATCGACCGCCACCCGCCGCATGCGCTGGCGGCGACGCCGGCCGATCCCTGGCCCGGCGACGCCGCGGAAGCCGACCAGATCTTCCAGGGCCGGTTCCGCTTCGCCGGCGAGGAAGTGCGCGCGCCGAACCAGCCGCCCTGGCATCCGCGCGATGTCGGCCCCGCCTTCATCGCGCGGCTGGAGGGCATGGCCTGGCTCCGCCACTTTGCCGCGGCCGGCGGCGACACCGCGAGGCGGCATGCGCGCGGCCTGGTCGGATCCTGGATCTCGCTGCATCCGCAGGCGACCGGCATCGCCTTCGCAGCCCCGGTCGTCGCGCGGCGGCTGATGGCCTTCATCGGCCACTTCCACTTCCTGGTCGAGGATGCCGAAGAGGGCTTCGTCCTGGCGCTGCTGCGCAGCATCAACGCCCAGGCGCGGTTGCTGCGCTGGACGTCTTCGGCAGCCGAGCCGGGCGCGGGGCGCATCGCGGTGGGCAGCGCGCTGGTCATCGCCGGCATCGCACTGCCCGACAGCGGGCCCATGCTGCGCAGCGGCCTCGCGCTGCTGGAGCGCGAGATCGCGGCGCAGATCCTGACCGACGGCACCCATGTCTCGCGCAATCCGAGCTTGCATCTCGCCGTGCTGCGCGACCTGGTGGCGGCGCGCGAGGCGCTGATCGGCGCGGCGCAGGACGTGCCGGAAGTGCTGCGCAACGGCATCGACCGGCTGGCCCCGGCGATCCGCTTCTTCCGCCACGGCGATGGCGGGCTGGCGCTGTTCCACGGCGGCAAGGAAGCAACGGCGGCCGAGATCGAAGTCGCGCTCGGCAAGGCCGACGCGGCCGGCAAGGCGCCGGCGAGCCTGCCCTATGGCGGCTTCGAGCGGCTGGCGGTCAAGCGCACCATCGCCATCATGGATACCGGCACCGCGGCGCCCGGCATCGCCGCGCATGCGAGCCCGCTCGCCTTCGAGCTGTCGATCGGGCGGCACCGGGTGATCGTCAATTGCGGCGCCAGCGAGCGCGTGGGCGGCGACTGGAACCGCGCGCTGCGCGCCACCGCGGCGCATTCGACCCTGACGGTCGAGGACGCGGCCTCGATCGAGCTCGACGCCGAAGGGCGCCAGGCGGGCGCGCCGCCGAACATCGCGCTGGAGCGGAACGAATCGGCCGGCGGCCTATGGCTGGAAGCGCGGCATGACGGCTATCTCGCGCGCTTCGGCCTGTTGCATCACCGCCGGCTGTATGTCGATCCGGACGGCGACGACATCCGCGGCGAGGACCGGCTGATCGGCGCGGCCGGCGCCGGCAAGCGCTTCGCCGTGCGCTTCCACCTGCATCCGGGCGTGCATGCCCAGCGCACCGCGGACGGCCGCGCCGCGCTGCTCCGCCTCGACGGCATGGGCTTCCGCCTGCGCATCAGCGGCGCCGAGCTCGGCCTCGAGGAAAGCGTCTATCTCGGCCAGAACGGCCCGCCGCGCCGCACCGAACAGCTCGTCCTCTCCGGCCGCACCGACGGCGAGGAGACGGTCGTCAAATGGGCGCTGCGTAAGGAGGCGTAACGCCCTCGGCCGTCAGTGCCGGAAGTGGCGCATGCCGGTGAGGACCATGGCGAGGCCAGCTTCGTCGGCGGCGGCGATCACCTCGTCGTCGCGGATCGAGCCGCCGGGCTGGATCACCGCCGTGGCGCCCGCCTCCGCCGCCGCCAGCAGGCCGTCGGCGAAGGGGAAGAAAGCGTCGGAGGCGACCACCGAGCCCTTGGCCCAGGAGCCCTGTTCGCCCGCCGCCCTGGCCGCATCCTCCGCCTTGCGGGCGGCGATGCGGGACGAATCCACACGGCTCATCTGGCCGGCGCCGATGCCGACGGTGGCGAGGTTCTTCGCATAGACGATGGCATTCGACTTGACGTGCTTCGCCACCCGGAACGCGAACAGCAGATCGTCGAGCTCGGCCGCGGACGGCGCCCGCTTGGTGACGACCTTGAGCGCCGCCTTGGCGACACGGCCCGAATCGCGGCTCTGCATGAGGAAACCACTGGCGAGCGAGCGGAAGGTGACGCCCGGCGCCGCCGGATCGGGCACGCCGCCGGTGAGCAGCAGTCGGAGATTCTTCTTCTTAGCCACGATGGCCTGCGCTTCCGGCGTGGCGTCCGGCGCGATGATCACCTCGGTGAAGATGTCGGCGAACAGCGTCGCCGTCTCGGCATCGAGGATGCGGTTGGCGGCGATGATGCCGCCGAAGGCGCTGACCGGATCGCAGGCCAGCGCCTTGCGATAGGCGTCCGCGAGGCTTGCGCCCCGGGCCACGCCGCAGGGATTGGCATGCTTGATGATGGCGACCGCCGCGCTTTCCTTCGGATCGAACTCGGCGACCAGCTCAAAGGCCGCGTCGGTATCGTTCAGGTTGTTGTAGGACAGCGCCTTGCCCTGCACCTGGCGCGCGGTGGCGATGCCGTGACGCAGCGGCGGCGCGGCATAGTAGGCGGCCTGCTGGTGCGGGTTCTCGCCGTAGCGGAGCAGTTCCTTGCGCTCGCCCGCGAGCACGACGCGCTCCGGGAAAGCCTCGCCGAGCTGGTCGGCGAACCAGCGCGAGATCGCCGCGTCATAGGCGCCGGTACGGGCATAGGCCTTCGCCGCGAGGCGGCGGCGGAAGTCGAGGCCGGTCGCGCCGCCCTTCTCCGTCATCTCCTTCCGAAGCGGCGCGTAGTCCGTCGGATCGACAATCACCACCACGCCGTCGTGATTCTTCGCCGCCGAGCGGATCATCGCCGGGCCGCCGATGTCGATGTTCTCGATCGCCTCGTCGAAACCGGCACCCTTGGCGACCGTGGCTTCGAACGGGTAGAGGTTGACGCAGAGCAGGTCGATCTCGCCGATCGCGTGCTTCGACATCGCGTCCCGGTGCGACGCAAGGTCGCGGCGGCCGAGCAGCCCGCCATGCACCTTCGGATGCAGAGTCTTCACCCGCCCGTCCAGCATCTCCGGGAAGCCGGTGTAGTCGGCCACTTCGCGCACCTTCACGCCGGCATCGGCAAGCGCCTTGGCCGAGCCGCCGGTGGACAGGATCTCGACGCCCCGTTCGGCCAGGAATCGGCCCAATTCCACCAATCCGGACTTGTCGGAAACGGAAATCAACGCGCGGCGCACGGGACGGTCGGTCATGGTCTGCTGGCCTGGGAAGTGGCGGTTTCTTCAGCTCTGCGAGCCCGCGGCGCGGGCGTCGCCGACGGGGGCGGTATAGCCCGGGACGATGCGATGGAGGAGTCCTTTCGTCTCTTCCGCGAGCCCCGCGCGGGCGGCCACCGTGAGCTGTTCGATCAGAGGCGTCAGCAGGGCATGCTCGATCACCCGCGGCGCGGCGAGCAGGATGCCTTCCACTTTCGTGCGGCTCATCGGTTCGTCCTGATCCTCGAGCGTCTCGTGCAGCTTCTCGCCAGGCCGCAGGCCGGTATAGACGATGCCGATCTCGCGCTCCGGCACCTTGCCGGCGAGGCGGATCATTTGCCGTGCCAGGTCGGCGATCCTGACCGGCTCGCCCATGTCGAGCACGAAGATCTTGCCGCGGGCCTCGCTTTGCGGGCCGAGCGCGGAGGCAAGCAGGGTCAGCTCCACCGCCTCGCCGGTGGTCATGAAGAAACGAGTCGCTTCCGGATCGGTGACCGTGAGCGGGCCGCCGCGCGCCAGCTGCCGCTGGAACAAGGGCACGACGGAGCCGGCCGAGCCCAGCACGTTGCCGAAGCGCACGACGACGAAGCGCGTGCCGCCCTTCGCCGCCGCCTTGATGTCGAGCGCCTGGCAATAGAGCTCGGCCACGCGTTTGCTGGCACCCATCACGCTGGCCGGCGCCACCGCCTTGTCGGTCGAGATCAGCACCATGGCCGCGGCGCCGATCTCCTGCGCGAGATCGGCGACATTGCGGGTGCCGAGCACGTTGGAGAGCGTGCCCTCGGCCGGATTGTCCTCGACCAGCGGCACGTGCTTGAAGGCGGCGGCGTGGAACACGAGTTCCGGCCGTTCCACCTGGAAGATGCCGGCGAGCCGCGCGCGGTCGCGCACATCGGCGAGATGGGCGCGACGCGGCAGCGCCGGCGCCGCCTCGGCCAGTTCGAGGTCGATGGCGTAGAGGTTGTATTCGCCGTTATCGACCAGCGCGAGACCGGCCGGGCCGAGGCCCGAGATCTGGCGGCAGAGCTCCGAACCGATAGTGCCGCCGGCGCCGGTGACCAGGACGCGCCGACCGGCAATCAGCGCCTGCATGGCGGCGCGATCGAGCTCGCGCCGTGGTCGGCCGAGCAGGTCCTCCACATCGATGGGACGGATTTCGGCGGCGCCGTCGCGCCCCTGCAGCTCGGTCGGCGCCGGGCTGCGCGCCAGCGCGAGGCCGAGACGATCCGCCTGGTCGAGCAGCCGGCGCGCCTCGGCACCGCGGACCAGGGGCGTGGTGATGACGAGCTTTTCCGGCCGCACGCCGCGCGCCGCCAGCTGCGCCACCACCCGGCCGAGATCGTCGAGGCCGCCCAGAATGCGCACGCCGTGAATGTCGCGGCCGATATCGCGGGCGCGCGGATCGATCAGGCCGACGATGCGCCAGGACGCGACGCGACGGCGATCCAGCGCGGCAATGAAGGCGGCGGCGCCGGCGTCGGTGCCGAGCAGCAGGATCGGCACGCGCTCGCCCGACCGGCGGTCGAAGACCAGCCTGAGATTGCCGTCCTTGTAAGCGCGGTAGAGCAGCCTGGGCCCGGCCAGCAGAACGACCAGGATCGGCCAGAGCAGCAGCAAGGCCGAGCGCGGCAGGTCGGCCAGGCGCGTGGCCACGAAGGCGACAGGCAGGAAGACGAGGATCGCCAGGCTGACGGCGCGGGCAATGGCGGCGAGGTCGCGCCAGGAAGCGAAATGCCAGAGCCCGCGATAAAGGCCGGTGAGGAAGAACACCGCCAGGCTGATCGCCGCGAAGCCGAGCGTGCCCTGCCAGAACTCGAACGGCCCGACGGGATGGTCGAGGCGCTGATAGGCCACGGCGATCGCGACCTCGAAGGCGACCGCCGCCATGACCGTGTCATGCGCCATGACCGTCGCGACCCGGCGATCGAAGCGACGGCGGAACTGGCGGAATTCATCAAGCAGCATCGCCCACCCTGCGCGCGGCCTGGGCGAGATACCACAACATCGCCAGCACGATAAGGCTGCCGGCCGCGAGCGCCGGCCAGGCAAGCGCCGGCGCCGCCGCGGTGACGGCGGCCAGCGCGACCAACAGGAGCTTCGCCGCGAGAATCCGGCCCAGCACCGGCGCATGGCCGCCGAGGGCCACGGCACCGCGCTGGTAGAAATGCGCCCGGCCCGCAATCCAGACGCGGTCGCCGCGCGCGAGCCGCAGCGCCAGCGTCAAGGTCGCATCGCCGAGGTGATAGAGCGGCAGCAGCAGCGCAGCGGCCCAGAAGCCGTCGATGGCGAGCCTGAGCAGCACCCAACCGACCAGGAAGCCGAGACCGATACTGCCCACATCGCCGAGGAAAATACGTGCCGGCGGCCGGTTCCAGGCGAGGAAGCCGATCGCCACCGCGGCCAGCACCAGCGCCTCGAAGACGAGCCCGTCGCCGCGTCCGCCGATCGCAAGCGCAAGCGCCGCGCCGGCGCCGACGGTCGTGGTGGCGACGCCGCTCAAGCCATCGATGCCGTCCATGAAGTTGTAGAGATTGATGAACCAGAGCCACAGAACGAACGAGGCCGCGCGATCCGCCGGCAACGGCAAGGCGCCCTGAAAGACCAGCGCATCGGGGGGCAGCAATGCCAGCGCCGACCCGACGACGGCGACCTGCACCGTGAGGCGAAGCACCACGCCGAGCCCGCGCAGATCGTCGAGCCAGCTGATGGCCGCCAGCAGCAGCGCGAGCGAGGCCGCCACCACGTCCGGGCCGGCGCCTCGATTGAGCGCCACCCAGGCCGCCACGGCGACCGGCACGACCACCAGCCCGGCGCCGCGCGGCACCGGCGCCGCATGGCTCGACCGCGGGTTCGGCCGGTCGAGCACGGCGCGCCGCTCCAGCCAGCGCTTGAGCGGCAGCATCAGGATCAGAACGGCCAGAAGGGCGAGGCCGGCGACGAGCCAGGGCATGCGGCAGGATCTTTCCTCAGGCCGTGGTATTAGAGGCAGCCTCGGCCCGGGGAAAGGGCCGCGTCGCCGAAGCCGCCTGAGGGAGCCGCCGCCGATGTCGAGCCCGTGGAACAATGCTGGAAGCACTGCCGGCCAACCGCCGCAGGGCAACATCGTGGTCACCACCACGCCCAGCATCGAGGGCCGGCGCATCCTCAGCTATCACGGACTGGTCAGCGGCCAGGCGATCCTGGGCGCCAACGTGTTCCGCGATCTGTTCGCCTCGATCCGCGACTTCGTCGGCGGGCGGGCCGGCGCCTACGAGAACGTGCTGCGTGATGCGCGCGAGACGGCAATCGGCGAGATGATCGCCGAGGCCGAGCGGCTCGGCGCCCATGCGGTGGTCGGCGTCGACCTCGACTACGAGACGGTCGGCCAGAACGGCTCCATGCTGATGGTGACCGCCACGGGCACTGCGGTCAGGCTCGGTTGAGAATCAGACTGGGTTGAGAATCAGGCAGGGCCGAGCTTGGTCGCCTGTTCCTCGCGGACCAGCATGGTCAGCGCGAAGCCGACGGCGAGAAACGCCAGAATGGAGGCGATGCCGACGCGCTGGCTGTCCGACAGCTGGGTCAGCGCGGCAATGACGGCCGGCGCCAGAAAGGCCGTCGCCTTGCCCGACAGGGCGTGCAGACCGTAGAACTCGCCGATCATCTCGGGCGGGGAAAGTCGTGCCATCATGGTGCGGCTGGCCGCCTGCATCGGGCCGCCGCAGGCCCCGATGATGACGCCGAAGACCAGGAAGATGCGCTCGGCGGTGCTGGCGAACAGCCCGTCATTCGGGTTCGGGCCGTCGACCGCGATGCTGAAGAACACGCTGTCCCGCGTCATTGAGACGATGCCGAAGGCGGCGACCATCAGGCCGACCGTCGCCACCTGGATGGTGATCTTGGAGCCGAAGCGATCGTCGGCGCGGCCGCCCAGGAAGGCGCCGATGGCGGCGATAACATTGAGCAGGATGCCGAACAGCCCAAGCTCGGTGATCGACCAGCCGAAGATGCCCGCCGCATAGATGCCGCCGAACACGAACAGCGCGTTCAGACCGTCATAGGAGGCCATGCGGCCGAGCAGGAAGATCAGGATGTTGCGGTAATGGCGCAGTTCGCGCAGCGTCGCCACCAGCGCCTTGAGGCCCTTGCGCATGGCCTCGTCATAGTCGCGCGTGCGGCGCGGCGTGTCCGGCGTGAACAGGAAGAGCGGCGCTATGAACAGCATGATCCACACGGCCGTGAACGGACCGACGATGCGGGCATGTTCGTGCGTCGACTTGTCCAGGCCGAACAGCGGCTGTTCCGGCAGCGAGAAGCCGCCGAGGATGATGCCGAGCGTGACCAGGCCGCCGAGATAGCCGAGCGCCCAGGCGCTGCCCGACAGCCGGCCGATGCGGTCCTTGGGCACCAGGCCCGGCAGCATGGCGTTGTTGAACACGATGGAGCATTCGGCACCGACGGTGAGCGCGACCACGGCCAGCATGACGAGCAGCAAGGTCCCCGTCGGCGCGTTCGGCACGGCGAACCAGAGCAATGCCGAGGCCACGATGCAGACGACCTGAAAGGCCGCGATCCAGGGCTTGCGCGGCCCGGTCTGGTCGGCGATGGCGCCGAGGACCGGACTCAGCACGGCGATCATCAGCCCGGCCATCGATTGCGCATAGCCCCAGAGGGCCTGCCCTTCGACCGGGTTGCCGACCACGGTGGCGGCGAAATACGGCCCGAAAATGAAGGTCGAGATCAGGGTGAACAGCGGCTGGTTGGCCCAGTCGAACATCGCCCAGCCGAAACGCCCGAGCCGGCCGCCCCCGTCACCTGACCCGGTCATGCCACCCTCCCGGCGAATCGGGCCCAGAATAGCCGGCGCTGCGCCCTTGCGCAGATCCTTGGCCCGACCCGCCGCGAAGAATTGAGCGGATCGGCCGTGCGAACCGGTTGTGCCGCGGTCCGAGGCCGGTATCTTGCGCGGAAGCTCCGCCGATGGGAGGCGCATGGATGCGTGGCAAGCCGCTTCTGCCGATGCTGGCTATCGTCTTTGCCTGGTCCTGGGCCTTGGCGCTGCCCGCCGGGGCACAGACGGACGTGGAATGCATCGGCGTCAACGATTCCACGACGCTCGATGCGAAGCTGCTCAAGCAGAAGCTGAAGGGGCCGGTCGGCAATGCAAAGCAGATCGCCGTCGCCGCCACCGCGATCCCGGCCACCGGTATCGAGATGCCGCCCGGCATCGCGCTGAAATACGCGGCGCGCCTGACCGCCGACGCCGATGACGGTCATTTCTGCTGCTGGTCCGCGCTCTGGATCGCGCCGGATGGCAGCGAGCTGAAAGCTGTGTCCGACAACGGCAAGTGGATGGTCGCGCCGCTCACGCAAAAGCCGGACGGCACGCTGGACGATCTCCGCGCCACGATCGGCGATATGCGCTGCGACGGCCAGGGCAAGCTGGTCTCCGACAAGGAGCGGCGCGAGCAGGATGCGCCGGAGAGTATGGGCCGGCTCGCGGACGGCAGCTGGCTGGTCGGCTTCGAATGCGGCGAAAAATGCGACGGCGAGGAGCGCGCCAGCCGCCGGGCGCATCGCATCCGCCTCTATCCCGCCGGCAAGGAGGCGGAAGGGCAAGGCCTGGCCGGCGCCCCGCTGGTGCCGAAGCCGGTGCCGGTCGACCTGCAGTTCCAGCCGCCGGATCGCGGCCCGGAGGGGCTGACGGTGCTCGACGGCGACCGCGTGGTGGTGTTCAGCGAGAACTACTACTACCGCCCGCCCAACAGCCAATGCGGCGCCACCAAGGCCTGGGTCAGCCGCAAGGCCTGGGGCGAGATCGAGCGGCCGACCGAATGGGAGGACATGCGCTATCCGCTGCAGCGGTTTGCGAGCCAGGCGGCCGACGGAAAGGGCGGCGAGACCTGCTACGAGATCGCGGGCATCGCCCGGCTGCCGATCGGCACCGATGCCTTCGTCATCCTGGAACGCCGCTTCGAGCGCGACGACGTGATGCATGTGCGGCTCGCGCTCACCAATCTCGCCGAGCTGCGGGCGGGGATCGAGCCGAAAACCATCTTCTCGCGCAGCGAAGGCAAGGGATTGCCGCAGCCGCGCCTGCTGCTCGACAACTTCGAGGGCATCGCCACGGCGCCGATACCGGGCGGCGCGGCGATCTGGCTGCTATCCGACGATAACGCCGATGCCGACTGGCAGAAGCCCTGCGCGGCCGGCAGCGCCGCGGAGCCGGTCGGCTGCCAGCGCACGCTGCTGCTCCGTCTCGACTATCTGCCCGACGCCGATGCGCGCCGCCAGGGCGGCGGCGCGGACGCCCTGGCGCCGCAGCCGAGCCGCGACTAAGCCCCGAGCGAACGCACCGCGCGGTTGGCGATGGCGAGCCGCGCCGCATCGACGGTGGCGCCGGTCCTGAACTCGGCGACGATCTGGCGCAGGCGGTCGAGACCGGCGCCCTGGTTGCCGAGCCATGATTTGACCGCGGCATCGGGATCCAGGCCATTGGCCTGGCGCAGCACCGCCGCGGTGAGCGCGCGATGGCGCGTCTCCAGCTCGTCGACCGCGGCGGACGCCGCCAAGCGCTGCCAGGGATCGGCGGTCTCGCTCGCCTCCGCCGCCTGGCGCAGCCAGTCGAGACCGAGATCGGCGCCGATCGCGTAGTGGATGCGAGCCGCGCGCTCGACCGGCTGGCCCGCCTCGCGGGCGGCGTCGATCACGTCGAGGCCGGCGACCAGCAGCGGGAAGCCGGCGACGGCGCGGGCGAGATCGGGCGGCAGGCCCTGGGCGGCGAGGCTGGCACCCTGCACCGCCACGCTCTCCGCCGCGCCGGATGCCACCACCTGGTCGAGATGCTGGCGCAGGTTCGCGATACCGGGACCGTAGGCGTCCAGGCTGCGCACGATGTCGGCATGGCCCTCGCGGCGGGCGAGCAGGCGAAGCGTCGCCTTGCGGAGAAGCGCCGCGGTGGCGCCGAGCACGGCGATCTGCGCGCTCGCCGGCACCTGATTGTCGAGCGTCTCCACCGCGTTCCAGAGCGGGCGCAGCGCAAAGATCTCACGCGCCGCCACATAGGCGCGGGCGATGTCGCCGGCGGTCGCCTCGATCTCGTCCTGGATCTCCTGCACGAACGTGACGCCGGCGCGGTTGATGATCGAGTTGGCGACCGAGGTCGCGATGATCTCGCGGCGCAGGCGATGCCGGGCGATGGCATCGGGGACCCGCTTGCGCAGCGGGCGCGGGAAATAGCGAGTGAGATCGGCGGCGAAATAGCCGTCTTCCGGCAGATCGCTGTCCAGCAGCGCGTCGTACAGCGCCATCTTGGCATAGGCCAACAGCACGGCGAGCTCGGGCCGGGTCATCGCGTGGCCGTCCTGCTGGCGCTTGGTGATGGCGGGATTGTCGGGCAGGAACTCGACCGTGCGGTCGAGCCGGCCGCGCCGCTCGAGCCCGCGCATGAACCGGCCGAGCAGCGGCAGCGACCGCGCGCCCTGCGCCTCGGCGACCGAGAGCGCCTGGCCCTGCAGGTAGTTGTCGCGCAGCACCAGCTCGCCGACCTCGTCGGTCATCTCCGCCAGCAGCCGCTCGCGCTGCTTCGCCGTCAGCTCGCCGTCGGCGACCACGGCATCGACCAGGATCTTGATGTTGACCTCGTGGTCGGAGCAGTCGACGCCGGCGGAATTGTCGATCGCGTCGGTGTTGATGCGGCCGCCCCTCAGCGCGTATTCGATGCGGCCGCGCTGGGTGAGGCCGAGATTACCGCCCTCGCCCACCACCTTGGCGCGGATGTCGCGCCCGTCGATACGGACCGCATCATTGGCCCGGTCGCCGACCTCGGCATGGCTCTCGGTCGAGGCCTTCACATAGGTGCCGATGCCGCCGTTGAACAGGAGATCGACATTCGCCATTAGGATGGCGCGGATCAGCTCGTTCGGCGTCAACGTCTCCGATTCGATGTCGAGGGCGCGGCGCGCCTCGAGCGACAGCTTGACCGATTTCGCCTTGCGGTCGAACACGCCGCCGCCCTTGGAGATCAGCGCCGCGTCGTAATCCGCCCAGGAGGAACGCGCGAGCTCGAACAGGCGCTTGCGCTCCTGGTAGCTGCGCGCCGCGTCCGGTGCCGGATCGATGAAGACGTGGCGGTGGTCGAAGGCGGCGATCAGGTGCGTATGCGGCGATTGCAGCATGCCGTTGCCGAACACGTCGCCCGACATGTCGCCGACGCCGACGGCGGTAAATGGCTGGGCCTGGATGTCGCGACCCATCTCCCGGAAATGCCGCTTCACCAGCTCCCAGGCGCCGCGGGCGGTGATGCCCATCTTCTTGTGGTCGTAGCCGGCCGAGCCGCCGGAGGCGAAGGCGTCGCCGAGCCAGAAGCCATACTCGGCGGCGACGCCGTTGGCGATGTCGGAGAAGGTGGCCGTGCCCTTGTCGGCGGCGACGACGAGATAGGGATCGTCGCCGTCGCGCCGCACCACATCCGCCGGCGGCACAATGGCCTGCCCCTGGCGGTTGTCGGTGATGTCGAGCAGGCCGCGGACGAAGGTCTTGTAGCATTCGATCGCGTCGGCCAGCACCGCCTCGCGGCCCTGCTCCGCCGGTGCCCGCTTGGGAAAGAAGCCACCCTTGGCGCCGACCGGCACGATGACTGCGTTCTTCACCATCTGCGCCTTCATCAGGCCCAGCACCTCGGTACGGAAATCCTCGCGCCGGTCCGACCAGCGGATGCCGCCGCGCGCCACCTTGCCGCCGCGCAGGTGGATCGCCTCGACCCGCGGCGAATAGACGAAGACCTCGACGAAGGGCCGGGGCAGCGGCAGCTCGTCGATCGCGCGGCTGTCCAGCTTGACGGCGAGGCAGTCCTTCGGCCCGCCATCGGCGCCTTTGCAGTAGAAGTTGGTGCGCAAGGTCGCGGCGATCGCGTTGAGCAGCCGGCGCAGGATGCGGTCCTCGTCCAGGCTCGTCACCGCCTCCAGCGCCTGCTCGATCGCGACATCGCTGCGCGTCGCGATCAGGTCGGACTGCGCCGCCTGGGCCGGATCGAACAGGCCGTGGAACAGGTCGACCAGCAGGCGTGCGATGCCGGGATTATGTGCCAGCGCGTCCTCGATATAGGCCTGACTGAACGCGATGCCGGTCTGCCGCAGATACTTGCCATAGGTCCGGAGGATGCCGACCTCGCGCCAGTCGAGGCCGGCGAGCAGCACCAGGCGGTTGAAGCCGTCATCCTCCATCTCGCCGGTCCAGATCCGCAGGAAGGCCTGCTCCAGGCGATCCTTCAATCCGGCGATGTCGGCCTGCGGCGCGGTCGTCTCGAGCCTGAAGTCGTGCAGCCAGACTTCCGGCCGGTCGTCCGCCGGCCGTACCTGGAACGGTTCCTCGGTCAGCACGCGGAAGCCGATATGCTCCAGCATCGGCAGGCAGTCCGACAGCGCCACCGGGCTGCCGCGGCGATAGAGCTTGAAGCGCATCTCGCGCTCGCTCGCTTCCAGCGGGCGATAGAGATTGACGCCGAGGCCGAGTTCGCCGGCCAGCACCGCCTCGACCTTACCGATATCGGCCAGCGCCATCTGGGCGTCGAAGCGGTCGCGATAGCCGGCCGGGAAGGCGGCGCCGTAGCGGCCGAACAGCCGGACGCCGACCTCTTCGCCATGCGCCTCGGTCAGCGCCGCGGCGAGGCCGTCGGCCCAGGAGCGCGCGGCGGCGACGAGGCGCGCCTCGATCTCGGCGGGATCGACATCGGCCGCGCTGCCCGGCGGCAGCGCCACGGTGAACTGAATGCGCGCCAGCGGGTCGTCGCCGCCCATCTGGGTGTGGAAGCTCGTCAGCTTGCCGCCGAAGGATTCCTCCAGGATGGCGCCGAAGCGCATGCGGAGTGCCGTGTCGTAGCGGTCGCGCGGCGCGAAGACGAGGATGGAGACGTAGCGGCCGAACTCGTCACGCCGGGGGAACACGCCGATGCGCGGACGCTGGTAAAGCAGCAGGATGCCATGCGCGATGTCGTGAAGCTCCTGTTCGCCGATCTGGAACAGCTCCTCGCGCGGGAAGGTCTCCAGGATGTTGAGCAGCGCCTTGCCGTCGTGGCTCTGCGGCTCCAGCCCCGCGCGCTCCAGGGTGCGCTTGACCTTGCGCCGCAGCAGGGGAATGTCGCGCGGGTTGCGGTTATAGGCGGCGGACGTGAACAGGCCGACGAAGCGCCCCTCGCCCACCACATTGCCCGCCGCGTCGAAGCGCCGGATGCCGACATAGTCGAGCAGCGCCGGCCGGTGCACCAGCGAACGGGCATTCGCCTTGGTGATGATCAGCAACTCGCGTCGCGACAGAAAATTCATCGCTTCCGGCGTCGACGGCGAGAAGCCGTCGAGGCCGACCATCACCCGCCGCTCGGGGTCGCGCATGATGCCGAGACCGGAACCGGCGACGATGCTCATCGGCCGCTCGGCCGCGTCGATGAAGTGCACGTACTCGCGGTAACCGAGGAACGTGAAATGGTTGTCGGCCATCCAGCGCAGCAGCGCGATCGATTCCTCGATCTCGTCGCCGCCGAGCGGCGGCGGATTGGCGGCGATATCGGCCAGCGCCTCGTCGAGCTTGGCGAGCATCGGCCGCCAATCCTCGACCGAGGCGCGCACATCCCCGAGCGCCTCGCCGATGGCCGCTTCGACGCGGCCGAGCGCCTCCGGATCGGTCTGTTCGTCGACCTCGATATGCATCAACGATTCGGGGCGCGGCTCGCCGGCCTCCTGGCGCCGTCCCTCCGCGTCGCGCGCGATGCGCGCCACCGGATGCACCAGAAGATGGATGCCGAGCCCGAGCGATTGCAGCGCCATGGTCACCGAATCGACCAGGAACGGCATGTCGTCGTTGACGATGGCGAGCACGGTGTGGCGGCAGGTCCAGCCGTCGCGATCGACCCGGGGGTTGTAGGCGCGGACGACCGCCGTCCGCGGCGGCCGGCGCTCGGCCAGCTTCCACAGGCTGAGCACGGCGCCGTACAGCGTCTCGACCGGACGGCCGAGCACGTCCTCCGGGGCCAGCCGCTCGAAGAAACGCTCGGCGAAGCCGAGCACCGGCGCGGCCGTGCCGCCCAGTCGCTGGCGCAGCTGCGCCGTCACTTCGCCAGCCCGCTGATTGGCCTGCTCCCGCCTCGACTGACGCATCTCCACCCTCTTTGTCGTTGCCACGGCATTGGCCGGCGCGCCGCATGCTCCGCCCGATTTTAGACCGAGTTCGTGACAGAGTGCGGCAGCAATACGGTTAAGCGAACCTGACCCGATTCGCGAGATTGGTGCGCGCCGGCACAGCCGGGCCGTTCGGGGCGTTCTAACATCCGTCCCATGCGCGGAATATCCATGCTGCGGTGCGGTAGAAACCTTGTGGTCGCCGCCGCCCTGGCGTTTGCTGCCGTATCGGCGGCGCAGGCGGGCGACATCGGCACGGTGCGGGAGGTGTACGCCACCGCCTTTCGCACGCCGCCCGCCGGACAGCGCGCGCCGGTTACGCTGCGCGCCGGCCTGGCGCAGGACGAACGCATCGAGACGCTGACCGACGCCGCCGTCGGCATGCTGTTCGCCGACGACACGACCTTCCGGGTCGGCCCGGATTCGAATGTCGTGCTCGACGCCTATGTGTTCGATCCGGCGTCGAACCGCGGCCAGGTGGCGATCCGCCTGGCGCGCGGCAGCATGCGCTTCATCACCGGCCGGATGGCGAAGGACGGCGTGCGCGTGTTCACCCCGTCGGTGACCATCGGCGTGCGCGGCACCGATTTTGCGGTGCTGGTCTATCCCGGCGGCGTGACCGACGTTCTGGTGTTCGATGGCAGCGTGCTGATGCAGCCGCTGCAGGCGGCGCAGCCGGTCGTGCTGTCGCCTGGCCAGTACGCGCGCGCCGCCGGGCCGGCGGGACCGGTGCAGATCTTCGGCCTGCCGCCGTCCAACCGGGGCGGCTTCATCGGCGTGAGCGAGATCGATCGCCGCATCGCCGGCCGCAACCCGCCGGCACCGCAGCCCTTCGTACCGCCGCCGACACCGATGATCGTCCCGATGCCGGCGCAGCCGGTGCAGCCGCCGACACCGCAATATCCCTTCGGCCGGTAGCGGTCAGGCGCGGCGGGCCGGCAGGCGCATGACCACGGCGGCGCCGGCGAGGCTGAGCGCGGCGCTGGCGAGGATGGGCAGGTCGTAGGAGCCGGCGAAGTCGTAGGCGTAGCCGGCGAGCGTCGGCCCGAGCAGCGTGCCGAAGGCGACCGCCGAGTAGTAGACGCCGATGATCGCCGTGATGCTGCGGCCGGCGAAGTGATCGGCGGCCAGCGCCGGCGCCAGCGCGACGAAGCCGCCATAGCAGCTGCCGAAGACGAGCGCGAACACCGCCAGCAGGGCGATCGCGGTGGTGGACCACCACAGCAGCATCATCGCCGCGATGCCGAGAAAGCAGAGCGCCATGGCCGGCTTGCGGCCCAGCCGGTCGGCCAGGAATCCGACCAGGAAGCGGCCGCCCAGGCTGCCCAGCCCGATCAGGCCGACGAGCCAGACGGCGACCGCCTCGCCATGCCCGGCATCGCGGGCATAGGCCGCGAGATGCACGAAGGGTATGAAGATGCTGAACGAGACCAACACGGCCGAGAGATAGAGCCGTCGGAAGGCCAGCGTCGCCAACGCATCGCGAAGGCTCGGCCCCGCTGCCATCGCGGCGGCGTGCGGCAGCGGCGGATCGCCATCGGGCCCGAGCCCGCGCGCGGCCGGATTCGCTTCGATCAGCAGCGCGGCGCCGAGACCGACCACGGCGGCGATGACGGCGAGGCCGAGATAGGCACCACGCCAGCCATACGCCTCGATCAGTGCGCTGGCCACCGGCGGCGCCAGCAAGGTGCCGACGCCGATGCCCGACACCGCGATGCCCGAAGCAAGCCCGCGCTGGCGGACGAACCAGCGCTGCACCGCCCCGATCGCCGGCACATAGGCGAGCCCGATGCCGATTCCGAGACCCAGCCCGTAGAGCGCATAGACCTGCCACAGCTTCGCGGCGAGCCCCGTCAGCGCCAGCGCTACGGCGACCAGCAGGATACCGGCAACGACGATGGGCCGGGGGCCGAAGCGGTCGGCCATCGCACCGCTGATGCCACCGATGCCGAAATAAAGGAACCCCGCCAAGGCGAAGACCAGCGAGGTGTCGCCGCGGGTGGCGCCGAATTCCGCCGCCAGGGCAGGAAAGAACGCGGCAAAGCTGTAGGCCATGCCGAAAACGACCAGCAGGACCGCCGCCGCAGCGGCCACCACGATCCAGCCGTAGAACACCCCTCCCCGGGCGGTCGCAACACTCATCGCCCTTTAACCTTTGTATGTTTCTGATGACACATTACCCTGTAGGCGGCCGCCGCGACGCGGCGAATGCCTGATGGCGATCGTATTGTAGCAGCGGGGGCGCATTCGGTGTCTGAGGTCCGTGCGATTCATCGGACGGGCGCGCAGCGGCGCAACCCGGAGCAGCGCCCTGCGCTCGACCTCGCCGCCGCGCACCGCGCCCTGCGAACGGGCCTGGAAGCCTTCGCCGTCACCGAGGATCTGGACCGAAGCCTGGTCGACGAGCTGCCGCGCCTCGCCGCCGCGACGGGCGCAAGCCATGCCTTCGTGGTGCGGCGCGACGGACACGAGGCATTGTTCGACCAGTTGCAGCGCTCGCTGCCCCTGCAGGGCCCCGTCGGCGCCTGTCCCGAGGGCCTTCGCGCCGCGCTGGGCACAAATGGCGCCACGCTGGTCCTTCCGATCCGCAGCGGAAATGAAATCTGGGGCGTGATCGGCATCGAGGATGCCGACGCCGGCCGCAGCTTCGGCGATGGCGAGGCCGACATACTGGCCATTCTGGCCACCGCTATCGGCGCGGCCGCGCAGCGCATCGCCGCGTCGCGCCGCTTCGCCGCCGAGCAGGCCCGGTTCGAGGATCTCACGCTGGCCGCGTCCGACTGGTACTGGGAGCAGGATGCCGATCTGCGTTTCACTTTCATCGCCAAGCGCCGGGACGGCATCAATCGGATCGATTCGACAGACCTTATGGGCAAGACGCCCTGGGATGCGAATGCCGGTGTAACCAGCCCTGAGGCCTGGGCGCGTCACCGCGACGATCTGTCGGCCCGGCGACCGTTCGACGACTTCCGCCTGCTGCGGCGCAGCCCGGACGGCGCGGAGTACATGGTCTCGATCAGCGGCAAGCCGGTCCACGACGCCGACGGCCGGTTCATGGGCTATCGCGGCATGGGCCGCGACATCACGCCCCTGGTCCAGGCCGAGCGCCGCGCCAGCACAGCCCAGACCATGCTGCGCAACGCGCTGGAGGCGCTCGGCGACGCCATCGTGATCTACGGGCCGGATTGGCGGCTCAGCGCCTACAATCAAAGCTTCGTCGCGATGTTCCCGCATCTCCGGTCGCTGGGCGAGCTGCGCGGCAAGCATGTGAGCGAACTGAGATCGGCCGCCCAGGGCGCCGGGCTTCGGTTCGACCAGAGCCCGGTCTCGGCGAACGCCGATTCGCTGCGCGACGTGCCGTGGACCGACGAGGTCACCCTGCCCGACGGGCGCATCATCGTCATGCGGAACTTCCCGACCGAGGGCGGCGGCTGGGTCGGCATCCGCGCCGACGTCACCGCCTCGCGGCGGCACGAAGCGGAACTGCGCCACGCCAAGGAGCTGGCCGAGAGCGCCAACCGCGCGAAATCGTCGTTCCTCGCCAATATGAGCCACGAGCTGCGCACGCCGCTCAATGCGGTGATCGGCTTTTCGGAACTGCTCAAGAACGAGATCTACGGCCCGCTCGGCTCCGACCGCTACCGCGAATACGCGACCGACATCCATTCGAGCGGCATGCACCTCCTGGAGCTGATCAACGACGTGCTGGACATGTCGCGGATCGAGACCGGAAAGTTCGTCGTCGCGATCGAGGACATCGCGCCGACCAGCATCACCGAGGACGTGGTGCGCCTGATGATGGTCGAGGCGCAGCGCAAGGAAATCGAGCTGCATACCTCGATCACGCATGAGACGCCGCGGATCCGCGCCGATCGTCGCGCGCTGCGCCAGATCCTGTTCAACCTGCTCTCCAACGCCATCAAGTTCACGCCGGAGCACGGCGAAGTCTCGCTCGATGCCAGCATCGACGGCGAGTTCCTGCACATCTCGGTCGTCGATTCGGGCGTCGGCATTCCCAAGGCCGACATCCCGCGGCTGGCCAGGCCATTCGAGCAGGTCGCCAATGCGCTGACGCGGGCGACGCATGGCTCCGGCCTCGGGCTGGCCATCTCCAAGGCGCTGGCGGAGCTGCAGGGCGGCCGGCTGGAGATCGAGAGCGAGCTCGGCCGCGGCACCACGATCAGCGTGTGGATGCCGCTGGCCGGCTGAGGGCGAACGCTATCCCGCCAGCCCCTCGCGCTGCAGCAGGCCCGCGAAGGCGATCGCTGTGCGATCCTCGAACATGCCGGCGATGATCTGCACGCCGATCGGCAAGCCCTCCCTGGATTTGGCGACGGGCATGCAGGTGGCGGGCAGGCCGGGGAAGGTGGCGACACCCGGCCAGCCGATCTGGGCGCCGTAGCGGGTGGCCTCGCCATCGACCGTGAGCGTGCGCGCCGCCCAATCGGGAGTGTCCTCGTGCGGGAAGGCGGGCACGCCGAAGGGCGGCGCCAGCACGACATCCACCTCGGCGAACACGGCGCCCCAGCGCCGCGCAACGCGCATCTGCTCGTCCTGCAGCTCCATCCAGGCATGCGCGTCGATCGGCGTGGCCCCCGGCGCGCCGCGCGTGGTGATCGCCATCAGCATCCCGGTATAGGCGCCGTGCGCCGCGGCGAGATCGGGGAGATCGCTCGCCTTGCGCACCACCCGCGCACCGGACCGCGCCAGTCGCTCCGCCAGCCCGTTCACCGCGTCACGGACGGCGGCGTCGGTCGGCGCGACGGGATGCGCGTCAAGCACAAGCACCCGGTATTCCGACAGGGCGCGATGACGCGGCGGCGGGAGGTCCAGGCGATAGCCGCTGCCCGGCATCGGACCCGCCAGGACATCGAGGGCGACCGACAGGTCCTCGGCGCTGCGCGCCATCGGGCCGACGACCGCGAGCGGCACCTCGATTCCGTCGGTGCCGGGGAAGCCATGGCCCTTCAACGGCACGATGCCATAAGTCGGCTTGTGGCCGTAGACGCCGCACATATGCGCCGGCACGCGGATCGAGCCGCCGATATCGGAGCCGAGCTCGAGCGGCACCATGCCGGCCGCCAATGCGGCCGCGGCGCCGCCGGACGAGCCCCCCGGCGAGCGCGCATGGTCATGCGGGTTCACGGTGCGCCCGTAGATCGGATTGGCCGCCTGCCAGTCGGCCAGCGCCACCGGCGCGTTGGTCTTGCCGAGGATGACGGCGCCGGCCGCCTTGAGCCGCGCCACGGCGACGGCGTCCTCGCGGATCGGCAGATCCTTGAAAGCGGCGATGCCCCAGGTCGTCGGCAGACCGGCGACGTCGTTCGATTCCTTCACCGTCATCGGCACGCCGCAGAGCGGCAGCGCGGCGACGCTCTCCCGCCGCGCGTCGAGCGCCTTGGCGGCGGCGCGGGCGCGCTCGAAATCACGCACCACGACGGCGTTGATCGCGCCGTCCGATCGTTCGATGCGCGCGATCGCCGCGTCGCAGGCCTCCAGCGCGGAGATGGCCCCGTCCCGAACGGCGCGGGCCGTGGCCACGGCGGTGGCGGCGCCCGGATTGACGGCTTCTGATGTCGGCATGCCCGCCCCTCCCCTGATGCGTGTTCGCCCGCCGGCTACGGCGTCAGAGATTGACCTGCCGGCCGGTCACCATCAACGAGGCTTCCTTGACCGCCTCGGCCAGGGTCGGATGCGCATGGCAGATGCGGCCGATATCCTCCGACGAGGCGCCGAACACCATGCCCATGGCGAATTCGTGGATCAGCTCGCCGGCCATCGGGCCGACCACATGGGCGCCGAGCAGGCGGTCGGTCCTGGCATCGGCCAGCACCTTCACGAAGCCCTCGGCATCGGCATTGGCGCGGGCCCGGCCATTGGCCGAGAACGGGAACTTGCCGGCCTTGTAGGCGATGCCGGCCGCCTTGAGTTCCTCCTCGGTGCGGCCGACCGCGGCAACTTCGGGCCAGGTATAGACCACGCCGGGAATGACATCGTGATTGACCACCGGCTTCTGGCCGGCGATCAGCTCGGCGCAGGCGACGCCCTCGTGCTCCGACTTGTGCGCCAGCATCGGGCCTTCGATCACATCGCCGATCGCCCAGATGCCGGATACGGAGGTCGCGAAATGGCCGTCGGTGACCACGCGGCCGCGGTTGTCGATGGCGATTCCGGCCTCCTTCAGGCCGAGGCCGTTGGTGTAAGGGCGGCGGCCGATGGCGACCAGCACGATATCGGCCTTCACTTCCTCGGCCGCGCCGCCGTTCACGGGCTCCACCGAAAGCGCGACGCCGCTTGCGCCGCTCTTCGCGCCCGTCACCTTGGCGCTCAGGCGGAACTTCATGCCCTGGCGCGTCAAGGTGCGCTGCATCTGCTTCGCCACCTCGCCGTCCATGCCGGGCAGGATGCGGTCGAGGAACTCGATCACCGTCACCTCGGCGCCGAGCCGGCGCCAGACCGAGCCGAGCTCGAGGCCGATCACCCCGGCGCCGACCACCACCATGCTCTTCGGCACCTGCGGCAGCGCCAGTGCGCCGGTCGAGGAGACGATCTTCTTCTCGTCGATGGCGACGTTCGGCAGCGGCGTCACCTCGGAGCCGGTGGCGATGACGATATGCTTCGCCGTCACCTTCGACTTCGCGCCGTCGGCCGCGGTCACTTCGACCTCGCCCGCCTTGACGATGCGGCCGGTGCCCTGGATGCGCGTCACCTTGTTCTTCTTGAACAGGAAGTCGATGCCGGCGGTCGATTGCTGCACCACCTTGTCCTTGCGCGCCAGCATGGCGGCGAGGTCGAGGCCCGGCGCCGCGACCTTGATGCCGTGCTGGGCCAGGCCGTGCCCCGCTTCCTCGAAGAGATGCGAGGATTGCAGCAGCGCCTTGGAGGGAATGCAGCCGACATTGACGCAGGTGCCGCCGAGCGTCGCGTCCTTCTCGACGCAGGCCGTCTTCAAGCCGAGCTGCGCCGCCTTGATGGC
Organism: Desertibaculum subflavum; assembly: GCA_003576705.1. Classification (GTDB taxonomy): domain Bacteria; phylum Pseudomonadota; class Alphaproteobacteria; order Ferrovibrionales; family Ferrovibrionaceae; genus Desertibaculum; species Desertibaculum subflavum. The sequence goes on from QOZS01000068.1 coordinate 23,793, forward strand.
GCAGACATAGCCGCCGGGACCGCCGCCGATGACGACGACGTCGAAGCTCTGATCCGCCATAGCTGCGCCTTTCGCCCTAGAGGTCCAGCAGGATGCGCTGCGGGTCCTCGATGCATTCCTTGATCCGGACCAGCGCCGTCACCGCCTCGCGCCCGTCGACGATGCGGTGATCGTAGGACAGCGCGAGATACATCATCGGCCGGATCTCGACCTTGCCGCCGATCACCATCGGCCGGTCCTGCACCTTGTGCATGCCGAGGATGGCCGATTGCGGCGGGTTCAGGATCGGGGTCGACATCAGCGAGCCGTAGACGCCGCCATTGGAGATGGTGAAGGTGCCGCCCTGCAGTTCGTCGAGCGTCAGCTTGCCGTCGCGGGCGCGGCGGCCGAAATCGCCGATCTTCTTCTCCATCTCGGCGAAGCCCATCCGGTCGGCATCGCGCAGCACCGGCACCACCAGGCCCTGCGGCGTGCCGACGGCGACACCGATATGGTAGTAGTTCTTGTAGACCAGATCGTCGCCCTCGATCTCGCCGTTCACCGCCGGCAGCTCCTTCAAGGCGACGATCGCCGCCTTGACGAAGAAGCTCATGAAGCCGAGGCGGACGCCATGCTTCTTCTCGAAGACGTCGCGGTAGCCGTTGCGCGCCGCCATCAGCGCCGACATGTCGACCTCGTTGAAGGTGGTCAGCATGGCGGCGGTGTTCTGCGCCTCCTTCAGGCGCTCGGCGATGCGCTTGCGCAGCCGCGACATGCGCACCCGCTCCTCGCGGTCGGCGAAGGGGCGCGGACCGGTCGGCGCCGCCGGGCGCGCGGCCGGTGCCGGCGCGGCGGGACGGGCTTCCATCGCCGCCATCACGTCGCCCTTGGTGACGCGGCCGTCCTTGCCGGTGCCGGGGACGGCCGACGTGTCGACGCCCTGCTCGGCGGCGAGCTTCGCCGCGGCCGGGAAGACCGACGCGGCGGCGGCCGACGAAGCGGAGGCTGCCGCGGCGGCCGGCTTGGGCGGC
>QOZS01000069.1 GCA_003576705.1 Desertibaculum subflavum
CGGCGCCGTGGTCGATGGCGGCCGCGGGGCGGCCGGCGCGCTGCCGCCGGTGCCGGGCGCGACGGTTGGCGTTGCTGGCGGGTCGCTGGCGCCTGGCTCGCTCGCGCCCGCGGACGTGCGCGAAATACAGCAGCGGCTGCGCGACCGCGGCCTCTATGCCGGCCAGATCGACGGCATCTGGGGTCCGCTGAGCCGCCGGGCGCTCAGCGACTTCCAGGCCATGAACAATCTGTCGGCCGATGGTCGGATCGATGCTGCCACGGCCCAGGCGCTCGGGCTCGACATGCAACGGCTCGGCGCCGGCGCCCGGCCCGGCGGATTGCAGCGCATCGGCCCGGCCGGCACCACCTCCGGCGGGGTGCAGCCGAGTCCGGCGCTGGAAACGATGCCCGGCCGGATCGCGCCGCGTCGCTAGCAGCCGGCCGGCGCGCATCCTTTTGCCCGGCCTGACGTTGACTTTCGCGAGGGGACGTCTCCGCGCGGGAGGAAACCATGCGCCTTTCCCTGTTGTTCGCTTCCACCGCCCTGGTCGGGTCGGTACTCGTTGCCGGCTGTTCCGACAGCGGCATGTTCGGCAGATCGTCCACCGCCACCCCGTCCACCGCCGCGCAACAGGCGGCGGCGCAACCGGCACCGCGCGCCGATGTGCGCGAGACCCAGCAGCAACTGAAGAGTCTGGGCCTTTACGACGGCCCGATCGACGGCGTCTGGGGGCCGGAAACCCAGACGGCGGTCGAGCGCTATCAGACCCAGCGCGGGCTGAGCGCGACCGGCCGGGTCGACGAATCGACGCGTAACTCGCTGCGTGAAGCCTCGGCCGGCCGTGCCGGCACGGCATCGAATCAGGACCGGATGGCGGCAACCAGCCCCGGCACGACCGGTTCCATGACCACGGACGACCGCAATAGGAGCACGCCGGGAACCGCAACCCCGGGCACATCCGGCGGCGCTACCGCCGACACCACCGCCAACCGCAATGCCGGTACCGCGCAGCGCCAACAGCAGCCGCAGGACATCGCGCCGGCGGCCGGCATGAGCGCGGCGGCGGCGATCGCGCCGCGCAACCTCAGCGCCGGCAATGTACGTGCGATTCAAAGCCGGCTTGCCGGCGAAGGCTATTACCGCGCGGGCATCGATGGCGTCTGGGGGCCGCGCAGCCGGCAGGCCCTGGTCAATTTCCAGACCCAGAATCAGTTGCGGGCGGATGGCCTGATGGACCCGCGCACGGCCAATGCGCTGAACCTCGACTATCAGCAGCTGGGCGATGCCGGCTGGACCAGCGGACAGCCCGGCGATCGCAACGTCCGGCAGCGCAGCCGCAACACCACCGGCGAACGCGTCGGCAGCGAGAGCCCGCGTCTCGGCCCCTCGGTACCGCGGCAGTAGAGCCTGACGTCTCGAGCGGGCGGGCAGCACGGCCCGCCCGCTTCGCGCAGATGAACCCAACCCCAGCGAGTTCCCACCGGACAGAGGCGGCGTCTGACGGCGCCGTCTATCTGCGACTGGCGCTCGGCATGGCGGCGTTCGGCTCGGCCACGCCCGTCAGCAAGATTGTCACCGGCGCCATGCCGCCCTTCATCGGCTCGGCATTGCGCGTCGGCATCGGCGCGCTGGTGCTGGCGCCGTTTGCGGTCGGCCGCTGGCGCGGGGGGCCGCGTCTCGCCGCGCGCGACTGGCGCAACGTTGTGGTCATCGCGCTGTTCGGCATGTTCGGGTTCTCGGCGCTGATGCTCTATGGCATGCGCATGGTGCCGGGCGCCGCCGGCGCCATCGTGATGAGCACGGCGCCGGCGGTCACCGCGGCGGGAGCAATCTTGTTCACGGGCGAGAGCGCGAGCTGGCGCAAGCTCGCCGCGGTTGCCCTGGCGGTGATCGGCGTCGCGGTCCTGCAGCTCGACCAGTCCGGCGGAAGCGAAGGCGGCAATCTGCTGCTGGGCTCGGCACTGGTCTTCGGCGCCGTCTGCTGCGAGGCGGTCTACACCCTGGTCGGCAAGCGGGCGACGGAGCGGATCGATCCGCTGGTGGTCGCCTTCCTCGGTGCGGCCGTTTCGCTGCCAATGTTCGTGCCGTTCGCCCTCTGGCAATGGCAGGACTTTGCCATCGCGGAGGTGCCGCCGCACGCCTGGATCGCGGTGGCGTGGTACGGCGCCGGCACGCTCGCGATCGGCAGCTGGCTCTGGTATTCCGGCATCGCCAGGGCGGAAGGCTCGGTGGCCGCCGGCTTCATGGGCGTCATGCCGGCCTCGGCCCTGATCCTGTCCTATGTGCTGCTCGGCGAAGAGGCGCGGGCGCTGCACCTGATCGGCTTCGCCGTGGTGTTCGCCGGCGTGCTGCTGGTCTCGTGGGAGCACGCGCGGATGCAGCACTGAGCCATGTTGATCCGTCGTATCAAGATGGCCTGCCTGGCTGAATGATCGCTAGCTTTCTCCCGCAAGAGGGAGGCAGCAATGAGCGAGACAAAGCCGTTTGCCGTGTCGGCCGAGGACGTGGCGCCGCGGGCGAAGCCGTCGAACTATCCGGAGCCGTTCTTCACCCGCATGCTGAAGCGCGAGAAGCGCCAGCTCGGCGACGTCTTCGGCCTGAAGAATTTCGGCGTCAATCTCACGCGCCTCAAACCGGGCGGCGAAAGCGCGCTGTTGCACCGCCATACCCGGCAGGACGAGTTCGTCTATGTGCTGCAGGGCACCGCGATCCTGGTGACGGAAAGCGGCGAGACCGAGCTTCGCCCCGGCATGTGCGCCGGCTTTCCCGCCGGCACTTTCGCGCATCAGCTGGTGAACCGCGGCGCGGCCGATGTGCTCTATCTGGAGATCGGCGACCGGGTGGCGGGCGATGCCGCCGATTATCCGGCGGATGACATCCAGGCCGTGCTCGGCGGCGACGGGAAATGGCTGTTCGCCCACAAGGACGGGCGGCCCTATTGACCGGCGGCGCTGCCGGTGCCGCTTGACGCGGCCGGATTATCGCCGATCAATGGGGGCGGCGGACCGGGGGGCCAGCGTCCGCGCGGTGGGGCACCAACCAGGGAGCGAAGCCATGCGCTTGCTCGTGTCTCTCATTGCCTCGACCACGCTTCTCCTCGCCGCCTGTGCCGACGGCCAGATGGGGGCCGCGACGGCGCCTCCCGCCACCACCGCCGCGCCGACGGATATGGCCTCCGCGGCCGTGCTGTCCGGCCCGGACGACGTGCGCACCGTGCAGATCCGGCTGCAGCAGCTGAAATTCTACGAGGGCGGGCCGAGCGGCTCCTGGAACGTCGCGACCGAAGCGGCGGTGCAGGAATTCCAGCGCGCCAACGGCCTCGCCGTCGGCAAGCTGGACCAGGAGACGTTGCGGGCCATGGGCCTCGGCAGCATCGTCATGGGCAATGGCCGCCTGACCGACGTGGCGCTGCTGCGCGGGCCGCGCATGATGGACCACCAGGCGACGCACCACCCCATGGCCGGTATGGCGCCGGCCGCCGGGCCGGGGCCGGGTGCGCATATTCTGACCGGTCGCCACCTGCAGCCCGACAGCGTGCGCCAGGTGCAGCAGAAGCTGGCCGAAGGCGGCTATTACAAGGCGAGTGTCGACGGCGTCTGGGGGCCGCGCAGCCAGGACGCCCTGGTCGCCTTCCAGAACAGCCGAAGCCTGAGCGGCACCGGCCGGTTGACCCCGGAGACGATCTCCGCGCTGGGCATCGATCCGGACACGCTGCAATGGAGATCGCGCCACGGAGGCGCTCGCGGCGCGTGATGCCGGCCGCGAAGCGCCCGCGATTGCCGCGGGCGCTTCGCGGGGCTTAAGCCTCGACGTACATCTCGTCGATCAGGGGCTTGTACTTCTCGCTGACGAACTTGCGCTTCAGCTTCATCGTCGGCGTCACCTCGTCGTCCTCCGCCGTCAGCTGCTGCTCGATCAGGCGGAACTTCTTGATCGTCTCGACGCGGGCGAAGTTCTTGTTCACCTTCTCGATCTCTTCCTCGATCAGCGCCTGCACCTCGCGGGTGCGGCAGAGCGAGGCGAAATCGGTGAACGGCACGTTCAGGTCCTGGGCGTATTTCGCCACGTTGTCGTAGTCGATCATCACCAGGCAGGACAGGAACTTGCGCTTGTCGCCGATCACCACCGCGTCGGAGACGTAAGGGCTGAACTTCAGCTGGTTCTCGAACTCGCTCGGCGTGATGTTCTTGCCGCCCGCCGTGATGATGATGTCCTTCATCCGGTCGGTGATCTTCACATAGCCTTCGTTGTCGACATAGCCGACATCGCCGGTGTGGAGCCAGCCGTCCACGATGGTCTCCGCCGTCTTCTGCGGCTGGTTCAGATAGCCCATGAAGACATGCGGGCCCTTCAGCAGGATCTCGCCTTCGGGGGAGATCTTCACCTCCGTCTGCGGCGCGGCGACGCCGACGGTGCCGAGCTTGATCTTGTCCGGCATGCCGGTGGCCAGGCCGCAATTCTCGGTCTGGCCGTAGACCTCCCGCATGTCGATGCCGAGCGCGCGGTACCACTTGATCAGGTCGGGCGAGATCGGCGCCGCACCGGTGCCGGCGAACTTCACCCGGTGCAGGCCGAGCGCGCGCTTGATGTTGTCCAGCACCAGCGCATCGGCGAGCCAGTAGGCGAGCTTCAACCCGGCGCCCGGCTCGCGGCCTTCGAGCCTCGCCTCCGCCACCTTCATGCCGGTGCCGATCGCCCATTGATAGGCGGCGCGGCCGACCCAGGTCGCCTCCTTCATGCGGATGGCGATGCCGGAATAGAACCGCTCCCAGATGCGCGGCACGGCGAAATAGGTATGCGGCGACACTTCGCGGATGTTCTCCGGCACGGTGTCGATGCTCTCAGCGAAATTGGCGATGGCGCCGGAGCGCAGCGGCAGGAACGCGGTGAAGGTGCGCTCCGCCACATGGCAGAGCGGCAGGAAGGCGAGCTGCTCGCCCTCCGGCACGATCGGGATGAAGGAATCGGCGTTGACCAGCTGGAAGATGATGTTGCGATGGGACAGCATCGCGCCCTTGGGCGGGCCGGTCGTGCCCGAGGTATAGACCAGGATGGCGAGCTCCTCCGGTGCCGACGCCGCGATCATCCGCTCCCATTCCTGCGGATGCACCTTGTCATGCGCGCGGCCGAGCGCCAGCAGCTCCTCGAACGACATCACCATCGGGTCCTGGAAGTCGACCAGGCCCTCCATGTCGAACACGATCACCTTGGCCAGGTTCGGCACGCGGTCGCGCACGTCGAGATACTTGTCGAGCTGCTCCTCGTCCTCGACGAACAGGAACTTCGAGCGGCTGTCGTTCAGGATGTAGTCGACCTGCTTCGCCGAATCGGTCGGGTAGATGCCGTTGGTGACGCCGCCGGCGCCCATCGTGCCCATATCGGCGTAGAGCCATTCCGGAATCGTCTCGGCCAGGATGGAGACGACATCGCCCTTCTGCAGGCCGAGCGCGACCAGGCCGAGGCCGGTCGCCTTGGCCCGCTCGCCGTATTCGGTCCAGGTGGTGGCGCGCCAGATGCCGAGCGTCTTCTCGCGGAACGCGGTCTTGGCCGCGCGGGCATTGACCTGGTGCCAGAACAGCTTCGGCACCGTGTCCTGGCCCTCGACCTCGAACCGGCCCCAAGGGGCGTCCGCGGCATTGGGGGCGGATTTCACCTGGATGTTCATGCGGCCTTGCTCCTCCCTGAGCCTTCGTCGCGGCCTGCGCCGGCTTAAAGCCGGTTAATCCGTCGTTCACGCTGGTGATAGCCGAAAGCGCGGAAGCTGCCTAGAGCCAGGCCCGGAGCTTGACCGTGGTGCTCATGAGATATATCGTAAGATACATCAGATGACACAAACGATGGGAACGACCCTCCGCATGAACCCCTTTGCAGCAGCTTTCGGCCACCGGCATCGCGGCCGCGATTGCGGCGGGCCCCGCGGGCCGGGCGCCCGGCACGGCCTGCGCCACCTGCTCGCCGCCGGCCTGATGGGCGAGGCCGGGATGCCGGGCCTGGGCGGCCGCGGCTTCCGCGCCAGCCGCATGTTCGGCGCCGGCGACCTGCAGCTGATCGTGCTGGCGCTGCTCGCCGACCGGCCGCGCCACGGCTACGAGATCATGAAGGCGCTGGAGGAGCACTCCCACGGCTTCTATGCGCCGAGCCCCGGGATGATCTATCCGGCGCTGACCTACCTGGAAGAGACCGGCCACGCCGAGGCCACGGCGGAAGGTGCCAAGAAGCTCTATCGCATCACACAAGAGGGCGAGGCGCATCTCGCCGCCAACCGCGCCAGCGTCGACGCCATGCTGGCCGAGCTCGCCCGCACCGGCGAGCGGATGGCGCGGGCGCGCGACTTCTTCGCCCATGGCGAGGATGCCGGCATGGCCCCGTTCCGCGAGGCGCGGCGCAACCTCAAACGCGCGCTGGCGGAGAAATCCGGCGCCGGGCCGGAAGAGCAGAAACGCATCATCGAGATCCTGTTGCGCGCCGCGCGGGAGATCCGCGGGCAGTAGAGCCTGGCGAAAGGGGCCGGAAGAAAGGCCCTGAAGAAAGGGGAAGCGAGATGGCGATTCCCGGGGAAGGTCTGGCGCTGCCGCAGGGCGTGGTCCAGCCCTTCGACCTCGCCTATATGCAGGACGACCTGCACGTCATCGCCTATTTCGCCGGCGATCCGCGCTTCGCCGCGGTGGAGGCGATGCTGCGCCGCCGGCCCGGCCGCGCGCCCGAGGCCCGCGTCATCCTGACCCGGCACGACAACACGCAGATCCGCTGCACCGAGGGGATCGAGGCGCAGGAAGGCCTCGATGGCAATCGCCCGCGCGTGCGGCTCAACTTCCGCATGCCGACCGGCCAGCCGATCGGCCTCGACTTTCGCGCCGCCACGCCGCCGAACCCGGTGCGCGGCGGCCTCACCGATCCGGGCGCCCATGCCGGCCACGACTATCTGCCGCTGCAATGGCGCGGCGCCAGCGCGCTGGCCGCGCCCGATACGCGCGTCTGGATCGACGGGCACGAGCGCACCATGCCGGTCGCGCTCGCCATGCCGCATTTCATCGGCCTCAACGGCCTCTATACGCAGAGCCACGCGCTCGGCCTGATCCGCGCCGGCTCGGTGACCGCCGATCCGCTCGACATGCCGGAGCGCGCGGTGGCCGGCGCCGCCTGGCGCTTCGCCCGCGCCGGGGCGGAGATCAGCTATCGCATCGTGCGGGCCGAGGCGGATGGCCGCGTCGTCATCCTCTCCGACGGGCCGGAGCCGGAGGTGATCCAGGGCCGCCTCGCCGACGGCCGGCTCACCGTGCGCTCGATCCGCAAATCGCCCGACGCGGCCTCCGCCGCCGGCATCGCCTTGCGCTTCGACGCCGATGGCGGCTTCACCGCCGCGATCGACGGCCATGTCGCGGTGGACGGCCGCTTCCACATGACCGATGGCCACCGCCTCCGCCTCCAGCCCAGCGCGCCGGCCTGGGCGCTCGCGCGCACGGTCAGCATCGCGTGTCGGCGGGAGGGGGAGAGCTTTCGGTTTCTGACGGGGGTGGGGGAGGGGTAGAGGTTGCGTCGGCAAAAAGCGTCCTGTGCCGCGTGGCATCACTTTGATAGCGTCGACGATCCATCGAGTGATTGCGCCACCTTCGCTCCACCAAGCATTGAAGGCGGAATTTTCAGAGGGAGTCCCTGCGGCAATCAGACTGCTTTGGTGAGGCGCTCCATCTCTCGGGCGAACTCAAAGCGCAGTTGATTAGCCTCGTCCGGCGGCAGCCACTTCGCCATGTTCGGGAAGACGGTCTGCCACATCCGTGCGTGCCGCTCCGACCACGGCATCTTGTTCGCAGTCTTGGCCTTTTCCAGTAGCGAACGAAGGCGCTGGCGCACCACTTCCGGATCAGGGGTCAACTGCCGGTCCGGGGCGCGCATCCGGTTCTCGCCGGCGCCAAACAGGCTACCTTGCGTGGGGGCGTTTCCAAAAAGATCAGTTGAGTCCGTCATTCACTCTTATTCCGGGCGGCCGAACCCCAAAGCCTCTCGGGTCAGCGAATCGCGCAGAGTCGCCTCCAGAACGATATCGGCCTCGGCGAAGAGATCAATCAACTCCGCGACCCGAGAGCAAATGTCGCGAAACTCGCTGACAAGGCCGAGATCGACGGACAGCCCGATGCGCGCCTCGAGCCAGCGCGGCACTACGCGATAGCCGCTGACCGAAAATGACCATACCGCAAACGGCAGGCCAGTAATCCGTCCGCTGCCGTCATCGCACAGGGTGATCTCGCCATCGGCATAGTCGACGGCTGCGAGAGTGCCGCGGGGCTCTGTGTCGACACGAACAAAGTTCCGCTGGCGATAGGCCGTAGCGGCTTCGCGCGCAAACGTTTCAATGGCCCGCATTTCGCGCCCGATCCGCGCGGCCTCGCGGAAGTCCCCGAGACGTGCCGGGAATGGAACGTGGGGAAATACGTCCTCAAGATCTTCCGCGAATCGGAGCGAGTAGGATTGCGAGGATAGCAAGCAGAGAATGGCATCGAAGATGTTCTCTGCTGATACCGTTTCGCCGTAGGCAGCACTTATCCCCTGCAAGAGGGCCGGCGAGATGTTGGTGGCATTGATATCGGGCCGCCGATCGTAAAGTGGAAATGCGTAACCGCCGTAGCTTCCGCGGAAAGCATGTCGGTCGGGGAAATTGCCATAGCACCATACCGCCGGACCAGCGCTGGTTCCGCTTGGCAAAGAGAAAAGACAAACATTCTCTCCGCCCCAAACTTGGCGTAGTGCCGGACGCGGGCGATCATTCCATGCATCGTGAGAATAGTGCCACCTGCGATCAAGCGGCCTATACCCGACCATTCGTACAAGGCCAGCATCCCAGCCTACCGCTTGCGCGCGATGTGCTGGTTTCATCTGCGTCGAGTTGAATAGCCGATCGCGAGCACCTGCCCCACTTCGGAGAAACCGACCAACTTGTTGCTCAAGGCCAGCTTGAGATGCTGCATAGACCAAATGGTCTCGTTTGCTTTCAAGGCCCGAAGAGGAGAATGAAAAGCAGTCCGAAAGGCTGACTAATTCGCCATTTTGAAACGCGTGGGGGCGCATGTCTTCGAGCGGTCCACGTGCGATAGGCAATCCGCCCTGCAACCGCCCTCCAGTCGATCCTTCCGACAGCCATTCCAACTTTGCGCGCCGCGAAGTCAAATCTTGAGCCCAGCTGTCGAGGTAATGCACCTCAGCGAGCGAGTTTGGTGCTTTGCTGCCGTCGGCGACTGCCAGTGTAATTGCCGTGCCGACCTGGATATTGAATACGCCTTGATCGTGTCGAACGTCGGCTCGCTCCCCGCGCCTTACATCGCCTCGCAGATCAACGATCTCAATCCGATCGAACCTTTCACGCATCATTTGTCGAAGGCCGGCATATGGCCAGCCAGTCAGATATTTCCGATTTGAGATGAAGGCGATTACGCCGCGCCGCGGTGCGTTCTCTGCCTCGAACAGCTTCCAGATCGCCCAACGCCAGAAGGCGACGGAAAGCTCGGGAAATGTATTGAGCAGGCCGCCTTGGCCCGCATTCCGAACGGGCGCTTTGAGATCATCCCAGATGCCGTCGAGCCAGTCGCCGACAAGCGTGTGGTTCTCTCCTTCCTCAAGCCTGCGATAGGGAGGATTGCCGATGATCGCCAGGATCGGCTGTTGCGCCTTGATCCGGTTGGCCTCGCGCCGTTCATCTGCAATTCCCTCGGATACGAACCCCAGCGGCCCGATCGGTGCCGCGGCGTTCGGTTCGGCGAGAGTGTCGGCGAGGTAGACGCCAAGCCTGGGAAGCCGAAGCGGTGGGGTGGATGGCCTGCGCAGTGCGTGGTGGAGACGATAGTGAGCCACTGCGTACGGACCGACCAGCAGCTCCAACCCGTACATGCGTCCGGCTAGGTTCTGTAAGGCGAGCGCGGCCATGCCCTCGCCGTTCTCAGCCTCCGTCTGGCTCCGCACGCGTTCCGCAATACCCAGCAGGAACGTGCCCGTTCCGGCGGCCGGATCGAGGATTGTGACATCCGGATCACGCAGCCCTCGACAGCGAAGCTGATCTCTCAGCGCCCGGTCGAGGGCGCCGACCATGTATCGCACCACTTCGATTGGCGTGTAGTAGACGCCATAGCGCTCGCGCGCTTCCGGATCGAAGGTCTGAAGGAAATCCTCATAGAAGTAGAGGATGGGGTCGCGGCCGCCCGGAGCCGCGAGCAGGATCTCCGGCGGGAAGCTGTTGACAGTATCGCAGATCACGTCGAAGCCGATGCCGATGTCCTGAACGACCTCATCAAGGCTCAACACGCGGAGGGCCGTCCGCATCAACGGGTGCTCTTCCGGCATGTGACGCCAGGCGTCCGGACCCACGGATGTGTTGGTGGCTTCGCGTACCAGCAGGAGACCGAAGGCGAGAGTCTGGGCGAAGGCGGCGGAGAAGAGATCGTCGAAATCCCGGTCCGGATATCCGCCCGCCTCGGGATGGGCGTAGAGGACGTCACGAAATTCTTGCCGCACTTCCAGGATCGCGTGGCGGGTGTTTTGCTCTTCTCGAAGCTGGTTAAGCCGGTCACGCACGATGCCGCGCACGAGGCGGGCGGAGTGCGCCATCAGCGTCGCGAGGTGTTCAGCGTTGCGAGCGGCAGGTTCCTGTCCTGCGCCGGCAAGGAGCAGCCCCAGCAAACGCAGAAACGGCGCTGGATCATGTTCGGTGATGGCGCGATCGGCGCGGGCGTCGCTTCGATCGGGCCGTAGGCTCTGCTCCGGCACGACGACAGCGCTGCCCTGCTCGTCGTCGCGGAGGAACAGTCGAAACTCGACGAAATTGGAGATTGCCCAGCAAGGTAGTTCCTTGAATCGATCGAACTGGCGCCGGTCGTGATCGCGCCAACGGGTCGGATCGGTGGACTTCGTCGGTGCCTTGAGCTCGACGAATGCACGAGGCGGTGCACCGGCGCGCACAAGCGCGATATCTGGCCTTCCGACTCCCGGATTTCGAAATTCCGGCACAACTGTGGGCGCCGGGCCGATGGCAATCTCGGCAATCAATCCATCCAGCAACCGCTGAAATTCTGGGGCGAGCGCCGTCTCGGGTACATCCGCATTCGCCCGACGAAGCTCTCGGATTCGCCGGGCGTAGTTCTGCAGGAGATCGGTTGCAGGCATGTGCTCTTGCTACCGCGAGTCGCCGTTCAAGTCACGAAGCGTGGGCCTACGCGCTCTCGACGCGGGCCGTTGCCGCTTCGTCTCGCGACCCGAGCGGATCAGGGCTCGCTCGCGGACTCGTCCCATAGGCGCGCCGGCCGACCTCGCAGTAGCTCCTCAATCACCGCTTCGTACTGCGCGCGCTCGGTTGCTTCGTCCGTGCTTTGGTCTTCCAGCAGCATGGAATGCCGCGCGGCGCGCAAATGCGCCGCCGCCACCGCTTCGGCCCGGGCGTGAACCATCTGCTGTAGCGGGCGATTGGGCACCAGCGCGTAGACCAGCGTGCAGTCCAGGGCACGCGCGGCCTTGGCGAGCGTGTCGAGCGAGGCGGCGCCCTGCGCCTCCGCCTTCTCCAGCGCGACGATGCGCGGCTGCGACACGCGGAGCCGGCGGGCCAGTTGCGCGGTCGTCATGCCGAGCGCGTCGCGGATCGCGCGGATCCAGCCGCGGGGCGGCGGGGCCCATTGCTCAGCAGGCCGCAGAGGCAGCAGCCGGGTGTCCAGGCTGCGGAGGGAGGTGTCGTGAGGGGGCAAGGCGGCAACCTGCGGTCCGTTGGATTCTCGAGAATGGTGATAACTTATATATTATCGGATTCGGCGTCGACAATAACTTTTGCATTATCGAGTTTTTCCGGTCAGTCGGCTCGGCGAAGGGCATATCCAGATCGTTCCAATAATGGAACGTTCATTCCTCTGCTTGCTTCGTTCCGCCTTCGAGGCGAGGGACGGACCGCTGGACCGGAGACCCTAACCCTGCCCGGCACGTCCAATGATATTGTGTGAAACAGAAATTTGTGGCATCATGCGCGGTGATTTCGTCTCAGAGGCGCTATGTTCATTCCGGCCGGCTTGAACGGCATTCCCTTCGACACTTCGCGGGCCGGCGGCCAGTTGCGGAACCGGGCTGCGGAACGGATACGCCGTGCGGAACACACGCGCCGCATGGGCGCGGGCCGGCGTCTTGTCTGGGCGGAACGGATGCGCCGCGAAAGAGATACGCCGGGACAGACACGCCGCGGAACGGATGCGCCGGGAACAGATACGCCGGGGAACAAATCTGCCGCCAGCGCCGGCGCGCCGCCGGAGACGCTTTGCGGAACAGACGCTCCGGGGAACAGGTGTGCCGCGGAACAGATACGCCGCGGAACAGGCGCGCCGCGTTCCAACCGCCCTTCCGTTGGCGCGGCGGCGGGCCGTGGGTACCCGGGTCAAGCCCGGGTACGACGATCTGAAGAGGCGGAACAGACGTGCCGCGGAACAGACGTGCCGCCTCTTCGGCTTCGAGCTGGATCGAGGTCGAGGAACAGATGCGCCGCACGCACCCGTCCGCGCCACGCCCCACGTGGCGTTATCGCCCGATCAATTATATAATCGCCCCCGGAGTGGCGTTGCGTCGCGTGGTTTCGCGTGGTGAGCGTCAGTCAGGAGTCCTTTGGGAGGAAACATGCGTAAATTCGCGTTGGCCGCGGCGGGCCTCGTCGCCGCCGGCCTCATGTCATCCGTCGCGGTCGGCCAGACCCGCGGCGTCACCAAATCCGAAATCCTGCTCGGCTCGCATACCGATCTGTCCGGCCCGGCCGCCACCTATGGCGTGTCGTCGACCAACGGTGCGCGCATGCGGTTCGACGCGGTCAATGCCGCCGGCGGCATCCACGGCCGCAAGATCAAGCTGATCCTGGAAGACGCCCAGTACCAGGTGCCCAAGGCGGTGCAGGCCTGCAACAAGCTGATCAATCGCGACAAGGTGTTCGGCTTCATCGTCGCCATCGGCACGCCGATGAACAATGCCTGCTTCCAGAGCCAGCTCTCGGCCAACGTGCTGAGCCTGTTCCCGATCACCGCCGCGCGTTCGATGTACGAGCCGCTGCACAAGCTCAAGTTCCAGGCCAATGCCTCCTATGTCGACCAGGTGCGCGCCGGCGTGAACTACATGGTCAAGCAGAAGGGCAAGAAGGCCGTCTGCGTGATGTATCAGGACACCGATTTCGGCAAGGAGGTGTTCGAGGGCGTCGAGCTGCAGGCGAAGCAGCTCGGCCTGAAGATCGTCGAGACGACGACGCACAAGCCGACCGACCAGGATTTCTCCGCCCCGATCACCAAGCTGCGCGCGGCGAATTGCGATCTCGTCGTGCTCGGCACCATCGTGCGCGATTCCATCGTGCCGTATGCGACGGCGCGCAAGATGGGCTGGAACGAGGTGGATTTCCTCGGCTCCTCCGCCACTTATGACGTGTTCGTCGCCGCGGCGCAGGGCACCGAGGGGCTCTACACCATGGGCCTCGCCGAGATGCCCTATGCCGACAGCCCGAACGCCGCGATGCGCGACTTCGTGGCCCAGTACAAGGAGCGGTTCGGCCAGATGCCGAATATGGGCGCGGTCTACGGCTATACCGCGGCCGATCTCACCGTTGCGGCGCTCGACAAGGCGGGGCCGAACCTGACCGTCGACAGCTTCGTCAAGGCGATGGAATCGATCCAGGGCTTCCGCGACCGTTTCGGCGGGCCGGAGCTCAGCTTCAGCGCCGAGAAGCATCTTGGCTCGCACCAGGCCTTCCTGGTGGTGTCGAAGGGCGGCAAGTGGGTGCCGCTGACCGAGCCGCTCGGCTTCTGAAGGCCTAAGGCCGGGCTGCTTCCGCTTCGGCGGCCGCAGCCCGCGCCTTCAGGCAGGCCGGGCAGTAGCATCCGGCCGGATCATTGGGGCCGGGCATCGGGAGCTGCACGGGCTCCTGCTTGCACCAGCAATCGCCCGCCGGCTCGCATTTGAGCGGCGCGCCGCAGGCGATGCAGGTGGCGTTGGCGTCCATCGGCGGAGACTACCCCGCCGATCAATCGTCGCGGAAGCGCCGTTTCCGCGCGTGCGGGTTTTGATTTGCCCTGCTACCTTCCCCCTCGAGCGCCGTCCATCCAACCGGACGCTCATACAAGGGAGGATTGGAGCATGAGACGTTCTGTCTGGATTGGTGCGGCCGTGGCGTGTCTGGCGGCCGGAAGTGCGCTGGCGCAATCGCGCGGCGTCTCCAAGGGGGAAATCCTGCTCGGCATGCATACCGACCTGTCGGGGCCCGCCGCCACCTACGGCGTGTCGTCCTCGAATGCGGTGCGCATGCGGTTCGACGAGGTCAACGCCTCGGGCGGCATCCATGGCCGCAAGATCAAGCTGATCGTCGAGGACCAGGCCTATCAGGTGCCGAAGGCGGTGCAGGCCTGCAACAAGCTGATCAACCGCGACAAGGTGTTCGCCTTCGTGGCGCCGCTCGGCACCCCGATGAACAATGCCTGCTTCAAGGACCAGTTCGCGGCCAACGTGCCGAACCTGTTCCCGCTCTCCGCCGCGCGCTCGATGTACGAGCCCTATGTGCCGGTCAAGTTCTACGGCGCGGCGTCCTATGTCGACCAGATCCGCTCCGGCATCGACTACTTCGTGAAGAACCGCGGCAAGAAGGCCGTGTGCGTGATGTACCAGGACACCGATTTCGGCAAGGAGATCCTGGAAGGCGCCCAGCTGCAGACCAAGAAGCTCGGGGTGAAGCTGGTGGAGGCGACCGGCCACAAGCCGACCGACCAGGACTTCACCGCGCCGATCACCAAGCTGCGCCAGGCCGGCTGCGACCTGGTCGCCATGGGCACCATCGTGCGCGATTCGATCGTGCCCTACGCGACGGCCCGCAAGATGGGCTGGACCGATGTCGACTTCCTCGGCTCCGCGGCGGCCTATGACCTGGTCGTCGGCGCCGTGCAGGGCGGCGTCACCGAGGGCTTCTACGCCATGGGCCTGACCGAGATGCCCTATGCCGACAGCCCGAACGCGTTGGTCCGCGGCTTCGTCGAGAAGTACAAGGCGGCCTACAAGATCGATCCGAATATCGGCGCGGTCTACGGCTATGTGGCCGCCGACCTGACGGTGACGGCGCTCGACCGCGCCGGCCCGAGCCTGACGGTCGACAGCTTCGTCAAGGGCATGGAATCGGTGAAGGGCTACCGCGACATCTTCAACGGCCCCGAAGTCAATTTCGGCCCCAACATCCGCCAGGGCGCGAACTCCTCGTTCCTCGCCCAGGTCAAGGGCGGCAAGTGGCAGCGGGTGACCGAGCCGCTCAGCTTCTGATCGCTCGCCGGCGTTCCCCGCATTCGTCATGACGATGCGGGGAACGCCGCTCTCTTCCCGTTCCGATTCGAAGCGCCGGCGGTCGCCGACCCGCCGCTGGCTGTGGCACATGATCGGCGTGCTCGCGGCGCTCGGCTTCGCGGCCAACCTGATCGGCGCCTTCCTGGTCTATGCGGCGACGCATGTCGCGCCGCCCGCGCCTTGGGGCCCGCAGCACTGGCTGCCGCCCAAGACCGCCAACCACACGACGCCGGCCGCCTTCGGCTTCGCCTACGAGACGCTCCGTGTGCCCGGCGCGGTTGGCGTGCTGGAGCTTTGGCACCTGCCCTTGCCCTCGGCCCGTGGCCTCGCGGTGATGTTCCACGGCCATGCGGCGATGAAGTCTGCCTTGTTGGAGGAGGCGCGAGCGCTGCGTGCGCTCGGCCTCGCCGTGCTGCTCGCCGATTTCCGTGCGTCCGGTGGCTCCGACGGCGAGGTGACGACGATCGGCTGGCGCGAGGCAGACGACGTCCTTCGCGTCCTCGACACGGCCGCCACCATCGCCGCCGGCCGGCCGCTGGTGCTGTTCGGTACCTCGATGGGCGCTGTTGCCATCCTGCGCGCGGCGACCCTGCGGCCGCTGCCGGCGGCGGCGGCGATCCTGGAAGTGCCGTTCGACACCTTGGAACATGCCGTCGCCAACCGGTTCCGCGCGCTGGGCATGCCTGCCTATCCGGCGACTTGGGCCGTGCTTCTGTATGGCGGGCTGTTCGTCGGCCTCGATCCCTTCGCCTTCCGCCCGGTCGACTTCGCGCGCTCGTTCGATCTGCCGACCCTCGTCATCAAGGGCGGCGCCGATCCGACGGTGACGGAGGATGAGATCCGCAACGTCGTGGCGGCGCTGCCCGGCCCGAAACAGCTGACGCTGCTGCCCAAGGCCGGGCATTTCGGCCTCTTGCGGGCGGATCGGGCCGGCTGGACCAGCGCTGTCGCCGGCTTCCTCGACGCGCATCTGCCAACCCCGCCGCGGTGACCGAGATGCGGCGGCTTGCGGCATTTGCTAATATCTCTCCCAGAGCACCGGATCCAGCCGGGAGCTCACATAACGGGAGGTCTGGAACATGGGACGTATTGTCTGGCTCGGTGCGGCCGCGCTCGCGGTCGCGGCCGTCGTCGGCGCTGAGGCGCAGACGCGCGGCGTTTCCAAGGGTGAGATCCTGCTCGGCATGCATACCGACCTGTCGGGGCCGGCCGCCACCTACGGCGTGTCGTCCTCAAATGCCGTCAGGATGCGGTTCGACGAAGTCAACGCCTCGGGCGGCATTCACGGCCGCAAGATCAGGCTGATCGTCGAGGACCAGGCCTATCAGGTGCCGAAGGCGGTGCAGGCCTGCAACAAGCTGATCAACCGCGACAAGGTGTTCGCCTTCGTGGCGCCGCTCGGCACCCCGATGAACAACGCCTGCTTCAAGGATCAGCTGGCGGCGGGCGTGCCGAACCTGTTCCCGCTTTCCGCCGCGCGCTCGATGTACGAGCCGTTCCACCGGCTCAAATTCTATGGCGCGGCGTCCTACGTCGACCAGATCCGCTCGGCGATCGACTACTTCGTGAAGACGCAGGGCAAGAAGGCCGTGTGCGTGATGTACCAGGACACCGATTTCGGCAAGGAGATCCTGGAAGGTGCCGAGCTGCAGACCAGGAAGCTCGGCATCAAGCTCGCCGAGGTGACGGCGCACAAGCCGACCGACCAGGACTTCACCGCCCCGATCACCAAGCTGCGCGGCGCGGGCTGTGACGTCATCATGCTGGGCACCATCGTCCGCGACACCATCGTGCCCTACACCACGGCGCGGAAGATGGGCTGGAATGTCGACTTCGTCGGCTCGGCCGCCTCCTACGACTTCGTGGTGGGCAGCGCGCAAGGCATGGACGGGCTCTACGCCATGGGCCTGACCGAGATGCCCTATCCCGACAGCCAGAGCGCGCTGATCCGCGGCTTCCTGGAGAAGTACAAGGCGACGTACAAGATCGACCCGAATATCGGCGCGGTCTACGGCCATGTCGCGGCCGATCTGACGGTCACCGCACTCGACCGCGCGGGGCCGAACCTGACCACCGATTCCTTCGTCAAGGCCATGGAGTCGGTGCGCGGCTACCGCGATATCTTCAACGGGCCGGAGATCAATTTCGGGCCCAATATCCGCCAGGGCGCCAATTCGTCCTTCCTGGCGGTGGTGAAGAACGGCCGCTGGACCCGTGTGACCGAGCCGCTCGCGTTCTGAATGTCTGACGCAAGCCCTCCTCCGGACGCGCCGGGGGAGGGCATCGTGCCGGCACATCGCCGGCATTCGCGAACCGCGCTTGCGCCGCCCCGCCCGGCCTGCGAGAACTCTCGCCCCTGTCGCCGCGCGGCATCCCGTGACCGTCGTTTCCTCCCCGCCGTCCCTGGTCGCCCAGGCCGGAGATCGCGTCGCGATCCGGCGCGGCATCGTGCTGAAGATCGCCGCCGTCACCGTGTTCAGCATCATGGACATGACGGTGAAGTGGCTGTCGGCGCGCTATCCGACGGTGCAGATCATCTTCTGCCGGTCGCTCTTCGCCTTCGTCCCGCTCGCCTTCTTCCTGTGGCGCAATGGCGGGCTGGATCTGCTGAAAACCCGGCGGCCGGGCGGGCATCTCCTGCGTGCGACCGTCGGGGCCGGTGCGCTCTACTGCTTCTTCTGGGCGTTCGGTCACATGCCGCTCGCCGACGTGGTGGCGATCGGCTTCGCCGCGCCGCTCTGCATGACGGCGATGTCGGTCTGGCTGCTGGGCGAGCGGGTCGGCATCCGTCGCTGGAGCGCCGTTGCCGTCGGATTCGTCGGCGTGCTGCTGATGGTGCGGCCCGGCGCCAGCACGGTGGAATTCGCGGCCCTCGTCGCCGTGCTGGGGACGCTGCTCTATTCCTTCGGCATCATCCTGGTGCGCAAGCTGTCGGAGACCGAGCGCTCCGGCACCATCGTGTTCTATTTCACCATCGGGGCGACGGTGGTGTTCGGCGCCTTTCTGCCCGCCGTCTGGGTCACGCCGAGCGGCACCGACGCGGCGCTGCTGGTGCTGATCGGCCTGCTCGGCGGCATCGGCCACTTGTTGATCACGCGGGCCTATCAGCTGGCGCCGATCGCCGTGGTGGCGCCGTTCGACTACATGGCGATCCTATGGGCCACCGGCTTCGGCTTCGTGATCTTCGGCGAGCTGCCGGGCTGGGCGACCGTCGCCGGCTCTCTGATCGTGGTGGGCTCCGGCCTCTACATCCTGCACCGGGAAACGGTGCGGGCGCGCGACGCCTGAATTCTCGAGCCCGCAGGCTCAGCTCTTCGCGCGTTCGAGATAGGTGTTGTCGGCGATGCTGACGACGATCTTGGTGCCCGGGGCTATGTGCGGCGGCACCATGACGCGGACGCCGTTTTCGAGTTTGGCGGGCTTATAGGACGAGGACGCGGTCTGCCCCTTCGAGGCGGGCTCGGTGTCGATGATCTCCATCACACAGGTCTGCGGCAGCTCGACGACCAGCGGCGTGCCCTCGAAGGAGCGCACGTTGCACTTCATGCCTTCCTGCAGGAAGACGTGGACATCGCCGACCACGTCCTGGTTGACGCTGACCTGGTCGTAGCTCTCGGTGTCCATGAAAGTCAGCTGTTCGCCGTCGCGATACAGGAACTGATACTCGCGATCCTCCAGGCTGACGCGCTCCACCTGCTCGGTCGAGCGGAAGCGCTCGTCGCGCTTGATGCCGGTGCGGATATCGCGCAGCTCCGCCTGCATGAAAGTGCCGCCCTTGCCGGGGGTGACGTTCTGGCCCTTGACCACGACATAAAGCTTGCCGTCCTGGTCGATGACATTGCCGGCGCGCAGCGCGCTCGCGTTGACCTTCATCTGCTCGTATTCCTGGGGGTATCGAAGTCGGCGCGGAATGTAGGTGCCTGATGCGCCGATGTCACGCCCGAGATCAGATTGGTGGCCCATGCCCGAGGCACGAACGATCCCCTGGTGGCACCCGGCGGAATTCGCGCGCCGCCAGCCGTTTCTTGCGGCTCGCGGGCGAATTCTGGCGGCGACACGTCAGTTCTTCGCGCAACAGGGGTATAGCGAGGTGGAGACTCCGGCCCTGCAAGTCTCGCCCGGCATGGAACCGCATCTCAAGGCCTTCGCGACCGTCCTGGAAGGGCCGGACGGCGCGGCCCGCACCCTGCATCTGCACACCTCGCCCGAATTCGCCATGAAAAAGCTGCTGGTCGCCGGCGCCGGACCGATCTGGCAGCTGGCGCGGGTGTGGCGAAACGGCGAGCGCGCCGACACCCACCATCCCGAATTCGCCATGCTGGAATGGTACCGCCCAGGGGCCGCCTATACGGATCTGATCGAAGAGACCCGGGCCCTGCTTGCCTGCGCGGCCGCGGCCGGAACCGGGCGCTTGCGCTTCCGCGGGCGGCAGGCCGACCCGTCGCGGATCGAGGTGATCACGGTGGTGGAAGCCTTCGCGCGCTTGGCCGGGATCCATCTCGATCCGATCCTGTCCGCCGATGGCGACGCCGATCGCGCCGCCATGGCGCAGGCCGTCGACCGCATCGGCGTGCGGCGGGCCGAGCAGGACACGTTCGAGGATCTGTTCTTTCGCGTGTTTCTCGAGCGCATCGAGCCGAGGCTCGGCAGCCCGCATCCGACCGTCGTCAAGGATTATCCGATCTCGATGGCGGCACTGGCGCGGCCCAAGGCCGATGATCCGCGCTTCGCCGAGCGCTTCGAGGTCTATGCCTGCGGGCTCGAGCTTGCCAATGCCTTCGGGGAGCTGACCGACGCGAAGGTTCAGCGCGCGCGGTTCGAAGCCGATCAGGCCGCGAAGCGCCGGCACTACGGCTTTGCCTATCCGATCGACGAGGATTTCGTCGCCGCGCTGGCGCACGGCATGCCGGCTTCGGCCGGCATCGCGCTCGGCTTCGACCGCATGGTGATGCTGGCGGCAGGCGCCGACCGGATCGAGGACGTGCTGTGGGCGCCGGTGGCGTCGCCGTAGCGGCGCCTCAGCGCATGCGGCGGCGCTTGTCGACCCAGAGCACCGGCGCCGCCCATTCAATGCGGCGATCGGCAATCGGCGGCGCGTTGTAGGACAGCAGCGAGAAGAGCCCGTTCGAGCTGCCGCGCATTACCGTCTTAACCAAGGTCGGCCCTTCGACCACCTTCACCACGCACTCGGCGCCGAGACACTCGCTCTCGTGGAAATCGGCATCGCGCGAATAGTAGATCAGGTCACCGTCACGGTAGACCGGGAACATCGAATCGCCGCGCACGCGCACCGCCACCATCGCATCGGCATAGCCCGGCGGTGCCTCGACCTCTTCCAGGCCGCCACCCATCAGCGAATCGTCGAACGGATAGACTTCCGCGCCCGCGCCGATATAGCCGACCAGCGGCACCTGGCGCGGGATCGAGCCCAGGATGTCCGCCGGCTGGCAACCATAGATCTCCGCGAACTGCTTCAGCCGTTCGCCGGTAAGGTCGCTCTGGCCGCGCTCCAGGCGCGAGATCTGGCTGATCGAGAGGTCGAGCTTCTGCGCGACCTTCTCAAGGGTGAGCCCCGCGCGCTTGCGGAAGGCGCGGAGCCGGTTGGGCCAATCGCCTTGCTTTGTCATGCCCCACTATTGCGAGCCGCGCAAACGTTTGGCAAGACCGCCAGATGCAAAAAGCACTTGACGGCGGGGATCATTTTTTTGTATAATACGTCATAATCGGAGAAGTCACAGAGGAAGATCTTACTGTGAGAAAGATGAGCCGATCCCAGAAAGCAAATCCGGCTGCCGGGCAGAATCCAGCCGATTGGGGCCCCGCCACGCGGCGCAACATGCGCCGAGCCCGCCGCTGCAGCTTGAAGGCCTTGCATGAAGCCGGGAGCCTGGCCCTCGAACATTTGTCGGCGGCGGCCGAGATCGAGCGGGTCTTCGTGGCCCTGACGGCGGGCCTGTTCGCCCGTCCGCGGCAGGAGGCGATCCGCGGCGGGCGCCCGCGCGACATGACGGAAGCCGCGGCCATCGCCTATGGCGACCGCTTCCGGCCCTGGGCCGCGACGCTGTCGGAGCGGCACAAGGCCGGCGGTCCGCCGATCCTGGAGGTGGTGATCGACTGTGTGGTCGACGGGCTGAGCCTGCGCGAGATCGACTCCGCGCGCCGCTGGCGCCATGGCCGCGCCGCGGCGTATGTGGTGGAAGGGCTCGAGCTCTACGCCACCATGGCAGGATGGCGCACGCTGGCGCAGGCGGCGTGAACCATTCGGTTGCTTCTGCTTTAGGTGGCTGCCGCCAAGCTGCCGCATTCGATCGATAGCCAAACGCAATGCTGATCGCAGAACGCCCATTTCCCCTCGCCGCGCTGTTCCTGGCGATCGGCATATCGTGCGCCGCGAACGCGGCCGCGGCGCAGGAGCGCCCGGCGAAGCCGGACGAGCCGGCGACGCAAGATCAGCCGACGCCCCAGGACCGGGCCGCCGCGACGGTTCCACACGACGAGCTCGGCACCTTGTCGCTGGTGGTCGAGAACGATCTCTTCGTGGACACCGACCGGCACTACACCAACGGCGTTCGGCTGTCCTGGCTGACACCCCTCGGCCGCGAGCCCGGCGTGGTCAAGGATGCGGCGCGGCTGCTGCCGATGTTCGCCGAGGCGCAGGATATCCGCGTCGAGTTCGCGCTGGGCCAGAGCATGTTCACGCCGACGGATACCGCGCGTCGCATTCCCGATCCCGCAGACCGTCCCTATGCCGGCTGGGCCTACTTCAATGTCGGCGTGGTGGCGGAGACGGGACGGCGGCTCGACCAGATGTCGCTCGGCATCGGCATCGTCGGGCCGGCATCGCTGGCCGAGCAGACGCAGAAATTCGTGCATGACGCGCGGAGCTTCAACAAGCCGCGCGGCTGGGACCAGCAGCTCAAGAACGAGCCGACCCTGCAGCTCACCTGGCAGTCGAACTGGCGCGCGCTGGTCTCCGGTCCGCTGTTCATGGGGCTCGGCTTCGATGCCACGCCGCATGCCGGGCTCGCGATCGGCAATGTGTTCGACTACGTCAATGGCGGCGTGACCCTGCGCTTCGGCCAGAATCTGCCGGACGATTTCGGCCCGCCGCGCGTCGAGCCGAGCCTGCCCGGCTCCGGCTTCTTCAAGCCGACCGACAGCCGCTTCGGCTGGTATCTCTTCGCTGGCGTCGACGGTCGCGCAGTGGCGCGCAACATGTTCCTCGACGGCAATACGTTCCGCGACAGCCCTGATGTGGACAGCAAGCCTTTCGTCGGCGACCTGCAGCTCGGCTTCGCCGTCGTCATCGACGACGTGCGCCTAGCCTACACACACGTCTTCCGCACCAAAGAGTTCGACGGGCAGAACCGAGCCGACAAATTCGGTGCCATCAGCATCTCGACCCGGTTCTAGGGCAGGCGGTTCTAGCGGTGCAGCCAGTAGGCGGAAGCGTTGATCGAGTAGTAGGGACGGTAGTGACGGATGCGCTCGGCATCGATCACCTGGTCGATCTGGTTGTCCAGAACCCAGGCCTTGCCGCCTTCCAGCACCACCAGCACGGCATGTGCAATGCGCAGGTTCAGATCGTGCAGCACCACGATGCGCAGCTGGTCGTCGCCGAAGCCCAGCGCGCGTAGCGATTTGTATTTGGCGATGGCGAAATCCTCGCAATCGCCGTCGCGATTGAGGAATTCGTTCGGCGTTTCCCAGTAATCCTCGATGCCCCAATTGGCCAGGTCCGAGACGTAGCGGTACCGGTTCATGAAGCGGTTGATGGCATCGAGCCGGGCCAGGCCCTCGCGTCCCTTGATCTGATCGAGAAAGCGCCGCCACTCCCACCACGGGCAGGGGCGATCGCCGGCGCGCCGGCAGATATTCGGCACCTCCGTCTCGTCGAAGGCGTGCTGCTCCAGCACGCGCGTCCACTTCTTGAACGGGGTCAGGCCTTCGCGCCGCGTTTCGGTGGTGCCGAAGAAGCTGGGGCTGGGCTGCGCCGCGGCGCCCGGCGCCCATGCCAGCAGCAGCGGAACCAGCAGAACCCACAGAGCTCCGACCAACCGCAGGGAGTACGATGCCATGAGCCTCTCGGCCGTGCAGATATGCAATCGCGCGCTCGACATCCTCGGCGCCGACCCGATTCTCTCGCTCGCCGACAATACCGAGGCGGGGCGATTGTGTAATCGGAACTATGCCGCCGTACGCGACGCGGTGCTGCGCGCCTATCCGTGGAACGCGGCGATGCGCCGCGCCGCTCTGCCGGCGCTGGCCGAGGCACCGGCCTGGGGTGCCGCCTTCGCCTACGAGCTGCCTTCGGATTGTCTTCGGCTCTGGCGGGTCGAGAACGAGGGCTTCGCCGATTGGCGCGTGGAGGGGCGGCGCGTGGTCAGCGATATCGGGCCGCCGCTCAGGGTGCTCTATCTCGCCAGCCTCGACGACACCGGGCTGTTCGATCCGCTGATGGGCGAGGCGATCGCCGGCCGTCTCGCCGCCGATCTCGCCTATCGCCTCACCGGTTCGACCTCGCTGGGCGCCCAGGCCTGGTCGATGTACCAGGCGAAGCTGGCCGAGGCGCGCCGGGTCGATGCGCAGGAGGGTACGCCGGACGGCCTGGTCGCGCGCGACTGGCTGGATGCGAGGCGCTGAGCCATGGCAAAGAGCGCGCCTCTTCTCGCTTCGTTCAACGCCGGGGAATGGTCTCCTCTTCCGTTTCCGTCGGAGAGCCACGAGAGGGCGCTCGATCGGCTCACGCTGATCGCGCAGGAGCTGGACGAGGCGGCCGGCCGCGCGCTGCACCTGCCGAAGGGCGAGAGCGGCGCGCCGGCGACGCTCCCGGCTGTGCCCGCGCGCGCCGGGCACCTGCTCGGCTTCGACCTTGCCGGCGCGCCGGTGGCGATCGCCGGCGCGGCGCCGTCCCTGCTCGTCTCCGGCTTCGCCGCCACCTTGCTCGAT
>QOZS01000007.1 GCA_003576705.1 Desertibaculum subflavum
CGCCCGCACGGCGGTGCGGGCGCTCTTGCCGGCGCTCGCCGCCGCCGGCCTGCCGCCGGTGCGCATCGCGGCCACCGCCGCGCGCATGCGCCGCGCCCGTCAGGCGCTGGAACAGGCGACCGAGGACCTGCTGGCCTCGGCTTTCAGCTTCGGCGCAGCCGGCGATTGCCGGGTCGACCGGGCGCGGCTCGCTGCCGCGCCGGTGGAGATCGCGCTCCGGGCGCTGGACCGGGCCTTGCGCCGGATCGGTGGGCGCGACCTGCCGCCAAGGCTCGAGCGGCTGGAGCGCGCGCTGGCCAAGGTCCTGACGCCGGGTTTCCGTCCGGCGACCTATTCCGGGTGTCGATTCCTGGAACAGCGGGGCGTCATTCGCATCGAGCGGGAACATCGCCCGCCGCGACGTGGATAGATTGCGTCGCCTTGACGCGGCCGCTTCGCCATCCCACGTTAGAAACCATCAAAATCGATCGTCCATCGTGACTTGGATGCCCGCCGCTGGCGGAAAATTAACGTCACCGTGATGCGATCTGGCTGTCGGCGGCGGTGGTGTCGCGCTACACTGCGCGACCGGTGCCCGTCGCGCCCGGTGGAGGTTGCCAAAGTCCGTGAACCCGCTCGGCCGTAATCTCGCGCTCTGGGTCATCATCGCGCTGATCCTCGTCGCGCTGTTCAATCTGTTCCAGAGCCCCTCGGTCAGGAACCAGGCGTCCAACATCGCCTATTCCGACTTCGTCAACGACGCCAATAACGGCCAGGTCGCCAACGTCACGATCCAGGGCAACGTCATCGAAGGCAATATGCGCGACGGTCGCAACTTCACGACCTACGCGCCGAACGATCCGAACCTGGTCCAGCGCCTCACCGAAAAGGGCGTGCGCGTCAACGCCAAGCCGCCGGAAGAGGGCAATCCGCTCTTCTCGGTGCTGATCTCCTGGTTCCCGATGCTGCTCTTGATCGGCGTCTGGATCTTCTTCATGCGCCAGATGCAGGCCGGCGGCGGCAAGGCCATGGGCTTCGGCAAGTCCAAGGCCCGTCTGCTGACCGAGCGCCAGGGCCGCGTCACCTTCGAGGACGTTGCCGGCATCGAGGAGGCGAAGGAGGAGCTCAAGGAGATCGTCGAGTTCCTGAAGGACCCGCAGAAATTCCAGCGCCTGGGCGGCAAGATCCCCAAGGGCTGTCTCCTGGTCGGCCCGCCCGGCACCGGCAAGACCTTGCTCGCCCGTGCCATCGCCGGCGAGGCGAACGTGCCGTTCTTCACCATCTCCGGTTCCGACTTCGTCGAGATGTTCGTCGGCGTCGGCGCCAGCCGCGTGCGCGACATGTTCGAGCAGGGCAAGAAGCACGCGCCCTGCATCATCTTCATCGACGAGATCGACGCGGTCGGCCGCCATCGCGGCGCCGGCCTCGGCGGCGGCAATGACGAGCGCGAGCAGACCCTGAACCAGCTGCTGGTCGAGATGGACGGCTTCGAGGCGAACGAGGGCGTGATCCTGATCGCAGCCACCAACCGCCCCGACGTGCTCGACCCGGCGCTGCTGCGCCCCGGCCGCTTCGACCGCCAGGTGGTGGTGCCGAATCCGGACATCGCCGGCCGCGAGCAGATCCTGAAAGTGCATATGCGCAAGGTGCCGCTCGGGCCCGATGTCGACGCGCGCACCATCGCCCGCGGCACGCCCGGCTTCTCCGGCGCCGATCTCGCCAATCTGGTGAACGAGGCGGCGCTGCTTGCCGCGCGCAAGAACAAGCGCGCCGTCACCATGCTGGAATTCGAGAACGCCAAGGACAAGGTGATGATGGGCGCCGAGCGGCGCTCCATGGTCATGTCCGACGAGGAGAAGCTGGCCACCGCCTATCACGAATCCGGCCATGCCATCGTCAATCTCGAGCTGCCGGCCTGCGACCCGCTGCACAAGGTGACGATCATCCCGCGCGGCCGCGCGCTCGGCGTGACCTGGAGCCTGCCGGAGCGCGACCGGCTGAACTACACCATGGCCTGGATGAAGGCGCGCATCGCGCAGGCCTTCGGCGGTCGCGTGGCCGAGCAGCTGATCTACGGCGAGACGCATCTCAACAGCGGCGCCTCGAGCGACCTCAAGGCGGCGACCAACCTGGCCCGCAGCATGGTCACCGAGTTCGGCATGTCCGACAAGCTCGGGCCGTTGCGCTACAACGACAACGAGGAAGAGGTCTTCCTCGGCCACTCGGTGACCCAGCGCAAGAACGTTTCCGACGCCACGGCGCAGATCATCGACGAGGAAGTGCGCCGCATCGTCGAGGAGGGTGAGGCGACCGCCCGCAAGATCCTCTCCGCCCGCATCGACGCGCTGCACGCGCTCGCCAAGGCGCTGATGGAATACGAGACCTTGTCGGGCGACGAGGCGCAGGCGGTGATCCGCGGCGAGCCGATCGCGCGGCCGACGCACGACGCGTCGCCGCCGGAATCCGGCGGCCGCTCCGCCGTCCCTCCGACGCGCATCCGGCCGCAGCGCGGCGGCGGCGCGCCGGGGCTGGAGCCGGAGCCGCAGCCCGGCACCTGATCCGCGCGCTGTCGCCGGCGCGCGCTCCATGACGCACTTGACCTTCGCAGGCGTGGCCCTCGACCGGCCGCGCCTGCTCGGCATCGTCAACGTGACCCCTGACAGCTTTTCCGATGGCGGCCGCTTCTTCGACGCCGGGGCCGCCATTGCCCACGGCGCGGGTCTGGTCGAAGACGGCGCCGACCTGCTGGATATCGGCGGCGAGAGCACGCGGCCGGGTTCGCAGGGCACACCGGCGGCGGAGCAGCTTGCCCGCGTGCTGCCGGTGATCGAAGGCCTGAAACCGCTCGGCCGGCCGCTCTCCATCGATACGCGGGACGCCACCGTGATGCGCGAGGCGGTCGCCGCCGGCGCCGCCATCGTCAACGACGTCACCGGCCTGACGCACGATCCCGCCGCGCTCGCCGCCGTCGCGGCGACCAAGGCGTCGGTGATCCTGTGCCACAGCCGGGGCGAGCCCGCGACCATGCAGCAGCACCCGCGCTACGGCGACGTGGTGGCGGAGGTGCGCGACGCGCTTGCCGCCCTCGTCGCCCGGGCCGAGGCGGCGGGCATCGCCCGCACGCGCCTCGCCGTCGATCCCGGGATCGGCTTCGGCAAGACGCCGGCGCACAACCTCGCCCTGCTGCGCCGTCTGGATGCGCTGGCGGCGCTCGGCCTGCCGGTGCTGATCGGGGCCTCGCGCAAGGGCTTCATCGGCCGCCTGACCGGGGTCGAGGCGGCAGACCGGCGGGTCGCCGGCTCGGTCGCAGCGGCGCTCTGGGCGGCGGAGCAGGGAGCAAGGCTGCTGCGCGTGCATGACGTCGCCGAGACGCGCCAGGCGCTGGCGATCTGGGCGGCCATCGAGAAGGCCTGACGGCGTCACATTAACCGGCTATTTTCCATGTCGGCGCAAGGTCGGGGCAAGCAAGACGAAGACGATGGAAGAGGTTCCATGACCCGCACCCTGTTCGGCACCGACGGCATCCGCGGTACCGCGAATACCGAGCCGATGACGCCGGAAACGGCGCTCAAGGTCGGCATGGCGGCCGGTTCGCAATTCACCCGCGGCAAGCACCGCCACCGGGTGGTGATCGGCAAGGACACGCGGCTCTCGGGCTACATGATCGAGCCGGCGCTGACCGCGGGCTTCGTCTCCGTCGGCATGGACGTGATCCTGCTCGGGCCCTTGCCGACGCCGGCCGTCGCCTCGCTGACGCGCTCGCTGCGCGCCGATCTCGGCGTGATGATCTCGGCCTCGCACAACCTCTATGCCGATAACGGGATCAAGCTGTTCGGGCCGGACGGCTTCAAGCTGTCCGACCAGGCGGAGATCGAGATCGAGGCGCGCATCCGCGGCGACAAGCCGGTCGACCGTGCACCTTCCGACCAGCTCGGCCGCGTGCAGCGTCTCGACGACGCGCAGGGCCGCTATATCGAATACGCCAAGAACACTTTCCCCAAGGGCCGCCGGCTCGACCGGCTCAAGATCGTGCTCGATTGCGCCAACGGCGCTGCCTACAAGGTCGCGCCGACCGTGCTGTGGGAACTCGAGGCCGAGGTCATCAAGCTCGGCGTCGCGCCGGACGGCTTCAACATCAACAAGGAATGCGGCTCGACCTCCAGCGAGGCGATGCGCGCGGCGGTCATCTCGCACGGCGCCGATCTCGGCATCGCGCTGGACGGCGACGCCGATCGCCTTGTGCTCGCCGACGAGAAGGGCCAGCTGGTCGACGGCGACCAGCTGCTCGCGCTGATCGCCGAGCGCTGGCACCAGAACGGCCGCCTCACCGGCGGCGGCATCACCGGCACGGTGATGTCCAATCTGGGCCTCGAGCGGTACCTGGCCTCGCTCGGCATCCGGCTCGACCGCACCGCGGTCGGCGATCGCTATGTCATCGAGCACATGCGCAAGGCCGGCCAGAATGTCGGCGGCGAGCAATCCGGCCACATCATCCTGAGCGACTTCGCCACCACCGGCGACGGCCTGCTCGCCGCCTTGCAGACCTTGGCGGTGATCGTCGAGGACGGCCGCCCAGTCAGCGAGGTGACGCGCCGCTTTCAGCCGATGCCGCAGATCCTGAAGAACGTACGCCAGCCCAAGCAGGCGCTGGAGGATACGGCAGTGAAGCGCCTGATCGAGGAGGTGCGCGGCCGGCTCGGCGATCGCGGCCGCATCCTGATCCGCCCCTCCGGCACCGAGCCGGTGATCCGCGTCATGGCCGAGGGCGAGGACACCCAGCTGGTCAAGCAGGTGGTGGACGAGCTCTGCGACGTGATCGGCAAGGCCACGATCGTCAAGGCGGCATGAAACGCCCAGGGCAGCGAGGGTGAAGGGGCGCGTCCTCATCATCGCCGGCTCCGATTCCGGCGGCGGCGCCGGCATCCAGGCCGATATCAAGGCGGTCACCGCGCTGAACGGCTTCGCCATGACGGCGATCGCCGCGCTCACCGCGCAGAACACCGAAGGCGTGTTCGGCATCCATGCCGTGCCGGTCGACTTCGTGCGCCTGCAGATGCGGCTCTGCCTCACGGATCTCGGCGCCGATTGCCTGAAGACCGGCATGCTGGCGACGGCCGCGATGATCGAGGGCGTGGTGGCGGAGATCGAGGCCAATGCGGCAGCCGTGCCGCTTGTGGTCGATCCGGTGATGGTGGCCAAGGGCGGCGACCGCCTGCTCGCCGAGGACGCGACCACCGCGCTGATCGAGCGCCTGCTGCCGCGTGCCACGTTGATCACGCCGAACCTGCCGGAGGCCGAGGTGCTGAGCGGGCTGCGCATCGCCGGGCTCGACGACATGGCGCTGGTCGGCCGCCGCCTGCTCGACAAGGGCGTCCAGGCGGTGCTGATGAAGGGCGGTCACCTGCCGGGGCCGCAGGCGACCGACGTGCTCGTCACGCCGCAGGGCATCGAACGATACGAAAGCCCGCGTATCGCCACGCGTCACACCCACGGCACCGGCTGCACGCTGGCCTCCGCCATCGCCACCGGCATCGCGCAAGGGCTGCCGCTCGCCGATGCCGTGCGCCGCGCCCGCGACTATGTGCTGGAAGCGATCCGCACCGCGCCGGGCTACGGCAAAGGCCACGGCCCGCTCAATCACGCTCACACCGTACGGTCGAGCTGATCCAGCATTCCGAGCGCCTCCTCGCACCAGGCGATCAGGCCGCGTTCCATCATCATCCCGAACTTCAGGCCCATCAGGCGGCCGGTTTCGCGCGTCGTGGTCTCCTTGCCGGCGTAGCGCCGGCCGAAGATGCGCTCGTACAAGTCGAGCCGCGCGCGATGGTGGTCCAGCCGCATCAGGATCTCCTGCCTGAGCGCATCCTTGTCGACGCTGTCGAGGGCATAGAGCTTGAGCAGCATGTCGTCGCGCGCGCTCGGTCGCTCTGTCGGGATGGTCGACCATTGCCGCAACCGGTCGCGCCCGGCGGGCGTCAGCGTATAGACCAGCTTGTTCGGCTTGCCGTTCTGCACGACCTCGCGGGCGTCGACCGCGCCCTCGGTCTTCAGCCGCTGCAGCTCGCGGTAGATCTGCTGGTGCCCGGTGCGCCAGAAGAAGCCGACCGTGCTGTCGAACGCCTTGGTCAGCTCGTAGCCGGTCATCGGCTGCTCGGTCAGGCAGACCAGTATCGCTTCCGCCAGCGCCATCGCCTTCCTACCCCCGCTCCCGGCGGCACTGTAGCGACTCTCGGCATCCTATGCCCGTCGTTGCATATGCACATTTGTGCATATAGGCTGCGCGCAGCCACCTGCCCCGGCGACTGCTCGCCGGGGCAGCAACAAGGGAGGAGCGCATGAAGCGCCTTGCTCTGATCGCCATGCTCGCGGCCCTGGCCGCAGGCCCGGCCGCGGCCGAAACCCCGGGTGTGACCAAGACCGAGATCCGCCTCGGCCAGACCATGCCCTATAGCGGCAACGCCTCGGCCTATGGCGTGGTCGGCAAGGCGACCGCCGCCTATTTCGAGAAGATCAATCGCGAGCAGGGCGGCATCAGCGGCCGCAAGATCGTCTTCATCAGCCTGGACGACGGCTACTCGCCGCCGAAGACGGTGGAGCAGACCCGCCGCCTGGTCGAGCAGGACGAGGTGCTGGCGATCCTCGGCACGCTCGGCACGCCAACCAACACGGCGATCCACCGCTATCTCAACGCCAAGAAGGTGCCGCAGCTTCTGATCACCACCGGCGCCCATAAATGGGCCGATCCCAAGGGCTATCCCTGGACCATGCCGGGCATGGTGTCGTACCAGACCGAGGGCACGATCTACGGCCGCTACCTGCGCGCGACGCGGCCCGATGCCAAGATCGCGCTGCTGTCGCAGAACGACGATTTCGGCCGCGACTATATCCACGGCTTCAAGCAGGGGCTGGGCGAGGCCGCGCAGAAGATGATCGTGGCGGAGACGACCTACGAGGTCAGCGATCCGAAGATCGATTCGCAGATCATCGCCCTCAAGGCCTCCGGCGCCGACGCCTTCTTCTCGGTCACGCTCGGCAAGTTCTCCTCGCAGGCGATCCGCAAGGCGGCCGAGATCGGCTGGAAACCACAGCCCTTTATCGTCCCGACCTCCTCGGTCGGCATCAAGACCATCCTGGAGCCGGCCGGGATCGAGAACGCGGCGGGCCTGATCTCGGCCAGCACGGTGAAGACGGTGTCCGACCCGCAATGGGCGGGCGATGCCGGGATGCGCGAGTACCTGGCCTTCCTCAAGGCCTATATGCCCGATCTGGACCCGAACGATTCCGGCGGCGTCACCGGCTATCACGCGGGCATGATCATGGCGCAGATCCTCAAGCAATGCGGCGAGGATCTCAGCCGCGCGAATGTGATGCGCCAGGCCGCCTCGCTGCACATGCAGCTGCCGATGCTGCTACCCGGCATCGAGATCAAGACCGGGCCGGACGACTACCTGCCACTGCAGCAGCTCCGCATGCAGCGCTTCGACGGCAAGACCTGGCAGCTCTTCGGCGAACCGATCGACGAATAGCCGCTCAGGGCGCGAGCGGCGCGAGCCGGTAGAGGCGCACGCCGAAGGGCGCGAACGTGTCGCGCCAGATTCCGGCCGATCCGTCGGGTCCGAGCGGATCGTCATGCAGGCGCGACAGCACGAATCGACGGCCCGGAAAGAAGAAACTCGCCTCCAGCGACACGTTGTCGATGTTGACCGCGATCAGCAGCAGGTCGCCATTCGGCATGACCTTGAGCAAGCTGCGGATCGGCGTTGCGCTGACAGCCGCCCCTGCGAGGTAGACTCGGTACGGAATGTCGGCCGTAGGTCCGAGCAGCGCCGGCGCCAGGGCGGCGATCTCCCGGTTCAGCACCCGGATCGATTGCCACAGCGCCCGGCTCGCCGCCGCCTCCGCCGCGCTGGCGGCGATCGGCGGATAGGGGCCATAGGGCAATGCGGCGCCCGCCGCCTCGCTTGTGTCCGGCGCCACGCCGATCACCCGGCCGTTGCGGGTGACCGGGCTGTCAAAGGCGAACCAGATCACCCCGGTCGCACCGTGCACGATCGCGGCATAGAGCATGCCGCGCGCCTGTGCCGCCGATGGCAGGAACCAGCGGTTCACCGGACTGGCGAAGGCCTGCGCGTAGTACCAGATGGGCTTGGCCGCGCGCGTCTCTTCCAGCGCCAGGGCGAAGGTCTCCGGCAACCCGCGTTCGCCGGCGAGGCTCGTCACCGGCGGCCGCATGAAGGGATATTTCCAGTGCGCATGCAGGTCGCTCGCCCGGCTCCACAGGCGCCAGAGCTCGGTGCGCGGCGGGGTGATGCTCGGGCTGTTGACGGTCATGACCAGGCGCTGCGGGTCGATCTCCTGGATCGCCGCCTTGGAAGCGAGAAAGCGCTTCAGCCGCTCGCCCGCGCTCTCGTCCGGCACGGCCACCGAAGGCTCGTGATCGACCTCGAAGGCGAGGATGGTGCTGTCGCCCTTGAACCGCGCGGCGTGGTCCGCCGTCGCTTCCGGCAGGGTCAGCTTCAGGCCCAGCTCGCGGGCGCGCCGCACCGCCATGTCGCGGTCGAGCAGCTGGAACGGCACCACGGTGTTGAAACCGGCACCTTGGAACAGCGCCAGGTCGTGATCGGCGCCGTGGAAGCGGCCCTGCAGCGCATGCGCGATGCCGATCACGAACAGCGAGCGCGCCGGGTCGAAGCCCGTGCGGATGCCGCCCGCCGCGTCGATATGCGGCACCCCGGCGCGGTACATAGTCTGTGGCGCCGCCGGCAGCGGCCGGAACGCCTCTTGCGCCGCCGCGGGCAGGGCGGCAAGGCAGAGCAGGGCGGCCAGCACGGCGCGCGTCATTGATCTCGCTTCGCGGCCGAGAGTAACGTCTGTCCAAGAGTCATGGGGAGGACCAGCGATGTCCGCACGCACCAAGCCGCCATTCCGCGCCGACCATGTCGGCAGTCTGCTCCGCCCCAAGCGGCTCGTCGAGGCGCGCGCCCGGCGCGAGAAGGGGGAGATCACCGCGGAAGCCCTTACCAAGGTCGAGGACGAATGCATCCTCGAGATCATCCGCCGCCAGGAGGATGTCGGCCTGAAGGGCATCACCGACGGCGAGTTCCGCCGCCGCTACTGGCATATCGATTTCCTGGCATCGTTCACCGGCGTCTCGGTGGTGGAGGCCTCGATCAACGCCAAGTTCCACACCAAGGAAGGCGATCTCGAATGGCGCCCGCCGGCGCTCCGGGTCGCCGGCCGGCTGTCGCGTCCGCGCTCGATCATGGCCTCGGCCTTCGACTACGTGAAAAAGAACGCGAAACAGACGGCCAAGCTCACCATCCCCTCGCCCAGCACCATGCATTTCCGCGGCGGTCGCAAGGCGATCGACGACAAGGCCTATCCGGAAATGCAGTTGTTCTACGACGAGCTCGGCCGCGTCTATGCGGAGGAGGTGGCGGAGATCGGCAAGCTCGGCTGCACCTATCTGCAGGTCGACGAGGTCAACCTCGCCTATCTCTGCGATCCCAACCTGCAGGAACAGGTGCGCGGCATCGGCGAGGACCCGAAGCAGCTGCCCCGCACCTATGCCAGGCTGATCAACGCCTCGGTCGCCACGCGCGCCAAGGACATGACCATCTGCATGCATCTCTGCCGCGGCAACTTCCAGTCCGGCTGGGTCGCCGAGGGCGGCTACGACCCGGTGGCCGAGATCTTGTTCAACGAGATCGATGTCGACGGCTATTTCCTGGAATACGACACCGAGCGCGCCGGCACCTTCGCGCCGCTCCGCTTCGTGCCCAAGGGCAAGACGGTCGTGCTCGGCCTCGTCACCTCGAAATCCGGCGAGCTCGAAACCGCGGATTCTTTGAAGCGCCGCATCGACGAGGCGGCGAAGTTCTGCCCGCTCGACCAGCTCGCTTTGTCGCCGCAATGCGGCTTTTCCTCCACCCTCGAAGGCAACAAGCTGACCGAAGACGACCAGTGGAAGAAGCTCGCCCTCTGCGTCAAGGTCGCGACGGAGGTTTGGGGCGGGGTCTGAGAATTTCCCCTCTCCCGCACCGCGGGAGAGGGGTCAGGGGTGAGGAAAAATTCGGAAGCGCCGCGCCCTGACTCGCTCGCCCTCACCCAATCCTCTCCCTCAATGAGGGAGAGGGCCAAGCGCTACTCCGCCGCCAGGGCCGGCGCGGGCGGGCTGCGGAAGGCGGCGAGCAGGCGGACCTGCTTTTCCTTCGCCTTGGCCACGCTGCGCTCCTTCACATGGCCGAAGCCGCGGATCTCCTCGGGCGTCGAAGCGAGCTCGACGGCGAGGGCGTGGTTGCCGCGGTCGAGCTTCGCGGCCAGCTCGCGCACCAGCGCCTCGTAGTCCTCAATCAGGCGGCGCTCCATCTTCCGCTCGGCGGTGTAGCCGAAGATGTCTGCCCAAGTGCCGCGCAGGCGGCGCAGGCCGGCGAGCAGCTTGAACGCCTTGAACACCCAGGGGCCGTATTCGCCCTTCTGCAGCTCGCCGGTCGCGGGATCGCGGCGGGCCAGCAACGGCGGCGCCAGATGGAATTTCAGCTTGAACTCGCCGTCGAACTGGGCGCGCAGCTTCTTCTCGAACTCCCCGTCGGTATAGAGCCGCGCCACCTCGTACTCGTCCTTGTAGGCCATCAGCTTGAAGGCGCCCTGCGCCACCGCCTCGGCGAAGCCGGCAAGCCCCTTGGCCTGCTTCTCCTCGGCGGCGCCTGCGAGGGCGACGAGATCGCTGTAGCGTCGGGCATAGGCGGCATCCTGATATTCGGTCAGGAAGCGCACCCGCCGCGCGACGATCTCGGCCAAGGTCTCGTCCGCCGACTCCGGCGCGGGCGGCAACGAGGGTGCGGCAGCGGCTTCCACCGCCTTCGGGTCGACGGCCGCGGCGCGGCCCCAGGCGAAGGCCTGGCGGTTCATCTCCACCGCCGCGCCGTTCAGCTCGATCGCCTTGTCGATCGCCGCGAGCGAGACGGGGAGCAACCCGCGCTGCGCCGCATAGCCCAGCATGAACATGTTGCTGGCGATCGCATCGCCCATCAGCGCGGTGGCGAGCCGCGTCGCCTCGACGAACTCGGTCAGATTGTGGCCGGCGGCCTGCTTCACCTGCTCGGCGATCTCGCGCTCGTGGAAGTCGATGCCGGTATCGAGCGTGAAGCCGGCGGTCGGCGCCATCGCCGCGTTGACCAGCGCATGGGTCCGGCCGCGGCCGATCCGCGTCATCGCCTCCATGCCGGCCGAGACCACCATGTCGCAGCCGAGCAGCAGATCCGCCTTGGCGGTGGCGACGCGCACCGCGTGGATCTCGTCCGGCTGCGCCGCGACGCGCACATGCGTGACCACGGCGCCGTTCTTCTGCGCCAGGCCGATCTGGTCCAGCACCGACACGCCCTTGCCCTCCAAATGGGCCGCCATGCCGAGCAGCGCGCCGATGGTGACCACGCCGGTGCCGCCGATACCGGTGACCAGGATGTCGTACGGCTCCGTCACCGCCGCCACTTCCGGCGCCGGCAGCCTGGCAATCATGGCTTCGAGTGGGCTCTCCTGTTTCGCCACCCGGGCGCGGCGGATCGAACCGCCATGCACGGTGACGAAGCTCGGGCAGAAGCCGTTGATGCAGGAAAAGTCCTTGTTGCACGAGGACTGGTTGATCTTGCGTTTGCGCCCGAACGGCGTCTCCAGCGGCTCGACCGAAATGCAGTTCGACTTGACCGAGCAATCGCCGCAGCCCTCGCAGACCGCGTCGTTGATGAAGGCGCGCTTCGGCGGATCGGGGAACTTGCCGGTCTTGCGCCGGCGCCGCTTCTCGGCGGCGCAGGTCTGGTCGTACAGCAGCACCGTGGTGCCCTGGATCTCGCGCAGCTCCTTCTGGATCGTGTCGAGCCGGTCGCGGTGATGCACCGTCACGCCCGGCGCCCATTGATAGCCGGCGGGATACTTGTCTGGCTCGTCGGTGACGACGACGATCTTCTTCACCCCCTCGCCATAGACCTGCTGGGTGATCTGCGCCGGGGTCAGCGACATCGGCTGGCCGCCGGTCATGGCAACGGCGTCGTTGAAGAGGATCTTGTAGGTGATGTTGGCGCCGGCCTGCACCGCCGCGCGTACCGCCAGCGCGCCCGAATGCAGATAGGTGCCGTCGCCGAGATTGGCGAAGACGTGCTTGTCCTCGGTGAACGGCGCCTGGCCGAGCCAGGCGACACCTTCGCCGCCCATCTGGCTGTAGGTCGAGGTATTGCGGTTCATCCAGACCGACATGAAATGGCAGCCGATGCCGGCGAGCGCGCGGCTGCCTTCCGGCACCCGGGTCGAGGTGTTGTGCGGGCAGCCGGAACAAAAGAACGGCGTGCGCACTGTCTTCGGCTGATAGGCCGCGAGATCGGCCTCCTTCTCGGCGATCACCGCGAGGCGTTCGCGCACATGCGCGTGGCGGGCGAGGTCGGGCAGCCGGGCTACCAGCGCCTTCGCCACCATCGCGGCGGACAGCTCGCCGGTGGCGGGCAGCAGCATCCGGCCCGTCTCGTCCTGCTTGCCGGCGATGCGCGGGCGCTGGTCGGCGGGCAGGTCGTAGAGCACGCCTTTCAGCTGCTCCTCGATCACGCCGCGCTTCTCCTCGACCACCAGCAGTTCCTGCTTGCCGCGGGCGAAGTCGCGGATGCCCTCGGGTTCCAGCGGCCAGACCATGCCGACCTTGTAGATCGCAAGGCCCACTTCAGCGGCGATTGCCTCGTCGATGCCGAGATCGTCCAGCGCCTGCCGCGTGTCGAGATAGGACTTGCCGGCGGTGACGATGCCGAGCCGCGCGTCCCTGGCGCCGAACACCTGGCGGTCGATCCGGTTGGCGCGCCAGAACGCGCCGACGGCCGGCATGCGGTAATTGTGGTGCAGCGCCTCCTGCTCCAGGAAGGTATGCGGCCAGCGGATGTGCAAGCCCCCCGGCGGCATGGCGAAATCCGCCGGCGTCACGATCTCCAGCGCGTTCGGGTCGGAGTTGACCGAGGCCGATGAATCCGCCGTCTCGGTCAGGCATTTGAAGCCGACCCAGGTGCCGGCGAAGCGCCCCAGCGCGAAGGCATAGAGCCCGTATTCCAGATACTCGCGCACATTGGCCGGATAGAGATAGGGCAGCGCCAGCGCGGCGTAGTTGATGTCCGACTGGCAGGCGACCGTGGAGGACGACGCATTGTGGTCGTCGCCGGTCAGGCAGATCACGCCGCCATGGCGCGAGGTGCCGGCCAGGTTGCCGTGGCGGATCGCGTCCATGGCGCGGTCGAGGCCCGGCGCCTTGCCGTACCACAGCGCGAACACGCCGTCGTATTTGGCCGATTGCGGATAGAGCGCGGTCTGCTGGCTGCCCCAGCAGGCGGTGGCGGCGGCTTCCTCGTTCAGCCCCGCCTCGAAATGGATATGGCCGTTCTTCAGGAACTTCTTGGCCCGCCACAAAGCCTGGTCGTAGCCGGCGAGCGGCGAGCCGCGATAGCCGGAGACATAGCCCGCGGTGTTGAGGCCCGCCTTCAGGTCGCGCTGGCGCTGCATCAAGGGCAGGCGCACCAGCGCCTGCATGCCGGTCAGGAACACGCGCCCCTGCTCCAGCGCGTATTTGTCGTCCAAGGTGACGTCGGCCTTGAGTTTCGGGCTCAGCGCCATGGCATCCTCCCGCGGAAGCCCATCGCATGGCCTTCCGCCCGACCTTTCGTGGCCAGGAGGCAGTTAAGTCAGCCTCCCTGACCTTCTCACGAAATAATAGTGCGGCCGCCCGCTTCACATGTTGCGAAGTGGTGGCCGCGGCAGCAACGCCGTTACTCCGACGCCCGCCGTCTTGGAAACATAGCGTCCCGACGGGCGAATTCCGACCTTGACGGCGGCAAGCGGTTTATTGAACACTTGTTCAAATTAAGGAGAGGGAACGCCATGCCTCGCTTCGACCGGGTCATTCGGAACGGCATGATCGTCGACGGCACGCGGGCGCCGCGCTATCGCGGCGATATCGGCATCCGGAACGGCGTGATCGCCGAGATCGGCCGCATAGACCCCAAGGACGCGGCCGAGGTGATCGATGCCGAGGGCCTGATCGTCGCGCCCGGCTTCGTCGACCTGCACACCCATTACGACGCCCAGGTGTTCTGGGACCCCTACTGCATCATCTCCAGCTGGCACGGCATCACCTCGGTGGTGATCGGCAATTGCGGCTTCGGCTTCGCGCCGGTGGCGCCAGACATGCGCGAGCGGGCCATGCTGACCATGACGCGGGTCGAGGCGATCCCGATGGCCTCGATGCAGGCCGGCATGCCGTGGGACTGGGTGACCTTCCCGGAATTCCTCGACAGCGTCGACCGCACGCCGAAGGCGATCAACATCCTGCCCTATGTGCCGATCGGGCCGCTCCTGATCTGGGTGATGGGCTTCGAGCGCGCCAAGGCCGGCGCGCGCCCGACCGAGGCGGAGCATGCCGAGATCGTGCGTCTGCTCAACGAGGCGATGGATGCCGGCGGCTGCGGCTGGTCGGCCCAGCGCATGCAGCCGACCGGCCCCGCCTCGGTGCAGCGCGATTTCGACGGCACCCCGATGGTGACCGACGTGATGCACGACGACACCTGCCGCGAGCTGGCGAAGGTGCTGCGCCGGCGCAACGAAGGCTTCATGCAGATGCTCTTGATCTCCGGCGACAACGCCAAGGATCAGGCCTTCTACGAGGAGATGGCCGAGCTCTCCGGCCGGCCGATGATCATGAACGTGGTGCAGGCCTTCGATCACCGGCCCGAGATCCACCGCCGCGTGCTGGCCTGGCTGAAAAGCTGCCGCGAGCGCGGCATCCGCGTGGTGGGGCAGGGGCTGACCACCGATGCCGGCTTCACCTTCACCTTCGAGAACTGGAACCTGTTCGATGATGCTGAGGCCTGGTGCGAGGCGACCACCGGCACGTTGGAAGAGCGCAAGGCCAAGCTCGCCGATCCGGCGCGCCGACAGAAGCTGAAGGACCGCATGCCGATGACGGCGACCGGCCCGCTGCCGCAGATCGTCATCACCGGGCCGAAGCTCGAGAAGAACAAGGTCTGGCTCGACCACACCTTGGAGCTCGCGGGCAAGAAGATGGGCAAGCACCCGGTCGACGTCATGCTCGACATGGCGGTGGAGGAGAACCTGGAGACCGAGTTCTTTGCAGCACCCCCGAACGGCAGTATCGAGTACCTGAAGGAGATCGTCGACGATCCCTATATCCTGTTCGGCGTCTCCGATGGCGGCGCGCATACCAAGTTCCTCACCGCCGGCCGCTATCCGACCGAGACGATCTGCAAGGTGGTGCGCCAGCACGGCATGATCTCGCTGGAGGAGGCGCATTGGCGCCTCGCCGCGCTGCCGGCCCAGGTCGCCGGCTTCACCGGCCGCGGCCAGCTGGTCAAGGGCGCGCCGGCCGATATCGTCGTCTACGACTACGACAACCTGAAAGTGCTGCCGGACGAGATCGTGCACGACCTGCCGGGCGGCGAATGGCGCCGGGTGCAGCGCGCCAGCGGCTATCGCTACGTGCTGGTCAACGGCAAGGTGACGATCCGGGACGACCGGCCGACCGACACGTATTCCGGCGAGCTGCTGCGCCACGGTCTCGGCCGCAGCAACGCGCAGGCCCTGGCGGCGGAATAGGAGCGGCGGAACAGGGATGGGCCGTCCGCGCCGCGCCGCCAACGACGAAGACGCGGTTTCGGCGGAGGCGGCGCTGCTCGACGCGGCGCTCGGCTGCTTCGTCGCCCAGGGCTATCACGGCACGACCATGCGCGACATCGCGGCGCGCGCCCGCCTCGCCGTCTCGGCGAGCTACTACTACTTCCCCGCCAAGCTCGACCTGCTGCGCCGCCTGATGGTGCGGGTGACCGAGGATCTGGAAGCGGCGCTCAGCGCGGCGGAGCGCGAAGCGGGGGACATGCCGGCGGTCCGGCTTGCCGCCGTGGTGCGGGCCCATGTCCTGTTCCACACCCACCGCCGCGCCGAGAGCTTCATCGGCAACAGCGAGCTGCGTTCGCTCCCGCCCGCCGACCGCGCCGAGATCGTTGCGATGCGCGACCGCATCGGCGCCCATTTCAAGCGCGCG
This sequence comes from Desertibaculum subflavum, assembly GCA_003576705.1. Taxonomy (GTDB): domain Bacteria; phylum Pseudomonadota; class Alphaproteobacteria; order Ferrovibrionales; family Ferrovibrionaceae; genus Desertibaculum; species Desertibaculum subflavum. Next base: position 16,058 of record QOZS01000007.1, read on the forward strand.
CTGGAAGCGGGCATCCGCGCGCGCGTTTTCGCGATCCCCGATCCACAGGCCGCGGTGCTCGCCATCGTCACCATGTGCACCGCGGTGGCGACCTGGTACCGCGAAGACGGCCCGGCGACGCCGGAGCAGATCGCCGACCGCTACGCCCTGCTCGCGCGCCGCATGGTCGGCGCCGCGGAGAGATAGAGACGCCACCATTCATTTTTCGTCATGCCCGTGCTTGACACGGGCATCCACGACATGCCGCGTGTCGGTGGACGGCCGTGGGTGGCCGGCCAGTCCTCCTGCCTGAAGCTGGGCCCGGCCACGACGTTTCGCTGAACGGGCCAAAGCTCTACGCTACCCACACCGACCAAGGGGAGGAGCGCATGCCCAAGCGCCAGAGCATCGAGATCTCGAGTTTCAGCCACGCCAACCCGATCCCGGGGGCGAGCAAGATCGGCGGCCTGCTGATGTCCAGCATCATCAACGGCGCCAATCCCGGCACCAAGGACCTGCCGGACGACCTGGCCAAGCAGATCGCCAACATCTTCACCCATATCCGCAACTGCGTGACCGCGGCGGGGGGCACGCCGGACCACATCATCAAGGTGAACTTCTGGCTCAAGGACCCGGCCGGCCAGCGCGTCGCGCTGAACGAGGAATGGGTCAAGATGTTCCCGGAGAAGGATTCGCGCCCGGCCCGCCACACCGCCCAGCTTCCCGCCGACAGCCGCGCGCTGGTCACCTGCGATTTCACCGCGGTGATCGGGTAGGGGAACCGGGGCAACGCGGCGGCCGTTCGACGATCGAGGTGTTCCCATGGACCAGCGCATCAGCCTGATCACCCTCGGCGTCCGCGATCTGAACCGCGCCCGGGCCTTCTACGAGAGGCTCGGCTGGAAGCGCGCCTTCTTCGGTGCCGAGGGGGTCGCCTTCTTCCAGACCGGCGGCATGGCGCTCGCCCTCTATCCGCGCCGCGACCTGGCCAAGGATGCCGGGGTGGAGGAGGCGAACCTCGGCGAGAGGGCCGCCGTGACGCTCGCGCTCAATATGCGGAGCAAGGAAGAGGTCGATGCCTCGATGGCCGAGGCGGAGGCCGCCGGCGCCCGCATCACCATGCCGGCGCGCGAGGCTTTCTGGGGCGGCTATATCGGCCACTTCGCCGATCCGGAGGGCTTTCTGTGGGAAATCGCCTGGAACCCTGCTTTCCGCCTGACGGAAGACGGCAGCGTCGTTCTGCCGGACTGAGGGTCAGCCCTGCGGCCGCTTGTCGATCACCCGCCGGGCCTTGCCCTGCGACCGCTCCACCTCGCCGGGCAGCGTCACCTCCACCCGGGCGCTGATGCCGATCCGGCTTTTCACGTGGTGGCCGAGCTCGGCCGCCGCCGCCGCGCGCGCCTCGGCACCGGTGCGATCTTCCCGCGCCTCCACCCGGACCAGCATCTCGTCCATGCGATCGGTGCGGCTGAGCTCGATCTGGAAATGGGCGCTCAGGCCCTCGCATTGCAGGATCAGCTCCTCGACCTGGGTCGGGAACACGTTGACGCCGCGCACGATCATCATGTCGTCGCTGCGCCCGGTCACCTTCTGCATCCGCCGCATGCTGCGCGCGGTGCCGGGCAGCAGCCGCGTCAGGTCCCGGGTGCGATAGCGGATCACCGGCATTGCCTCCTTGGTCAGCGAGGTGAAGACCAGCTCGCCCTGCTCGCCATCGGGGAGCACCGCGCCGGTCACCGGGTCGATCACCTCCGGATAGAAATGGTCCTCCCAGATGTGCAGGCCGTCCTTGGTCTCGACGCATTCCTGCGCCACGCCGGGCCCCATCACCTCGGAGAGGCCGTAGATGTCGACCGCGTGCATGTCGAACTGGCTCTCGATCTCGCGCCGCATGCTCTCGGTCCAGGGCTCGGCGCCGAAGATGCCGACCTTGAGCGAGGAGCCGCGCGGGTCCAGCCCAGCGCGGCGGAACTCGTCCAGGATGGCCAACATGTAGCTCGGCGTCACCATGATGATGTCGGGCTCGAAATCGGTGATCAGCTGCACCTGCCGCTCGGTCATGCCGCCGGAGACCGGGATCACCGTGCAGCCGAGCCGCTCGGCGCCGTAATGCGCGCCGAGCCCGCCGGTGAACAGGCCATAGCCATAGGCGACATGCACGCGGTGGCCAGGCCTTCCGCCGGCGGCGCGGATCGAGCGCGCGACGACCTCGGCCCAGGTCTCGATATCGCGGCTCGTGTAGCCGACCACGGTCGGCTTGCCGGTGGTGCCGGAGGAGGCATGGACGCGGGCGATCCGCTCGCGCGGCACCGCGAACATGCCGTAGGGATAGTTGGCGCGCAGGTCGGCCTTGGTGGTGAACGGGAAGTGGCGGAGATCGGCCAAGCTCTTCAGGTCGCGTGGCTTGACCCCGGCCGCGTCGAAAGCGCGGCGGTAATGCCCGACGTTGTCGTAGGCCTGCGCCAGCGACCAGCGCAGCCGTTCGAGCTGCAGCCCCGCGATCTCGTCGCGCGAGGCGATCTCGATCGGATCCAGCGACGCGCGCACCGGCGCCAGGTCGAACATGCAGCGGCCTCCCCTGTGCTCTTCTCGCCTCCCCGACCGCGCGGCGGGGAGGGCTAAGCCTTAGACATCATAATCCAGCACGACCCGTTCGCTCACCGGGTGCGACTGGCAGGTCAGGACATAGCCGCCCGCGACCTCCTTCGGCGTCAGCGCGTAGTTGAGGCGCATATCCACCTTGCCCTCCACCAGCTTGGCGCGGCAGGTCGAGCACATGCCGCCCTTGCAGGAGAACGGCAGGTTCAGGCCCTGCTCGTTGCCGGCATCGACGATGGCGGCGCCGTCGAACGGCATGGCGAAGCGGCGCGTCAGGCCGTCGAGCCGGACGGTGATTTCCGCCTCGCCCTCGCGCTTCGGTCCGGCCGCGGCGGTGGCGGCCCGCGCGGCGGTGCCGTCGACATGGAAGCGCTCGCTGTGGATGCGCTCCGCCGGCACGCCGAGCGCGACGAGGGTCGCCTGCGCCGCGTCGATCATGCCGGCCGGGCCGCAGAGATAGGCCGTGTCGACCTCCTCGGGCCGGAACAGGGCGCCGGCCATCGCCTGCAGCTTCGCCGCGTCGATATGGCCCTGCAGGATCTCGGCATCCTGAGCCTCGCGCGACAGCACATGGTGCAGCGCGAGCCGCGTCATGTAGCGGTTCTTCAGGTCCTCCAGCGCCTCGCGGAACAGGATCGTGTCGACCGAGCGGTTGCCGTAGATCAGCACCACGCGGCTCTTCGGCTCGCGCGCTAGCACGGTCTTGACGATGCCGAGGATCGGCGTGATGCCGCTACCCGCGGCGATGGCGAGATGCAGCCGCGCCTGGTCCGGCACGAGCTCGGCATGGAAAGAGCCGGCCGGCGGCATGACGGCGAGCTTGTCACCGACCTTCAGCGCTTCGTTGGCGAAGGCGGAGAAGCGGCCCTCCGCAATCCGGCGGATGGCGATGCGGAGCTCCCTCTCGTCCTCGCCGGCGCAGATCGAATAGGTGCGCCGCACCGCTTCGCCGCCGATCTTCGCCTCGACCACGAGATGCTGGCCCTGAGCGTAACGATAGGAATCGGCCAGCTGTGCCGGTACGGCGAAGCGCAGCGACACCGCATCGGCGGTCTCGCGCACCAGTTCGGCGATCTCGAGGTCGTGGAAGCGGCTCATGCGCAAAGCCCTCCCTCGCGACGCGCAGCGGCGTGGGGGAGGGTGGGGTGGGGGTTTTTGTGTTTTGCCCATCCGCGTCGCGGCGGAAATGAAAAAAAGAAAACCCCCACCCAACCCTCCCCCGGCCTTCGCCGAGGGAGGGCTTCAGGGCATTGAAGCGGAAGGAGAACGGTCAGATGCATTTGAACTGGTCGAAGGTTTCGAGGCAGGCGTCGCAGCGCCAGATCGCCTTGCAGGCGGTGGAGCCGAACCGGCTCAGCATGCTGGTGCGCGCGGAGCCGCAGCGCGGGCAATTGGCGTGGTCGTCGCCGAGCAGGGCGCGCTTGCCGGCGGCCGGCGGCGGCGCGATGCCGATGGCGAGGAGCTTGGCCCGCGCCGCCTCGGTCAGCCAGTCGGTGGTCCAGGCTGGCGCGACGACGGTCCTGATCCGCACCTCGCGGAAGCCGGCCTCGCTCAGCGCGCGGTCGATGTCGAGGGCAATGGCGTGCATGGCCGGGCAGCCGGAATAGGTCGGCGTGATGGCAACCTCGACCCGCCCGTTCTCGGCCTGGATCTCGCGCACCACGCCCATCTCCAGCACGTTCAGCACCGGGATTTCCGGGTCGACGACGCGTTCCAGCGCGCGGCGGGCGCGCGCCTCGTCGAGCCGCGTGAGGGTCGCCGCTACCACGCCGCCCCCGGATAGGCGCGGGGCAGGAATTGCAGCTCGGTGAGGATGTAGCCGAGATGCTCGCTGTGCTCGCCCTGCTTGCCGCCCTTCTGCATCCAGCCGTCCGGCGGCCGGGCCAGGGTCGCCTCGCTCAGCACGGCGCCGACGCGCTTGTCCCAGGCCGGTTTCAGGCTCGCCGGGTCGGGGCCGATGCCGGCCTCAACCATCGCCCTGTCCACCGCATCGGCGGTGAACATCTCGCCGGTCCACATCCACAGCCCGTCGAGCGCGCGCTGCGTCCGGTCGCGGCTCTCCGCTGTGCCGTCGCCGAGGCGGATCGCCCAGCCGCTCGAATGCCGGACGTGATAGGCGCATTCCTTCGCCGCCTTGGCGGCGATGCCGGCGAGCCGCGCATCGGCCGAACGCGCGAGCGCGCCGTAGAGCTCCAGCAGATAGGCATCGACGAGCAGGTTGCGCGCGATGGTCTCGGCGAAGTCGCCGTTCGGCTGCTCGACGATCAGGAGGTTGCGGAAGGCCGGCCCGTCGCGGTGGAAGGCGAGCGCGTCCTCGTCGCGCCCCCGGCCTTCGACCTCGCCGGCCAAGGTCAGCAGCAGCCGCGCTTGGCCGATCTGGTCGAGCGCGATGTTGGACACCGCCATGTCCTCTTCCAGTACCGGCGCGTGGCCGCACCAGCGGGCATTCTGTTGGCCCAGGATCAGCGCCGTATCGGCGAGCCTGAGCACGTAGTCGAGGAGCGGGCCGCTCACAGGTTCTTCACCTCGTCCGGCACGGCATAGGCGGTCGGATGGCGATAGACCTTGTCCTCGGCCGGTTCGAACAACGCCGCCTTGTCGGCCGGATCGGAGACGGTGATGGCGCCGGACGGCACCACCCAGAGGCTCACGCCCTCCATCCGCCGCGTGTAGAGGTCGCGCGCATTGTCCAGCGCCATGGCGGCGTCGGCGGCGTGCACCGAGCCGACATGGATATGCGACAGCCCGTTGCGCTTGCGGATGAACACTTCGAACAGCGGCCAGTCTTCCAGGCTCATGGCGGGCTACTCCGCGGCTTCGGCGAGGGCCGCGCGCTTCTTGGCGGCATGCGCGGCGGCGGCCTCGCGCACCCAGGCGCCGTCGTCATGCGCCTTGCGGCGCGCGGCCATGCGCTGGACGTTGCAAGGCCCGTTGCCGCGGATCACCTGCTCGAACTCGGACCAGTCGATGGCCCCGAACTCGTAGTGCCCGGTCGCCTTGTTCCACTTGAGGTCGGGGTCCGGCACCTTGAGGCCGAGATAGTCGGCCTGCGGCACCGTCACGTCGACGAACTTCTGACGCAGCTCGTCGTTGGAGACCCGCTTGATGCCCCAGCGGGTCGACTGCGCCGAATGCGGCGAGTTGGCGTCGTTCGGGCCGAACATCATCAGCGACGGCCACCACCAGCGGTCCAGCGCCGCCTGCGCCATCGCCTTCTGCTCGGCCGTGCCGCGCGACAAGGCCAGCATCAGCTCGAAGCCCTGGCGTTGGTGGAAGCTCTCCTCGCGGCAGATCCGCACCATCGCGCGCGCATAGGGTCCGTATGAGCAGCGGCAGAGCGGGATCTGGTTCATGATCGCCGCCCCGTCGACCAGCCAGCCGATGGCGCCCACATCGGCCCAGGTCGGCGTCGGGTAGTTGAAGATCGAGGAGTATTTGGCCCGGCCGGTGAGCAGCTGGTCGTTCATCTCGGCGCGGCTGGTGCCGAGCGTCTCGGCGGCGCTGTAGAGGTAGAGCGCGTGCCCCGCCTCGTCCTGCACCTTGGAGAGCAGGACGGCTTTCCGCCTGAGGCTCGGCGCACGGGTGATCCAGTTCCCCTCAGGCAGCATGCCGACATATTCGGAATGGGCGTGCTGGGAGATCTGCCTGACCAAGGTCTTGCGATAGCCCTCCGGCATCCAGTCGCGCGGCTCGATCTTGTCGTCGGCATCGATGCGGGCCTGGAAGCGCAGCTCCTCCGGCCGGGCGCCATCGGCAACCGGAACCGCGCGGTCGCCCGCTGGGATGTCGAGCCCCTGCGTGTACATGCTGCCTCCCTGAAGGTCAGCGGCAATATGTCACGGAATAAATTATAAATCAATAAAATGCGTGATGTATTACGCTTGCCGAGCAGAGTGGGCGCGGAGCCAGGCGACGAGGTCAGCCTCCGAAAGGCTCCCGTCCGCCAGCGCGAGGTAGGTCAGCACGCAGGCCTCGTCGTCGGCCATGAGGGTCATGCCGTTCAGCTCGAGGAACAGTTCGGTCGCGATCAGCCCGGTCCGCTTGTTGCCGTCGACGAAGCGGTGATTGCGAACGATCCCGAAGCCGTAAGCCGCGGCCAGGGTTACGACATCCGGATCGCCATAGGCAGCAATGTTGCGCGGCCGGGCGAGGGCGGATTCAAGCAGGCCACGGTCCCGGATGCCCTCGCCGCCGCCATGTTCCGCCAGCTGCTCGGCATGGGCGGCAATGATGACGGCCTCCTCCAGCCACTCGAACTCGGCCAAGGCTCATTTCGCCAGCGCGCGCAGCGCCGTCCGCCGCCGCTTCATGATGCGCTGGGCAGCCTCCATCTGCCGGGCGAAGGCCTCGTTGTAGGGCGTGATGGCATAGCCGTTGGGCGTCTCGGTCAGGAACAGAACGTCGCCCTTCGCCACCTTCATTTGGTGCAGCACTTCCTTCGGCAGGACGACTCCGACGGAATTGCCGATCGTGGTGAGCTTCAGCGTGAACATGGGTCAGGCTCATTATTACGTCTGTTAGAACATAAGTTGCCGTGGCCACCTCGGCGAGGAGTTTCCTCACGTGGCCGGAAACCGGCCGGCCAGGGGGTCGGCGATCGCCCGCAAGAGCCCCGCGCGGCCCTCGAAGAGTGCTTCGATCGCCCTCTCCGCCGGCTGCGCTACCCGGCGGTAGATGGCGGCGGCGAGGGTGTGGGCGGCGGTGCCGGGCCAGGCTTCGGGCAGGAATTCGGGCGGCAGCAGCGGGTCGCGCAGCACCGCCTTGCGGAACTCATGGACGAGCAGGAGGCGGAGCGCGAGGGCGGGCTCGGGCGCGAGCGCGTCGCCGGCCGAGAGGCGCTCGCCCACCGCGGCGAATGCCGCGGTGAAGCCGCGGTAGCGCCGGCCAAGGTCGTCGAGCGGCCAAGCATCGGCGGCGAGGCGGCGGAGCAGGGCGTCGTTCGACACCGCGCGGCCGGTGGTGACAAGCGCCCGGTCGGCGAAGCCGCTGGCCGTCAGCGCGTGACGCATCGCCTCCATGTCAGGCGCGGGATGGAACAGCGCGCCAGCGCCGAGGCTGCCGAAGCCGATCCAATGCAGCTCGCGGCGGATCGCCTCGCGCGCGGCGCCGGCATCCGGCGCCAACACCAGGGTCAGCTCGCCGCTCCAAGGCTTCGGCGGGCCGTGGTAGATGCGCCGCGTCGCGTCGGCGAAGCGCTCAGCGCCGGTGGGCGTGAGGCGGTAGAAGCTGCGCCGGCCGATCCGCGTGCCTTCCAGCCAGCCGTCCTGCATCAGCCGCGACACGGCGGTGCGCACCAGGGTCTCGGAGATGCCGAACGGCTCGACGACGCGGATCAGGCTGGCGAGCGCCAGCTCGCCGCCGCGCGGCACCACGGAGTCGCCATAGACGGTGACGATGAATGACCCGGCGCGGAGCGGACGGCTCTCGGCGAAGCGGCGGACCAGCTGGTCGACAAGCTTCGCCGCCTCGGTCAAAGTCCGAGCTGCCGGGCGGCCAGGTCCTTCATGATTTCCTCGGCGCCGCCGCCGATCTGGTTGACCTTCACCTCGCGGTAGATGCGCTCCACCTTCTGGCCGCGGATGAAGCCGGCGCCGCCGAAGACCTGCACTGCCTCGCTGGCGCAGAACGCCATGGTCTGGGTCGCCTGGTTCTTCAGCATGCAGAGATCGGCCACCGGCCGCTCGCCGCGATCGACCCGCCAGGCGCAGTGCTCGAGATAGGCTTGGCTCGCGTTCACGCGCATGGCCATGTCGACCAGCTTGTGGCGGATCACCTGGTGGTCGGCGAGGCGCTGGCCGAAGGTCTGCCGTTCCTTCGCATAGGCCGAGGCCTCCTCGAAGCAGACCCGGGCGAAGCCGGTGGCGCCCGCCGCCATGCCGAGCCGCTCGTCGTTGAAGTTCATCATGATGGCCTTGAAGCCTTCGTTCTCGGCCCCGATCAGGTTCTCGGCCGGCACCTCGACATCCTCGAAATAGAGCGCCGCGGTGTCGGAGGCCCACCAGCCCATCTTGTCGAGCTTCGTCCGCGTGAAGCCCTTCCTGTCGCGCTCGATCAGCAGGAAGGAGATGCCGTCGCGGCCCGGCCCGCCGGTACGAACGGCGACGGTGTAGTAGTCGGCCCGCATGCCGGAGGTGATGAACATCTTGGAGCCGTTGACGACATAGCGGTCGCCCTTGCGCACGGCGCGGGTGCGGATCGCGGCGACGTCGGAGCCGCCCGAGGGCTCGGTGATGGCGAGCGCCGAGATCTTCTCGCCGGCCAGGATCTCCGGCAGCACGCGTGCCTTCATCTCCTTCGAGCCGAGGGCGCGGATCGGCGGCGCGCCGATCGTGTGGCTCATCAGGCTGGCGGAAAGGCCGCCGGAGCCGGCGCGGCACAGCTCCTGGCTCATCACGATGCGGTAGAAGCGGTCGGCCTGGGGCACGCCGCCGTACTCCTCGGGGTAGCCGAGGCCGAGCAGGCCGGCGGCGGCGGCCTTCTTGTAGAGCGCGCGCGGAAACTCGCCCGCCTCGTCCCAGGCGTTGACGTGTGGCTCGATCTCTTTGACGACGAACTTGCGGACGCTGTCGCGGAAGGCTTCGTGGTCAGCGGTGTAGTAAGGCGACTGCGTGTTTGACCGCATTCACGACGCCTTCTTCAGCCGCGTCACGTCGGGAACGAAGGGCCGGCTGGCGAAATGCTCCTGGTCGCTGCCATCGGCGAAGCGGAGGCCCGCCTGCTTGATCGCCGCGTCGGGCACGATGTCGAGCGGTACGAAGTAGCGATCGTCCTCGCGCTTATAGGCGTCGTTCCACACGGCATTGTAGCAGATGAGCAAGGTCCAGCGCCGGTTGGCCGAGCGGTTCTGGTCGGAGCGGTGCAGCGTGTTGCAGTGGAAGAAGAGAGCGTCGCCCGGCTCCAGCTCGGCATAGACGATCTCGTGCCGCTCCAGGATGTGCTTCATGTGCTCGGGGTCGGCCTCGTTCTGGCCGGCGGTCAGCGGCACATGGTCCAGGCGGCCGAGCTTGTGCGAGCCCTTGACCAGTTGCAGACAGCCATTCTCGCGCGTCGTTTTGTCGAGCGCGATCATGCAGCTGAACATCGCCGGGGCGAGGCAGCCGTTGTAGTACCAGTAGCCGTAGTCCTGGTGCCATTCCCAGGCGCCGCCGGTAAAGGGCTCCTTGGCGGTCAGCTTGGACTGGTAGTGGTAGACCTCGGCGCCGATGATCGCTTCGGCGGTATGCGCCATCTTCTCGGCCCGCGCCGCCATGCCGTAGACGCTGTCGCCGGCGCGGTTCCAGAGCGCGATCCGCGTGTTGCCGCCCTCGCCGTCCAGGCGGTCGATCAGGTGGTCCTTGATCTCCGGGTCCTGCTCCATGGCGCGGCGGAGCAGCTCGGTCTCCTCCGCATCGAACATGCCGCGCACGATAACGAGGCCATCCCGCTCATAGGCGGCGAGATCGGCCGGCGAAAGACGGCTGGTCATTTCCTGGTTCCTCCCGACAAGGCTGGCCAAGAATACCGCGCCTGGGGCCGGAAGCGAGTGCCATCAGATAGGCTGGGCGTCAGAACGAGGCGGTGATGCCGCCATCCACCACCAGGCTCTGGGCGGTGATGAAGGAGGCGGCGTCGGAGGCGAGGAAGACGGCGGCGCCGGCGATCTCGGCCGGCTCGCCCCAGCGCTTCAACATGGTGCGGCCGGCCATGCGGGCGCCCTCGGCCGGATCCATGGCGCGGGTGGAATTGGAATCGGTCTTGAACGGGCCGGGGGCGATGGCGTTGACCGTGATGCCGTGCGGGCCCAGCTCGGCGGCGAAGGCGCGCATTGCGCCGGTCAGGCCGGCCTTGGCGGCGGGATAGGCGGCGTCGCCGCCGCGGGCGATGAACGGCCCGGCGATCGAGGTCACGAAGACGATGCGGCCGCGCGCCTGCAGAATCATCTTCCGCGCAGCGGCACGCGCCAGCAGGAACGGGCCGACCAGGTCGGTCTCGACCAGGCCACGGACTTCCGCCGCCGACAGGTCCATCATCCCCTTGCGGTTGCGCTGGCCGACATTGGCGATCAGCACGTCGAGGCGGCCATGACGCCGGGCGACCGCGTCGACCGCGGCATCGATGCCGGCCGCGTCCGAGGCGTCGAAAACCGCGATCTCTGCCTGGCCGCCCGCCCCGCGGATCGCCGCTGCCGCGGCTTCCAGGGTGGCGGCGGTGCGGCCGTTCAGGATGACGCGGGCGCCGGCCGCCGCCAGCGCCTTGGCCATCTCGAAGCCGAGGCCCCGGCCGCCGCCGGTCACCAGCGCGACCCGTCCGGTCAGGTCGAAGGGATGCGGTGTCATGGCCCCAACCTTAGCAACCGGTGCGCGCCATGCCAGCCGGTCGCGCTTTGCCTTGACGCTGGCGAGCCGAGGCCCGAAGAATGCGCCGCCATTCCTTGGGAGGAATCAGATCATGCGCTTCGCGCTTCTCGGCGCCGCGCTCGCGACCCTGTTCGCGGGCGCCGCCGCCGCACAGACCGTCACCATGCGGATCAGCCACCAGGTGCCGACCGCGCACCACCTGCACAAGATGCTGGAGGCCTTCAAGGCGGATGCGGAGGCCCGCACCAAGGGCGAGGTGCAGGTTCAGATCTTCCCCGCTGAGCAGCTGCACAAGGCGGCAGAGAACCACGCGGCGGTGGCGCGCGGCTCGATCGAGTCGGCGCTGGTCGTCAACATGCAATGGGGCAACACGCTGCCGGCGATGAACGTCGTGGTGATCCCCTACTTCTTCCCCGATCTCGAGCGCATCAAGCGGTTCCCGGGCTCCGAGGCAGCGAAGTACCTGGAGAAGAAGATCGAGGAGAAGGGCGTGAAGAACCTCGCCTGGTTCTACATCACGCGCCAGGCGATCTATACCTCCGGCAAGAAGCCGATCGCGAGCCTGGACGATTTCAAGGGCATCAAGATCCGCGGCTTCAACAAGCTGGCCGATACCGCGCTGACCAGCGTCGGCGCCGCCACCTCGGCGATGCCGGGGCCTGAGGTCTACAACGCGCTGAAGACCGGCGTGCTGGATGCCGGCCTGACCGATGTCTCGGCCGCCTATAGCCGCCGTTACTACGAGGTGCAGAAATACGGCACGGTGACGCCGTCGCTCACCGTCTACTTCCACATGTTCGTCAACCCGGCCTGGTGGAACAAGCTTTCGCCGGCGCATCGGACGGCGCTGGAGGCGGCCGCAAAGAAGGCGGAGGCCGATGCCATCGCGATCACCGAGAAGACGGCCGAGGAAGCGGTGAAGCAGCTGCGCGAGAAGGGGATGGAGCTGATCGTGCATACGCCGGCCCAGGCGGAAGTATGGAAGAAGGCGATGCAGCCGCCGGTGATCGAGGCCTTCATCCAGAGCACCGGTGATGAAGGCAAGAAGCTGATCGAGCTGATGAACAAGCTCTGATCGGGACGCGAAGGCGACATGCTGGCAAAGCTCGCTCGGGGCGCCGACCGCGTGGTCGGCGCGCTGAGCGGCCTCGCCGTGGGGCTGGCCGCTCTGGCGACGCTCGGCTGCCTGGCATTGGTCTGCTACGCGGTGGTGCTGCGATATTTCTTTGGACTGCCGCTCTCCTGGACCGACGAGGCCGGCGGATTTCTGGTCGTGCTCCTGGTGATGCTCGCGGTGGCCGAGGCGCAGCGCCGGGGCGAGCATATCGGTGTCGATCTCCTGCTCGAGCGCGCGCGCGGCCGCTCGCGGCGGGCGCTGCAGGCCTTCGGCGCGGCTTGCGTCGCCGCGGCGGCGGCCGTGCTGCTCTGGCAGGGCTGGGAAACGGTGGCGTTCAGCCGGATGATCGGCGCGCGGCCGCTCGTCATTGCGGAGATTCCGCTCTGGACAATCGAGGTGTTCCTGCCGATCGGCGCCGGCTTGCTTCTGCTGGTCAGCCTGGCGCAGCTGCTCGGGCTTGCCGCGGGCACCTTCGTCGATCCTGAATCGCCGGAAGCACCCAAGGCGACCGAGTGATCTTTCTTCTCGTTCTCGCCGGCCTGATCCTGCTGCTCTACACCGGCATGCCGATGTTCGCCGGCATGCTGCTGTTCTCGGTGGCCGGCCTGCTGATCGTCGAGGGCAACATCGCCTCGCTCGGCGAGGTGGTGTTCGGCAATATCAATTCGCCGCTGCTCGTCGCCATTCCGCTGTTCATGCTGATGGCGCATTTCATGGTGCGCGGCAGGGTGGTGGACGATCTCTACGCCACCGCGCACACCCTGGTGCGGCACCTGCCGGGCGGGCTCGGCGTCGCCACGGTGTTCGCCTGCGCGATCTTCGCGGCGATCTCCGGCTCCTCGGTCGCGACCGCGCTGACTATCGGCGCCGTCGCCATCCCGCAGATGCTGAAATACGGCTACAGCCCGCGCGGCGCCTATGGCGTGGTGGCGGGCGGCGGTACGCTCGGCATCCTGATCCCGCCCTCGGCGCCGATGATCCTGTACGGCTTCGTGGCGGACACCTCGATCGGCGCGCTGTTCCTCGCGGGCGTGCTGCCGGGCCTCCTCGTCTCCAGCATCTTCGCTGCCTACTGCATGCTGACCGAGGGCTGGCGCGAGCGGCATGCCGATCCGCCGCGCCCGCGCCTGCCGGCGCCGACCCTGGCCGAGGCGGCTATCGCGATCCGCCGGTCGTTCTGGGCGCTCACCCTGCCGCCCTTCGTGCTCGGCGGCATCTATTTCGGCGTGTTCACGCCGACCGAAGCGGCCGGGACCGGCGCGCTCTGGGCGCTGGTCATCGCCGCCCTCGTCTATCGCCAGATGGGTTGGCGCGACCTCTGGTCGGGCGGCGTGGAGGCGGCGCGCACCTCGGGCGTGCTGTTCATGATCATCGTCGGCGCCGCCCTGTTCGGCTACATGCTGACCAAGCTCAACATCCCGCGGCAGGCCGTCGACCTCGCGCTGCACTACCAGGTGTCGCAGGTGCAGTTCCTGATCGCGATGATGGTGCTGATCTTCATTCTCGGTCTGATCCTGGAATCGATCTCCATCATCCTGATCACCACGCCGGTGGTGCTGCCGGTGCTGGACGCGCTCGGCATCGACAAGATCTGGTACGGCGTGCTGCTCACCATCAATCTCGAGCTGGCGCTGATCTCGCCGCCGGTCGGCATGAACCTGATCGTCATCAAGTCGATCACCAAGGCGCCGCTCAGCGAGATCGACAAGGCGGCCGTGCCCTACATCCTGATGCTGATCCTGGCGCTCGCGCTTATCATCGCCTTCCCGGGCATCGCCACCTGGCTTCCTTCCACCACGCAGTTCGGACAATGAGCGATTCGAAATCCAACGATTTAAAGGCCAAGGCGGCCGAGTTTCGCACCCGCGCCGAGGTGATCCGCAAGGAGATGGGCGGCAATGCGCGCCAGGCCCGCATCCATGCCAAGGGCCGGCTGACCATCCGCGAGCGGATCGACCGCCTGCTCGATCCGGGCTCGTTCTCCGAGATCGGCACCTTCGCCCATTCCGAATGGCCCGGTGCCGGCCCGTCCACGCCGGGCGACGGCAAGATCGGCGGCATCGGCCGCATCGGTGGCCGTCCCGTCGCGGTCTGCGGCGACGACGTGACGGTGCTGCACGGGTCGAGCTCCGTCATCGGCTCCAAGCGCATGGGCCGCATCTACGAGCAGGCGCTGCGCGACGGCACGCCCTATATCTATTTCGGCGAGACCGGCGGCGCGCGTCTGCCCGACACATTGGGCTCGACCGGCTTCGTCAAGGTGTCGCCGGATCTGCATCTGGGGGCCCGTGCCCGCGCCATCCCGGTCGTCACCGTGATCGCCGGCGAGAGCTTCGGGGGCTCCTCCTTCAAATCGGCCTTCTCCGATCTGGTGGTGCAGGTGCGCGGCACCACGCTGGCGGTGACCAGCCCGCGGGTGATCGAGATCGCGACCTCTGAGAAGGTCGGCTTCGAGGAGCTCGGCGGGGTCGACGTGCACGACCGCATCACCGGCCAGCTCGACCGCATCGCCGAGAACGAGGACGAGGCGATCGGACTGGTGAAGGAGTTCCTGACCTACCTGCCGCAGAATGCCGGCGAGGAGCCGGCGCGCATGGCCTGGGACGGCAGCCTGGCGCGCGACGAGCATCTCTACGACCTGGTGCCGCTGGCGCGCAGCCGCGCCTATGACGTGCGCCGCGTGATCCGCCGCCTGACGGATGATGGGAAGCAATTCGAGCTGAAGCCGAATTTCGGCCGCGGGCTGGTCACCGCGCTCGGCCGCGTCGCCGGGCGCAGCGTCGGCTTCGTCGCCTCGCAGCCGATGCATGGCGCCGGCGCGCTGACGCCGCAGGCCTGCGACAAGGCGACCTCGTTCCTCTGCCTGTGCGACGCCTTCAACATCCCGCTGATCTTCCTGCAGGACGTGCCGGGCTTCATGGTCGGCAAGCAAGTGGAACACGAGCGCATCCTGTCGCGCGCCATCATGTTCTTCGAAGCGCTGGCCCTATGCCGCGTGCCGCGCCTCACGGTGGTGATGCGCAAGGCCTTCGGCCTCGCCTATTTCTCGCTCTCGGGCAACGCCACCGGGGCCGCGCTGATCGCCGCCTGGCCGAATGCCGAGATCGGCTTCATGGACCCGGCGGTCGGCGTCAACGTGGTGCATGCCGAGCGGCTGAAGCAGGCCGCCGACCCAGAGGCCGAGCGGGCGCGGCTGATCGAGGAATGGTCGCACGATACCGGCCCGGAAGGCGCCGCAGGCAGCATGGATGTCGACGAGATCATCGATCCGGCCGACACCCGCGCCTGGCTGCGCACCCATGTCGACCGGCTCCGCATCGAGCCGGGCACGCGCGAGCACCCAAAGCCGCTCGCCTATTGGCCGACCTGCTACTGACGCCTACTGATCGTCGTGCCCGGGCTTGTCCCGGGCATCCATGGCTCTCCGCCGCGCTGCCCTGACGCGTGGATGGCCGGGACAAGCCCGGCCATGACGAAGTGCGGCGTGGCAGCGATACTGGACGGTGTGACGATGCTGGCGCGGAGAATATCATGCCGGAGCCCACAGCCTGCGATCTGCTGATTTCCGATGCCGTCGTCATTCCCGGCGACGGCCCGGCGCTGGGCGGCGTATCGGTCGCTGTGCGGGGCGATCGCATCCACGCGATCGGGGCGGCGGCGGATTTCGCACCTGCGCACCGCATCGATGCCAGGGGCGGCATCTTGCTGCCGGGCCTGGTCAACACCCACAGCCACACGCCGCTGATGGTGGTGCGCGGGATGGTGGAGGATCTCGGCTTCGCCCCGGCATATACCAAGGGGATTCCCCAGGGCCATTGGCTGTCGGCGGAGGAGGCCTATCACCTGGCGCGGCTCGGTGCCTATGAGCTGCTGCGGGCTGGCTCCACCACGGCGGTCGACTTCTATCTGCATCCTGAAGCGCTGGCGCGCGCCGCCGCCGAGGTGGGCCTGCGCGCCTTCATCGGCGGGCGCATCGCCGATGTGGACACGGCGGAGCTGGCCGAGGGCCGCGTCCGGCACGATCCGGCGCTGGGCGAGGCGCTGCTCGCGGAGAGCCTCGACCTGTTCGCCCGTTGGGACGGTGCGGAGCGGGGCCGCATCCGCTGCATCCTGGCGCCGCATGCGCCGGATACCTGCTCGCGGGCACTGCTGAAGGCAGTGGGCGAGGAGGCGCGCCGCCGCGATCTCGGCCTGCACACCCATCTCGCGCAGTCGAAGGGCGAGGTCGAAGCGGTGCGGGCGCGCGAGGGGATGGCGCCGCATGAATTGCTGGACGAGCTCGGCCTGCTGAACGACCGGCTGCTGGCCGCGCATTGCATCTGGCTGGAGCCCGGCGAGATCGCGCGCGTCGGCGCGGCGGGCATGAATGTCGCCCATGCGCCGATCGGCAACGCCGCGCATGGCGGCATCGCGCCGATCATGGCGCTGCGCGATGCCGGAGCGAACATCACGCTCTGCACCGACACCAAATCGGCCGACATGTTCGAGAGCATGCGGCTCGCCATCGGCGTCGCGCGGGTCAAGGGCGCCGGTTATGCGATCAAGACGGCGGAGGTGCTCGGTTGGGCGACGGCGAACGGCGCCCGCGCGCTCGGCCTGGAAGGCGATATCGGAATCATCCGGCCGGGCGCCAAGGCGGATCTGGTTCTGCTCGATGCCGAGGCGCCGAACCTCCGGCCCGTCGTCGACGGCACCGGCATCGTGGTGCATTCCGGCAGCGGCGCCAATGTGCGGACCGTGGTGATCGACGGCCGCGTCATGCTGGAGGACGGCCGGCCGACCCTGTTCGACGGCGCCGAAGTGGTGCGCGAGGCGCAGAAGGTGGCGGACGGCTTGTGGCGGCGCGCCGGCCGCGCGCCGGTTACAGGTTGACCATCTGCCGAGGCAGGAACATCACGATCTCGGGCCATACCGTGATCAGCACGATGCCGAGGATCATCAGCGCGAAGAACGGCATCGACGCCTTGGTCACCGTCCAGATATCGCGCCCGGTCAGGTTCTGCAGCACGAACAGGTTGAAGCCGACCGGCGGGGTGATCTGCGCCATCTCCACCACCAGCACGACATAGACGCCGAACCAGAGCGGGTCGATATGTTCGGCCTGGATCATCGGCAGCACGACCGGCGCGGTCAGCACGATCATCGACACGCCGTCGAGGAAGCAGCCGAGGATGATGTAGAGGATGGTGAGGAAGACGATCAGGCCGTAGGCGTCGAGGCCGAGCCGGTCCACCCAGGCCGCCATGATGGTCGGCAGACCGGTGAAGCCCATCGCCATGGTGACGAAGGCGGCGCCGGCCAGGATCAGGCCGATCATGCAGCTGGTGCGCACGGCGCCGAGCAGGCTCTCCTTGAAGGTCAGCCAGTTGAGGGTGCGGGTCGCGGCGGCCAGCGCCAGCGCGCCGAGCACGCCCATCACCGCCGCCTCGGTCGGCGTCGCCACGCCGCCATAGATCGAGCCCAGCACGGCGACGATCAGCAGCACCACGGGGATCAGCCGGCGCGACGACCAGAGCTTCTCTGCGAAGCTCATGCGGATATCGCTCGCCGGGATCTTGCCTGGATTGAGCACCGACCAGCCGGCGGTATAGGCCATGAACAGGCCGATCAGCATCAGGCCGGGGATGAATCCGGCGATGAACAGCCGTCCGATCGAGACCTGCGCCGTGATGCCGTAGACGATCATCATGATCGAAGGCGGGATCAACAGGCCGAGCGTGCCCGAGCCCGCCAAGGTGCCGATCGACATGCCCTCGTGATAACCGCGCTTCTTCAGCTCCGGCATGCTCATGCGGCCGATGGTGGCGCAGGTGACGGAGGACGAGCCCGACACCGCCGCCATCACGCCACAGCCCAGGATGTTGACGTGCAGCAGGCGGCCGGGCAGCCAGCCGAGCCAGGGCGCCAGGCCCCTGAACATGTCCTCCGACAGGCGGGTGCGGAACAGGATCTCGCCCATCCAAATGAACAGCGGCAGCGCGGTCAGCGCCCAGTTCCAGGACGAATCCCACACCGTGGTGGCGAGCAGCGAGCCCGCCGGCGCCGGGGTGAAGAAGAACAGCGCGACGAAGCCGACCGCAAGAAGCGCCACGCCGATCCAGACGCCGCTCGCCAGGAGTGCGAACAGGACGCCGAGGAAGGTGGCGGCAAGGACGGCTTCGCTGCCCATCAGGCCCTCTTGCCCGCGGCCGCCATCTCGATGGCGCCGGCTTCAAGCTCCTCGCCGATCGCCTGCGCCTCGGCATCGAGGAATTGCGGCTGCTTGCCGGCCAGCACCTGCACCAGCTCGTCGAGGAAGCCGATGGAAAGCATGGTCACGCCAAGCGACATGCCGATCTGCGGCAGCCAGAACGGCACCGCCATCAGGCCGGGGCTGACATCGCCGAAGCTGTAGGATTCGAACGTCATCTCCCAAGCGTTCCAGGCGAAGAACGCGAATCCGGCGGCGCCCAGCGCGCAGCACCAGATCTCGACCCAGCGCTTGGCCCCGAGACCCAGCCGGCTGATCAGCAGGTTCACCCGGATATGCGATCCGGTATTGAAGGCGTAGGCGTGGCCGAGGAACAGCGACGCCGCCATGCAGAAGCCGGAGATCTCAGTCGCGTCGAAGGTGAAGTTGAGGATGCGGCCCAGGATCTGCGCGACGATGGTGACGCCGATCATGGCCAGGAAGAAGGCGGCGAGCCCGCCGCTCAGCCGGTACATCAGGTCGAGGGCACGACGCATGCAGGCTCTTTCAGGCGGCTGCGCCCGAGCCGCCGCACGGGGCGACGGCCCGGGCCACGGTATACGCGATCAGTTCGTCTTGGCCGAAGCCGACTGGTAGAGGTTGAGCACCGCGATCGCGTCGGCGCTGGCGGTCGCCTTCCATTCCTGAGCCATCTGCTCGCCAACCTTCTTCATCGCCGTCACCACGCTGGCGGGGCCTTCGGTCACCGTCATGCCGTTCTTCTTCAGGATGGCGGCCTTCTCCGCATGCGCGCCCTTGCTCAGCTCCCAGGAGCGCTTGGTATAGGCTTCGGACGCCGTCATCACCGCCTTCTGCAGGTCGGGCGACAGGCGCGAGAAGGCGCGGCCGTTGAAGATCAGCGCGTTCTTCGAGAGGATCGCGCCGACATTGGTGAAGTACTTGGTGTTGTCCCAGGCCTGGATGTCGGTGCCGGTCTGGGCCGAGGTGAACAGCGCCTCGATCAGCCCGGTGGAGAAGGCCTGCGGGATCTCGGCGAAGGGCAGGATGGTGGCCTGGAAGCCGAGCAGCGAAGCCATGCGCTGAGTCGAGGTCGAATAGATGCGGATCTTTTTGCCCTTGAAATCCTCCACCGTGTTCACGGGCGTCTTGGTGTAGAAGCCCTGGCTCGGCCACACCTGATAGCCGGCGATCTTCATCCCGGCCTTCTCGAAAATGTTGCTGAAATAGGGATGCTGATACTCCATCAGCTTCCAGGCCTCGTCGTAGGTCGAGGCGAGGAAGGGCACGCCGTCGAGAACGTACATCGGATCCTCGTTGCCGTAGACGCCGAGGCGGATCTCGCCGCCCTGGATCTGGCCGCGCTGCACCGCCGCCTTGATGCTGTCGAGCTTGATCAGCGAGTCGTTGGTGTGCAGCGTGATCTTCAGCTTGCCGCCGGTCGATTTCTCCACATCGCCGGCCCACTTGCGCAGGTTCTGCGTCATGAAGTTGTTCTCAGGGTAGCCTGAGGCCATGATCCACTGGGTCTGGGCGGCGGCGCTGCCGGCGATCGCCAGCGCGGCGGCGCCGATCAGGCCGGCCATGCCGGCGCGACGGAAGCTGAAGGTCATGCGAAGTCTCCTCATGGTTCGGGCAGGCTCGGGCGAGAGGCGCGGATCGGCTGCTCGCATGTCCCTGGCGGCAGCAACATCCGTGCCACGCCTTCACATTGTCGACCGTGCCTCCCTTGCGGCGGTCGGACGCCGGCATCATGCCCGATCGAGGCCCGCTTGCCCAATAATTGATCAGGCGGGCGCGGATTTCAGGTGCCTGATGGCCGAAGATGCCAGGGCATGTCGCTTGCACGCCGATGGTCGGCGAGTGGAGCAACGGTATGACCGATAGCGGTTTTCCTGTCATCGACCTCAGCCCTTGGTACACCGGCGCGGACAAGGGCGGTGTCGCCGAGGCCATACGCGTTGTCTGCGAGAGCATCGGCTTCTTCGCCATCCGCGGACATGGCGTGCCCGACATGGCGGTTGCGGCGATGCGGGCGGCGGCGCGCGGCTTCTTCGCGCTGCCGGCAACCGAGAAGCTGCGCGTCGCGCGGCCGCGGCCGGAGCAGAACCGTGCCTGGCACGCAGAGGGCACCGAAACCCTGTCGCGGCTCGCCGGCAACGAGAGCCCGCCGGACTACAAGGAAGTGTTCGCCATCGGGCCGCCCGACGTGCCGGCCGATCCCTATTTCCACGCAGCGCCGGGCGCCTATCCGAACTACGCGCCGAACCTGTGGCCCGATCAGCCGGAAGGCTTTGAGGCCGCGTGGCGCGCCTATTGGCGCGCGATGGAGGATCTGCAGGAGACGCTCTGCCGCATTTTCGCGACGGCGCTCGACCTGCCGGAGCACCACTTCCTGGGTTTCGTCGACAAGCACTGCAGCATGCTGCGCGCGCTCTACTATCCGCCGCAGGCCATATCACCATTGCCGGGCCAGCTCCGCGCCGGCGCGCATACGGATCTCGGCATGCTGACCATCCTGAAGAACGAGGCGGCGTCCGGCGGGCTCGAAGTGCGCGACCTGGCGGGGCGCTGGCATGCCGCGCCGGTGGTGGAGGACGGCTTCATCGTGAATATCGGCGATCTGCTGATGCGCTGGACCAACGACCGTTTCGTCTCGACCCTGCACCGCGTCGCCAACCCACCGGCCGGCGCGGCGGCGGGCGACCGGCGACCGGCTCTCCATTGCCTATTTCGTCGCGCCGAATTACGACGCGCTGATCGAATGCGTGCCGACCTGCGCCGGGCCGGACCGGCCGGCGAAATACCCGCCGGTCACGGTCGCCGGCTATCGCAACGCACGCTTCGCTCGCACCGCCGCGCCAAGCCCGGCCGCGGCATGAGCGGCGCCGTCCTCGTCACCGGCGCCGGCGGTCTGGTCGGCGCCGCGGTGGTGGAGGCCCTGGTGCGCCAGGGCCGCACGGCCGTCGCGCTCGACCGCGCTGCACCGCCATCCGAGGTGACCGCGGATTGGTCCGCGGGCCCGGGACGCGCGGTTTTCGTCGTGCAGGATGCGCGCGAATCGGAAGGCGTCGCTGCGACGATCAAGGCGCACGGCGTGCGGCGGGTGATCCATGGCGCCACCGTCACCGCCGGCGCCGATCGCGACGCATCCGACCCCGAAGGCATCGTCAGCGTCAACGTGCTGGGCACCATCGCCGTGCTGCGCGCGGCGCGCGCGGCTGGGGTCGAGCGCACCCTGGTGTTGAGCTCGAACGCGGTCTACGGGCCGAATGCGCTGGTGGGTGATGTGCTCGACGAGGCGGCGACACAGCCCGATCCGCGCACCATGTACGCGATCACCAAGCTCGCCGCCGAACGGACTGCGCAGCGCCTCGCCGAGCTCTGGTCGCTCGAGGTCCGGATCGCCCGCCTGACGTCGATCTACGGCCGCTACGAGCGCGATACCGGCCTGCGCGACACCTTGAGCCCGCTCCACCAGGCGACCATGGCGGCCCGGGCCGGCGAGGCGGTCGTGCTGCCCGGCCCCGGCCGGCGCGACTGGATGTATTCGCGCGATGCCGGTGCCGGCATCGCCGCGCTGCTCGACGCGCCGGCTTTGCCGGAGTCGGTCTACCACGTCAGCACCGGCGTGACTTTCACGGTTGCCGATTGGTGCGCGCTGCTGCAGAGCCGCTTTCCGCGCTTCGCCTGGCGCCTCGCTGGTGCGGGCGAGGCGGCGACCATCGACTATTTCGGCTTCGGCGAGCGGACGCCGCTCGCCGTTACGCGGTTCACGCGCGACACGAAGTTCCGTCCCGCTTTCGATGCCGGGCAGGCGCTGGCCGACTGGATCGAGTGGCTCGATCGATAGGGATATCTATCCTGGCCTGGTCATCGCCTCCGGGCGGACGGCGCGGTCGAAGGCTTCGGCATCGAGGAATCCGAGGGCCAGCGCCGCCTGTTTCAGGGTGGTGCCCTCGCGATGCGCCTTCTGCGCGATCTTCGCCGCCTTCTCGTAGCCGATCACCGGGTTGAGCGCGGTCACCAGCATCAGCGAGTTGTCGAGATGCTCGGCGATGCGCGCCCGGTTCGGCTCGATGCCGGCGATGCAATTGTCGGTCAGGCTCAGGCAGGCATCGGCGAGCAGGCGGATCGATTGCAGCAGGTTGTGCGCGATCACCGGCTTGAACACGTTGAGCTGCAGTTGCCCGCTGGCGCCGCCGACCGTGATCGCCACGTGATTGCCGATCACCTGCGCCGCCACCATGGTCATCGCCTCGGCCTGGGTCGGGTTCACCTTGCCCGGCATGATCGAGCTGCCGGGCTCGTTCTCCGGCAGGATCAGCTCGCCGAGGCCGGAGCGCGGGCCGGAGCCGAGCAGGCGCAAATCGTTGGCGATCTTCATCAGGCTCGCCGCCAGCACGTTCAGCGCGCCGGAAGCCTCCACCATCGCGTCGTGCGCGGCCAGCGCCTCGAACTTGTTCGGCGCCGAGCGGAACGGCTTGCTCGTGATCGCCGCGAGATGGCGCGCGAAGGCTTCCGCGAAGCCCACTTTCGCATTAAGCCCGGTGCCGACCGCGGTGCCGCCCTGGGCGACATCGAAAAGCCTGGGCAGCACCGCCTCGACGCGGGCAATGCCATAGAGCACCTGCTGCGCCCAGCCGGAGAATTCCTGGCCCAGGGTCAGCGGCGTCGCATCCTGCAGATGCGTGCGGCCGAGCTTGACGATCTCGGCGAAGGCCTTGGCCTTCGTGTCGAGCGCCGCGTAAAGGTGGCGCAGCGCCGGCAGCAGCGCGCCGTCGATTTCGGTCACCGCGGCGATGTGCATCGCGGTCGGGAAGCTGTCATTCGACGACTGGCCCATATTGACGTGGTCATTCGGGTGCACCGGCGACTTGCCGCCGAGCGCGGCGCCCAGCCGCTCGTTGGCGCGGTTGGCGATCACCTCGTTGGCGTTCATGTTGGTCTGGGTGCCGGAGCCGGTCTGCCAGACCACGAGGGGAAAATGCTGCGTCAGGGTGCCGTCGATCACCTCGTCCGCCGCGGCGACGATCGCCTGACCGAGTTTCTGATCGAGCGCGCCGAGCTCCATATTGGCCAGCGCCGCCGCCTTCTTCTGCGTGCCGAGCGCACGGATCAAGGGCTCCGGCATGCGCTCGGTGCCGATGCGGAAGTTGCGCCGCGACCGTTCGGTCTGCGCGCCCCAATAGCGGTCGGCCGGCACTTCGATGGGGCCGAAGGAATCGGTCTCGGTGCGGGTGGGCGTGGTGTCTGGCATCCTGGAATTCCTTTCGCTCAACCGACCCTGCAGACGATATAGAGCGGGGCGATGGAATTCGAACTCTCCACCTTCGGCACCGGCCTGCTGGCCAGCGTGATCGCCGGCTTCGGCGCCACCGCGGCGGGCGCGCTGCCGGTCTTCCTGCTCAACGGGATGCAGGAGCGGCTGAACAACCTGCTGCTCAGCTTCGCCGCCGGCATCATGCTGGCGGCGACCGTGTTCTCGCTGCTGCTGCCGGGTATCGAGGCGGCACGCGAGACGCTGGCCGATACGCGCTTCGCCGTGCTCGGCGTCGTCGCCGCCCTGTTCGCCGGCGGCCTGACCATGACCCTGGTGCATCGCAGCCTGCCGCACGAGCATTTCGAGAAGGGCCTGGAAGGCGTCGATCCGGGGCGGCTCTCCCGCATCTGGCTGTTCGTGGTCGCCATCGCCATCCATAATTTTCCCGAAGGTCTCGCCGTCGGCGTCGGCGCCTCCGGCGGCGATGCCAGGGACGCGCTGGCGGTGACGCTCGGCATCGGCATCCAGAACCTGCCGGAAGGGCTCTCGGTCGCGGTGGCGCTGCTCGGCCTCGGCTATACGCGGCTATTCGCCTTCCTGGTCGCCGCCGGCACCGGCCTGCTCGAAGTGCTCGGCGGCGGCTTCGGCGCAGCGGCCATCGCCATTGGCGCCGGCCTCCTGCCCTGGGCGCTCGGCTTCGCCGGCGGCGCCATGCTGTTCGTGGTCTCGGACGAGATCATCCCGGAGACGCATCGCCCCGGCCTCGCCGGCGGCGCGACGGCTGCGCTGTTCGTCGGTTTCGCCCTGATGATGGTCTTGGATCTCTCTTAGCGCCGCGCCCAGGCGATCGCCTGTTCCAGGCGATCGCCTGTTCCAGGCGGTCATTGCCCCAGAACAGCTCGTCGCCCACCAGGAAGCTCGGCGTGCCGAACACGCCGCGCGCCTCGGCTTCGGCCACGGCCGCCTTGAGCGCCTGCTTGACTGGCTCCGTCGCGGCCTCGGCAATCAGCGCCTCGGCCGGCAGGCCGCGGGCGCGGAGCAGATCGGCCACGATTTCGGGCGCACCGATATCGCGGTCCGCGGCAAAGTTCGCCTCGAACACGGCGCGGGCGAAAACGGCGACCCAGCCCTCGCGGGCGCCGATCAGCGCGACCCGCGTCGCCAGCAGGCTGCCGCGCGGATAGGTCGAGGGCCAGGTGAGCGGCAGGCCTTCGTCGGCGCAGAGCCGCTCGACATCCCGCCGGCGATAGCGGGCCTGGGCCGGGGCGGCGTTCTGGAACGGCGAGGCCTGGCCCGGCCGCTTGGCCAGCAGCGGGCCGATCAGGAACGGGCGCCAGCGCACCGCGATGCCGTCCGGCGCCGCCAGCCGCTCGATCCGGGCCGCGCTGATCCGGGCATAGGGGCTGGCGAAGTCGAACCAGAATTCGATCGTACGGCCCACCCGCTACTCCCATTCCGGCGCGACGGGGCTAAGATCGCCGCCCGCCCCGCCACAAGAGGTTAACACGCGATGACGACGAGGCGCCCCCTGATCGCCGGCAACTGGAAGATGAACGGCCTGCAGGAAAGCGGTGCCGTCGAGCTGGCGCTGCTGCAGCAGCGGGTGACCGCCACCCGCCCGGCCGCCGAGGTGGTGATCTGCCCGCCGGCCACCCTGGCCGCCAATTTCGCCGTCCAGGTCCGCGGCAGCGGCATCGGCATCGGCGGCCAGGATTGCCACGTCAAGGCCTCGGGCGCCCATACCGGGGACATCTCGGCCGAGATGCTGGCCGATGCCGGGGCGAGCCATGTCATCGTCGGCCATTCCGAGCGCCGGGCGGATCATGGCGAGACCGACGGCCTCGTGCGGACCAAGGCGGAAGCGGCGCACCGCGCCGGCCTCACCGCCATCATCTGCGTCGGCGAGACTCTGGAGCAGCGCGATGCCGGCCGGACGATCGAGATTGTGTCCGGCCAGGTCGCAGGCTCGGTGCCCGAGGCGGCGACGCCGGCCAATACGGTGATCGCCTACGAGCCGGTCTGGGCGATCGGCACCGGCCGCACCCCGACCGAGGACGACATTGCCGCGGTGCATGCCGCCATCCGCCGGCGGCTGGCCGACTGGCTCAGCCAGGGCGCGGATTTCCGCATCCTCTATGGCGGCTCGGTAAAACCCTCCAACGCCAAGGAAATCCTGGCTCTCAAGGATGTTGACGGGGCGCTGGTCGGCGGCGCCAGCCTGAAGGCTGCGGATTTCTGGCCGATCGTCGAGGCGGCAGGATGAAGTGGTTCGGGTCGCGACCGGCGTGCCGCCGATGAGCCGGTTTTTCGAGGAGCTCGACTATCGTCCGACGCCGATCGGCGCGATCAGTCTGCGCCGCCGCCGCGAGCTACGGCTGGATGTCGACGTCTACGAGATCAAGCTCGGCGACGAGTTCCTGATGTCGAGCCTGTTCACGGCATCCGAGGTCG
Organism: Desertibaculum subflavum; assembly: GCA_003576705.1. Taxonomy (GTDB): domain Bacteria; phylum Pseudomonadota; class Alphaproteobacteria; order Ferrovibrionales; family Ferrovibrionaceae; genus Desertibaculum; species Desertibaculum subflavum. The sequence continues at coordinate 41,989 of QOZS01000007.1, forward strand.
CTCTCGCCCGGCTTGGCCTGGCGGCGCTGGCCGGCGACGCGCTGGAGGTGGCGGTCGGCGGGCTCGGCCTCGGCTACACGGCGCAGGCTGTGTTGCAGCACCGGTCGGTGCGGTCGCTGGTGGTGGTCGAGCTGCTGGAAGCGGTGATCGACTGGCATGCGACCGGTCTGGCCCCGCTCGGGCCGCAGCTGACGGCCGATCCGCGCTGCCGCTTCGTTCGCGGCGATTTCTTCGCGCTCGCCGCGTCCGACCAGGGCCTCGATCCCGACAGCCCCGGACGGCTTTTTGATGCCATCCTGGTGGATATCGATCACTCACCGGCCGCGCTGCTCGACGGCCGCAGCACGGATTTCTACCTTCCCCCAGGCCTCCGCCGCGTGGCGGCGCATCTTCGCCCCGGCGGCATGTTCGCCTTGTGGTCGGACGATCTGCCGGATCCGGCCTTCGTCGAGCGCTTGGCCGGTGTTTTCGCCGAGGCGCGGGTGGAGCCGGTTACCTTTCACAATCCGCTGCGGAATTGCTCCTACACCCAGTCGGTCTATCTCGGCCGCAAGGCCGCATCGCCAGCCGCGGGATGACGACCGCCGAAGGCGGGGCCAGGACTGCCGGCTGGCGCGCCGCCGGCATCTGCCCGGTCTGCCGGCAAGGCGATCCGCGGCCGCTCATCCGCGCCGATGGGTTCGACTACTGGCGCTGCGAGGCATGCGAGGCGAGCTTCCTCGATCCCGGCCAGAGGCCGTCATGGCGTGACGCCAGCGCCTACTACCTTCGTCACGAGAATGACGCGGATGACCCACGCTACCGCCGGTTCCTCGCCCGGCTGGCCGAACCGCTGCTCGCGCGGCTGGCGCCGCGGAGCCGCGGCCTCGACTACGGCTGCGGTCCGGGTCCGGCGCTGGCCGCGATGCTGCGCGAGGCCAAGCACTCGATAACCGTTTACGACCCACTTTTCCGCCCCGATCCCGCCGCGCTCGAGCAAGCCTACGACTTCATCACCTGCACCGAGGTGATCGAGCACTTCCACCATCCGGCGGAGGAATTCGAGCGCCTGGACGGGTTGCTGCGGCCCGGTGGCTGGCTCGGCCTGACCACCTGCTTCCAGACCGAGGATGCCCGGTTTGCCGGCTGGCACTATCGCCGGGATCCGACCCATGTCGTCTTCTATCGCGAGGCGACGCTGCGCCATGTCGCGGCCGCCCGCGGCTGGTCCTGCGAAATCCCGGCCAAGGATATCGCGCTGATGCGCAAGGCGGACTCGAAATGAAATTGTATACTACACAATATTCCATGTCAGCAGGCAGCGGCCTAGGGACTCATGGCGGCATGGCTTGGAGGGTGGCGGGGGGCGGACCTTTGGTGTAGAAGCCCGCCTTTCCCCAAGGGCCCGCCATGCTCAACGTCATCCTCGTTCTCCACAGCCTGATCGCCGTTGCGCTGATCGGCGTCGTCTTGCTGCAGAAATCGGAGGGCGGGGCGCTCGGCATCGGCGGGGGCGGCGGCGGCTTCATGTCGATCCGCGGCACCGCCAACCTGTTGACCCGCACCACGGCGGGCCTCGCGGCCGCCTTCTTCGCCACCTCGATCACGCTGGCGATCTATGCCGGCACCCACCGGGCGCCGAGCTCGATCGTCGACCGGCCGGCGCCGGCGACCGAGAGCCAACCGGCTGCCCCGGCACAGCCGACGGTCCCGCGTTCGCAATAGGGTCGTCAGCGCCGCACTACCTGCCCGCCAGAACATGGCTGCCGCGACACGCGGCGGCTTCTGTTCGGGTTCCGAATCGGATAGGCTGAAAGCCCATGACGCGGTTCATCTTCATAACCGGCGGCGTGGTTTCCTCACTCGGCAAGGGTCTGGCGGCGGCGGCGCTCGGCGCATTGTTGCAGGCGCGCGGCTACAAGGTGCGCCTGCGCAAGCTCGACCCCTATATCAATGTCGATCCGGGGACCATGTCGCCGTACCAGCACGGCGAGGTCTACGTCACCGATGACGGGGCGGAGACCGACCTGGATCTCGGCCATTACGAGCGCTTCACCGGCGTGCCGAGCCGCAAGAGCGACAACATCACCACGGGCCGCATCTACCAGAACGTGATCGCGCGCGAGCGGCGCGGCGACTATCTCGGCGCCACCGTGCAGGTGATCCCGCACATCACCGACGCGATCAAGGAATTCTGCGTCTCCGAGACCGAAGGGCACGATTTCGTGCTGATCGAGGTGGGCGGCACGGTCGGCGATATCGAGAGCCTGCCGTTCCTCGAGGCGATCCGGCAATTGGGGCTGGAGCTCGGCCGCGAGCGCGCGCTCTATGTGCACGTCACCCTGATGCCCTATATCGCCGCGGCCGGCGAGCTCAAGACCAAGCCGACGCAGCACTCGGTCAAGGAGCTGCAATCGCTCGGCATCCAGCCCGACGTGATCCTCTGTCGCAGCGACCGCCCGATCCCCGACGGCGACCGCAAGAAGATCTCGCTGTTCTGCAACGTGCCGATCGCCTCGGTGGTGCCGGCGCTCGACGTGCGCTCGATCTACGAAGCGCCGCTCAGTTATCACGAGGCCGGGCTCGACGAGCAGATCCTGAAGACCTTCGGCATCCAGGACGCGCCGCTGCGCGCTCTCGACCGCTGGACCGACGTGGTGCGCCGAGTGCTGGCGCCGGAAGGCGAGGTCAAGATCGCCGTGGTCGGCAAGTACACCGGCCTGAAGGACGCCTACAAGTCGCTGGCCGAGGCGCTCGCCCATGGCGGCATCGCCAACAACGTGAAGGTCGATCTCGAATGGGTCGAATCCGAGATCTTCGAGCATGACCAGGACCTGGTCAGCGCACATCTCGAAGGCGTGCACGGCATCCTGGTGCCGGGCGGCTTCGGCGAGCGCGGCTCCGAGGGCAAGATCCGCGCCGTCACCTTCGCGCGCGAGCGCCGCGTGCCCTATTTCGGCATCTGCTTCGGCATGCAGATGGCGGTAATCGAGGCGGCCCGCAGCCTGGTCGGCATCAAGAACGCATCCTCGACCGAGTTCGGCCCGACGCCGGAGCCGGTGGTCGGCCTGATGACGGAATGGATGCAGGGCAACGACATCGCGCGGCGCAAGGCGAACGGCGATCTCGGCGGCACCATGCGTCTCGGTGCCTACCCGGCCAAGCTGCAGGAGGGCAGCCTCGTCGCCGAAATCTATGGCGCGACCCGGATCGAGGAGCGCCACCGCCATCGCTACGAGGTCAACACCGCCTACCGGCCGGAGCTGGAGAAGGCCGGCATGCGGTTTTGCGGCATGTCGCCCGACGACATGCTGCCGGAGATCATCGAGATCCCGGCGCATCCCTGGTTCGTCGGCGTGCAGTTCCATCCGGAGCTGAAGTCGAAGCCGTTCGAACCGCATCCGCTCTTCGCCTCCTTCATCAAGGCGGCGGTCGATCAGTCGCGGCTGGTGTGACATGACAGCGAGCGCCAAGCCGCGCCATGTGAAGGCCGGCAATGTCACCTTCGGCAACGACCTGCCCTTCGTGCTGATCGCCGGCCCCTGCGCGCTGGAGAGCCGCGACCACGCCTTCGACATGGCCGGCAAGCTGCAGGCGCTGACCGCGAAGCTCGGCCTGCCCTTCGTCTACAAGACCTCGTTCGACAAGGCGAACCGCACCTCGATCAAGTCGAACCGCGGCATCGGCCTGGATGCGGCGCTGCCGATCTTCGCGGATCTGCGGAAACAGCTCGGCGTGCCGGTGCTGACCGACATCCACGCGCCGGAGCAATGCGCGGCCGTGGCCGTGGCGGTCGACATCCTGCAGATCCCCGCCTTCCTCAGCCGGCAGACCGACCTGCTGGTCGCGGCGGCGGAGACCGGCAAGCCGGTCAACGTGAAGAAGGGCCAGTTCCTGGCGCCGTGGGATGCGAAGAACATCGTCGAGAAGTTCGATTCCTGCGGCAATCCGAACCTGCTGCTCTGCGAGCGCGGCGTCTCCTTCGGCTACAACACGCTGGTCTCCGACATGCGCGCGCTGCCGATCATGGCGCAGACCGGCTGCCCGGTCGTGTTCGACGCGACGCATTCGGTGCAGCAGCCGGGCGGGCAGGGCGCGACCTCGGGCGGCCAGCGCGAGTTCGTGCCGGTGCTGGCGCGCGCGGCCGTCGCCGTCGGCTGCGCCGCCGTCTTCATGGAGACGCATGAGGACCCCGACAGCGCCCCCTCCGACGGCCCCAACATGGTCCCGTTCAAGGACATGCCGGCACTGCTCGAGCGGCTGGTGGCGCTGGACCGGCTGACCAAGGCGAGCTGATCCAGGCCTTGCCACCTGTTGACGGCGGGGCTATCCCTTCGCCGCCCCGCATTCCGGCTTTCCGCCGTTCCGACAAGGAGTTGCCCGCCCATGAGCGCGATCGTCGACATCAAGGCCCGCGAGATTCTGGACAGCCGCGGCAACCCGACCGTCGAGGTCGACGTGATCCTGGAGAGTGGGGCGGTGGGCCGCGCCGCGGTACCGTCGGGCGCCTCGACCGGCGCGCATGAGGCGGTGGAGAAGCGCGACGGCGACAAGGGCCGCTACCTCGGCAAGGGCGTGCGCGCGGCGGTCGATGCGGTGAACGGCGAGATCTTCGATGCGATGTCGGGCCGCGAGGCGGGCGAGCAGCTGGCGCTCGACCGCGTGCTGATCGATCTCGACGGCACCCCGAACAAGGCACGGCTCGGCGCCAACGCCATTCTCGGCGTCTCGCTCGCCATCGCCAAGGCGCAGGCGGTCGAGCTCGACCAGCCGCTCTGGCGCTATGTCGGCGGGGCCAATGCCCACGTCCTGCCGGTGCCGATGATGAACATCGTCAATGGCGGCGCGCATGCCGACAACCCGATCGACGTGCAGGAATTCATGATCATGCCGGTTTCCGCGCCGACGCTCGCCGACGCGGTGCGCATGGGCTCGGAAGTGTTCCACACCCTGAAGAAGCGGCTTTCCGATGCGGGCCACGGCACCAATGTCGGCGACGAGGGCGGCTTCGCGCCGAACCTTAAATCGACCACCGAGGCGCTCGACTTCGTGATGAAGGCGATCGAAGCGGCGGGTTACAAGCCGGGCAGCGACATCGCGCTGGCGCTGGATACGGCTTCGACCGAGTTCTATCGCGACGGCAAGTATCATTTCGAAGGCGAGGGCGTGGTGCGCGACGCCGCCGCGATGGTGAAGTTCTATCAGGACCTGACCTCGAAATACCCGATCCTCTCCATCGAGGACGGCATGGCCGAGGACGACTGGGCCGGCTGGAAGGCGCTGACCGATGCGATCGGCGGCAAGGTCCAGCTGGTCGGCGACGATCTTTTCGTCACCAACCCGAAGCGCCTCGCCGAAGGCATCAAGCAGGGTGTCGGCAATGCCATCCTGGTCAAGGTGAACCAGATCGGCACCTTGTCGGAGACCTTGGAGGCGGTGGAGCTCGCCCACCGCAACGCCTATCGCGCCGTGATGTCGCATCGCTCCGGCGAGACCGAGGACGCGACCATCGCCGATCTCGCGGTGGCGACCAATTGCGGGATGATCAAGACCGGTTCGCTCGCGCGCTCCGACCGCACGGCGAAATACAACCAGCTGATCCGCATCGAAGAGGCGCTCGGGCCGATGGCCCGCTATGGCGGCCGCGGCGCGCTGGCGCGCTGACTCAGCGGCTGACCGACTCGGCCGTCCCGGAAATATCGACGCCGTAGACGCAGGCGAGTTCGGCGACGCTGCATTCCTCGACCGGCTGCTGATGCGCCAGCAGGCCCGGCGCCTCGCGCGCCGGGGCAGGCGTGACGATGCCGACCGCGACGCCGCCCAGCGTCGCGAGCCCCATGGCGGCCGAAAACAGCAATCCGGCGAGGCCGAACTGGCTGCGCTCCATCGCCTCCTCCAGGTGGAGGGGGACGAGTTGCCGCGACGGGTTATGCCATTCGAGCTGCATCATGCCCCATGGCGTAGAGCCACCACGGTTGGCAAAGCGTTAACTGCGCCCTGCGGTTGCCGCATGGCTGCTCCGCCGGGCCATGCGGGGCCACGGAGCCGCCGTCAGATCGCGGCGAAATCCGCCCGCGGTCCCGGCCAGGCGAGGCCGCTTTCGGCCTCCGCATCGTTCAGGGCGAAATTCACCGCGACCGAGATGCGCGTCGCGTCGCCGCGATAGGGGTTGACCGCGTGGCGCAGGTAGGACGGGAAGATCAGGAACGCGCCCGCAGTCGGCGCGATCTTCACCGACGCGCCGCCCGCCTCGCCATCCGGCGTCGCGGCGGCGACGAAGGGGTTGTACATCGCCGGCGCGGCGCCGCGCGGATCGTAGAACTCGATCTCGCCCCCGGAATCGGGCCCGGCCGGGCCGCCATCGTCGACGTAGTAGACCGCCGACCAGAAATTGCCGGGATGGATATGGGGGTGGTTGAAATGCCCCCGGCGGATCACATTGGCCCAGGCGAACACGCGCCAGTTCGGCGCATAGTTCATGCCTGGGCGGATGCGCGTCATGCTGCGCACGGCGCTGAGCAATGTGGCCAAGAGATGCTCGCCGGCCGGGCCGGACCAGCGCGGGAAATCGATATCCGATTGCCAGCCGCCGGCGATCGACACGCGGCGGCCCGGCGTTGTGCGCTCATGTTCCAGGATGGCGCGGCTGAGCTCGCCGTTCACCTTGGCGGCATTGTCGATCCGTCCCTGCGCCAGCGGCGTCGCGAACAGTCCATGCACGTCGAGCCGCCGCCCTGCCTGCGGCGCGGCGGCGGAAGGAATGACGGCCTGCATGCGGATCCCCACCGTCAGCCCGACGGCGTCTCGCGTTGGCTGGTGAGCAATCCGCTGCCGGCCGGCGCGGGGTGTGCCGGCGGCGGCGAGAGATATGTCGGCTCGCAGAACGTGCCGTCCGGCTCGCAATAGTTCGGCTCGTACTGCACGGCAGGGGCCTTGGGATGCACGGTGGAGCCCGGGCCGGAGGTCGTCGTGCCGAGCACCGCAACAGCAGCCGCGACGGCGACCAGCCCGGCAACCGCGAGCGCCGCCAGGGTCGGCCGGGCACGGCCGACGGCGGAAGCCGCATAATCGGGGATGTCGGAACTCGGCTTCATGGCCCGCACTCCTTACCGAAACTCGGCCGCGCGCGAACCTGCGCGCACACGAACTCTGTACGAGAGAACGTGCCCGTGCGTGACGCTCATCCGTTCACGCCCGGTCACGTCCCGTTTACTCATTCCGCTGGCACCAGGCCCGGCGCGAACGGCGCCGCTTCCGAGGTGTCGGCGATCGCCGCCGGGCGCTGCACGCGGAACCACGCCGCATAGAGCGCCGGCAGGAACAGCAAAGTCAGCAGGGTCGCGACGGCAAGTCCGCCCATGATCGCGACCGCCATCGGCCCCCAGAACACATCGCGCGACAGCGGCACCATGGCGAGGATCGCCGCTGCGGCGGTCAGCGCGATCGGCCGCGCGCGGCGCACCGTCGCACCGATCACCGCGTCCCACGCGCTTTCGCCCGACCTGATGTCGGTGTCGATCTGGTCCACCAGGATGACGGAGTTGCGCATGATCATGCCGGCCAGTGCGATGATGCCGAGCATGGCGACGAACCCGATCGGCTGCTGGAACAGAAGTAGCGCCGCCGAGACTCCGATCAAGCCGAGTGGCGCCGATAGCAGCACCATGAACAGCCGCTGGAAGCTCTGCAGCTGCACCATCAGGAAGAACAGCATGAGCAGCAGCATCACAGGCATCATCGCGTTGATCGATGCCTGGCTCTTGCGGCTCTCCTCCGACGATCCGCCGATATCGATCCGATAGCCGTCCGGCAGCGTGGCACGGAGCGAGGCGAGATCCTTGTCGATCGCGGCGCTGACCGTCGGCGCCTGCACGCCGTCGCGGATGTCGGCGCGCACGCTCATCATCGTCTCGCGGCCGCGCCGCCACAGGATCGGCTCCTCCAGCTCGTAGCGGATGCGCGCGATCTGATCGAGCGGCACGTTGGCCCCGTTGCCAGTGCGGATGTTGATCGAGGCGAGATCGCCGAGCTTGAGCCGCTCCTGCGGCACCGCGCGCGCCACCACGTCGATCAGCTCGGTGCCCTCGCGGTACTGCGTCACGGTGACGCCGGTCAGGATGGTGTTGAGCGTGGTGGCGAGGTCCTGCGGGTTGACGCCGAGCGCGCGCGCCTTGGCGTGGTCGATGTCGAGCGACACCGCCTTGGCAAGCTCGTTCCATTCCAGGTTCACGTTGCGCGTATCGGGATTGGCGCGCATCACGCCGCGCACCTCCTCCGCGATGCGGCGGATCTCCTGCGGCTCCTTGCCGACGACGCGAAACTGCACCGGATAGCCGACCGGCGGGCCGTTCTCGAGCCGGGTCACGCGGCCGCGTAGCTCGACGAAATCGTTCTCGAACAGATGGCGGAGCCGCGCCAGCACGCCCTCGCGCTCGTCCAGCCCCTTGGTCTTGACCACGACTTGCGCAAAGTGCGGCATCGGGTTGTCGGGGTTCATCGGCAGGTAGAAGCGCGGCGAGTTGCCGCCGACATAGGTGGCGAACTGCTCGACGCCGGGATCGTCGGCGAGCAACTTGTCGAGCCGCTGCGCCGCCGCGAGCGTCGCCTGGATCGAGGAGCCTTCGGCGAGACGCATGTCGACCATAAGCTCAGGGCGCGAAGAGCTCGGGAAGAACTGGTTCGGGATGAAGCGGAAGCCGACGATCGAGGCGGCGAAGGCGAGCACGGTCGCCGCGATCACCGTCTTGCGCCAGGTCACGCACCAGGTGACGACGCTGCGGATCACCTGGTAGATGCGCCCGTCATGCACGCCATGGCCGGCATGAGCGCCGCGCCCGCCATGCGCGTCCTGCCGGGCCTGCCGCTTCTTGGCGAAATCCGGCAGCAGCTGATAGCCGAGATAGGGCGTGAACACGACCGCCACGATCCACGACACGATCAGCGAGATCGCGACGACCCAGAAGATGGCGTTGGTGTATTCGCCGGCCGCCGACTTGGCGAAGCCGACCGGCACGAAGCCGACCGCGGTAACCAAGGTGCCGGTCAGCATCGGGAAGGCGGTCGAGGTATAGGCGAAGCTCGCCGCCTTGATGCGGTCGAGGCCCTCCTCGAGCTTCACCACCATCATCTCCACTGCGATGATCGCATCGTCGACCAGCAGGCCCAGCGCGATGATCAGCGCGCCGAGCGAGATGCGGTGCAGGTTGATGCCCGCCATGTCCATGACCATGAAGGTGATGGCAAGCACCAGCGGCACCGACAACGCGACGACGATGCCGGTGCGGAACCCCAGGGACAGGAAGCTGACCAGCAGCACGATGCCGAGCGCTTCCGCCAGCGCCTTGGCGAAGGTGGAGATCGACTGCTCCACCACCTTCGGCTGGTCGGCCACCTTCTCGACCTCGATGCCGACGGGGAGCGCCGCCTTGATCTTGTCCATTTCGGCCGCCAGCGCGGCGCCGAGCTCGAGGTTGTTGCCGTCGGCGCGCATCGACACGGCGAGCCCCAGCACCGGCTTGCCGTTGTGGCGCATCAGGAAGCTCGGCGGGTCCTCGTAGCCGCGCTTGATCTCGGCCACGTCGCCGAGCGCGATGGTCTTGCCGTCGATGGCGATCGGCAGCGCCGCAATCATGGCGACGCGGGAGACGTCGCCCTCGATGCGGAGCGGGATGCGCGCCGTCGGCGTCTCCACCAGGCCGGCCGAGACCATGGCGTTCTGGCGCTGCAGGACGTCAAACACCTGCTGCGCGGTCAGGCCCATGGCGGCGAGCTTCTTGTGGCTGAACTCGACCCAGACCTTCTCCTTCTGGGCGCCGATCAGGTCGACCTTGCCGACATGCTTCACCGAGAGCAGGCGCTGGCGCACGTCCTCGACGATCTGCTTCAGCTCCGCCGGGCTGAACCCGTCGCCGTGGAACGCGTAGATGGTGCCGTAGACGTCGCCGAACTCGTCGTTGAAGAACGGCCCGATCACGCCTTGCGGCAAGGTGCCGCGGATGTCGCCGATCTTCTTCCGCACCTGGTACCAGGAATCCGGCACCGACTTCGGCGGCGTCGTGTCCTGCAGCACGATCTTCACGACCGACTCGCCGGGCCGCGAATAGGACTGGACGTAGTCGTAATAGGGGACTTCCTGCAGCTTCTTCTCGATCTTGTCGGTGACCTGCAGTTCGACCTCGCGTGCGGTCGCGCCCGGCCATTGCGTCGAGATCACCATCACCTTGATGGTGAACGGCGGATCCTCGGCCCGACCGAGCTTGAGATACGACCAGGTGCCGGCGGCGCCGAGCAGCAGCATGAAGAACAGGACCAAGGTCCTGTGCTCCAGCGCCCAGCGCGAGAGGTTGAAGTGCATCACGACCGCGGCGCCCCGAGCAGGCGCACGCGCTGCGCGGCGTCGAGCTTGTGCACGCCCGCGGTGACCACGAGGTCGCCTTCCTCGATGCCGCTCGCCACCAGGACGGCGTCGGCGAGATAGGCCGCGACCTGCACCGGCTTGAGGCTGAGCTTGCCGCTCGCCGGGTCGACGACCCACAGCGCCGGTTCGCTGCCCTGCTGGTAGAGCGCGGTGAGCGGCAGCGCCGCCACCGGCACGTCGCTCTTCGGCGCGAAGTTCAAGGTCGCCGTCATGCCGAGCCGCACGTCATCGCCGGCGCCGTGGATGGTGAAGCGCGCGGCATAGGTGCGGACGGCCGGATCCGCGAAGGGCGACAGCTCCCGCAGGCTGGCGCGGTAGCGCCGGTCGGGCAGGGCCCAGATCGCGACCTCGCCGCCGCCGGCGGCGCGGATCTCCTCGACCCGCTGCTCGGGCACCTGCACCGCCACTTCCTTCTCGCCGAGCCGGGCGACTTTCACAACCGGCTGGCCGGCCGCGACGGTCTGACCCGGCTCCGCCGCGACGGCGGTGACCACGCCCTCGACATCGGCGCGCAGCACGGCGTAGTCGACCTGGTTGCCCGCGAGCTTCACCTGGTTGCGCAGCTGGTCCAGGCGGGCCGCGGCGGTGTCGGCCGCCATGCGCCGCTGGTCATAGGTCGCGGCATTGAAGGCGGGGCTGCCCTTGATGCCCTCGTAGCGGGCGAGATCGGCGCGGGCCTTCACCAGATCCGCCTCGGCAGCCTCGATCTGCGACTGGACCGCGCGCAGCTGCAGGCGATAATCCTCGGGATCCAGCTGGGCGATGACCGTCCCCGGCTTGACGCGGCTGCCCACATCGACCGGGCGGGCCACGATCTTGCCGGCGACGCGGAAACCAAGGGAGGCCTCCAGCCGTGGCGCCACCGTGCCCGCCAGAACGATGGCCTGTCCGGCCGGCTCGAAGCGCACGCGCTCGGCCCGGACCGGACGCACCGGTTCCTCGGACTTGGAAGCCGCCGACTCGTTGCAGCCGGACAGCGAAAGGGCGAGCGCGCTGGCCATTATGACGGACGAGAATATATCAACTGATCGGAAGCGCAAGAAGAACCGCGTAGCCATGGCTGCCTGCCCTTTCGAACCGCGGAGTGACGGCCTTCATAACGGCCGCTTGAGGTGTAATGTAGATTACATTACATGAGCAGGCAAGAGGGAAGTCAATTGGGGAGGTCAGGAGAAGCGTTGGAATGACCCATGCGATCGAAAATGCCGCCGCCCGCAGCACAAGGCGCGATATCCGCCGCCAGGCCATGATGGAGGCCGCGGCCGAGCTGTTCCTGGACAAGGGCTATGCCGCCACCAGCCTGGCCGATGTGGTGCGCCGCTCGGGCGGGTCGCTGCAGACGCTGTACGAGCTGTTCGGCAGCAAGGACGGCCTGTTCAAGGCGCTGATCGAGAGCCGCTGCGCCCAGGTCACCGACGTGTTCGACGAGGAGGGCATTGCCGACCGTCTGCCGGAACAGGCACTGATGGAGTTCGGCCGCCGGCTGTTCGAGCTGGTGATGAGCCCGGAGGGCTTGGCCGCGATGCGCCTGATCGTCGCCGAAGGCGGCCAGGCGCCGGAGATCGCCGAAACCTTCTTCGCCAACGGCCCGGACATGGGCAAGGCCAAGGTCGGCCGCTATCTGGCGCACCAGGTCGCCCGCGGGCGGCTTGCCATCGACGACATCGAGACCGCCGCCATCCAGTTCTGCGACATGGTGAAGAGCCACTACTGCATGAAGGCGCTGTGCGGCATACCGATCGCGCTTTCGCCGGAGCAGGCCGAAGCGCATGTGCGCGGGGTGGTGGCGATGTTCCTGCGTGCCTATGCGGCGCGGAAATAGCGGCTCAAAGGCAGAGAAAGCCCTGCAGCGCGATCTGGCTGAACGGCTCGATCACCCGGGTCACCAGGAAGTCGGCGATCGGCGCCACCGCGTCGCCGGCTGCGAACACGGCGACGGCAAGCCCGATCGCGCCGCCGGCCAGCCATAGCGGCCAGCGCCGCCCGGAGGAGGGCTCCCGGGCGGGCTTTCGTGCCGTCTGCTCCAGCCAAATGCTCATGCCACCGCCGCACGCTCCTGGGCCGTCCGCGCCTCACGCCGGATCGTCCGGTCGTCGATCGGCGCATTCAAGGCCGCGGCGAGCAGTCCGAGCCCGATACATGCCCACCAGACCAGGTCGTAGGATCCGGTGGCGTCGAACACGGCCCCGCCGAGCCACACGCCTAAGATAGCGCCGACCTGGTGCCCGAGAAAGGCGATCCCGGACAAGGTGCCGAGATGGGTCAGGCCGAAAATCCGGCTGACCAGGGATGTGGTGAGCGGCACCGTCGACAGCCAGAGCAACCCGAAGGCCAGGGCGAAGATCACCGCCGAGGCGAAGGTCACGGGGGTGAACAGGAACCACAGCACCACCACGGCGCGCAGCCCGTAGAGCCCGGCCAGCAGGTGCTTCTGCCGGAACCGGTCGCCCAGCCGGCCGGCGATCAGGCAGCCCGCCACGTTGGCGAGCCCGATCAGGGCGAGCGGCCAGGCCTGAAGGTGCGGCGGGATGCCCTGGTCGGCGAGATAGGGCGTCAGGTGGATGCCGACGAAGGTGACGTGGAAGCCGCAGACGAAATAGCCGGCGGTCAGCAACAGGAATCCGGAATGGCCGGCCGCCTCGCGCAGCGCACTGCCGAGCGATTGCTGGTGGCCGCCGGCATCCGACGCGCGGGCCGGCAGCGCCTGGGCCAGAGCCACGCTGGTTGCCACCATGGCGCCGATCGCGGCGAGCGCCACCGGCCAGCCATAGGCCTGGATGAAGCCCTGGCCGAGCGGCACCATGATGAACTGGCCGAGCGAGGTGAAGGCGGTGCCGATGCCCATCACGAAGGAGCGCTGCTCGGCCGCCACCATCCGCGCCACCGCCGGCAGCACCACCGAGAAGCCGAGGCCGGCCAGCCCCATGCCGACCATGAAGCCGGTGCCCCAGGTGAAGGCGACCTGCGACGTGCTGGCGGCCGAAAGCCAGATGCCGCCGGCATAGACGAGGCCGGCGACGGTCAGGGTACGGCGCGGGCCGAAGCGGTCGGCAAGCCCGCCGACCACCGGTTGGGCCAGGCCCCAGACGATGTTCTGGATGCCGATGACGAGCGCGAAGAATTCCCGGCTCCAGCCGAGATCCAAGGTCATCGGCCGGATGAACACGCCGTAGCTCGACCGCGTGCCGAGCGCGAGCAGCAGGATCATGCTGCCCGCCAGCAGGACGAGCCAGACGCGTAGCGGCAATGCGCGCATGCTCAGTGGCGGTAGCTCGGATCGATGCGGTCGAGCTTGCGCACCAGGGCGGCGAATTCGAGATCGCCGACGCCGTTCTGCGATTCCTTGGCCGAGAAGGCATCGATGCCCTGGCCCGACTTGCGGGCGATGTCGTCGGGTATCACGCGGAGCGTGCCCGCCGCAGCGGCATCGAGCTGCACCTGGCAGGCGCGTTCGAGCCGGTAGAGGCGAAGGAAAGCTTCCGGCACCGATCGACCGGTGACCAGCAGGCCGTGATTCCACAGGATCATCGCCTTGTTGTCGCCGAGATGGGCGAGCAGACGCTCACGCTCGTCGAGCTCGAGGCTCGGCCCTTCGTAATCGTGCGTCGCCAGCCGCTCGAAGAAGCCGGTCGAGCCCATCGAGACCGGCTTCAGGCCTTCCTCGGTCGCCGCGATCGCCATGCCGGCACGGGTATGGGTGTGCATCACCACCTTGTGCTCGGCCGAGTTCGCCATGTGGATCGCCGAGTGGATGACGAAGCCCGCGTAGTTGACCGGATAGTTGCTGTCGTCCACCACATTGCCGTCGAGATCGATCTTGACCAGGTTCGATGCCGTGACCTCGTCGTAGTTGAGGCCGTAAGGGTTGATCAGGAAATGCGGCTCCGGCCCCGGCACGCGGGCCGTCAGGTGGCCATAGATCAGCTCGGTCCAGCCGAAATGATCGACCAGGCGATAGGCGGCGGCGAGCTGCACGCGCAGCATTCGCTCGGCCTGATCGGGTGCCATCTTGTAGGGATCGATCCCGGTAACGGATGCCTGCTGTTGCACGGCCATTTCCTCCCTATCGGGTTGCCTCGACTATACACCAGACCGGCGAGAAAGCCTCAGCCGAGCCCGCGGGTCACGAACGGGCCGAGGAAGTTGGCGAGGGGCAGCGGCAACTTCTTCCAGAGAGCGATGAACAGCTGGTATTTCGGGTTCAGCGGGTTGTTCTCCGGCACCTTGTCCAGGCCCTGCAGGCGATATTCGTATTGCAGGAAGGTAGGCTCGAAGCCCCAGTTCTTCTTGTAGGCGAAGGCGCCGGTGCCGGCCTTGCTGCGGCCGAAATCGAACAGCGTGGCGCCGCGCTCCGCGGCCGCCTTGTTCATCACCTCGTAGTACATCAGGTCGTAGGCGCCGTTGCCCCGCGCCGCCGGTGTGCCGCCGCCATAATAGGGCAGCACCTGCTGGCGGAAGTGGAAGTTCATCACCGAAGTGACGGCGCTGCCCGCCTCGTCTTCGACGGTGACGATCTCGCAATCGTTGCTGAAGACGCGCTTCAGGTTGGCGAAGTAACGCTTGGGGAAGACCGGGGTGCCGAGATTGCGCACGCTTTCGGCATAGACTGCGAAGCAGCGGTCGACCGTCGCGTCGACGGCGATCTTGAGCTTGCCCTGGTCGAGCGCCTTGCGCACCACCGCGCGTTGCTTGCGCGGGATCGCCAGCAGGTTCTTCTGCCGATCCGCCGTGATGGGTCGGCGAAACACCGCATAGAGATCGGTCTTGGCCGGCCAATCCGCATGTCGGCGGACGGCGCTGCGATATTCGAGATACTGCGCCCCCGTCCGTTCGAGCAGGGCGAGCGCTTCACGGTCGAGCGCGGCGCGCGCTTCCTCGTCGGCCGCGATCGGCCCGCCCTCGACGCAGAACGCGGTCGAGATCAGGCCGTTGCCGAACAGCATCGTCTTCTGGTGCACCAGCGGCAGCACGCCGACCACGGCGCCGCCTCGCTCGGCGATCAGGTAGTGTGTCGCATGGCCGAAGCTGTTCGCCACCACCTCGCGCCAGCCGAAACGGTGGAAGAACGTCGCATCGGGCGCGGCTTCGACAAAGCCGTCCCAGCGCGCCGCATCGGCCTCCGACGCGGCGCGTATGGTCGTCGCGGAACTCACGCGAGATCGGCGGCGAAGGCCTGGTCCATCCGGCCCCAGCGGAAGTCGCGCAGCAGGCGGGCGAGCTTGCCCTCCATGCGCTCCAGATTGGTGTAGTGGCGCAGCCGCGATTTGAGGCCGGCCTGATGCTGCACTGGCTGGCCGGGGTCGATCTCCCAGGGATGGAAGTAGAACATGCAGGGCTTGCCGTCGCGGGCATTGACACGGCGCATGTGGAAAGTCGACCAGGCGTAAGGCAGCAGGCGGAACCAGCCGCCGCCGCCGCACGGCACCTTGCGCCCGAACAGCACATTGGTGGTCACCGGCAGCTCGACGATGCGCCCGGCGCCTTCCTCCGGCTTGAAGGCGAAGCGCGGCGCCTCCGGCATGCCGTAGATGTCGTGCCGGATCGGATAGACCGAGGAGCTGTAGGTGTAGCCGGCCTCCGCCAGCACCTCGAAGGCCCAGAGGTTCCGGCTGCCGATGGAGAAGCTGGCGGCGCGGTAGCCGTTGACGCGCGTGCCGCCGGCATCCTCCAGCAGCTTCTTGGCGCGGCTCACATCCTCGCGGAACAACGCGGGCGACTGGCCGTCGGCGCGGAAATGCGCCATGCCGTGGCTGGCGAGCTCGTGGCCCTCCGCGACGATGCGGCGGATCAGCTGCGGATAGCGCTCGGCGACCCAGCCGAGCGTGAAGAAAGTAGCCTTGACGCCCGCCTCGTCGAACAACCCCAGTATGCGGTCGACATTGCGCTCGACGCGGCTTTCCAGGCGGTCCCAGGCGGCGCGGTCGATATGATCGAAGAAGGCCTGGACCTGGAAATAATCCTCGACGTCGACCGTCATCGCGTTGACCAGCCCCGTGGCGGGCTCGCCCTGCGCCGGCACCGTCGTGCGTTCCAACGTATCAGCTTGCATCGCGAACCTCCCGCACGCGGCCGCGTTCGAGCAGGCCGGCGGCAAGCCCGATGGCCCGCCGCAGCATGGCCTGATGCGTCGACAGGGCGCCTTCGATCGCATCGAGCCGCGGTCCGATATCCTGCAGCGCGCCGTTGCGCGGCAGGCTCCGCAAAGCCGCATCGATATTCTCAAGGCGGCTTGTCAGCTCGGTGACGGTGCCGGTCAGCGCCGCGGCGGCCGATTGCGTCGCCTCGATGCCGTCGATGCGCTGGCGGATGGTGTCGAGACCTTCGGCCGGTGCCGGCGCCGGCTTGCGCTCGAGCTTGCGCAGCCGCGCCTCCAGGGCGGCGAGCGCGTCGCCATCCGCGTCGCCGCGCTTGCGCTGTTCCAGCGTCCTGACGCGGTCGGCAAGCTCTTTCAGCTCGGCCGCCGCCGCCGCGCCGCCGGGAACGCTCTTGGCGTTGTCGCCGAGCTTGGCAATCTGCTTCTCGATTCCGTCGCAGCGCTTGACGAGCGCGGCGCGTTCGCGCTCCTGCGCCGCCTCGATCCGGTCGAGCCGCTCGGCCAGCGATGCCGGAACCGCGCCCAGACGGGCCTCGAGCTCTTCGATCTGCGCCGGCGCGATGCCGCGGGGCGTATCCCGGAAAGCGGCCTCGACGGCGGCCAGCCGCTCGGCCATCTCCGGTGCAATTCCGGATGCCGGCCCGGCGCTCTCGACGGCGCGCAGGCGCCCGGCGAGATCCTCGGCCGCCGCGCTCTCGACCTTCGCTTCCAGCGCGCCTAGTCGCAGCGCCAGATCGTCAGGAACGGCAGGCGCCGCCTTCGCCTCTTCGACGGCCTTCAGCCGGGCGGCGATGCCTTCGCTCGCCACGCCGTCGACCTTGGCCTCGACGGCGGCGAGGCGCTGTACCAGCTCGGTCGGCAGGGCGGGCTTGGCCGCCGCTTCCTCCACCGCGTGAAGGCGGCCCGCGAAATTCTCGGCGATCAGCCCGTCAAGCCTGGCCTCGGTCTCCGTCAGGCGGCGGGCGAGTTCCGGATCGGTCGCGGGCGCCGCCGGGCGGGACGCGGCTTCCTCGATGCTGGCCACCCGCCGCACCAGGTCCTCGAAGGCGCGGTCGGCCATGGCGCGCAGCCGGACATATTCCTCGATCAGGTCGAGCCGGCGGCGCAGATCGTCCACCGCGCGCGGGTCGCCGGCCGGCGCCGGGCGCTGCTCGATCATCTCCATGCGCTGGCGCAGCTCGTTCAGGGCGGCACTGTCCGGCACGATGGTGATGCGGTCGCGCGGCAGGCCGACCAGGTCCTTGCCGCGGATGTCGGGATTCTCTTCGCGCGTCAGGTCCTGTGCGACGCGCTCGACATCGGATGCGTCGAAATGGTGCTTCTCCTCCAGGAAGCCGTAGAGGAACAGCCGGTTGCACAAGTTGTTGATGCGCCGCGGCACGCCCTCGGTGTAGCGGTGGATGGCGTCGAACACCTCCGGCGCCAGGGTCGGGTCGTCCTTCCAGCCCGCAGTGTGCAGGCGGTGCTCGACATAGGACTGCGTCTCCGGCACGTCGAGCGGGCCGAGATGGTAGTTGGCGATGATGCGCTGGCGCAGCTGCTCGAGCTCGGGTGAATTCAGCACGGCGCGGAATTGCGGCTGGCCCAGGATGAAGCTCTGCAGCGGCGCGCGCTCGCCGACCTGGAAGTTCGACAGCATCCGCAGCTCTTCCAGCGCCGACGCCGTCAGGTTCTGCGCCTCGTCGATCATCAGCAGGCAGCGCTTGCCCGAGCGGTGACTGTGGGTCAGGAACGCCTCGAACTGGCGCAGCATGTCGGCCTTGCTGGTCAGGTCGGCCTTGACCCCGAAGGCGGTGACCACCGAGCGCAGCAGGTCGTCGGCATCGAGCTGGGTGGTCACGACCTTGGCGGCGATATACTTGCGGCTGTCCAGCGTGGCCAGAAGATGCGCGACCAGCGTCGTCTTGCCGGCGCCGATATCGCCGGTGATGACGATGAAACCTTCGCCCTGGTTCAGCCCGTAGGTGAGATGGGCGAGCGCCTGGTTGTGCACCGAGCTCGGGAAGAAGAACCGGTGGTCCGGCGTGAGCTGGAACGGCTCGGCCACCAGATTGTAGAACGGGGCGTACATGGTCAGAACGTCTTGCGCAGCGTCGCGACGATCGCGTTCTCCGTAAAGTCGCCGGTGCTGCCCGCGCCGCCCGTGCCGCCGGATTCGTTGCGCTTCAGGAAGCTGTAGCTCAAAGAGCCCGTCAGCGTGTCGCTGAACAGATAGTTGAGGCCGATTGTGGCGCGGTAGCTCTGATCGGAGCTGCCGTCGCCGCCGCTGCCATAGCTTTCGGAATAGCTGAGCGTCAGGAAGGACGACAACAGCGGCGACAGCTGATGCCCGAAGGTGAAGAACACCGAATCTTCCTTGCGCAGTCCCGGGCCGGTGACCGTGCCGGGATTGTCGTCGGTGATCGTGTCCTGCTCGATATGCGCGTACGAGAGGTTGATGCTGTCGCGCGTCCAGGTGGTGCCGATATTCGCCAGGAACCGCCTGGTCAGCGTGAGGTTGTCGGTCGTCGGCAACCCGCCGATGCCGCGGCCGGTAAAGGACTGGCCGGTCAGCCGGTCGACGAAGCGGCCGCGCGGATCGATCTGCGTCTCGCCGAGCGCGTTGAGGTACTGGTCGATGGCCAGGCCGACGCTCTCGGAATAGGACGCCGTGAAGGTGGTGCGGGCGGTGATGTCCCAGCGGGCGTCGCCGCTGAACGAAACGTCCTGATAGCGCCAGCCGGCCTGGAAGCGCAGCCGCGTCCGGTCGCTCGGCGTCCAGACGAAGCCGCCGAGCGCGTAGGGACCGCTGACGTCGCGCGTCAGGCCCGCATCGTCGATATCGTCGATGCCGACGGTGCCGAGCAGGCCGAAATCCGAATTGATGTTGTATTGCGAGGTCGCGTCGGCGTTCAGCGCGGTGAGCGTGCCGCGGTCGCGCTTGCTCTCCGTGGCCGAGCCGCTGAGCCGCCACAGGAAGCGGGTGAAGTCGCTGCCGCTGGAGAGCAGGGCCGATGCGCTGTGGCTCTCGGTGTCGGTGGCACGGCCCGCCGTTCCGGTTCCGCCGCCGCCGGTCGAGCTGCTGGGAGTCGAGGTGAACGACTGGCTGCGAGTGAGGCGCAGCTCCGATTCGGCAAAACCGGCATAGCGGTGCCGCCAATAGGGGCTGATCGAATAGACGTAAATGTCTTGCTGGTTCGACCCGGTATTGCGATCGGTCGCCGAAACCTGCCCGCCCTCGTCGATCGAGGTGCGCGCGATCGACCCGCTCGCATCGAGGAAGATCGAATCCTTGATGATCTCGATGTTGCCGATGGCCGCCGCCTGCTGCGACAGGTCATCCAGCTCGGTATGGTCGAGATGGAGCTCTTTCGTCAGGGAGTAGTTGAGGTTGATGCGGGCGCGCCGGCCGGTTCCGGACAGGACGACGCCGCCGGTCAGCCGCGTGATCAGGTCGGATTCCTTCGCCGAGCCCGAGCTGCTGTTGACGTTGTCGGTGAAGGTCTCCTGGACCTCGACGAACGGATCGATCTGCCACTCGCCGGCCCGCGCGGTCGGCATCAGCACGAGGCAACTCCCGAACAGACAAAACAAGCCCGCACCGGCACCGGTGCAGGCTCTCCTCCGTCTGTCCCCGACAGCTCCCCCGAGCTCCACGCAGGTTCGCTCCGCTTTCTAGTTTCTCCGTTGCGCGTAGGCACCGTAGCCGTAGCTGCCGTACCCGCCGAACTGCTCCGAGCTCGAGGCTGAACTCGCCTTGTTGAGCATCAGACTTATGTTCGGGCAGCGGGTCAACTGGCGCAACGACGCTTCGATCGCGCTTTGGCTGGTCTTCTCGGCCTCGACGACGAGCAGGATCTGCCCGACATGCAGCGCCATCACCGAAGGCTCGCTGGTGGCGAGCACCGGCGGCGTGTCGATCACGATCACGCGGTCTGTATAGCGCTTGGCGAGGTCGGTCATCAATGAGCCCATGCGGTGGCTGGCAAGCAGTTCGGTCGCGCGCGGCGTCGGCGTGCCGGCCGGCAGCAAGGTGAGATTCGGCACGTTCTCGCAGCGCATGAGCACATCCGAGAGATCGAGCTGCGAGTCGCCCAGAAGGTCGGTCAGGCCGAGCTTCGCCTCGACGCCGAGCCGGGGCAGGATCGAGGGGTTCATCACGTCGCCGTCGACCAGCAGGACGTTGAGGTCCGACTCGGAGGCGATGCTCATGGCGAGGTTGATGGCGGTGAAGGTCTTGCCTTCGCCGGGCAGCGAGCTCGTCACCATGATCACGTGCGCGTCCTCGGTCCGCCCCTCCTCGGAGAAGGCCTTCAGCAGCAGCGGCCGCTTCAGGATGCGGTATTCCTCGGAGATCAGCGTCTTGTCGCCACGCGGCGACACCATGCCGGCGAGGATCAGGCGGTTGATGTCGATCGAGGCCTGCTGGCTCTCCTTGCGGCGCAGCGGCGTCGCCTGCGGCGGTGCGGCAACCGGTTCGGCGGCGCGCGCCGGCGCGGCCGGCGCCGGCTGGATCGGTGCGCCCTGGCTCTGGCCGGGGGCGGCCGGACTGGAAACGCCCTGCGCGGGCGCGCCCTGGCTGCCGAGCGCCTTCAGCTTCTCGGCCGCGCGTTGCATCAGATTGAGGGGCGCGTCGTCGGCCATGGCGTCACAAAAATCCAAGCATGCTGGGGCTGAGGGGGAATTTCGGCGTCGCCACCATCACGCCGCCATAGATGACGACCAGCGCGCCGGTCACCGCCGCGAAGCCCACGATCGCCATCGCCTTTTGCCGCCGCTCCACGCTGGTGGTCAGCCGCGAAACCGCGCCGAGCACCGGATAGGCGAAGGTGCGCCGGACCTTGGCGATGGTCGCCATCGAGTCATCGAGCAGGGTCAGCAGCACGGCGAGTGCGGCACCGGCAGCAAGGCCTGCCACCAGGATCATGCTGGCATAGAGAAGCCGCGGCGGACCGGAAGGCTTGCTCGGCTGGGTCGGCGGCTCGACGATGCGGAACGACAGCGAGGTGTCGCGCCGGTCGTCCTTGGCCTGTGCCAGCCGCGCCGATTCGCGGCGTGCCAGCAGCTCGTCGTACTGCTTCTTGATCACGCCGTAGTCGCGGTTGAGGTTGGCCTGCCGCGCCTCGAGCGCCGCCGCCTGCGAGGTATCGGCGACGCGCTGCTTGTAGAGCGCTTCCGCCTCGCTCAACCGCCGCTGCGCCAGCTCCAGATTGGCCTCGGCATCGCCCTGGCGGATGCGCAGCTGCTCGTAAACCGGATTGGACACCGTGCTGCGTGCCCGGGTCGAGCCGGGTGAGCCGGCGGGACGGTTGCGTCCCTCCTCCTCGGCGCGCTTGCGCGCCGCGTCGAGATCGGCCTGGACGCTGGCGATCTGCCGGCGCGTCTGCGCCACGTCGGGATGCTTGTCGGTGAAGCGCAGCGTCAAGCTGTCGAGAGAGGTCTGCAGCTCCTTCAGGCGCGACGACAGCGTCTCCTCCTCGGACGAAAGCTGCCGGCCGCGGTCGATCATCACCACCGGCGCGCTTTCCACCGCAAGGGTCGGCGAGGTCTCGCGAAGCTGACGCTGGATCGCCTCCAGGCGGATCTGCGCCTCGCCGAGCTCGCGCCGCGCCGCCTGCACCTGCACCTCGGCGCTGCCGAGCGCCTGATAGGCGGTGCCCTCCTGCGGCAGCTTGCCGATATTCTCCTGCTTGAACTCCGACAGGCGCCGCTCGGCCTCCTGCAGCTGCCGTTCGTAATCGGCGATCTGCCGGTTCAGGAAGGCCTGCGCCTGCTCCATCTCGCGCCGGCTGTCGCCGACATTGGACTCGACGAAGATGGTCAGCAGCGACTGGACGACGCGCAGCGCTTCGGCGGCGTCGCTGCTGCTGTAGTTGATCGCGAACAGGTTGCGCGCGCCGCGGTCGCCCAGGATCTCGATCCGGCTGCTCAGGCTCTCGACCAGCGCATCGTGCTCCTGCTGGTTGCGCGCCTTCAGGTCCAGATCCGCCATGCGGATCACCCGCTCGACATTTGGCCGGGTCAGCAGGGTACGCTGCATCACCTGGACCTGCTGCGCCAGGTTCGGCTCGACGGTCAGGCCCTTGAGCAGCGGCGCCAGCAGTGAATCGGTGTCCACATAGACGCGCGTACTGGCCGAGTAATTGTTCGGCAGCACCGCCACCACCGCCCAGCCGACCAGGCAGATCAGCCAGGCAAGCGCCAGCGCGATCCAGCGCCGCTTCCACGCGCCCCGCGCATAGGCCAGCAGTTCCGGCAGCAGCTCGGCGATACTATTCATCCCGGCGGCGCTCCGAGGTGGCGATCGGGCCAGCTCCGGCCCGAGATTGGCCGGAGACTAGAGACGGAAACCAGAACAAACACTTAATGCGTTCGCCTGGCGGGGATTCCTGTCGGGTCAGAACCAGGATTGCGGGATGATCAGGATGTCGCCGGGCAGCACCGGGGCATTGGCCTGCACCTTGCCGTCCTTCAACAGATCGTCGAGGGCGACCTGGTAGTAGGTGTCCTGCCCGCCTTCCTTGCGGACCAGGACGGCCCGGTTGCCGGCGGCGAACGGCGTCAGCCCGCCCACCTGGATCATGACGTCCAGCACCGACATGTTCTCGCGATAGGGAATGGCCTGGGGCGCCGCCGCCTCGCCGACCACCCGCACCTGCTGGCTGAACGGCCCGACGAAGCCGTTGACGATCACTGTGACCACCGGCTCCTGCACATATTGCTTGAGCTGGTTCTCCAGGTCGCGGCCGAGCTCGGAGGGGCGCTTGCCAGCGGCCTGCACGTCCTCGATCAGCGGCGTCGAGATCTTGCCGTCCGGGCGCACCGGCACGCTGGCCGACAGCTCCGGGTTGCGCCAGACGAAGATATTGAGCGAATCGCCCGGTCCGATCAGATAGTCCGGCGTCGGGATCTGCTTCGCGGCAGTGATCGGCGAGGTGGCGATGTCCGGATAGCTTGAGCATGCGGGCAACCCGATCACGAGCCCAATCATCATGCCCGCGATCGAGAGACATTGCAGTGACGGCAGTCGCACGTTGGAAACCCCCTCTGGGCCGGCCGTTACCGCGCTCGGCGAGGACCGCGTCCCCCGGTTCGGACCGGAAAGCGTTCACGCGGCGCGGCGCAACAAGTATCGCCGGAGCTACTAGCACAATGGAATCCGGCTGTCATTCGCCCTTCGTCTTGCACCAATAAACCCTTCCGAAACGTGACCGAAAATATTCCTTGTGCGTTTCGCCCGTCTGGTCATACGGACAGGGCCTCCGCCGAACGGGACCTTATGCGCATCCTCTATCACCACCGCACTCGCTCGCGCGACGGACAGGCCGTCCATATCGAGGAGCTGCTGGCGGCGCTGCGCGCGCTCGGGCACGAGATCCGCGTCGTGGCGCCGCCGGCGACCGAGGGGGCGGATTTCGGCGCCGATGCCGGCCTGGTCGCCAGCCTGAAGCGCTGGCTGCCGCGGCAGATCTACGAACTCCTTGAATTCGCTTACAATTTCATCGACTACCGGCGCCTCAAATCGGCGGCCGAAGGGTTCCGGCCGGACATCATCTACGAGCGCTACAACCTCTACACCCTGGCCGGCGTGTGGCTGGCGCGGCGCCGGCGCCTGCCGCTTCTGCTGGAGGTGAACGCGCCGCTCGTGCACGAGCGCGCGGCCTTCGGCGGGCTCGGCCTGCCGGCCCTGGCGCGCTGGACCGAGCGCAAGGCCTGGGCCTCGGCCGATACTGTGCTCCCGGTGACACAGGTGCTGGCAGAAATGGTGCGGGCCGAGGCAGGTGCCTCGATTCCGGTCGTGGTGATCCCCAACGGGGTCGATCCCGCCGCCTTCGCCCGCCCGGTCGACGGCGCCGCGGCCAAGGCGCGGCTCGGCCTTTCCGGCCGCATCGTGCTCGGCTTCACCGGCTTCGTCCGCGACTGGCACCGGGTCGACCGCGTGCTGGAGGTGATGGCGAGCCCCGAATGTCCCGGCAACGTGCATTTCCTGCTGGTCGGGGATGGCACCGTGCGCGCCGCGCTGGAAGAGCAGGCGCGCCGTCTCGGCCTCGCCGACCGGGTCAGCTTCCCGGGCGTGGTGCCGCGCAGCGAGATCCCGGACTATGTCGCCGCCTTCGACATCGCCCTGCAGCCGCATGTCGTGGCCTATGCCTCGCCGCTCAAGCTGTTCGAGTATCTGGCGCTGGGCCGTGCGGTGATCGCGCCCGACACGCCCAATATCCGCGAGGTGCTGGATGACGGCGAGAACGGCCTGCTATTCGATCCGGCGAGCGACCAGAGTTTCCGCGATGGCCTGCTGCGCCTGATCCGCGACGAAGCCCTGCGCGACCGCCTGGGCCGGGCGGCGCATGCCACCATCGAACGACGGGGCCTCACCTGGCACCACAATGCGGAACGGGTGACCCGGCTGGCGGAGCAGCTGCTGGCCCGGCGTGCCGGCGCGGCGATCGGCAGTCAGGTCGGAGCGCGGCCCTGATGCTGCATTCTCCGCGGTCCGAGGGACGGCCGCTCCGGCTGCTCACCTTTTCCACGCTGTTCCCGCATGCCGGCGATCCGACGCATGGGGTCTTCGTGGAGAACCGTCTGCGCCACCTGCTGGCGAGCGGCCAGGCCACGGCGCGGGTGGTCGCGCCGGTACCCTGGGTGCCGCCCATGATGCCACCCTGGGTGCCGCTGCCTCCGGAATACACCAAGGCGCGCCTGGCGCCGGCGGCGGAGCGGCGCCACGGCATCGAGGTCGTGCATCCGCGCTATCTGGTGGTGCCGAAGCTCGGCATGCGCCTGACGCCGCACACGCTGTACCGCGCGGCGCACCGCACCGTGCGGCGGCTGATGGCCGGCGGCTGGGAATTCGACCTGATCGACGCGCATTACTTCTACCCCGACGGCGTCGCCGCGGCCTGGCTCGCCGACGAACTCGGCAAACCGCTCACCATCACTGCGCGCGGCACCGACATCAACCTGATCCCGGCCTATCCGGGCCCGCGCCGCTTGATCGTCGAGGCGGCGGCGCGCGCCGACGGCATCATCACCGTCTGCCGCGCGCTGAAGGACCGGCTGGTCGAGCTCGGCGCCGCGCCGGACAAGATCCGCGTGCTCCGAAACGGCGTCGACCTCGCCATGTTCCGGCCGGCGGACCGCGCGGCGGCGCGTGCCGCGCTCGGCCTCCGGCGCACCGCGCTGGTCTCGGTCGGCCACCTGATCGAGCGCAAGGGGCATGACCTCGTCATCGCGGCGCTGCCGGAGTTGCCCGACACCGACCTGCTGATCGCCGGCGACGGGCCGGAGGAGCGGTCCCTGCGCGCCCAGGCCGAGCGCCTGCAGGTCGCGGACCGCGTGCGCTTCCTCGGCCGCCTCGCCCACCGGCAATTGCGCGAAGTCTACGAGGCGGCGGATCTTCTGGTGCTGGCGTCAAGCCGCGAAGGCTGGGCCAACGTGCTGCTGGAGGCCATGGCCTGCGGCACGCCGGTTCTGGCCTCCAACGTCTGGGGCACGCCGGAAGTGATCGAGGCGCCGGAGGCGGGCGAGCTGATGGACGAGCGATCGGCTGCGGGCGTCGCGCGCGGCGTGCGCCGCCTGCTGGCGCGTTTGCCGGACCGGCGGGCGACGCGCGCCTATGCCGAGCAGTTCAGCTGGGACGACACCACGCAGGGCCAGCTCGACCTGTTCCGATCGATCCTCGCCCGCCAACCGCAGGTGCAGAAAGCTCAATAGGCGGGCGCGCCGAAGGCGTGCACCAGGCGTGCGCGCCCGTCCAGGAACTCGGCCGCGGTCAGGATGCCGGTGGCGAAGCAGCCGCCGTCGAGCCCGACCCGGGTCGGCCGCGGCGGCGCGGCGCGCCACAGCGCATCGCCGCATCGGATCGCCGGGTCCTCGATGGTATGGCCATGCACCACCAGAACCTGTTCCGGCATCGTCTCGCGATGGCTAAGGAAGCGGTCGCGGATCCACAGCAGGGTGTCGGGATCCTGCTGGTCCAGTGCCAGCGCCGGATCGATCCCCGCATGCACGAAGAACAGATCGCCCAGCCGGTGCATGCGCGGCAGGCCGCGCAGGAAGGTCAGCCGGTCCGGCCCCAGTGCGCTGATCAATTGGGTCGGCAGATCGCTGTCGCGCGCAGCGCGGCGCGGCAGGCCCAGGCTGTCCATGGTGGCCGCGCCGCCATTCGAGACCCAGACCGCGACCGACTCGCCGAGCCGGCCCGGCGGCTCGATGCAATCGAGCAGCAGCGCCTCGTGATTGCCGAGCAGGCAGACCGTCTCCACCTCGCGCAGCGAAAGCGGCCGGCGCACCAGATCGAGCACCGCCAGGCTGTCGTTGCCGCGGTCGACATAGTCGCCGAGCCAGAGGCAGGTGCCGCGGCCATGTGCGGCCAAGTCGCGCTCCACCGCGCGCAGCAGCATCTCCGCCTGGTCCACCATGCCGTGTACATCGCCGATGGCGACCACCAGCTCGCCTTCCGGCATGGCGATGCCGGGCAGCTCGATCCAGGGCGAGTGGCGGATTTCGATGGTGGTCATGGCGCAGCGTTAACCATAGAGCGTGCGCCGGCAAGGAACAGCCGCCGCGGCGGGTGCCGGGCGGCTCGGGTCGGGGCTCGGTGACGCTGGTCACATGGCCGCAGGCCGGAAACGGGGGCCGGGCCGATCTGCTATCCGGTGCGCGCCGAAGCCCGGCGCGCCACCGGGCGGTTGCTCAGATCAGGCCTTCGCGCTGGGCGCGCTTGCGGGCCAGCTTGCGGGCGCGACGGATTGCCTCCGCCCTCTCGCGGGCGCGGCGCTCGGACGGCTTCTCATAGGCGTTGCGAAGCTTCATCTCGCGGAAGATGCCTTCGCGCTGCATCTTCTTCTTCAGGGCGCGCAGCGCCTGATCGACATTGTTGTCGCGAACGAGAACTTGCACCGTGGCTCCTTGTGCTTCGGTGTCCGGGGACGGGTCCGCCTATAGGGGCTTGGCGCGGGGCAATAGCACGCGGAACCGGCATTGTGAAGCCCGGCCGGCGGAAATCCACCATTGGTCACCGTGCCCTGGCGGGGGATCGGGGCGCGAAGGGCGGCGTGCCGGGCTCAGGATTGCGCTTGCAAGGCAAGACGCCCTGCGTATTATCCCCGGCTCTTCGGAGCGCGGGCGTAGCTCAGGGGTAGAGCACAACCTTGCCAAGGTTGGGGTCGAGGGTTCGAATCCCTTCGCCCGCTCCAGATTTCTCCATTAGTAGAATAGTTTACAAGGACCGCTGCGGCGGCCTCCGCAGCCGTGCGGCGGCGATAGAGCTGTGGCGGCATCCGCGAAGCTACCTGCGGGAGGAAGCGATGGGCATGTTCACGATCGGGAACCTGACCGCGACGCGGATCGAGGAATCCTACGAGCCGAACTTCGATGCGGCGCGGTTCTTCCCCGATTGGCGGCCCGAAGTGGTGCACGAGCATCGCGATTGGATGGTCAGCGACCACTACGACCCCGCCACCGGCATGCTGAAGCTCAGCGTGCACAGCTGGCTGCTCAAGATCGGCGCCAAGAACATTCTGATCGATACCTGCGTCGGCAACGACAAGCCGCGCGCGCACCGGCCCATGTGGCACCTGATGCGGACGCCCTATCTGGAGCGCCTCGCCGCCGCCGGGGTCAGGCCGGAGCAGATCGACCTGGTGATGTGCACCCATCTGCATGTCGATCACATCGGCTGGAACACGCGGCTGGAGAACGGCAAGTGGGTGCCAACCTTCCCGAACGCGAAATACGTGTTCAGCCGGGAGGATTACGAGCATTACCTGGCGCTCGACCGCGACCCGCGGACCGGGCCGGTCAATGGCGGCTCGTTCCGCGACAGCGTGCTGCCGGTGGTGGAGGCGGGCCTGGCGCAGATGGTGACCGGCGCCGGCGCGCTCGACGAATACCTCTCCTACGATCCGGCGCCCGGCCATACGCCCGGCACGATCGCGATCAACCTCGCCGCCAAGGGCGCCCGCGCCACTTTCTGCGGCGACATCCTGCATCACGGCGTGCAGGTCTATCACCCGGAATGGAACAGCTTCGCCTGCGCCGACGCCGCCAATGCACGCATCAGCCGCCGGCGGATTCTGGAGCAATGCGCGGGTTCCGGCGCGCTGCTGCTGCCGGCGCATTTCGGCGCGCCGTTCGTCTGCCACATCGACGCCAAGGGCGATCGGTTCGCGCCGCGCTTCTGAGCGACAATCCCTGGTCGCTGTGCGGGGCCGGGCACCGGCCGCTATACTTGCGCCAAGCAGGCACAGCCGGGTCGGACCGACCGGAGGCGGATCGTTGGAGCAACCCGTTGCCCTGGTGGTCGAAGACGAGCCGCTGATCGGCATGGACATCGCCCTGACGATCGAGGATGCCGGCTGGCGCGTGCTCGGGCCGGCGCCGTCGGTCGCCGCGGCGCTGGCGTTGCTCGCGCGGGAAAAGCCGGATATCGCCTTCGTCGACGTGCATCTCAACCGCGAGACCTCAGGCCCGGTGGTGATCCGGCTCGGCGAGCTCGGCACGCCGGTCGTGCTGACCACCGCCTATCCGAACCCCACCGTCATGGGGCCGGAATTCGAAGGCCTGCCGCTTCTGGTCAAGCCGTTCGACCATGCGGCGCTGCGTTCGATCGTGGATCGCCGGCGCGGCGTCTCCTATCAGATCGATGCCGAGCGCCGCATCGTGTTCCTCTATGGCCGCGGCGCGCTCCGGGTCGACGAGATCCTGGAGATGCAGCGCCGGCTGAGCGCCGACCCGGAATTCGATCCGGCCTTCCGGTTGCTGGCCGATTACCGCGCCGCCACTTCGATCCAGATCCAGAGGCATCGGATCGCCGAGGTCGCGGCGAACGCGCCCTTCTCACCGGGCGCGCGGCGCGCCTTCGTGGTCAGCGGCCTGCGCAACTACGACGTCGTGCGCCAGTTCCAGTCGCTCAACGACGCCGACGGGGCGCATGGCCAGGTCGGAGTCTTCTACGACTTCGACAGCGCCAACCGCTGGCTGGAAGAGGCATAGCCCCGCCGAAGGCCGGCGCGCAGGGGCAGGGAGGGGCGGGCTGCCTAACTCCGCTCCGCCTCGGTCAGCCAGCGGATCGCATCCGGCAGGTTGTCGAACAAGGCGTAGGAAAAGCCCGAGCCCGCCGCCTCGCTGAGCGCGGCGAACATCCGCGAGATGCCGTAATTGACGGCGGAGTTGACGACGAAGGCGCGCCGGGCGCTCGGCTGCATCGGCGTGTTGCTGGCGATCTTCTTCAGGTCGTCCGTGCTCAGGCCGTTGAAGTCGGCGCGCAGGCCGTCATACAGCACGGTGAAGCTCGGATCGAAGGTCGGATCCTGACGCGACAGCGCCTGGATGCCGCGGATATCGTTCAGGCCGATGGCGCCCGCATAGGTGACCACCACCATCCGGCGGTCGAGGTCGATGCGATAGGACACGACCTTGTCGTGTTCCTGCACCAGCCAACCTGCACCAACTGCCTGGGGCATCACTCACCCGCTCCTGCCGGCTCACTCTGACGCGTAAAACGCCAGACACAAGGGGGCGTCACGGCAAACTTGAGAATTGTATAATTTGCAATTATACTAACGGCAGCTTGGGCAACCGGGCCTCGCTCTTTTATACCGTGAAACCCCGTCCCCATCCGCCGGCCGTGCGGCGGCGCGCGGACAATGCCGCGCCCGGGGATCATTAGGAACGCGGAATCTCAGACAAATCAGTGGCTTGGAACTGCTTGCCGTTCCCCGGCGCAGGTTCCCATAGGACGCCATAGGCAATCATTGGACATCATAGGCCGCCATTAGCGCCTATAGGACGCCACAGGCTCCCATAGGCAATCATAGGCAGCCATAGGCCCTCTGGATGCGCCACCGGACCGTGGCTAGCTCATCTCTTCCGGCACGAACAGGCAGATCGCCGCGCCGCCCCGCATGCAGAGCCAGATGTCGTGGTCGTGCTGGTGGTAGTAGAAGCCGCGCATGCCGTCGTGGAACAGCTGTTGGGTAGGCGATATCAGGTAGCCGTTCTCGACCCGCTGCACTTCGCCGGGGAAGGCGCGGCGACAATCCTCCGGCCCGCAGCACCAGCGCCACAAATGGTCGCGCTCGATCCATTCGGCATCGCCATGGCCGCGGGCGCCCGGCGGCGAGATTGCGACGAAAGCGGCAACCGCTGCCGCC
The DNA here is from genome assembly GCA_003576705.1 of Desertibaculum subflavum. GTDB lineage: Bacteria > Pseudomonadota > Alphaproteobacteria > Ferrovibrionales > Ferrovibrionaceae > Desertibaculum > Desertibaculum subflavum. Next base: position 72,614 of record QOZS01000007.1, read on the forward strand.
ACGGCAGGCCAGGGCAATCGAGGTCGGCGACGCGGAACGGGCACGGCGTTTCCCCGACAGGACGGCCGGAGCATGGCACGAAGCGCCGCCCGGACGCGACGGTTGCGCCGTGCCGGGCGACGGGCGGGTCTATTGGCCGTCGATGAAGCGGTCGAGGTCGCTCAGGACCGGCGGGTCGTCGCGCGCGAGCGGCGACAGCGCCAGCACGATGCCGATATGGCCGGTTTCGGGATAGAGCTTCGCCTCGGCCTTGACGCCCAGCGCCTGCAGCCGCTCGGCCAGTCGAAGGCTGTGGCGGGCATAGACGGTGTCGTCCTCCGCCCCGTGCAGCAGCAGCATCGGCGGCGTCGCCGCGTCGACAAGGCGGATCGGCTGGGTCGCCGCCAGATCCTCGGCATGGCCGAACACGCGCCGCGTCGTCGCGCTGTCGAGCGGCAGGAAGTCGTAGGGGCCGGCGAGGCCGATCGCGCCGGCGACGACGCTGCGGTCCAGGCCATGCGCGGCGAGATAGCGCGGATCGGCCGCCACCATGGCGATGTTGTAGGCGCCGGCGGAATGACCCATCAGGTAGAGCCGCGCCGGATCGCCGCCATGCGCCGTGACATGGCGATGCGTCCAGGCCACCGCCGCGGCGACGTCTTCGACGAAACCCGGGAAGCGACCGTCCGGGTCGAGGCGGTAATCCGGCAGCACGGCGACATAGCCGCGCGCCGCCAGCGCCTGGCCGACGAAGCGGTACTGGGCGCGCTCGCCCGAGCTCCAGGAGCCGCCATAGACGAACAGCACCACCGGGCGCGGACCGGTGGCCGCTTCGGGCCGGTAGATGTCGAGCCGCCGGCGCGGGCCTTCGCCATAGGCGATGCCGATCTGGCGCTGATAGCCATCGCGCGGGACCAGAAGATCGAGTGCGGCGATCGGCGCGCAGGCAGCGACAAGGCCAGTGAGCAGAAGAGCGAACAGGTGACGCATGCAACCGGAAGGCAGATCTCGCGTTATGGCTGTTACGGTCGGGGCCGGGTTTCGGATGTGAAGTTGTTAACGAAAGCCTGCCACCCTGGCCTCCGACCGGCTTGGTGCCGCTCCCATATGTTCGTCGAGGCGTACCTGATGAGGTTCGCGATGCGGCGCTTGCACAGACCCGTAGCCTTCGGTCCCGTCCTGGCTTTGTTGCTGTCGCTGCCGGCCATCGCCGAGGCGGCCGATCCCGCCGTCCCCACGACCACCGGCCCGGCCGCCCTGCGCGCACCGGATGCCGGCACGTCATGCGGGCCGCTGGTCAACGATCCGGGCACCTTCTGTCTCGATATGGGGCGCCAGTTCGGGCGGCCCGCCGCCGGCGGCGCGGATATCCGCTTCCCGAATTATCAGGAAGTGGCCGACCAGATTGCCCGCTCGCCGGATCCGGCCAAGCGCGCCAAGGCGACGCAGTATCTGAATCAGGCGCGGGAAGCCTGGACCGCCGGTTTCCACGAGACGGCGCTCGACCTGCTGCGCACCGCCCAGGTCGCCTTGTACTAGCCCGATCTGCTAGCCTCTGCCGCCCAACATCTGCTGCTTGGGCGGGCAGAAGGCAAATTTTTGGGCGATCCGATCGCGCTTTGCTGACGCTACAGTTTGACGTCTGCCTACGGATGCATCGGCATCGGCCTTGCATTGTCTTTGCCCCGGAGCAATCGGGGTGGCGATGGCGGCAGGATCGGACGTCGAACTGGTATCCGTCAGCAAGCGGTACGGCGACACGCTGGCGGTCGATCGCGTCGATCTCAGGATTCCGGCCGGCACCTATTGCTGCCTGCTCGGGCCCTCGGGCTGCGGCAAGACGACGACCCTGCGGATGGTCGCCGGCCACGAGGAGGTGACCGAGGGCGACATCCTGCTCGGGGCCGACAACATTACCGATCTTGCGCCGGCCAAGCGCGGCACGGCGATGATGTTCCAGAGCTATGCGCTGTTTCCGCATCTCGACTGCACCGACAACGTCGCCTTCTCGCTCAAGATGAAGGGCGTGCCGAAGGCCGAGCGGCGCGCCCGCGCGCAGGAGCTGCTGCGCCGCGTCCACATGGAACAGTTTGCGGGCCGCCTGCCGGCGCAGCTCTCGGGCGGCCAGCAGCAGCGCGTGGCGCTGGCCCGCGCCCTGATCACCGATCCCCGAGTGCTGCTGCTCGACGAGCCGCTCTCGGCGCTCGACCCGTTCCTGCGCGTGAAGATGCGTGAGGAGCTGAAGAGCCTGCAGAGCCGGCTCGGCATCAGCTTCGTCCATGTGACGCACAGCCAGGAGGAGGCCATGGCGCTGGCCGACCTCGTTGTGCTGATGAATGCCGGCCGGATCGAGCAGGCGGCGCCGCCGCGGGACGTGTTCAATCGCCCGGCCACTGCCTTCGTCGCGCGCTTCATCGGCGGCCATAACGTGATGGCGGCGAAGGTCAATGGCGGCAGCGGCGTGGTGCTCGCCAACGGCGTCGCCGTGCCGCTCGCCGCGGCGCCGGGACTGCCCTCCGGCTCGCCGATCCATGTGGCGGTGCGGGCCGATCGCATGCGGATCGGCGCCGCTGCCGGCAACGGCACTGTGCTGCACGGCACGGCGCGCGCGGTCGAGTATTTCGGGCCCACCGTGCAACTCGGCGTCGATGTCGCGGGGCTCGAGCCGCTTTCGGTCAGCGTCACTGAGCAGAGCTTCTTCGCGGCGCCGGTCGAGCCCGGCGATCCGGTCGCGGTCACGTGGTCGCCCGAGGACGTGCACGTCATCGAGCGCTGAGTTTCATCCCGAACAGCCAAGAGCCAGAGGAGGCAGGAACATGAGCAAGATCACCGATAGACGGTTCAACCGGCGCAAGTTGCTGAAGGGTGCCGCGGCTGTGGCCGGCGCCGCGGCCGGCAGCGGCGCGCTGACCGGTTTCCCGACCATCTGGGCGCAGAACATCAAGAACGTGACCTTGCGCCAGTTCGGCACCGGCGTGTCCAACATCAACGAGATCGCGGAGCAGTGCAAAAAGGATCTCGGCATCACTCTGCAGATGACCGCGCTCGATTCCGACGCCGTCGTGCAGCGCGCCGTCACCCAGCCGAAATCCTACGACATCGCCGATATCGAATACTGGATGGTCAAGAAGGTCTTCCCGGCCGGCATCATGCAGCCGATGAACGTGAAGAAGATCAAGTACTTCGACAAGATCGTGCCGATCTTCACTTCCGGCAAGCTGAAGCCGGATTCGGTCGTCGCCCAGGGCACCGCCCCCAACACGGTCAGCTTCGTCGAGGGCAAGGACTCGGTGAAGTTCGCCAAGGGGCAGACCGAGTGGTTCACCATGATCCCGACCATCTACAACGCCGACACGCTCGGCATCCGCCCGGACCTGGTCGGCCGCCCGATCACCAACTGGAAGGACATCCTGGATCCGAAGTTCAAGGGCCGCACCGCGATCCTGAACATCCCCTCCATCGGGATCATGGACGCCGCGATGATCTGCGAGAGCGCCGGCATCGTGAAGTACGGCGACAAGGGCAACATGACCAAGGCCGAGATCGACAAGACCATCGGCTTCCTGATCGACACCAAGAAGGCGGGCCAGTTCCGCGCCTTCTGGAAGACCTTCGACGAGAGCGTCAACCTGATGGCCTCGGGCGAGGTGATCATCCAGTCGATGTGGTCGCCGGCGATCACCGCGGTGCGATCCAAGGGCATCCCCTGCGTCTACCAGCCGCTGAAGGAAGGCTATCGCGCCTGGGGCGGCGGGCTCGGCCTCGCCAAGCATCTTTCCGGCCTCGAGCTCGACGCAGCGTACGAGTACATCAACTGGTATCTCTCCGGCTGGGTCGGCGCCTTCCTCAACCGCCAGGGCTATTACTCGGCCGTGCTCGATACCGCCAAGGCGCATATGAGTGCCGACGAGTGGGCCTACTGGATGGAAGGCAAGCCGGCGAAGACGGAGATCAAGAACCCGCAGGGCAAGGTGATGGAGAAGCCGGGCGCGGTGCGCGACGGCGGCTCATTCTACGACCGTATGGGTGCGGTCGCCTGCTGGAACGCTGTCATGGACGAGGACCGCTACATGGTCCAGAAATGGAACCAGTTCATCGCCGCGTGATGGCTCGAAGCGTCCCAACCGACGCCGTTGCGATACCCCTCTCCTCTGCCGCGCAGGGGAGGGGGGCGTCGAGTGCGGCGAAGCCACGCCGCTCGTCATCTGCGCCCTATCTGCAGGTGGCGCCGCTGGTCGTGGTGTTCCTGCTGTTCCTGGTCTTCCCGATCCTGATCATCGTCATGGTCAGCTTCTGGGACTACGATACCGCGCGCCTCATTCCCGCATTCGTCCTGACCAATTATGACGAGCTTCTGTTCAGTCCGGTCACCTGGGGGACCTATCTCCAGACCGTGACCTTCGCCGCCATCACCTGGGCGGTGACCTTGGTGGTCGGCTTTCCGGTCGCCTATTTCCTGGCCTTCCATGTCCGCTCGGCGACCTGGCAGACGGCGCTGTTCCTGGTCTGCACGGTGCCGTTCTGGACCTCGAACATCATCCGCATGATCTCTTGGATCCCGACGCTCGGGCTGAACGGTCTCATCAACAAAGGCCTGATCGGTATCGGCGCGATCGAGAAGCCGCTCGAGTTCCTGCTGTTCTCCGACTTCTCCGTCGTGCTCGCCTATGTGCACCTCTACACCCTGTTCATGATCGTGCCGATCTTCAACTCGATGATGCGGATCGACCGGTCGCTGATCGAGGCGGCGCGGGACAACGGCGCCAATGGCTGGCAGATCCTGGGAAACGTCATCGTGCCGCTCTGCAAGCCCGGCATCGCCATCGGCTCCATCTTCGTCGTCACCATCGTGATGGGCGATTTCGTCACCGTGCGGCTGATGAGCGGCGGGCAGTCGGCCTCGGTCGGGCTGATGATGCTGAACGCCACCTCGCTGCTGCAGTATCCGGCAGCGGCTGCCAATGCGGTGGTGCTGCTGCTGCTCGTGCTGCTGACCGTTGCCGTGATGATGCGGCTGGTCGATGTCAGGAAGGAGCTCTGAGATGCGCGCGCGGCGGCGCAATGCCGGGTTCTGGCCGCTCGCGGCGTTCTTCGCTCTGTTCGTGCTGTTTCTCTACGGCCCGCTCACCAGCATCATCGTGCTGTCGTTCCAGGGGCCGAATGGCGGCCTGACCTTCCCGATGAACGGCGCCTCGCTTACCTGGTTCGCCAACCTGTTCGAGAAGCAGATGGTCGGCGACTTCGCCGGTTCGTTCCAGCGCTCCATCCTGCTCGGCCTCGTGGTCATGGTGATCACGGTGGTGGTCGCCTTCCTCGCCGGCCTCGCCTTCCGCCGCCGCTTCCTCGGCTCCGGCCTCGTCTTCTATCTCGCAGTGGCGAGCCTGATCGTGCCCTCGATCCTGATCAGCCTCGGCATCGGATTGCTGTTCCGCCTGTTGGACCTGGAGGCGGCCTGGTGGAGCTCGGCGCTCGGCGCGCATCTCTCCTGGACGCTGCCCTTCGGCCTGCTGATCATGTTCGCGGTGTTCAACCGCTTCAGCCCGGCCTACGAGGAAGCCGCGCGGGACCTCGGCGCCAGCGCCTGGCAGACGGTGATGCATGTGGTGGTGCCGATCATCCTGCCCAGCCTGATCGGCGTCGGCCTGTTCGGCTTCACCCTGTCCTATGACGAGTTCGCCCGCTCGCTCTACACTGCCGGCACCTTCAACACCCTGCCGCTCGAGATCTACGGCATGACCACCAACGTGACGACGCCGGTGCTCTACGCGCTCGGCACGGTGACGACGGCGGTGTCCTTCGCGGTGATCGGCCTCGCGCTGCTCGCCTATACGATGGTGGAGCGCCGGCGCCGCCGGCTCGGCTCCGATGCCGGCCGCGGCGTATGAGCTACAAGACCCGCGTGATGAGCGCCGCCGAGCTCGACCTCGCGGTCGAGTGGGCGGCAAGCGAAGGGTGGAATCCCGGCCTCAACGACGCGCTCGCCTTCCGTGTCGCCGATCCGGCCGGCTTCCTCGTCGGCCTCAAGGACGGCGTGCCCGTCGCCTCGATCTCGGTGGTGCGCTACGGCGCCGATTTCGGCTTTCTCGGCTTCTACATCGCGACGCTGGAGGCGCGCGGGCAGGGGCTCGGCTACCGGCTCTGGCAGGCCGGCATGGCGCATCTCGCCGGCCGCAATGTCGGCCTCGACGGCGTTCCGGCGCAGCAGGCGAACTACCGCAAGTCCGGCTTCACCCTCGCCTGGCGAAACGTCCGGTTCGGCGGCGTGCCGCAGCCGGGCAAGTCGGCCGCGCCGGGCGTCACGCTGGTCGACGCGCGCACGCTTCCGTTCACGGCACTCGCGCAATACGACCGCCGATTCTTCCCGGCGCCGCGCGACGCCTTCCTTGCCGCCTGGATCGGCACCCAGGGGCATCATGGACTGGCAGCGCTTCGCAATGGTGACGTTGTCGGCCTCGGCATCGTTCGTCCGTGCCGCGAGGGTCACAAGATTGGCCCGCTCTATGCGGAAAGCCGGGACGTCGCGGGAGCTTTGTTCCAGGGCCTCTGCGCCGCAAGGTCCGCGGACGGCCCCGTTTTTCTCGACGTGCCGGAGCCGAACGCGGCCGCCGTGGCGCTGGCGGAAGGCGCCGGCCTCAAGCCCGCCTTCGAGACGGCGCGGATGTATACCGGCCCCGCGCCGGCGATCGACCGCACCGGCCTCTACGGCGTCACCACCTTCGAACTGGGCTGATCGCTGTCCATCGCCTAAGCTTCGCCGAAGTGGATCGGGAGGAAAAGATGTCCGCGACCGCCGGCATCCGCGAAGGCTATGTCGTCGTCGCCAAGCGCGACTGTCCGACCTGCGTGCTGGTCGAGCCGGTGCTGGCCGAGCTTGCCCGGTCGACGCAGCCCTTGACGGTTTTCAGCCAGGACGATCCGACCTTTCCCGCCACCGTGCCCGGTGTGCGCGACGACCGCGCGCTCGAAGCTTCGTTCCGCTTGCGGATCGAGACGGTGCCGACCCTGATCAAGCTGGAAGGCGGGCGCGAAGTCGGCCGCCTGGTCGGCTGGCAGCGCGACGAATGGCGAGCGCTGACCGGCCTGAATTCGCTCGGCGAAGGCCTGCCGGATTGGCGGCCTGGCTGCGGCTCCAAGTCGGTCGAGCCGGGTGTGATCGACGAATTGGAGGTCAAGTACGGAGAGGTGAAGTTCGCCGCGCGCCGCGTCGACATCGACGAGCATGAGGACGAAGCGGAGGCGATGCATGCCCGCGGCTGGTCCGACGGCCTGCCGCTCGTCCCGCCGACGCCGGTCCGCGTGCACCGCATGCTGAAGGGCACGAAGCGCGATCCGGCCGAGGTGATCGGCAACGTGCCGCCGGATCTTGCGCCCGTGACGGTGGAGAAGATCGCCGTCAACGCGGTCATGGCGGGCTGCAAGCCGGAATACCTGCCCGTGGTCATCGCCGCGGTCGAAGCGGCGCTGATGGAGCCTTTCGCCATGCATGGCGTGCTGGCGACGACGATGTTCTGCGGCCCGATCGTGATCGTGAACGGGCCGAAGGCGCGCGCCATCGGCATGAACGCCCGCGGCAATGCGCTTGGCCAGGGCAACCGCGCCAATGCCACGATCGGCCGCGCGCTGCAGCTCGTCATCCGCAATGTCGGCGGCGGCCGGCCGCAGGAGGTCGACCGCTCGGCGCTCGGCCATCCCGGCAAATACACCTTCTGCTTCGCCGAGGACGAGGAGGGGAGCTGCTGGGAGCCGCTCTCGGTCGAGCGCGGCTTCGCACCCGGCGCGTCGACGGTGACGCTGTTCGCCGGCGACGGCGTGCACGGCGTCGTGGACCAGCAATCGCGCACGCCGGAATCGCTCGCCCGCAGCTTTGCGCTGACCTTGCGCAGCGTGAACCATTGGAAGCTCGCGCAGTCCGGCGATGCCATCCTCGTCGTCTCGCCGGAGCATGAGCGCACCTTCCGCGAAGCGGGCTGGAACAAGGCCCGGCTGCGGCAGGAACTGGACCGGCTCTTGATGCTGCCGGCCGAGGAAATGGTGCGCGGCGCCGGCGGCATCGCCGAAGGCATTCCGGCGACAGCGCTTGCCGACAAGAAGCGCATCCCGAAATTCCGCCAGGGCGGGCTGCTGATCGTGCGGGCCGGCGGCTCGGCCGGCATGTTCTCTGCCGTCATCGCCGGCTGGGGCGCGTCGGGCGCCATGGGCAGCTCGCCGGTGACGCGGGAAATTACCGAATGAGGAGGTGAAGCGAATGGAGCTGTTGGATCCGACATCCGAACGGTCGCCGCTGAAGCGGCCGCGGCGGGCACCGCCGGGGAGTCTCGACGGGCTGACCGTCGGTCTGCTCGACATCTCGAAGGCGCGCGGCGACATCTTCCTCGACCGCGTCGAGGCGCTGCTTTCGGCGCGCGGCGTCGCCGTGAAGCGCTACAAGAAGCCGACCTTCACGCGGCCGGCGCCGAACGATCTCGGCCAGAAGATCGCCAGCGAGGTCGACGTCGTCATCGAAGGCCTCGCCGATTGAGGCTCATGCACGTCGTGCAGTCTGCATGACATCCTTGCCCTGGATGAGCGGGGCATTCCCGGCGGCTTCGTGGCTTCCACCGAGTTCGTCGAAGCGGCGGCGGCACAGGCACAGTCGCTGGGCTTCGAGCCGGCCGTGGTCTTCGTGCCGCATCCGATCCAGGACCGCACCGACGACGAGATGCGCGCCCTTGCCGATCGGGCGTTTGAAAAGCTGTTGAAGCTGGTGACGGCGTGAGTTCCCGAGGGCGCGCCGGCGGCGCGCCCTCGTTTTCTTTCAGCTCACCATCGCGCGCAGCATCCACGCGGTCTTCTCGTGCACCTGCAGGCGCTGGGTGATCAGGTCGGCGGTCGGCTGGTCGTTCGCTTCCTCGGCAAGGGGGAATACCTTGCGGGCGGTGCGGGCAACCGCTTCCTGGTCCTTGGCCAGGATGCGGATCATCTCCTCCGCGTCCGGCACGCTGCTGGCTTCCTTCACGGTCGACAGCTTGGCATAGGCCGAGTAGCTGCCGGGCGCCGGAAAGCCGAGGGCGCGAATACGCTCGGCGACGAGATCCACCGCCAGCGCGAGCTCGTTGTACTGCGTCTCGAACATGAGATGCAGGGTGTTGAACATCGGTCCCGTGACATTCCAGTGGAAGTTGTGCGTCTTCAGATACAGCGTGTAGGTGTCGGCGAGCAGATGCGACAGGCCGTCGGCAATCTTCTTCCGGTCCTTCTCCGAGATGCCGATATCGATGCTGGGCGCTTTCATGGATCAATCCCCTTCTTGAGCTTGGGCGTCGGAAAATCTCGCCGATGCCGCATGATGGGCGCGGCGATGTGACAGGATCAAGATCGAACGCGCCTTGGCTCGCCATCAGCAGTGAGGGCCAGGCGGCAACAGACTCAGGCTGGAATCCGACCGGAGCGCGCGTCGATGCCTTGGCCGTCGGGGTGATAGGCGTGTATAATTGCGCGGTTGGCCGCGGCGGCTTTCCCAGCTGGCCGGTATCGCCACGACAATTAGACAAGATCGCCACTGCTACCGCAATTGGTTGATTGTCGGTGACGATGAGGCCTTCTGTTGCAAGTCAAGCGGGTTGCGAATGTGGTGTCACTTGTCGCGAATATTTTTTGTTGGCGTGACATTTGCTTAACCAGGGCACCAATATCGTCTTCTGATCAGGGCAATGCTTTGCCGATGCGATTTGGGCGTGTCATAGTGACCGCCAATCAAGGGGGTCGAAGGGGGCGGACGCATGCTCCGTAAGGGCGCCGGCGGGCGCGTGCTGATCTACAGCCATGACAGTTTCGGCCTCGGCCATCTCCGCCGCTGCCGGGCCATCGCGCACGCGCTGGTCGAGCGCGAGAAGAACCTTTCGGTCCTCATCCTGTCGGGCTCGCCGATCATCTCCAGTTTCGATTTCCGCGCCCGGGTGGATTTCGTCCGCGTGCCGGGCGTGATCAAGCTCCGGAACGGCGAGTACACCTCGCTCAACCTGCACATGGATATCGAGGAGACGCTGGCGCTGCGCTCCTCGATCATCGAGCACACCGCCTCGATCTTCAACCCGGACCTCTTCATCGTCGACAAGGAGCCGCTCGGCTTGCGCGGCGAGGTCGAAGGCGCCCTCAAGGTGCTGAAGGATCGCGGTACGCGCCTGGTGCTCGGCCTGCGCGACGTGCTGGACGAACCGACCCAGCTGATCACCGAATGGCGTCGCAAGAAGGTGGCGCCGGCCCTGCGCCAGCTCTACGACGAAATCTGGGTCTACGGCCTGCCGCAGGTGCACGATCCGCTGGCCGGGTTGGAGCTGTCCCAGGCGATCCGCCGCAAGGCCGTCTATACCGGCTATCTCCGGCGCACGGCGCCGCCATCGCCGGCCTCGCAGCTGCTGCCGGAGATGGTGAAGCGGCCCTATATCCTGGTGACGACCGGCGGCGGCGGCGATGGCGAGGGGCTGGTCGACTGGATATTGCGCGCCTATGAGAGCAAGGCCTTCATACCCTATCCGGCCCTGGTCGTGCTCGGCCCCTTCATGCAGCCGGAGCGGCGCGAGGAGTTCCTGGCCAGGGTCGAGAAGCTGCGCCGGGTCGAGGCGATCACCTTCGACGCGCATATCGAGACCTTGGAGCAGAACGCCGTCGGCGTGGTTGCCATGGGCGGCTACAACACCTTCTGCGAGGTGCTCTCGCTCGACAAGCGGGCGCTGATCGTACCGCGCACCCGGCCGCGCATGGAACAGTGGATCCGCGCCGATCGGGCGCAGGAGCTCGGCCTCGTCCGCATGCTGGAAGACGACGGCACCTACGATCCGGAAACCATGGCCGAGGCGCTGCGCGAACTGCCCAAGCAGCGGCTGCCGTCGGAAGTCGTGATCCCCGGCTTGCTCGAGGGCCTCGACAACGTGCACCGGCTCGCCGCGCCCTGGCTCCGCCGCGACGAGGACGACGCGCGGGCCGCGCGCGCCTGACCGGGTTCCACCTGACTATATTTCCACCGCCTCGCGAACCGCGCTAAAGGACGGGAATGTCCCGCCCCCTGGCCTTCGTCCTCAAGGGCTATCCGCGCCTGTCGGAGACCTTCATCGCGCAGGAGATCGCCGCGCTGGAAGCGCGCGGGCTCGACATCGTGATCATCTCGCTGCGCCATCCGACCGACCGGCACCGCCATCCCGTGCACGACGAGATCAAGGCCCAGGTGGTCTACTTGCCCGAATACCTCTACCAGGAGCCGCTGCGGGTGCTGCGTGCCTGGCGGAAGGTCAGGCGCTGGCCGAGCTATGCCGCGGTCCGCCGCCTCTGGCTGCGCGATCTTCGGCGCGACCGCACGACCAATCGCGGCCGCCGCTTCGGCCAGGCGCTGGTGCTGGCGGCGGAGCTCGAAGGGCGCATCCGTGGCCTGCACGCACATTTCATCCACACGCCGGGCTCGGTCGCGCGCTACGCCGCGCAGCTGATGGGGCTCGACTTCTCGATCTCGGCGCATGCCAAGGACATCTACACCATCCCCGATTGGGAGAAGGCGGAGAAGCTCGCCGATGCGCGCTTCGCCGTCACCTGCACCAGCGTCGGTGCGGCGCATCTGGCCGGTCTCGCGCCCGCGGGTCGCGTCTCGCTCTGCTATCACGGCCTCGATCTCACGCGTTTCCCGCCGCCGCCGGCGCGATCGGTGCGCGACGGCCGCGACCCGGCCGATCCGGTGCGCATCGTCTCGGTCGGCCGCGCCGTCGCGAAGAAGGGCTATGACGATCTGCTGGACGCACTGGCGCGGCTGCCGCGCGAGCTGAACTGGCGCTTTATCCATGTCGGCGGCGGCGTGCTGTCGAAGCAGCTGAAGAGCCGCGCGGCCGAACTCGGCCTCGCCGGCCGTATCGAATGGCGCGGCGCCCAGCCGCAATCCGGGGTCATCGCGGCGCTGCGCGAGGGTGATCTGTTCGTCCTGGCCGCCAAGGTCGCCGCCGATGGCGACCGCGATGGCCTGCCCAACGTGCTGATGGAGGCGGCGAGCCAGCGCCTTTGCTCGCTTTCCACCAATACGGGCGCGATCGGCGAACTGATCCGCGATGGCGAGACCGGCATGCTGGTCCCGCCCGGCGATCCGGCCCGGCTGGCGCAGGCCGTGGCGCTGCTTGCGGCGGACCCGGGCTTGCGCGACCGTCTCGGCCGCGCCGCCGAAGCACGATTGAAAGCCGAATTCGGCATGGCTGCGGGCATCGATCATCTGTCTGCGTTGTTCGGCCTGGAAGCCGGCGAGCGGCGCGCATGCGCGTGAGCTTCTACGCGCCGTTGAAGCCGCCGGACCACGCGGTGCCCTCGGGCGACCGCCGCGTCGCGCGGCTGCTGATGGCGGCGCTCGAACGGGCCGGACATCAGGTCCAGCTCGCCAGCCGCTTTCGCAGCGTCGATCTGGCCGGCGATCCGGCGGCGCAGGCGCGCATCGCCTTGGAAGCGGGGGCCGAAGCGGCGCGCGTCGTCGCTGTGCTGGGGCCGGCCCCGCCGGATCTCTGGTTCACCTATCACTGCTACTACAAGGCGCCGGATTTGATCGGGCCGGCCGTCGCCGATGCGCTGCGCATCCCTTACGTGATCCACGAGCCGTCCTACGCGTCCAAGCGCGCCGGCGGCCCGTGGGACAGGTTTCACGGCGCCAATTGCGCCGCCATTGCGCGGGCCGACCTGCTGCTCTGCCCGACCCGCCTCGACCTGGCATCGGTGACGCGGATCGCGGCGCCGCAGCGTGCGCACTACCTGGCGCCGTATCTCGATACCGGGCCTTTTGCCGGGATCGATCGGGAGCTGGCACGACGGGAAGCCGCGAGCGCGCTTGGCCTGTCACCGGCAGTGCCCTGGCTGCTTGCCGTCGGCATGATGCGCAGCCGCGACAAGCTCGAATCCTATCGCCGCCTCGGCGCCGCCTTGCCGCGGCTGACGGATCGCCCCTGGCGCCTGATCGTCGTCGGCGATGGCGAAGCACGGAACGAAGTCGAGCAGGCACTGGCGCCGATCGCCGACCGGGTTGTCTATGCCGGGGCGGTGCCGCTCGAACGGCTGACGGTCCTCTACACGGCGTCGGACCTGCTGGTCTGGCCGGCCGCGGGCGAGGCCTATGGGATGGCCTTTCTCGAAGCCGCCGCGGCGGGCCTGCCCGCAATCGCAGGGAATGTCCGCGGCGTGCCGGAGGTGGTGATCCACGAACACACCGGCCTGCTGGTGCCGGAGGGCGATGCAACGGCCTTCGCCGCGGCGGTGCGCAGACTGCTGGACGATCCGGGGTGTCGGTCGTCGCTGGCGCGCGGCGCGCGGGATTTTGCCGTGGGCGAGCGCGGGCTCGATGCCGCCGCCGCGCGGATCGATGCCCTGCTGCGCGGGCTCGTGCCGCGATGACCGAAATCGCCTTCCTGCGCCACGGGCCGACCGCCTGGAGCGTAATCGGGCGCCTGCAGGGCCGCGCCGACCTGCCGCTGTCCCCGGAGGGCCGCGCCGGCCTTGCGGGCAGGCGTCCGCCGCCGCCTTTCGACGCCTGCCGTTGCCTGACCAGCCCGCTCCGGCGGGCGCGCGAGACGGCGGCGCTGATCGGCCGCGCCGACGCCGCGGTGGAGCCGGCGGTGATCGAGATGGATTGGGGCGCCTATGAAGGGCGCACGGTGGCAGAACTGCGCGCCGATCCGGCGCTCGGCTTCGCGGCCAACGAGGCGCGCGGTCTGGACCTCGCCCCGCCGGGGGGCGAGAGCCCGCGCATGGTGCAGGCACGCCTGCTCCGCTGGCTCGCAAGCCTTGCCGACGAGCGCCATCTGGTGATCAGCCATAAGGGCGTGATCCGCGCCCTGGCCGCGATGGCGACCGATTGGCCGATGCAGGGCAAGCCGCCGGTGCGGTTCGACTGGCGCTGCCTGCAGGTTTTCGCCTGGGAAGGCGGGCGCCTTCGCCTCTCCCGCGTCAACCTGCCGCTGGTCGACGCGGCTTCCAGCCATGCTTGAGCAGCGCCAGCGGGCGGCCGTCGATCGCGGCGAGGCCCAGGCCGATCATTGCCATCCCGACGAGGTGCCGCGCCGCGATCGCCTCGCCCAGGATGCCGATGCCGAGCAGCAGCGCGGTCACCGGGATCAGGAAGGTGACCAGCAGCAGGTTGGTCGCGCCGGCTGCCGCCAGGAGGCGGAAATAGATCACATAGGCCGCCGCCGTGGAGACCAGGGCCAGCGCCGTCAGCGCGAGACAGGTGCGGAGCGAGGGGATTTGCAATTGCAATGGCGTCTCGGCGATCGCCACCACGGGCAGCAGAAGCAGGGCGGAGCAGGCGAGCTGGCCGGTCGCCGTCACCAGGGGCGGCGTGCCGGCGAAGCGGCGGCCGAACAGACCGGCGCAGGCATAGGAGAGCGCCGCGGCCAGCACGGCCCCCTGCGCCAGCACATCGTCGCCCAGGCCGGCCACGGCATCCGGCCCGATCATGGCGACCACGCCGAGGAAGCCCGCGGCAATGCCCGCGGCCTTGCCCGGCGTAAGCCGCTCGTCGCGGGTCAGGAAATGGGCCAGCACCACCGTGAACAGCGGCGTGGTGCCGTTCAGGATCGCGGCGAGGCCGCTGGCGATATGGGTCTGGCCCCAGAAGATCAGGCTCATCGGCAGCGCGTTGTTCAACAGGCCCATGATGGCGAGATCACGCCAGCCGCGCAGGCCGTGCGGCAGCGCGAGCCGCAGAAGGCATATCACCGGCATCAGCGCCGCGGCGGCCAGCCCCACCCGCAAGAACGCGACCGTGAGTGGCGGCAGCTCGGCCAGCGCCACCTTGCTGAAGAAGAACGAGCCGCCCCACAGGACGGAAAGCAGGAGCAGCAGGCTCCAGTCGCCGGCATTCATTGCGGCACGCGGGGCAGGGGGCACGGGTCACCTTCACTGATCTGGATCGCCAGCCTCGGGCGCGAGAGACCACCGGTCTTCCCGCTTCTTGCCGTGTCATTCCCCCGCCGCACCGTATGATCGCGGCGTCATGACGAAACGTGTCCTGTTCTACGTCCAGCACCTGCTCGGCATCGGCCATCTGAAGCGGGCGGCGACCTTGGCGCGCGGACTTGCCGCCGACGGGCTGGATGTGACCCTGGTCTCCGGCGGATTCCCGGTGCCCGAGCTCGATACCGGCGGCGCCCGCTTCGTGCAGCTGCCGCCGGTCCGCGCCACCGATCTCTATTTCAAGGTGCTGGTCGACGAGGCCGGCACCGTCATCGACGATGCCTGGCGGGAGCGGCGGCGCGAGGCGCTGCTCGCTCTATGGCGCGACGTCCGGCCGCACCTCCTGATGCTCGAGCTCTACCCGTTCGGCCGCCGCCAGATGCGATTCGAGCTGGTGCCCCTGCTCGATGCGGCGATCGCGGCGGCCGAGCGGCCGGTCGTCGTCTCCTCGGTCCGCGACATTCTGGTCGCCGCACCGAAGCCCGAGCGCAATGTCGAGATGGTGGAGCAGGTCGAGCGCTATTTCGACCATGTGCTGGTGCATGGCGATCCCGGCCTGATCCCGTTCGAACGCACGTTCCCGCTGGCGACCCGCATCGCCGACCGCCTGCATCCGACCGGCTATGTCGTGGACCGGTCCCGGTCCCACGATCCGGCTGGTCCCGGTGCCGGCGAGGTGATCGTCTCGGCCGGCGGCGGCGCCGTGGGCGAGCACCTGCTGGAAACGGCGATCCAGGCGCGACCGCATTCCGCGGCGCGTGACCTGCCGTGGCGTGTGCTGGTCGGCGTGAACCTGCCGGATGAAACCCTCCAGCGCCTCGCCGCGCTCGGCGGCGCGGGGGTCAAGGTCGAGCGGGCGCGCGGCGATTTCGCGGCATTGCTCGCCCGCTGCCGGCTCTCGATCAGCCAGGGCGGCTACAACACGGTGATGGAGATCATGAGTGCCGGCTGCCGCGCCGTCGTGGTGCCCTATGCCGGCGGGCTCGAAACCGAGCAGACCCTCCGGGCGGAGCTGCTTGCGGCGCGCGGCGCCTTCGCGGTGCTGCCGGAGGGCGAGCTCGCGCCGGAGACGCTGGCGACGAAAATCGATGCGGCGTTGGCCATGCCGCCGCCGGCCGAGGCGCAGGTCGACATGAACGGCCTCGCCGCGAGCCGGCGCCTTGTCGCCGGCTGGGTCGCCGAGGTCGGCTGGTGAACGGGATGCTGCGCGCCGAGCTCGACCGCTGGGCCGCTGCGGAGCGGACCGCGACCTTCTGGTGGCGCGACGACGATGCGGTGACGGCGGGGCCGGCGCTGGATCGGCTGTTCGCCGCCGCGGGCGCGGTCCCGCTCGCGCTCGCCGTGGTGCCGATGCAGGCCGAAGCGGCGTTGGCTGCGGCGCTTGCCGCGACGGGCACGCAGGTGGCCGTTCTGCAGCATGGCCATAGGCATACCAATCACGCGGCGCCCGGGACGAAGAAGGCCGAATTCACCGACGAACGCGATCTCGATGCCATGACGGCGGAAGTGCAGGTCGGACGAGGCCGCCTGTTCGAGGTGTTCGGTGCCCGCTCCATCCCGATCTTCGTGCCGCCGTGGAATCGTTGCCCGGCCGCCCTGACCGCCCGGCTGGCCGATATCGGTCACCGCGTTCTCTCCGCCTATGGGCCGCGGCCGGCTCGCCATGCCGCTCCCGGGCTGCTGCAGGTCAACACGCACGCCGATCCGATCGATTGGCGCGGCACTCGCCGCTTTCTCGGCCTAGGCCGTCTGGCCGAGGCGCTTGCCGGCCATCTTGCGGCGCGTCGGCAGGGGACGGCCGACGCGGTCGAGCCGACCGGCCTGCTCACGCATCACCTCGTTCACGAACCGGAAGATATGGCAGCGATCGGCGGGTTGGTGGCCGAGATTGCAGCGCATGCGGCGGCGCGCTGGCTCGCTGCCGTCGACCTCCTGGAGGCTGCGTGATCGCCGTCACGCCCGCACCTGCGCCGGTAGACGCCGCGTGCGCGACACGGTAGCGATGCAGTAATGACGGCGACCTATCGTTATCCCGGCCAGGCACTGCTCGGCGACTATGCGCGCGCCGCCTTCGGGCTCGCGATCACGGTCGCCCCGCTCTTGTTCATGGATGTGGCCTCTGTCATGGTGTGGGTGTTTGGGGGGCTTTCGCTACTGTTTCTGACCTTTGCCGGACGGACCGCGTTGCGCCACAGCACGACGATCGAGCTGGACGCCGGAGGTGTGGCAGCGCGGGGGCCGCTCGGTGCAAGCTTGCGGTGGGACGAGGTCGACCGGGTGAAGCTTCGTTATTTCTCCACCCGCAAGGATCGCGAAAAGGGCTGGATGCAGCTCGCCATCCACGGCCGCAGCCGGACCATCCGCATCGATTCGACCCTGGACGGGTTTCGCGAGGTGGTGGAAGCGAGTGCCCGCAGCACACGCGAGCGCGGCCTTGCCTTCGACCCGCCGACCTTGGCCAATTTCAAGGCACTCGGCGTTCTCGCCGCCGATACCCTCTGAGACCGTCGGCAATGGGCAACGTCCTCCAGATCAACGACCTGAAGGTCGAATTCCATGTGAACGAGGGCGTCATCCGCGCGGTCGACGGTGTGTCATTCCGGGTGCCGGAACGGCGCACCGTGGCGGTGGTCGGCGAGAGCGGTTCCGGCAAGTCGGTGGTGAGCCAGGCGATCATGGGCATCCTGCCCAAGGCCGGCCGGATCACCGCCGGCAGCATCAATTTCTACGACCCGGCGAAGGGCGGTGCCGCAACCGACATCGCCAGTCTGCCGCAGGACGGCCCGGAAATGCGGGCCATCCGCGGCGGCCGCATCTCCATCATCTTCCAGGAGCCGATGACCTCGCTGTCGCCGCTGCACACGGTGGGCGACCAGGTGTCGGAAGCGCTCAAGCTGCACCGGCGCACTTCGACCAAGGAAGCGCTGAGCCTGACCGAGGAGATGCTGCGCCTGGTCGGCTTCCCCAATCCGAACCGGGCGCTCAGGACCTATCCCTTCGAGCTGTCGGGAGGGCTCCGCCAGCGCGCCATGATCGCCATGGCGCTGGTCTGCCGGCCGGCGCTGCTGATCGCCGACGAGCCGACCACCGCGCTCGACGTCACCATCCAGGCGCAGATCCTGAAGCTGATCCGCGACCTTCAGGACGAGTTCGGCATGGCGGTGCTGATCATCACCCACGATCTCGGCGTGGTCGCCAATGTCGCCGACGAGGTCGTGGTGATGTATCACGGCCGGGTGATGGAGAGCGGCACGCTGGACGACATCTTCCGCCGGGCCGAGCATCCCTATCTCAAGGCGCTGCTGCGCGCCGTGCCGCGCTTCGACATGCAGCCGGGCGAGCGGCTGGTGCCGATCCGCGAGATCGAATCCGAGATGGGCCACCTGATGCAGCGGAAGGAGCCCTGGCCGGAAGGCGCCGACGCGGCGCCGCTGCTCGACGTCAAGGGGCTGAGCAAGCGCTTCTCGATCCGCCGCGCTGGCATGTTCGGCGGCAAGACGGGGGCGGAGAACGTCGCGGTCGACGATGTCAGCTTCTTCATCCATCGCGGCGAATGCCTTGGCCTGGTCGGCGAATCCGGCTGCGGCAAGACCACGACCTCGAAGATGGTGATGCGGGCGATGCGGCCCGACACGGGCCAGATCACCTTCAACGATCGCGGGCAGATGCGCGACGTGCTGGCGCTGAACGAGCAGGAGCTGTTCGATTACCGCCGCAAGGTGCAGTTCATCTTCCAGGACCCGTATTCCTCGCTCAACCCGCGCATGACGGTGTTCGACATCCTGTCGGAACCTTTGATCATTCATAAGCTTGGCGATGCCGAGGAGCGGTTCGAGCGCGTCAAGGAACTGATGCAGCTGGTCGGCCTCGACGTGCGCTTTCTCCGCCGCTATCCGCACAGCTTCTCGGGCGGCCAGCGCCAGCGCATCGGCATCGCCCGGGCGCTGGCGTTGCAGCCGGAGCTGCTGATCTGCGACGAGCCGGTCTCGGCGCTCGACGTCTCGATCCAGGCCCAGGTGCTGAACCTGCTGAAGGACCTGAAGGCCGAGCTCGGCTTGACCTATCTCTTCATCAGCCACAACCTCGCGGTGGTCGACTACATCGCCGACCGCATTGCGGTGATGTGCGCTGGCCGGCTGGTCGAGATGGCGCCGCGCGAGGCGCTGTTCAGCAATCCGACGCATCCCTACACCAAGGCGCTGCTGTCCGCGGTGCCGCATCCGGATCCCGACAGCAAGCTCGATCTCGGCGCGTTGATGGAGGGCCGGGCCTCGGACCCGCGCGCCTGGCCGATGCCGTTCACCATCAACGGCTCGACCCGTCCGGCGCTGGTCGATCTCGGCGGCGGTCATTTCGTGCGTGCCGATCCCGACGGCATGCATGCCGTCGGCCGGGCGGCCTGAGGCCGGCGGCGCATGTTCACCTTCCTGATGCATCGCGTGCTGGTGATGGTTCCGACGCTGCTTGTCATCAGCGTCATCACCTTCCTGATCATCCGCCTGCCGCCCGGCGACTATCTCTCCAACCAGATCGAGGAGCTGAAGAGCCAGGGCGAGCAGGCGGCGGTGGAGAAGGCCGAGTTCCTGCGCAAGCAATACGCCCTCGACGAGCCGATCCTGACGCAATACGGCATCTGGATGGGCTTCCTGCCGCATCAGGGCCGCTATAGCGGCATCCTGCAGGGCGATTTCGGTTGGTCCTTCGAGTTCAACCGCCCGGTCAACGAGGTGGTGGGCGACCGGCTGATGCTGACTGTCGTCCTCAACTTCGCCGCCATCCTGTTCACCTATCTGGTTGCTTTCCCGATCGGCGTCTACTCGGCGACGCGGCAATACTCGATCGGCGATTACGGCTTCACCTTCCTTGGCTATCTCGGCCTCGCGACGCCGAACTTCCTGCTCGCGCTGGTCATGCTGTTCTTCTTCAATCTCTGGTTCGGGCTCTCGATCGGCGGATTGATGGACCCGACCTATGAAGGCCAGCCCTGGTCCTGGGGCAAGTCGATGTCGGTGCTGTCTCACATGATCATCCCGACCATCATCATCGGCACCTCCGGCACCGCGGCGATGATCCGGCGGCTGCGCGCGAACCTGCTGGACGAGCTGCAGAAGCAGTATGTGGTGACCGGCCGGGCCAAGGGCCTGCCGCCGACGCGGCTGCTGATCAAGTATCCGATCCGGATGGCGCTGAATCCGTTCGTCGCCGATATCGGCAACCTGCTCCCCAGCATCGTCTCGGGCTCCGCCATCGTCTCGGTCGTGCTGTCGCTGCCGACGGTCGGGCCACTTCTGCTGCAATCGCTGCAGAGCCTGGATCAGTATCTCGCCGGCTCGATCCTGTTCTTCCTGTCGATCCTGACCGTGATCGGCATGTTCATCTCCGACCTGCTGCTGGCCGCGCTCGACCCGCGCATCCGTCTCGCCGGCGGAGCGACACGATGACGACGCGCGACATCGATCCCCAATCCGACCCTCTGCCCCATTGGGTCAGCCGCGAGCCGTTCGATCCCAATTCGGTCGAGGCGATGTCGCCGGAGCAGGAGCGGTTCTACCGCGCCTCGCAATGGCAGCTGATGTGGTGGAAGTTCCGTCGTCACAAGATCGCGGTCGTTTCGGCCGTGGTGCTGGCGGTGTTCTACTTCTCCATCCTGATCAGCGAGATGATCGCGCCGTACAACCAGACCACCCGCGACGCCAAGCACATCTTCGCGCCGCCGCAGGGCATCCATCTGTTCCACGAGGGCAGTTTCGTCGGGCCCTTCGTCTACGGCCTCGACTACAAGCTCGACATGGAAACGCTGCAGCGCATCTACACGCCGAACCCGGCGAAGGTGCAGCCGCTGCGCTTCTTCTGCTTCGGCGACGAGTACTATTTCTGGGGCCTAATCCCGGGCAGCTTCCATCTCGCCTGCCCGGCCAATGGCGGCACCCTGTTCCTGTTCGGCACTGACCGGCTCGGCCGCGACATCTTCTCGCGCATCGTCTACGGCACGCGCATCTCGCTCACCGTCGGCCTGGTCGGCATCGTGATCTCCTTCGTGCTCGGCATCGTGCTGGGCGGCATCTCGGGCTATTACGGCGGCTGGGTCGATAACGTGATCCAGCGCGCCATCGAGATGATCAAGTCGTTCCCGGAGCTGCCGCTCTGGATGGCATTGTCGGCCGCGCTGCCGGTGACCTGGAGCCCGATCGTGATCTATTTCGGCATCACGATCATCCTGGGCCTGCTCGACTGGCCGGGCCTTGCGCGCGCCGTGCGCTCCAAGCTGCTGGCGCTGCGCGAAGAGGATTTCTGCACGGCGGCGCAGCTGATGGGGGCAAAGCCGGCGCGCGTCATCGGCCGGCATCTGCTGCCGAGCTTCATGAGCCACCTGATCGCGTCCGCCTCGCTCTCCATCCCGGCGATGATCCTGGGCGAGACGGCGCTGTCGTTCCTGGGGCTCGGCCTGCGCCCGCCAATCACCAGCTGGGGCGTTCTGCTCAACGAGGCGCAGAACATCAACGTGGTGGCGCTGTATCCCTGGCTGATGCTGCCCTGCGTGCCGGTGCTGCTGGTGGTGCTCGCCTTCAACTTCCTCGGCGACGGCCTGCGCGACGCGGCGGATCCCTACCGATAGGCGCTACCGTTTCGGCTGCACCAGGGTAGGGCCGAATTCCAGCACGCGGACGACGAGGTCGCGGAACGGCTTGTTGACGCCGATCTTCAGCGCCCATTCGCCCTGCATCTCGAGGTGCAGGCGGAAGCCATAGACCCCGGGCTCGCCGCGGATCGGCGCGGCGCTGACCGGGCGCACGTTGTGCGCCATCGGCATCGAGGGCATGTCGGCCGATACCATCACCTCGGCGCCGGCGACCGCGGCCTTGCTCTGCAGGTTGGTGAGCCGCACCAGGCAGTCGTAGACCAGCTTGTCCCGCGTCGGCAGGCAGGTGACTTCCGCCTCGGCCCGGTCGGCGGCGTGGGTAGTGCCGGAAATCAAAGCCGCAAGCAGCGCGGGCAACATCCATCGCATCGCATCACTCCCCAGCATGGAGATCGCCGAAATAGGCGTCCTGCACCATCGGGTCCCGCATCAGCTCCGCTGCCGGGCCCTGGGCCTGGAACAGGCCGTTCCGCATCAGGTAAGCATAGCCCGAGACCGCCAGCGCGCGCCGCACATTCTGCTCGACCAGCAGCACCGCGACGCCGCGAGCCGGCAAAGCGGCGACGAGGCGGAACACGTCCGCCGTCGCCTTCGGGGACAGCCCGAGCGAAGGCTCGTCCAGCAATATCAGCTTCGGCGCCGCCATCAGCCCGCGCGCCAGCGCCAGCATCTGCGCCTGGCCGCCGCTCAGCATCCCGGCCGGCTCGTCGAGCCGCGACCGCAGCATCGGGAAGGCATCCAGTGTCGCGTCCAGCCGGTCGGCGGCGCGGGCGAGAGAGCCGGCATTGTGGGCGCCGAGCAGCAAGTTCTCACGCAGGCTGAGATCGCCGAACAGCATCCGGCCCTCCGGTACATGCGCGATCCCGCGCGCGGTGATGGCATGGGGCGGCAGCATTTCGATCGCCTCGCCGTCGAAGCGGATGCTGCCGGCGACCGGGCGGACCTGGCCCGAGATGGCGCCGAGCAGCGAGCTCTTGCCCGCGCCGTTCGGCCCTAGCACGCAGACGATCCTCGCCGACGGAACGCCGAGCGTGACGCCGCGCACCGCCGGCAGGGCGTCGTAGCGGACGCCGAGTTCGGTGCAGTCAAGCATCGGCACCCTCCGTGCCGAAATAGGCCTCCACCACCTCCGGCCGGCGCAGCACCTCGCTGGGCGCGCCCTCGGCGATGCGCCGGCCAAAATCCAGCACCACGACGCACGGGCAGAGCGCCGCGATCAGATCCATCTTGTGCTCGATCAGAATGCCGGTACGCCCCGGCAGCACTTCCCGGCTGAGCAGGTCGGCCATCGCCGAGGTCTCGGACGGGGTAAGTCCGCCGGCCGGCTCGTCGAGCAGCAGCAGGCGCGGGTCGCGCGCGACGGCGCGGGCGAGGTCAAGTCGGCGCAGCTCGCCGATCGTCAGCTCGTCGCCGAGCCGGCCTCGCTGTGCGCTCAGGCCGAAGCGGTCGAGCAGGGCCTCGGCCTCCCCCGCCGACAGCCGGCTGTCGCCCCGGATATTGTCCAGCACCGTAAGGCGACTGAAGACCCGCGGGTGCTGCAGGGTGCGGCCGACGCCGAGGCGCGCGATGCGATGCGGCGGCCAGCCGGTCACCTCGGTCGCGCCGATCCGCACCTCGCCCGCATCGGGCGCCGTGAAGCCGGAGACGACGTTGAGCAAGGTCGTCTTGCCCGACCCGTTCGGTCCGATCAGGCCGAGCAGGCTGCCGGCCGGGACGGCGAGGTCGATGCCGGTCAGGGCCTCGATGCCGCCGAACCGCTTGGCGATGCCGGCCAGCGTCAGCATCAGCGCCGCCCGATCCGGGCGAGCCGGTGCAGCAGCCGCTCGTCGAGCAGACCGCGCGGCCGCCAGATCAGGAGAACCGCGACCAGCCCGCCGAACACGATCATGCGGTACCCGGCAAACATCTGCGTGGATTCCAGCAGCCCGATATCCAGCCCGACGCCCAGCAACGGCCCCAGCGCCGTGCCGAGCCCGCCGATCAGGCCATAGGCCAGGCTGTGCACCCCGAGCATGACGTCGAACAGCCGGGGCTCGATATAGGTGCTGGCATGGGCGTAGAGCCCGCCGCCGAGCCCGGCGAGGGCGCCGGCCGCCGCGGCCATCGCGAGCTTGGTGCGGAACACGTCGATGCCGCTCAGCGCGGCGAGCAACTCGTCCTCGCCCACCATGCGCAGCCGGCGGCCGAAGCGGCTGCGCTCGAGCACGGCCAGGAGAGCGAGGGTTGCTGCCAGCAGGGCGGCGACGAGGAGCAGGAATTCGGCCGGCTCGATGCCGCGCTCGAAGATATAGCGGATACCGCGGAACCCTTCCGCTCCGTTCGGGCCGACCAGCTCGCCGTCGCGCTCGACCTGGAACTGCGTCAGCTCCAGCACGATCCGCATCATCTCCGCGAAGGCGAGGCTCGCCATGGCGAAATAGAGCCCGCGCAGCCGGAAGGTCGGCAGCGCCAGGGCGAGCTGCCCGATTGCCGCCGCTATGGCGCCGATCGCCAGCGCGAGACCGAGCGGCAGGTCGAGCACGGCGGTGCCGATCCCGGCGGCATAGGCGCCGATGCCGAAAAAGGCCTGCTGGCCGAACGAGATCTCGCCGACCAGCAGCAGCAGGTAGGCCGAGAGCGCGACGAAGGCGATCATGCCGATATTGGTCAGCACGCCGACGAGATGCGGTTCCATGCTCAGATCCTTCGCTCGGCGGACGGCACGCCGGCGCCGATACCGGCCCGCAGCACGAGGCAGAGGAAGAGCAGCGCATAGACCAGAAGGTCGCGCAGCTGCGGGCCGAAAAACCATTGCCCATGCGCCTCGACCACGCCGAGCAGCAATCCGCCGATGACCGCGCCGGGGATGCTGCCGAGGCCGCCCAGCATCATCGCCACCAGGCCCTTGAACGTCGCCCACATGCCGAACATCGGCGTGATCTGCTGGTCGGCCGCGATCACCAGCATGCCGGCGAGCCCGCCCAGCGCCGAGGCGCCGAGAAAGGCGATCAGGCCGATGCGATCGACATCGATGCCGAGATGGCGCGCCGTGGCGCGGTCGCGCGCCGTGGCCCGCAGCGCGAGGCCGAAGCGGGACCGGTGCACCAGCAGCCAAAGCGCCAGCATTGCCGCAATGGCCGCACCGAGCGTCAGCAGGCGGTCGGCGCGGATCAGGATGCCGGCGATCTCAAACGGCGGCCGCGCTATCAAGGCAGGGAACGGATAGCTGTGCCGCGGCAGAAGGAGCGTGGCCAATTCCTCGAGCTGCATCCAGATGGCGAAGCTCGCCACCATCGAGGCGGTCGCGGCCTGGCCCCGCATCGGCGCAAAGCAGAGCCGCTCGACATAGAAGCCTGCCGCCACCGCGCCGAGAACGGTGACCAGGGCCACCACAGCTGCGCCCATCCCAAACTGGAGGTGCACGAGGGTGCCCAGATAGGCGCCGATCATGATCGATGGGCCGTAAGAGAGATTGAGCCGCCGCATCACGCCGAAGATGAGCGTGAAGCCGAGCGCCAGCATCGCATAGGCGCTGCCAGTCATCAGCCCGTCGACCGTGTTCTGCGCCAGGTCGTGGGCCATGGTCGTCAATCCGCGCGGCGCGATCCGAGATAGGCGCGCTGGATGACCTCGGCCTCTTCCACCTCGCCGGGCGTGCCGCTGAAGCTGACCCGGCCCTGTTCCATCAGATAGAAGTGGTGCGCCACCTTGAGCGCCATATGGGCGTTCTGCTCGACCAGGAAGATGGTGGTGCCATCGCGGTTCAGCTCGGTGACGATGCGGAAGATCTCCTCCACCACCAGCGGCGCGAGACCGAGCGAGGGCTCGTCCATCAGCAGGAGACGCGGCCGCGACATCAGCGCCCGGGCGACCGACAGCATCTGCTGCTCGCCGCCCGAAAGCGTGCCGGCGAGCTGTCCCTCGCGCTCCTTCAGCCGCGGGAAGCGTTGGAACATGCGCTCCATATCGGCGGCGATGCCGGCGCGGTCGCGGCGCAGATAGGCGCCGGCCGTCAGGTTCTCCCGCACCGACATCTGCGGAAAGACCAGCCGGTTCTCCGGCACCAGCGCGACGCCCGCCTGCACCACCTGGTCCGGCGCCCGGCCGGTGATCTCCCGGTCCTTCAGCGCGATGCGCCCGCGCCGGGGCTTCAGGATGCCGGCGATCGAGTACATCAAGGTGGTCTTGCCGGCGCCGTTAGGGCCGAGCAGACAGGTGATGCGGCCCTCGGCAACGCTGAGCGTCACGCCTTTCAGCGCTTCGATCTTGCCATAGGCGGTGACGACATCGCGCACGTCCAGCATCGGATCGCCCTCACGCCGTGCCGAGATAGGCCTGGCGCACGGCCGGATCGGCCTGTACCTCGGCGGCGGTGCCTTCGGCAATCTTGCGGCCGAAATTCAGCACGCAGACGCGGTCCGACACCGCCATCACCAGCTCCATGTGGTGTTCGATCAGCACGATGGTATAGCCCTGACGCTTCAGCTCGCGGATCCGCTCGTCGAGCGCGGCGATCTCCTCCGCATTCATGCCGGCGGCCGGTTCGTCGAGCAGCAGCAGCGAAGGCCGCGTCGCCAGCGCGCGGGCGAGCTCGAGACGGCGCTGCTCGCCGAAGGCGAGATTGGCGGCAAGCTCGTCCTTGCGATGCGCGAGGCCGGCGAAGTCGAGCAGCCGCCCGGTCTCCTCGCGTGCCTGCTTCGAGCCGCCGAGCCAGCGCGCGAGATAGCCTCTCTCCTTGCGATGCGCCGGCGCGTTCTGCGCCACCCACAGGTTCTGCCAGACGGTCAGGCCGCCGAACAGGCGGATGTTCTGGAAGGTGCGGGCGATGCCTTCCGAGAGCCGGCGATGCGTCGGCAGGTCGGTGATGTCGCGGCCGTCGAGCGTGATCCGGCCCGCGGTGACCGGATAAAGGCCGCAGATCAGGTTGACGGTCGTGCTCTTGCCGGATCCGTTCGGGCCGATCAGCCCCAGGATCTCGCCCTTGGCGACCGTCAGTGCCAGATCGTCGACAGCGCGGATGCCGCCGAAATGCTTGGCGATGCCGTCGAGCGCCAGCACGTTCAGGCCCGGCCGACCAGGCGGCGCAGCATGGCGAGTGACCGCGGATCGAGCAGGCCGTGCGGCCTGAGATTCATCGCCAGCACGATCAGCGCGCCGAACAGCAGGTTGCGCCAGTCGCCCATGAAGCGCAGCCCCTCGATCAGCACGCCCTGGATGAACACCACGGCGATCACCGTGCCGAAGACCGAGGAGAGGCCCCCCAGGATCGGATAGGCGATGGCGAAGGTCGCCAGCACGACGCCGAAATTGGCGTGCTCGATATGGGTCGTGTAGTGCGCGTAGATGCCGCCGGACAGGCCGGCGATGAAGCCGCCGGCGGCCATGGCCGAGACCTTCACGGCGGTGAGGTTGATGCCGACGCTCTGCGCCGCCAGCTCGTCCTCGCCCACCGCGCGCAGCACGGCGCCGGTGCGGCTGCGGTCCATCCACCAGAGTGCCGCCATCACCATGGCGACGATGGCCCAGATCAGCAGCATGACCTCGAAGGTGGTCCAGCCGTTCTCCGGGAAGTAACGGATCTGCCGGAACCCTTCGCCGCCGAGCGGACCGACTCTCACCTCGCCCTTGGCGATCTGGTAGTCGAAGTTGAAGAAGAAGAGACGCACCGCCTCGCCGAAAGCCAGGGTCGCGATCACCAGCATCAGCCCGCGCACGCGAAGCGCCGGGAAGCCGACCGCGCAGGCGATCGTCGCGGCCGCGATGCCCGCGATCAGCAGCGCCGGAAAGAGATGCATGCCGGCCAGCACGGTCAGCATGGCCGCGACATAGGCGCCGACGGCGGCGAAGCCAGCCTGCGCCAGGCTCACCTGCCCGGTCAGCAGGACCATATAGGCGGACAGGCCGAGCAGGGTGTGGACGCCGATGATCTGGGCCAGGCCGTAGTAGAAATCCATTGCCCTCGGCCTCAGTCGCGTGCGCCGGCGATGCGGAACAATCCGCCCGGCCGGAACACCAGGAAGGCGAACAGCAGCAGCATGACGTACATGTCGCGCTCGGTCACGCCGCGCCACATCTGGAACACGTTCTCGAAGGCGCCGACCAAGAGGCCGGCGACGATGGCGCCGGGGATGCTGCCGAGACCGCCGATCACGGTGACGATCAGGCCCTTCACGGTCAGCGGCAGGGAGAGCAGCGGCGACAGCACGCCGACCGAGGCGCCGATCATCGCGCCGGCGATGCCGCCCAGCGTGCCGGTCATCACGAAGGTGATGGCGTTCACCTGCGTCAGGCGGATGCCGCAGAGCTGCGCCGCCACCGGCTGTTGCGCCACGGCGCGCGTCGCGATGCCGAGCCGCGTCCGGTAGAGCAGGTAGAGCAGCACCGCCATGGCGACCAGGCAGACCAGGAAGACCAGCAGGAGGTCGACCCGCAGGATCAGCTGCCCGAGCTCGATCGGATAGCCGTCATAGATCGCCGGGTAGGAAAGCGGCATGCCGGCAGTCAGATGTACGATGATCTCGTCGACCAGCAGCAGCATGCCGACGGTGGACATCAAGGTGGCGAGCGGCGAGGCGATCGGGATGAAGCGGAAGCAGAGAAGGTAGATCGCATAGCCGATCAGGCCGGCCAGCGCCGCCGAGGTGGCGAAGACGACGATCGGCGGCGCCGTCTTCCACAGCAGGAATACGAGCAGGCCGGAATAGGCCCCGGCGATCGAGGCGGCGGCGAACGACATGTTGATCTTGTGCATGACGCCGAAGATCAGCGTGAAGCCGATGCCGATCACGGCATAAGTGGTCCCGAACAGCACTCCGTCGACGATCGACTGGGCGAGGTCGATCATGCGGCGATATCGAAGACGGAGATGCCGTCACCGTTCTCCCTCTCCCTCATCTCGTTGAGGGAGCGGGTCGGGGTGAGGGTGCGCGGGCAAAAGACGCCCCCGCCGAAGATGAACTGACCGCTTTGCAACTTTGCCCCCAAACGCATCCTCCCCACCTCACCCAACCCTCTCCCCCCACCAAGGTGGGCGGAGAGGGCTATTGGCGCATGTGGGCAGGCCGGTTCAATTCATCGGGTTGTGCAGCACCGCCCACTTGGCGTCCTTGGCGTAGACGAACAGGAACGGCTTCTCGGCCTCGCGGTCGGGCGTCCGCTTCACGGTGCCGATCAGGCCCTTGGTGGTCTGCAGCTTGGCCAGGCCCTGGCGCACCTTGTCGCGGTCGGCCGCCACCGTGTCGGGCTTGCCCATCACCTTCATGCTCTCGAACACGTCCTTCAGGATGAACATGTTCTCGTAGGCGGCGCCGGAATGCAGGTCGAGGCTGCCGTTGAACTTGGCCACGATCGAGGCGGCCGTCTCGGCCTCCGGCGTCACCGGCGCGAAGCTGGTCGGGATGACGATCCCCTCGGCTTCCTTGGCGCAGCCCTGCAGGGTCTCGAGGCTGGACGAGCTGGTGAGGCCGATCAGCAGCTTCGGCTTCACCCCCTGGCGGCGCATTTCCTTCAGCACGCCGCAGGTCGTGAAGGGATGCGCGGAGATGGCGACGATGTCCGCCCCGGCCGCCTTGATCTCGCGTACCTGGGTGGAGAAGTTGGTGTCGGCGAGCAGCCATTTCGACTCGCCCTTCACCTGCAGGCCACCGGCGCCGGCCTTCTCCTTCATCACCGAATACCAGGTGGCGCGGCTATGGGCGAAATCTTCCTCGACGCCGCCATAGATGGTCTTCAGCTCCGGCCTCGTCGTCTTCAGCCAGGCGAACAGCTTGTCGTACATCGCCGCTTCGGAGGGCACGTTGCGGAACGCCCATTCCGAGATCTTGGCGAGCCCGCCCTTGACCGCGACATCGGTGAAGATCGGGAATTGCAGCCCGGTATCGCCGGCATCGCCCGCCTTCTTCTGCAGGACGCCGAACAGCGGCTCGGCGACGTTGGAGCAGGTCGGGCCGACGGCGACCAGCGCCTCGGTCGAGGCGATGCGGCGCACCACCGAGATGCCTTCCTCGGCGTTGCAGCGGTCGTCCAGGAACTCGACCTCCACCTTGCCCTTGGCGCCATCGCCGAGCTTGATGCCACCCGCCTTGTTGATCTCGTCGGCGGCCGCCTTCATCGCCGCCTCGCTGTTGATGCCGAACGAGCGCACGACGCCGGACTTGGCGCCGAAGCCGTAGATCTTGACCACCCGCTCCTGCGCTTCCGCTGCCGCGGAGCCGAATGCCACGAGCGCGGTCGCGGCCAGCAGCAATGCCGTCGATTTCATCGGTCAGCCTCCCCATTGGGGCCGTTCGGCCCATGGCGCCGCGCAAAGAGAAGGGGATGACAGCGAAAAGCCATTGGCAGCGCCGTGGCGCGAGGCTCCCGCGGCCACTCCCCTTGGCTCGTCGGGCGTTGGTTTGGATTAAGGATTGAGCGCGCTAGGATGTCAACCAAGTGGGATTCGCCATCGGAACCGCCATGCTTGGTGTCGTGGGGCCGCCCGACCAGATCTGGATGGACCTGCAGTCGGAGCGGCTGCGAGAGCTCGGAGACTATTGGCTGGCCCGTCGCGGCCGGCGGCGGATGCCGTCCCGGGCCGACATCGATCCCGTCGACATCAAGCGGATCCTGCCCCTGCTCTTCCTGGCCGACGTGCTGCCGGGCCCCCCGCTGGACTTCCGCTACCGGCTGGTCGGCACGATGGTGACCGAGGTTCTCGGCGTGAACGCCACCGGGCGGACGCCGGAGGACGTGTTCGGCGAGGAGGGCATCGGCGTGCGCGAGGTCTATGAGAGCGTGGTCAGGACCGGCCTCGCCTATGTCAACCGGCGCCGGCTCGACTGGTATCACCGCGACTATGCGGCGTACGAGCTGGTGGTGCTGCCGCTCGGCCCGCCCGGCGGA
Source organism: Desertibaculum subflavum (assembly GCA_003576705.1). Taxonomy (GTDB): domain Bacteria; phylum Pseudomonadota; class Alphaproteobacteria; order Ferrovibrionales; family Ferrovibrionaceae; genus Desertibaculum; species Desertibaculum subflavum. The sequence continues at coordinate 103,038 of QOZS01000007.1, forward strand.
CCGGTCACCATGCTGCTCGGCGCGATGGATTTCGATGTGACGCTGAGTTGAGGGTGCGAAGGCGCCGCTCGGCCGCCTTCGCACCCACGGCAATCAGCCCTTCAGCTTGGCCGCGATCTTGGCGACATGGGCGCCCTGGAAGCGCGCCATGGAAAGTTCCTTTGCGCTGGGCTGGCGTTCGCCCTTGGCCCCGGCGATCGTGCCGGCACCCCAGGGGCTGCCGCCCTTCAGTTCGGAAATGTCGGCGAGTTCCGGGCAGGCATAGGGCAGGCCGACGATCACCATGCCGTGATGCACCAGCGTGTTGTAGAGCGACATCAGGGTGGACTCGTTGCCGCCGCCGGTGCCGGTGGAGACGAAGCCCGAGCCGACCTTGCCGACCAGTCCGCCCTTCACCCACAGGCCGCCGGTCTGGTCGAAGAAATTGCGCAGCTGCGCGGGCATGTTGCCGAACCGGGTCGGCGTGCCCACGATCACCGCATCGTAATCGCCGAGCTCGCCAGGCGCGGCGATCGGCGCGGCCTGATCGACTTTCGCGCCGGCCTTCTTCGCGGTCTCCGGATCCATCAGCTCGGGCACCCGCTTCAGCGTCACGTCGACGCCGGGCACCGACCGGGCGCCTTCGACAACGGCGTTCGCCATCGTCTCGATATGGCCGTACATCGAGTAGTAGAGCACCAATACCTTGGTCATGGTCCGTCTCCCGGGTTTGAGGTTCTCAACGCAAATCGAACAACAGGATCTCGGCGTTCTCGCCCGCCGCGGTGCCGATCACGGTGATCTCGGGCTCCTCCGCCATGGCGACCGCGTCGCCCTGGATCAGCGGGTTGCCGTTGACGCTGACCTGGCCGCGGGCCACCTGGATCCACTGCTTGCGGCCCGTTGCCGGCTTCAGCGTGACCGCCTCGCCCTTGGCCAGCAGCGCGCTATAGAGTTCCGCGTCCTGGTGGATGGTGACCGAGCCGTCGCGGCCGTCGCGCGAGGCGACCAGGCGCAGCTTGCCCTGCCGCTCGGCAGCCGGAAACGCTGTCTGCTCGTAGCCCGGCTCCAGGCCGCCCTTCTCGGGCAGCAGCCAGATCTGCAGCAGATGCACCGGATCGGTCCGGCTCGCATTGAACTCGGAATGGCGCACGCCGGTGCCCGCCGTCATGCGCTGCACCTCACCCGGCCGGATCACCGCGCTGTTGCCCATGCTGTCCTTGTGCTCCAGCGCGCCGTCCAGGATGTAGGTCACGATCTCCATGTCGCGGTGCGGATGGGTCGGGAAGCCTCCGCCCGGCGCCACCCGGTCCTCGTTGATGACGCGGAGGTCGCTGAACCCCATGAAGCGCGGGTCGTGATACTCGGCGAAGGAAAAGCTGTGGCGGGCCGACAGCCAGCCATGCTCGGCCCGGCCGCGGTCCTCGCTTTTGCGGATGTACATCATCGGGATGCTCCGTCGCGAACTCGCCCTGAAGAAAGCGCGCAGCATGGCTGTAGACAATATCGCCATAGTTTGACTAACTGTTGCAGAAATTGAGACAGTGGGCCTATGGACCGCATCGACGCCCTCCGCGCTTTCGCCGAAGTCGGGTCGGTGGGCAGCTTCTCGGCCGCCGCCCGCCGGCTCGGTCTCTCCAAGGCCCTGGTGAGCCGTCAGGTTGCCCAGCTGGAAGAGGAACTCGGCGTCAGGCTGCTGTCACGCACGACCCGCCGCGTGGCGTTCACCGGCCCCGGCGCCGCCTTCCATGCCCGCGCCCGCGCCCTGGTCGATGCCTATGAGGAGGCGGCGGCGGAAGCGCGGGCGCAGCAGCTCGAGCCGCGCGGTCCGATCAAGGTGTCGCTGCCGCTCGCCTTCGGCCTGCGCCACCTGGCCGGCGCCATCCTCGACTTCGTCGCGCGCCATCCGAGTGTCGAGATGCTGGTCGAGCTGAATGACCGCTTCGTCGACCTGGTGGAGGAGGGGTTCGATCTCGGCATCCGAGTCGGCCACCTCGCCGATTCGAGCCTGATCGCCCGCCGCCTCGGCGAGGTTCGGCGCATTGTCTGCGCCGCGCCTGCCTACGTCATCGCCGCGGGCCGCCCGGAGAAGCCCGAGGAGCTCGCCGACCATCGCTGTCTGCATTACGGGCCGATCGGCAGCGTGCAGCGCTGGCGCTTCCGGCGCGGTGGCGCCGAGATTCAAGTGGCGATCCGACCGGCCTTCCGGGCCAACAACAGCGATCTTCTGGTGCGGGCGGCATGTGAGGGACTCGGCGTCGTGCAGATGCCGACCTTCATCGTCGGCCCCCAGGTTTCCGACGGCAGTCTGGTGCCCCTGCTCGAGGCATTCGAGGAGCCGCCGCTGCCGGTCCATCTCCTGCTGCCGCCCGGCCGGGTCAACGCGGCGGCCCGCGCGCTTGCCGATGTGGTCGCCGATGCCTGCCTGCGCGATCTGCGCGGGAGCGAGCCGGCCCGACGCCAACAGGCGTGAGACTTCAGGCAGGCGATTCCAGGCCGAACACCTCCTGCGCCTCCCGCACGCCGCGCAGCTGGTGATGGCCGAGGCTTGCGAGGCCCTCGCCGGTCGCCGCCGCGAAGGCGGCCGAGGTCACGAGCCGATGGTCGAGGCCGGCACCGAGCCGCTCCAGCCGATTGGCGTGGTTGACGGCCGCGCCGATCACCGTGAAGTCGAGCCGGTCCGGTGCGCCGATATTGCCATAGGCGACTTCGCCGAGATGCAAAGCAATGGCGAAACGCATCACCGGTGCACCAGCCACTTCGCGCTCGCGATTGCGGCGGTCGATCGCGGCGATGGCGGCCTGCGCTGCCCGAAGGGCGGCGGCGGCCCGTTCGCGCGTGGTCGCCGCCTCGGCCGGGAAGATGGCGAGCAGACCATCCCCGATGAACTTGAGCACTTCGCCGCCCTCGCCGGTCACCGCCCCCGTCAGGATCTCGAACCAGTCGTTGAGCAACGCCAGCACATCGTCGCGCGGCAATGCCTCCGAAAGCTCCGTGAACCCGCGCAGGTCGGCGTAGAGGATTACCGCTTCGATATCTTCGACCGCGCCGCGCACGATAGCGCCGGAAAGCACGCGCCCGCCGGTGCGCCGGCCGACATAGGTGTCGAGCAGGGTCCTGGCCGTGCTTCGGGCCGATTGCAGCTCGACGATGACCGCCAGCACTTCAGCGATCTCCGTTAGCCCGGCGATGTCGCCATCGCCGAAGCCCCCGGCCCGGTCGGACAGGAAGGTGATCACGCTGTTGGTGCCGTCGGACTGGCGCATCGGCAGAGCGAGATAGTCTGTGCCGCCTGCGGCGCTGAAGTCGTGCAGCACCGCGAAGTCCATCGGACAGGCGGGATCTTCCAAGCGGCGGCGGAGCTGCTGGCCGGTGACTTGCGCATGGCGCGGCGGGCTGAGGCGGAATTCGTCGCTTTGCGATGCCGCCAGGCTGGCGATCAGCCGCTCCGCGCCGGGCGCGTCGCGGCGCCAGACATAGGCGGTGCCCTTGATCAGCGGGTGCAGGGTATCGACGCCGCAGAACGCCCGCGCGATGGGAAAGCCGGCGGCCAGGATGCGCTCGCACATCTGGGCGCCGAACTCGCGCGTGCGCGGAATGAGCCGCCCCTCGTGCAGCATCCAGCGAATGACCGACTGCGCATCTCCTGCCATCGGACAATCATAGCGGGTATCGCGGCGCCGCAATGCTATGTTCGCCGGCCATGAACGAATCGCGGATCCTGTGTGCCGACATGCCGGCCGAGCGGCGCGCCATCGAGCGGCGCTATTATGCCGCCATGGCCATGCCGTTCCTGATCGACGTGGTCATCAGCGCGATCTTCTCCGGCATCCTCGGCCTGCCCGAGCTGTTCCTGCGCAACCTGCTGACCAGCGGGCTCGTGCTCGGCCTTGGCGTGCATGTCGGGGCGCGGCTGCTCTACCGCCCGGTGCATCGCTTTCTGCTCGGCGGGGAGGACTTTGCCGGCATCGAGCGGCGGCTGACTCAGCTGCCGCTCAGATCCGCCACGCTGGTCATGTGGTGTTATCTCCCGATGCTGGGGTTTCGCCTGTTCGCTCCGTTGGTACTGGGCGCGGCGACGATGGGCGTGCCGCTGCCGACCTGGACCGACAGCCTCGTCACCCTGGTCGTGCAGCTGCTGTTCGGCTTCGTGTTCACCTACTTCCTGATCAGCGGCTATCTCGAACGGCTCTGCCATTTCCTGTTCGAGGCGCATGGCGTCAATCTCAGCCTGTTCTTCGGCCGCTTCTCCTTCAAGGTGGCGATCGCGCTGATCTTCGTCTCGCTCGCGCCGCTGGCGCTGATCGCCGGCGAGATCGTCAGCTATGACGGCGAGCGGCTGATGCGCGAGGTGGCGATCGACCTGATCGGGGCCACATTTGCGCTGGGCGTCACGCTGTTCTGGGTCTCGCGCGCGCTGACGCGACCGCTCTCTCGGCTCGAGACCGGCATCGGCGCCGTTGCCGACGGCGATCTCTCGATCCGCCTGCCGGTCACGTCGAACGAGGAGATCGGCAAGGTCACTTCGCATTTCAACCGCATGGTCGAAGGTCTGCGCGATCGCCGCCGCATCCGCGAGACCTTCGGCAAGTATGTCAGCGAGACGGTCGCCGCCGCGCTGCTGCAGGAGGCGGGCGACGGCCGTCTCAAGGGCGAGATGCGGACCTCGACCCTGATGTTCACCGACATCGAGGGCTTCACCGCGCTTTCCGAGCGGCTGCAGCCCGACACGCTGATCGCGGTGCTGAACGAATATCTCGAAGTGGTGCTGGAGCCGATCCAGCGCCATGGCGGCGTGGTCAACAGCTTCAGCGGCGACGGCCTGTTCGCCAGCTTCAACCTGCCGCTCGCCAACGAGCGTCATGCGGAATGCGCCATCGCGGCCGCGCTGGCAATCCAGCAGGCCCTGGCGCCGCGGGTCTTCACCGGCGGCGTCCGGCTGAAGACGCGGATCGGCATCAACACCGGCATGGTGGTCGGTGGCACGATCGGCGCCGGCGAACGGCTCGGCTATACGCTGCTCGGCGATGCGGTGAATATGGCAGCCCGGCTGCAGGAGCTGAACAAGGCGCATGGCACGCGCATCCTGGTCAGCGAGGCGACGCGCTGCCTCGCCGCCGACGGCTTCCGCTTCCGGCGCATCGGCGAGGTGCCGATCCGCGGCCGCAGCGAAACCCTGGAGTTGCACACTCTGGAGGAAACCGTCGGAACCACGGCGTGATCCGCCGCGTTGGCATCTCGGGGGGGATCGCCCCGATATGCAAAGGATTCCTCAGGTGCAGTCGCCACTCGAACTCAGCTTCAACAACATGGACGCGTCCGACGCCGCCAAGGCGATGGTGGAGGCGCGCGCCGCGCGCCTGGACGAGCGCTTCGACGGCATCACCAGCTGCCATGTCTGGATCGATGCCGAGCAGCGGAGCGCCACCGGCGGCACGGCGCGCAACGTCACCTACGACGTTCGGATCGAGCTCCGCGTGCCGGGCACCGAACTCGCGGTGAACTCCAAGCCCGGCGATGTCCGCGCCCATACCGACCTGCGGATCGCGATTCGCGATTCCTTCGACGCCTTGGAACGTCAGCTCGCCGGCTATGCCGAGAAGCTCAGGCGCGAGGTCAAGGCCCATGATGCGCCGCTGCAGGGGAAGGTGCTGCGCCTGTTCGCGGCCCAGGGCTATGGCTTCGTTGCGACCACCGATGGCCGCGAAGTGTATTTTCATCGCAACTCTGTGACCGAGGACGGCTTCGGCTCGCTTGACGTGGGCACCCCGGTGCAGCTGACTGTCATCGATGGTGAAAGTCCCGATGGCCCGCAGGCCACGACGGTGCGGCCGATCCGTCCGCGGCAGCTGGAACGACAGCCCTAGCGTGGGCGTGGCTGCGTACACGAAGAAGGGCGGGTTGCGATTCGGTGCCGCGCTGTGGCTCGCGCTGACGTTAGCCGGCCAGCCGGCTCTCGCGCAGGCGCCACTCGCACCGCCCGCGCCGATCGAGAAGCCGGGCCCCATCCCGGCGGTGCAGCGCGAGGCCGTCACCAGCCGCCACACCCTGACGATCGGCGACAAGAGCCTCGATTACACTGCCGAGATCGGCACCGTGATCGTGACGGCCAACGATGGCGAGCGCCAGGGCGAGATGTTTTACACCGCCTATCGCTTGGCCGAGGCCGAGCCGCGCGACCGGCCGATCGCCTTCGTGGTCAATGGCGGGCCGGGCGCCGCTTCGGCCTATCTGCATCTCGGCGCGCTCGGGCCGAAGATCGTCCGTTTCAACGACGACGGCTCGATTCCGCCGCCGCCGGCGCGCCTCGTCGCCAATGCGGAGACTTGGCTGCCCTTCGCCGATCTCGTCTTCATCGATCCGATCGGCACCGGCTTCAGCCGCTCGCTCAAGCCGGCGGAGAAGGAGAAGCCGCAGGCCGCATCCGAAGAGGATCCGCGTGACGACAGCTTCTGGGGCGTGGAAGCCGACAAGCGGGCGCTGACCGAGTTCATCCGCCTCTACCTCACGCGCACGCATCGCTGGCTTTCGCCGGTCTTCCTGGTGGGGGAGAGCTATGGCGGCTTCCGCGTCGCGGTGCTGGTCGAGTCGCTGCCGGAGGATATCGGGGTGGCGCCGGCGGGGGCCGTGCTGGTGTCGCCCGTACTGGAATTCAGCCTTCTCTACGGCGATGCGTACAGGCCGATGCATTGGGTGACGCTTCTGCCGAGCTATGCCGCGACCGCCGCGGCGCATGGCCGTCAGAAGGCGGGTGGCGAGGCCGCGGCCGGGGCAGAGGATGTCGAGGCCTTCGCGGTCGGCTCTTATCTCGGCCTGCTGGTCGGCCCGAAGCCGGCGCCGGGCGCCGAGGAGAGCGCGCAGCGCCGCGCCACCTGGGCGCGGCTCGCCGAGCTCACCGGCATTGACGAGGAGACGCTACGCCGGCACCGCGGCCGCCTGTCGCGCGGCCTGTTCGCCAAGGCTCTGTTGCGCGACCAGGGGCGTGTGCTCAGCGCCTATGACGGCACCGTAACGGCGCCGGATCCCGCGCCCGGCCGGGCCGAGGCCTGGGGTCCCGATCCGTTGCTGGCGGCGCTCACCGCCCCGCTCACTTCGGCTTTCAACGCCTATGTGCGCGACGAGCTCAACTTCAAGACCGAGCTGCGCTACCACCTGCTCAACCGCGACGTCTCGCGGCGCTGGGCCTGGCGCGGCGGCAACCGCAGCCAAGGCTATATCGGCGCCGCCGACGACCTGAAGACGGCGATGTCGGTCAATCCCGACCTGCGCCTGCTGATCGTGCATGGCCGCTACGACCTGGTGACGCCCTATTTCGCTTCGACCTATGTGATCGACCGCATGGATCTCGGCCCCGCGCTTGCCGATCAGCTGACGCTTCAGGTCTACGATGGCGGGCACATGTTCTACACCCATGCGAAAAGCCGAAAGCTCTTCCGCGACCACGCGGAAAAGCTGTTCGCGGATGCGCTGGCGGTGCGCGTCCGGCCGCCGGTGCCCGCGCCGGCGAAATAGCGCGGACCGCTACCGCGCCTCTGTCCAGCTCTCGGAGAAGGCAAGGGCCGAGGTGCTGAACGGCCGCCCCTCGCGCTCGCGCGGCCAGGATCGTCCAGCCGCCGCCACGCCATTGAGCGTGAGGCGCGTGGACGCCGCGGGGATCAGCACCGTGCAGACGCCGTAGGGGCGGTTCGGCAGCTGGTTCGGCAGGATGTGCAGCAGCAGCGGATCGCCGATATCGTGCCAGGTCAGCGCGACTTCCTCGCCCCGCGCCACCAGGCTCTCGGTCCAGAAATAACGCGGGTCGCCGGATTTCGAGAACGTGGCCTCGGTCACCGGAATGCCGGTGTCCTTCAGCTCGGCGTTCAGCATGCCCTGCACGGTCTGCTGCAGCCAGCGCGCCATGGCGATGTTGTCGGACCAGATACGCCAGCGGTTCTGGGTCAGCTCGCTCTTGAGGTAGAGCACATGGCCCGGGCCGCCGGGCGAGAACAGGATGCGCCAGAAGCTCGCCTCCGTGCTGTTCGGATCGCCGTCCTTCGCGGAGAGCCGGATGAACGGGTTCTCGCCGGTGACGATGACGCGGTTCGGGTCGGACGTTGACATAGCGTGCTTGCTCCTTCTGGTCGGCATGCGACTATGGCGCCTTCCCGATCCGGAGGCGCCGCGGTGCTCAAGCTCTTCTACACGCCAAATACCTGCGCGCTGGCATCGCACATTATACTGGAGGATGTCGGTGCCGCGTATGAAACAGTGCGCATCGATTTCCGCCGCGAGGAGCAGCGCAAGCCGGAATACCTCGCGGTCAATCCCAAGGGGCGCGTGCCGGCGCTGGTCACCGAGCGTGGCGTGCTGACCGAGACGCCCGCCATCCTGGTCTTCCTCGCCCAGCTTTTCCCGGCCGCGCGCCTGGCGCCGATCGACGATCCCTTCGCCTTCGCCGAGATGCAATCGTTCAACAGCTATCTCTGCTCGACCGTGCACGTTGCGCATGCGCATCGCATGCGCGGCTATCGCTGGGCCGATGATCCGGCCGCGCTTCAGGCGATGCAGCGCAAAGTGCCGCAATCGGTCGGCGACGCCTTCGCGCTGATCGAGCAGGGCATTCTGCGCGGCCCCTGGGTGATGGGCGAGGCCTACACGATCTGCGATCCCTATCTCTTCACGCTCGCGCAATGGCTGGAGGCCGACGGCGTCGATCTCGCGCGCCTGCCGCGGGTATTGGCGCATCGCGAACGCATGGCGGCGCGCGATGCCGTGAAGCGCGCCGTGGCCATGGAGCTCGATCCGAAGACGTAACAACGAAACTCGAGGAGGAATGCCCGATGTCCCGCTTGCCCCCGATTCCGGATGAGAAGCTCAACGACTCCCAGCGCAAGGTGGTCGATGCCATCAAATCGGGCCCGCGCGGGCGGGTCGGCGGGCCGTTCCCGGCATTGCTGCGCAATCCCGACCTCGCCGGTCGCGTTGCCCATCTGGGCGAGCTGCTGCGCTTCGGCACCTCGCTGCCGCCGCGCCTGTCGGAACTGGCGATCCTGCTCACCGCGCGCGCCTGGACGGCGCAATACGAGTGGTACGCGCATGCCAAGCTGGCGCGGCAAGGCGGGCTCGCCGATACCGTCATCGAGGCGATCCGCCTGAAGCAGCGCCCGGCGGCGATGCAGGCGGACGAAACAATCGTCTACGACTTCTGCAGCGAGCTGCACGCCAATCGCAAGGTCGGCGACAAGGCCTATCAGGCGGCCAAGGCGGCCTTCGGCGAGGCCGGCGTGGTGGAGCTGCTCGCGATCAGCGGCTACTACGTCCTGGTCTCGATGGTGCTGAACGTGGCCCAGGTGCCGCTGCCGGAGGGCGAGCCGATGCCGTTGGCCGACTGATCTATCGACCGCTGCCGGGCGCCGTAACGAGGCCCAGGTCGATCAGGCTTTGCGCCGTCGCGACGATCGCGTCCTCCGCCGGGCGGAAAGCGAAACCGAGCTGTTCCCGCGCCTTTCGATTCGAGATCGGCCGCGCCTTGCCGAGGTCCGGCAATGCGGCCCTGAGGGTCGCGTCGAATATCGCGGCCAGCCGCACGACGAAATCGGGCAGTTCCCGGGTCGGCAGCTTGCGTCGGAAAGCGGGAAAACGTTCGAGCAGGATGTGGCCGATATCCTTGAGCCACAATGTCTCGCCGGCGCAGACGAAGCGTTCGCCGGCCGCCTTCGGGGCGAGCATGGCGTCGACATGCATCGCCGCGACATCGCGGGCATCGACGATGGAGAATTGCAGCCGCGGCAGCGCCGGGTACTTGCCCAGCAGGAACATCCGGATCACATCGGCCGAGCCGCCGATATCGCGGTCCAGCGCGGGACCGAGAATCAGGCCCGGATTGATCACCGCGAGCCGCATCCCGGATTTGTCTTCGGCGATGAAGTCCCAGGCGGCGCGCTCGGCCAGGGTCTTGGAGAGCGAGTAGGGCGAGATGGTCGGGCTGGCCGCATCCGACCAATCGGCCTCGGTGTAGATCCGTCCGGGGGAATCCGGGTGTCCGGACGTGATCGCGGCCACGGATGACGTGAGCACGGCGCGTTCGACGCCCGCCCGCGCCGCCGCCGCCAGCGCGCGGCGCGTGCCGCCGACGGCCGGGGTCACGAGCTCGTTCGGGTCCTTCGGCACCTGCAGCGGGAATGGCGAGGCGACATGCATCAGGTAGCGGCATCCTGCTGCCGCTTCGTTCCAACCCTGGTCTTTCGTCAGGTCGAGCGTCGCGAAATCGAGCCGCCCTGAGGGATCGACCAATTTGGCAACCGCGGCAACGACCTCAGCCGCGGTCGTCGGGCGCCGCAACGTGCCGCGGACGTCAAACCCGCGTGCCAGCAGGGCTGCGATACAGTGCTTGGCCAGGAAACCGCTGGCGCCGGTAACCAGGACTCGGTCGGCCATGCTAGCCCCATTGCCCTTGATTGAAGGCGAGGCTCATACTGGCCCAACGTCGCGTCCCGGGCCAGCCTGGGACTCGATCCGATCGAGGGAGGGTATGGCCATGGTGGCGCCGAGCAAGTTCGCCCATGTCGTCTACAAGACGCATCAATACGAGGTGATGATCGACTGGTACTGCCGCATCTTCGAGGCCAAGGTGCAGCACCGGGACGATCGGCTCGCCTTCCTCACCTATGACGACGAGCATCACCGTTTCGCCTTCCTGAATCTCGGCCCGGCACCGGCCGATGCGGGCCCGCGCGACAAGATGGCGGTGGGCGTGCACCACCTGGCCTATACGTGGAAGAATCTCGGCGAGCTGGTCGATACCTACAAGCGGCTGAAGGCGCAGGGCGTCGTGCCGGTCAGGCCGATCCGGCACGGCATGACCCTCTCGATGTATTACGAGGACCCGGACCAGAACATGCTGGAATTCCAGGTCGACCTCGTCACCGTCGAGGCGGCCAACGCCTTCATGGACAGCCCCGCCTTCGACGCCAACCCGATCGGCGAGCCGTTCGATCCCGACGAGCTCGCGGCGCGCTTCGATGCCGGCAAGCCGGTCGACGACCTGATCTTTCGCTCGGACCAGCCGGAAAGCGGGCTGAAGCAACGGGCCGAAGCGGCACCGGTGCCGGCCTGAGCGGCGGGATTTAGGCATGCATCTCGGATTGATCGGCGGCATCGGGCCGGCCGCGACCGAGTTCTACTACCGCGGCCTGATCGACCGGCACGCGGCGGCGGGCACCTGCCCCGACCTCACCATCGCGCATGCCGATGTGCGCGACATGGTGCGCAACCTCGCGGCGCGCGATCCCGGTGCGCAGGCGGCGATCTTCGCCCGTCTGGTGCAGCGCCTGAAGGCGGCCGGCGCCGAGGCGGCCGTCGTCACCTCGATGGGCGGGCATTTCTGCATCAAGGAGCTGGAGGCGATCTCGCCCCTGCCGATGATCAACGGCGTGAACGCCGTGGCGGAGGAGATCGCCCGTCGGGGCCTGAAGTCGATCGGCATCATGGGCACCCGCATGGTGATGGAGAGCGGCCTGTACGGCCGGCTCACATCCATCCGCGTGGTGCTGCCCGAAGGCGAGGCGCTGCAGAAGGTGCACGAGACCTATGGCGCGATGGCGAGCGTCGGACGTATCACCGAGGCGCAGTGCCAATTCTTCCACGCGGCCGGTCGTGCCCTGGTCGATCGCGGCGCCGAGGCGGTGCTGCTCGGCGGCACCGACTTGTTCCTCGCCTTCCAGGGCGATGATCCGGGCTACCCGGTGCTCGACAGCGCCGATATCCATGTCGAGGCGGTGTACCGGCGCTCCCTCGCCGGCTAGGCAGCCGAGCGTGCGGACAATGCGCCCTCATGGGCGAGCAGCCAACGCTTGCGGGGCAGCCCGCCGCCATAGCCGGTCAGCGAGCCGTCGCTGCCGATCACCCGGTGGCATGGCACGATGATGCTGATCGGGTTGCTGCCATTGGCGAGACCGACGGCGCGCACCGCCTTGGGCCGGCCGATCTCGACCGCAAGCCCGCCATAGCTCCGCGTCTCGCCGGCCGGGATATTGCGCAATGCTGCCCAGACATCGCGCTGGAACGGCGTGCCGCCGGTTTCCACCGCGAGCGTGTCGATCGCCCGCAGGTCGCCGGCGAAATAGGCCTCGACCGCGCGCCGCGCCGGCGAGGCCGGTCGCTGCTCGACGATCTCAATGCCGCGCGCGCCGTAATGCAGCCTAAGCAGCTGGCGGAACCGGCCCTCGAAATCCTCCCAGTCCAGCGCGCGTACCCGTGCCGCTTCGTCGGTCAACAGGAGGATCGTGCCGATCGCGACCGGCACGCGTTCGAGTTTCAGGGTCAGTGGCGGCATGGGACGGGACCTCGAATCGATGTCGTGGCGCGATGATGCCGGCTCGCGCCGGTCGATGCTCGCCGTTTCCGGACCTGCAAACCGGCCAAGATGCCGGCGTCCGAAAACCGCGAGACTCTGGCCGTCCTACCGGCGATCATGCGGCCATGGATCTCGACCACGACGCCTGCTACCGCGCCATCCAGACCCGCGACGCCAGGTTCGACGGGCGGCTTTTCATCGCCGTCCGGACCACCGGCATCTATTGCCGGCCGATCTGTCCGGCGCGCACGCCGAAGCGCGAGAACGTCACCTTCTTCGCCTCCGCCGCCGCGGCGCAGGAAGCCGGTTTCCGCCCCTGCCTGCGCTGCCGGCCGGAAACCGCGCCGGATCTCGCCGCCTGGCGCGGCACCTCGAACACGGTCACGCGGGCGCTCTCGCTGATCGAATCCGGCGCGCTCGACGACGCCGATGTGGAAGCGCTGGCCGATCGCCTCGGCGTCGGCGAGCGTCAGCTGCGCCGTCTGTTCCGCCGCCATCTCGGCGCCTCGCCGGTCGCCGTCGCGCAGACCCGGCGCGTGCTGCTGGCGAAACAGCTGATCCACGAGACGCGCCTGCCGATGGCGGAGATCGCACTCGCCGCCGGCTTCGGCAGCATCCGCCGTTTCAACGAGACGTTCCAGCAGCTGTTCCGCCGCCCGCCCAGCGCGCTCCGCCGCGCCGGGGCGGCCGAAGTGCCGGCCGGCCCGACCGGCGAGGTGGTGATCCTGCTGCGCTACCGCCCGCCCTATGACTGGCCGGCCATGCTCGCCTTCCTGCGCGCGCGCTGCATCCCCGGCGTCGAGACGATCGGCGGCGAGCGCTATGCCCGCACCATCGAGATCGACGGCGCGACCGGCATCGTCGCGGTGGAGCCGGCCGCGGGTGCAGCCCTGAAGGCGACGATCCGCTTTCCGAAGCTGTCGGCGCTGCCGGTCATCATCGCGCGCCTGCGGCGTGTCTTCGATCTCGCCGCCGATCCGCAGGCGATCGGCGCGCATCTGGCCGAGGATCCGGCGCTGGCGCCGCTGGTCAAGGCGCGGCCGGGCCTGCGCGTGCCGGGCGCCTGGGACGGGTTCGAGCTCGCGGTGCGCGCCGTGCTCGGCCAGCAGATCACGGTGACGGCGGCGATCGGCCTCGCCGGCAAGCTGGTCGCGACCTATGGCGAGCGGCTGGCGCTCGCCCATATCGACCATCCGGCGCTGACCCATGTCTTCCCGCGGCCGGCGCGGCTGGCCGGCGCCGATATCGCGGCACTCGGCATGCCGCGCGCCCGCGGCGCGGCGCTCGCCGCGCTGGCGGCGACGGTCGCGGCCGATCCGCTGATCTTCGGCCCGAAGCGCAGCCTGGAAGAGGCGATCAGCCGGCTTCGCGCGCTCGCCGGCATCGGCGAATGGACGGCGCAGTACATCGCCATGCGCGAGCTCCGCGAGCCGGACGCCTTCCCGGCCGCCGATATCGGCCTGATGCGGGCCATGGCCGACGAGACCGGCCGCCGCCCGAGCGCCGCCGAACTGCTCGCGCGTGCCGAAGGCTGGCGGCCCTGGCGCGCCTATGCGGCGCAGCATCTCTGGGCCTCGCACGTGCCGGCGCCGGCGCCGCGTTTGAAGCAGGGCTGATCGGACACGTTGGCCTGGCGGCCGCCATTCAGCCACGCTCAACGATGGGTTTGGAAAAACTCGATTGTTATCGGGCCTGGCATGCGGCACATCGGCCCCCTCCGCCGCGCCGCGCCTTCGCGCCGCCGGCGCGAGGCCAAAGGAACGGGAATGATCGACGCCAACCTGACCATTCGTCGGGCACAGCCCGGCGACCGGGACGCCCTGCTCGACCTGCATGCCGAGAGCCTGCGGTCGCTCGGCCGTCACCATTACGGTCCCGAGGTGATCGAGGCGTTCCTCGCCGCGGGCACGCTCGATCCCGGCCTGATCGACGACCGCACCTACTTCGTGCTGGAAGGCAACGGCGCCACGATGGGCTGCGGCGGCTGGTCGGTGCGCCGGCCCGGCTTTGCCCGGCTTGCCGCGATCGGCATGGATGTCGGAGCGGTGCCCAAGGTGCGGGCGGTCTATATGCACCCGCGCTTCGCCCGCCAGGGTCTCGGCCGGCACCTGATGGTCTACATCGAGGCGGAGATCGTGCGTGCCGGCTTCGCGCGGGCGACCGTGACTTCGAGCCTGGCGAGCCTGCCGCTCTACCGGTCGATGGGATATCTGGGCGATGCGCCGGTCGTGCTCAATCTGCCCGGCCGGCAGTCCTTCGTGGGCATCGCATTGGAGAAGCGACTGGATTGCAGCCGCGCGCGCCGCGCCGCCGCCTAGGTCCGATCTCCGCTCGTTTGCTTCCGCGCCTGTGAACTGCACCACAGGCCGCTTCGGGCGCAAGCGCTAAACCTCGCCTCGTCAGCTGAAGACGAGGGCGGAGATGAGCGAGCGTCATGGCATGATCCGGCGGGCAACCCCCGCCGACCGCGAAGCCATCGTGGAAATGCAGGCCCACAGCTTTCGCACCCTGGGCCGGCATCACTATGGGTTTGAGGTCATCGAGGCCTTCATTCTGCATGTCGGGACGCTCGATCCGCACCTGATCGAGGACCGGACCTTCTTCGTGATCGAGCGCGACGACGCGATCCTGGCCTGCGGCGGCTGGTCGGTGCGCCGGCCGGCCTACGCGCTGCATGCCGCCAATGATGCCGAGCTGGCGCCGCAGGTGCCGATCGTCAGGGCCGTCTATGCCAGCGCGCAGATGCCGCGCCAGGGCCTCGGCCGGCGCATCATGGCCGAGATCGAGGCCGATATCCTGCGCGCGGGCTACGACCGGGCCTGCCTGACCGCGACCTTGAGCGGGCTGCCGCTCTACCGCGCCATCGGCTACCGGGGCGACGCACCGGTGGTGATGAGCCTGCCGGGCGGCCATCCCCTGGTCGGCATCGCGATGGAGAAACGACTGGACTCCGGCAGCGCACACCGCGCCGCCTGAGGCCGCGCGTCGGATGCGCGGGCCCGGCCGAGGGCGCATAATGCGGCGATGTCGGTCCATGCCCTCCGCACCGCCGCCTCGCCCGCGCTGCCCGCGGCGCCGGCGCTCGCCGCCGGTCCCGGCGGCGCGGTCTGGATCAGCCCGGATGGCGAGATCGAATCCATAAGCCATGCCGAGGCGCGGGCGCGGGTCGAACGCGAGGCGCCGATGGTCTGCCACGCCCCGGCGGTGGCGGCCCGGATCGAGGCGGTGCGCTTCCGCGCCTTCGACCTGCTGGAGCTGTTCGCCTTCGTGCGGCCGGCACGGTTCTGCCTGCCGACGCCGCGCGGCCTTGCCCGCGTGCTCGGCTTCGACCTGCCGCGCGACCATATCGCCGAGGCGCTGGTGCTGCCCGGTGCGGCGGCGCTGCTGCTGGCCGAGCTTGGCCGCACCGAGCCGCGCCGCATCAACGAGGTCGCGGCCATCGCCATGACCATGGCGAAAGGCGGCTGGCCCTGGGCGCCGGCGGTGCTGGCGGCGTTGGGCGAGCCGGCGCCGAAGCTCGGTCCCTATGGCGGGCTCGACATCTGGAACCGGCTCGCCGAGTGGAGCGAGCATGCGCCGCCGCCGCCGCCGGAGGATGCACCCGTCAGGCCGGAGGAAGCGCGCGAGCGGCTGGCCCAGATGGTCGGCGAGGGGGCCGAGGCGCGGCCGGCGCAATCCGACTACGCCGCCATCGCCGCCGCCGCCTTCGCGCCGCGCGACGCGGCGGGCGAGCCCAATATGGTGCTGGCCGAGGCGGGCACCGGCATCGGCAAGACGCTCGGCTATATCGCGCCGGCTTCGCTCTGGGCCGAGCGCAACGGCGCCTCGGTCTGGCTCTCGACCTACACCAAGAACCTGCAGCGCCAGATCGACCAGGAGCTCGACCGCCTCTACCCCGATCCGGCGGAGAAGGCGGAGAAGGTCGTGGTGCGCAAGGGCCGCGAGAACTACCTCTGCCTGCTCAACATGGAAGAGGCGGCGCAGGGCGGCGCCATGCGCCCGTCCGATGCGGTAGCGCTCGGCCTGATGGCGCGCTGGGCCCGGGTCAGCCGCGACGGCGACATGGTCGGCGGCGACTTCCCGGCCTGGCTGGTGGGCCTGCTCGGGCCCGCCCGCACGCTGGGGCTGACGGATCGGCGCGGCGAATGCGTCTATTCCGCCTGCCCGCATTACAAGAAATGCTTCATCGAGAGGGCCGGTCGGAAGTCGCGCCGGGCCGAGATCGTCATCGCCAACCATGCGCTGGTGATGCATCGCGCGGCGCGCGGCGCCGCCGCCGGCGAAGGCCCGAGCCGCTACGTGTTCGACGAGGGCCATCACATCTTCGACGCCGCGGACGGCACCTTCGCCGCCTTCCTCTCCGGCGCCGAGGGCACCGAGCTCCGCCGCTGGATTCGCGGTCCCGAAGGTGGCCGGCGCAGCCGGGCCCGCGGGCTGGAACGGCGCATCGGCGATCTGGTCGGGCCGGAAGATGCCGCGGCGTCCAAGGCGCTCCGCGCCGCGATTGCCGCGGCGGGCTCGCTGCCGGCCGAAGGCTGGCTCGCGCGGCTGACCGACGCGGCGCCGTCAGGCCCGGCCGAGGCCTTCCTGGCGCGCGTGCGCGAGCAGGTGCTGGCCCGCGCCAAGGATGCCGACGGGCCCTATGGCATCGAGACCGGCACGGAGGAGCCGGTGCCGGGATTGCTCACCGCCGCCGATACGCTGGCCCAGGCGCTCGACCAGCTGCGTGCACCGCTGCGCACGCTGATGAAGGCACTGCTGGCGCGGCTCGACGACGAGGCGGAGGAGCTCGATACGGCCACGCGGATCCGCATCGAGGCGGCGGTGCGCGGCATCGAGCGTCGGGCGCAAACGGTGGAAGGCTGGATCGCCATGCTCCGCGCGCTGGAGCGCGGCAAGGAGGATGCCTTCGTCGACTGGTTCGCCGTCGAGCGCATCGCCGGCCGCGACAGCGATGTCGGCATGCACCGCCACTGGGTCGATCCGACCGTGCCCTTCGCCGAGGCGCTGCTGCGCCGCGCGCATGGCGTCGTCGTCACCTCGGCCACCTTGCGCGACCAGGGGCCCGACCGCGACGAGGAGGCCGATTGGCGCAGCGCCGAGATGCGCACCGGCGCCCAGCATCTCGCCATGCCGGCAATCCGTACCAGCCTGGCGTCGCCCTTCGACTACGGTAAGCGAACGCGGGTTCTCGTCGTCACCGACGTGCGGCGGGACAGTCACGACCAGGTGGCGGCGGCGGTGCGCGAGCTGTTCCTCGCGTCCGGTGGCGGCGCGCTCGGCCTGTTCACCGCGATCTGGCGGCTGCGTGCGGTGCGGAAGCGCATTGCCCAGCCGCTCGACGATGCCGGCATCCCGCTGCTCGCCCAGCATGTCGACGGCATCGACACGCCGACCCTGATCGACATCTTCCGCGGCGAGGAGGATGCCTGCCTGCTCGGCACCGATGCGGTGCGCGACGGCGTCGACGTGCCCGGCCGCTCGCTCCGCCTGATCGTGTTCGACCGCGTGCCCTGGCCCCGGCCCGACATCCTGCACCGCGAGCGGCGCAAGCTGTTCGGCCGCCAGGCCTATGACGACATGCTGACGCGGCTCCGCCTGAAGCAGGCCTTCGGCCGCCTGATCCGCCGCGCCGACGACAGGGGCGTCTTCGTCATGCTCGACGCCATGCTGCCGTCGCGCCTGCTGACGGCGTTCCCGCCCGAGGTCGAAGTCGCGCGCATCGGATTGGCCGAAGCGATCAAGGTGACGCGGGAGTTTCTGTCTGAGGGGCCCGCCAGTGCAACGGCTGCCTCACCCTTCGAGACGCGCCCTTCGGGCGCTCCTCAAGATGAGGCAACCGACTGAAGGCTTACAGTCGTCCTCATCCTGAGGGGCCCCAAGGTCCCTGCCGGAGGCTGGGTGGCCGTCTCGAAGGGTGAGGACGCGTAACCGCCGCGCGTCACTCCGCCTTCAGGTCCATCTTCTGGATGTTCAGCGCGGCCGCGTCGCCGGCCGGGGTGCCGGCGGCGAGCTCGAGCACCCGCACCCAATCGGCGCGGGCCCCCTTGATGTCGCCGCTGGCGCGGCGCAGATGGCCGCGCTCGAGCAGCGCTTCCAGCTGATCCGGGTTGAGCGCGAGGGCGCGCTCGGCATCGGCGAAGGCGGCCTTGGCTTCGCCGAGGGCGCGATAGGCCGAGGCGCGGAAGGCGAGCGCCTCGGTGCGGTCGGGCTCGATCAGCAGCGCCGCGTCGAGATCGCCGAGCGCCTCGCGGAAGCTTTCGCGCGCCGCCCGCACGCGGGCGCGGTCGATATAGAGATCGGCGTCGCTCGGCCGCAGTGCCAGGGCCGAAGTCAGCACCGCGTCGGCGCGTTCGGCAAAGCCCGCCAGCAGCCAGGCGTTGCCGGCCTGGGACAGCACTTCCGGCACCAGGTCCGGGTTGGATTTGCGGAGGTCCCCGGCGAGCTGCTCCAGCCGGTCGGCGGCATCGGCATAGTGCTTCAGCTGGATCAGCGCCATGGCGGCGCAATGGCGGGCCGGGCTGCCGCCGCCGCGCTCGCGCCATTGCAGTGCACTTTCGAAGGCCTCGTCCGGCTGGCGTGCGGCAAGCCGAAGGCAGGCCTGGTACTTGACGTCGTCTTCGCCCTTGAATTCGGCCGCCGGCGCCGGCCGGACGAAAAGGGCAACGAGGCAGAAGGCGATGGCAGCGCGGGCGTGTCTCACGCGCCCCTGCTAGCACGCCGGCGCCCGCTTGCCCATGCGGCCGACTTGCCCTGCCGTCGGGGGGCCGGCAGGGTGCCCCAATGCCGCCCCGCCTGTTCTGCTTCGGCTATTCCTACAGCGCCGCGTTCCTGGCCCGGCGCCTTGGTCCCCGTGGCTTCCGCATTGCCGGAACGGCGCGGGCGGCCGCGCGGGTTGCCGAGCTCCGGGCCGCCGGAATCGAAGCCTATCAATTCGACGGCACGGCCGCGCTGCCGGCCGGGGCGCTGGACGGCACGACCCATATGCTCGCGTCGATCCCGCCCGATGCCGCCGGCGATCCGGCGCTGCGCCGGCACGGCGCCGACCTTGCGCGCCTGCCGGACCTCGCCTGGATCGGCTATCTCTCGACCACCGGCGTCTACGGCGACAGTGGCGGTGCCTGGGTCGACGAGACGACGCCCGTCGCGCCGCTGACCGAGCGCGCCGGGCGGCGGGTTGCCGCCGAGGCCGCCTGGCAGGCGCTGACGCCGCGAGCCCATATCTTCCGCCTGGCCGGCATCTACGGGCCCGGGCGAAGTGCGCTCGACCAGGTGCGGGCCGGCACCGCCCGGCGCGTGGTCAAGCCAGGCCAGGCTTTCTCGCGCATCCATGTCGCCGATATCGCCCAGGCGCTGGAAGCGTCGATCGCCCGTCCGGATCCCGGCGCCATCTACAACCTGTGCGACGACGAGCCGGCCGCTTCGGCGGATGTGGTCACCTTCGCCTGTGAGCTGCTCGGCCACGCGCCGCCGCCGGAAGTGCCGTTCGAGGCGGCGCAGCTATCCGACATGGCGCGCAGCTTCTATGGCGAGAGCCGGCGCGTCGGCAATGCCAAGGTCAAGCGCGAGCTTGGCCTGAGCCTGCTCTATCCGACCTACCGCGAAGGGCTGCGCGCCCTGGCCGGCGCTGGCTAGCGGTTATTGCTGCGGGACGCGCGATGGAGGAAGCTGTCGCCCGAGGGGGTGCATGAGCGAGCCGAATCACATCGCGACCGCCGCTGGCGGTGTGGGCGACCCGCATCCCGGCCGTCGGCGCATGATCGTCGGCCTGCGCGCGGTGGCCGTGTTGTCCATCATAAGCTGCGTCTATGGTCTTGCCGTCGCCGCGCCGGCCGGGCTGCTCAGCCCGTTCGAGCGCGTTGCCATGCCGGTCTCGGCGGCCGTCTCCGCCGTCATCCTGATCGCCGTCGGCCGGGTCTCGCTCGACGGCCTCGTCCTGCTCAGCCGGGCGGTCGCCGTGTTCTATTGCGGCTACATGGCCGCCAATCTCGCCAATGCGCTGCTGGTGACCGGCTCATTGGAAGCGGCGGCGATCTATCTCGGCTGGACTTTCCCGCTCTACATCTTCGCCTACTTCCTGGTCGGCCGAGCCTTCGCCCGCAATATCACGGTGCCGACCAGCGCCGCCATGGCCGCGGTGATCGTCGTCTACCTCGCCGGACAGGGCCGGGAGGGCGTGGAGAGCCTCCGGGGCGCTCTGCTGATCAACGCGATCCTGGCGCAGTTCATCGCCATCGCGCTGCTGCTCAGCGTGGCGCGCTTTCGCGAGCTGTATGCGATGGAGCGTGCCCGCGCCGCGGCGGCCGGCGAGCGTCTTGCTGCCAGCGAGCATCTGGCGCAGCAGCTGCAGGCGAGCGAAGCGCGCTACCGCAGCCTGGTCGAGAACTCGCTCGACGTGATCTGCATGCTGGACCGGGGCGGCCGGTTCCGCGATGTCGGCCCGCGCAGCCGCGAGGTCTGGGGCCATGCGCCGGATGCGCTGCGCGGTATCGCGCTGCTCGACATCGTGCATGCCGACGACCGCGAAGCGGCGTCCAGCTTCCTGCAGGCGGCAATGCAGAGCGACGGGCCGATCAGCAGCGAGATCCGCATCCAGGCCGCGGACGGGCGCGCCGTGCCGATGCTGTGGCTGGCGCGCTGGATGGCGTCGGAACAGGGGATCCATGCCGCGGCGCGCGACGTCAGCGAGCGGGTCGAGGCGGAGGCGCGCATCCGCCAGTCGCAGAAGCTCGAAGCGGTCGGCCAGCTCACCGGCGGCGTCGCGCACGACTTCAACAACCTGCTGACCGTGGTGATCGGCAACGCCTCGATGATCGAGCGCCATGCCAAGGAACAGGTGATCGGCTCGCTGGCGGCGATGATCCGCGCCGCGGCGGAGCGCGGCGCCGACCTGACCCGCCGCCTGCTGACCTTCGCCCGGCGCCAGCCGCTTCGTCCGCAATCGGTCGAGCTCGCCGCGCTGGTGCAGGGCGGTCTGCCGTTGGTCACCCGCGCGGTCGGCGAGCACATCGTGGTCAAGGTCGACCCCGCCCCGGCCGAGCTCTGGACCAAGGTCGATCCGGCCGAGCTCGAAAGCGCCATTCTCAACCTTGCCATCAATGCCCGCGACGCCATGCCCGCCGGCGGCACGCTGACGCTGTCCATGGGGCAGATGGAGATCGGCCCGGCCGAAGCGGCCGACAGCGACCTCGAGCCCGGCCGCTACGTCACCCTCGACGTGACCGATACTGGCAGCGGCATGACGCCCGAAGTGATGCGCCGCGCCGTCGAGCCCTTCTTTACCACCAAGCCGCCGGGCAAGGGCACCGGTCTCGGCCTTAGCGCCGTCTACGGCTTCGCCCGCCAGTCCGGCGGCGGGCTGCAGCTCAGGAGCGATATCGGCCGCGGCACCACCATCACCATCCAGCTGCCGGTCGCGGCGCCGGCGGAGCCGGCCTCCACCGCCTTGCTGCCGGAGCCGATGGCCGACCCCGCCGGCAGCCGCATCCTGGTGGTGGAAGACGACGCGCTGGTGCGCAATTTCGTCGCCAAGCAGCTGGAACGGCTCGGTTTCGTCGTCGAGGCCGTGGGCGACGCGCGGGCCGCGCTCGACCGCATCGAGGCGGCGGTGCCGTTCGACCTGTTGTTTACCGACATCGTCATGCCGGGCGGCATGAACGGGCGCGAGCTTGCCGAGGAGGCGCGCCGCCGCCGGCCCCATCTGCCGATCCTGCTGACCTCCGGCTTTACCGACGATGCGTCCGCCGAGGGCGGCCCCTTCCCGATCATCCGCAAGCCCTACAAGCCGAGCGAGCTGGCCCGGGTGATCCGCGAGCAGCTGCGCGCGGCTGCCTGATCAGCCTTGTCCGACCTGCCGGCACAGCGCCTCGACGGTGGTGCACAGCCGGGCGATGTCGGCCGGCGTCGACAGCCGGTGATCGCCGTCCTTGACCAGGGTCAGCGTGACGTCGACGCCGCCGAGCGCCTCCAGCAGGCGCAGCGAATGCCGCCAGGGCACGTCCGCATCCTGCACGCCGTGCAGCAGGCGGACCGGGCAGGCGAGGCCGCCCAGCCGGTTGAGCACGAGGTGGTCGCGCCCCTCCTCGATCAGCCTGAGGGTGATGGGATACGGGTCGTCGGAATATTGCGACGGCCGGCGCCAGACGCCGTCACGGGCCAGGACGGCGCGCGCCTCGTCGGAAAGCTCCGGCCACATCAGCTCCTGGGTGAAATCCGGCGCCGCGGCGACGCCGACCAGGCCTTTCACCCGTTCCGGACGCGCCAGCGCCGCCAGCAGCATCATCCAGCCGCCCATCGACGAGCCGACGACGACGAGCGGGTCTTGCACCACCTCGTCGATCACCGCCAGGGTATCGTCCTTCCAGCGCCCGATCGTCGCCTGCTCGAAATCGCCGGGCGAGGCGCCATGCGCGTAGTAGTCGAAGCGGATGAAGCCGCGACCCTCGGCACGGCAGCTCGCTTCGAGCGCCAAGGCCTTCGTTCCCGTCATGTCAGACTTGAAGCCGCCGCAGAACATCACAACAGGCGGCTTGCCGGATAGGGCATGATAGGCGATGGTCGTGCCGTCGGGTCGTACGAGTCGGGCGGGCGCGGCTTGGGCCGTCATTGGTCACCAGGAGTGGAAAAGCTGCAGAACCGCGGCGAAGCTAGCATCGCCGAGGCCGTGCCGGAACGGCGCGCCCTGTCGGTGATGCAGGTGATCACCCGGCTCGAGGCGGGCGGCGCCGAGCGCACGACCGTCGAGATCGCCGATGCGCTGGCGCGCGCCCGCTATGGCGCGGTGGTCGTCTCGGAAGGCGGCCCGGTCAGCCGCGAGGTCGAACGCGTCGGCGCCCAGCACGTCACTTTGCCGCTGTCGAACCAGGGCATGCTGGCGGCGCGGCGCAACACCAAGCTGCTGGTGGAGACGGCGCGCACGCACCGGGTGAACCTCATTCACCTGCGGGCGGTCGAGCCCGCCGCCAGCGCCAAGGCGGCAGCCGAGGCGCTCGCGGTGCCGCTCGTTTCCACTTTCTACGACGCGGGCGGCACGCTCGGCCGGCGCCAGCTCCGCGACATGCTGGCCGCGGATCGCGTCATCGCCGGCTCCGCCTATGCGGCCAAGCGGCTGCAGGAGGCGCATGGCCTGGCGCCGGAGAAGATCGTCACCATCCCGCGCGGCATCGACCTCGACCGCTTCGACCCGGCCCGCGTCTCGACCGAGCGGGTCATCACGCTCGCCCGCGAATGGCGGCTGCCGGACGGCATGCCGGTGGCGCTGCTGCCCGGCGCCCTGATCGAGGACAAGGGCCATGCCACCTTCATCGAGGCGCTGGCCCTCTTGCCGGGCGCCGAGGTGATCGGCGTCATCCTGGCGCCGGAAGGCGGCGAGGCGCGCTACCGCGACAAGCTGATCAAGCTGGCCAAGAGCCGCGGCCTGGGCGGCCGGCTCAGGCTGATCGAAGGCTGCCGCGACGTGCCGGCGGCCTACCAGCTGGCCGATGTGGTGGTGTCGCCGGCGCTCCGCCCGACCTCCTCGAACCGCGTTCTGGCCGAGGCACAGGCGATGGGCCGGCCGGTCATCGCGACCGCCCACGGCGCCGCGGCGGAGATCGTGCGCGACGGCGAGACCGGCTGGCTGATCGCGCCCGGCGAGGCGAAGGTGCTCGCCGATACCTTGCAGGCCGCGATGCGGCTCGACCTGGAGACGCGCCGGGCGGTGGCGGTCGCGGCGCGCGCGCATGTCGAGACGAATTTCGACGTCGACCTGATGTGTGCGCGGACGCTGGCGCTGTACGAAGACCTGGTCACGGCGCGGCGCCGGGCGGCCCCTTCAGCTCGATGACATTGCCCTCCGGGTCGTTCAGGTAGACCGACGGGCCGTCGCCCTCGGCGCCGTAGCGCGTGACCACTTCGCCGATCTCGACGCCGAAACGGCCAAGCTGGGCCCGGATCGCGCTCGCCTCGAAGGGCTCGATGCGGATGCAGAGGTGGTCCATGTTGCCCGCCGCTTCGGAACCGCGACCGGCGATCAGGTCGATCATCGAGCGGCCGGCGCGCATCTGCACCAGCTGGAGCCGCTCCAGCCGCCGCTCCTCCACGCAGCCGATGGCGTCGCGATAGAAGGCGACCATGCGCTCCAGGTCGCGCACGCGCACGACGACATGGTCCAGGCCGACGATTTGGAAACCGCTCATTTCTGGAACCTCTTGAGCAGCTCGCGCGCCGCGGCGGCAGGGTTCAGCTGGCCCGCCGCGACGCGGCGCTCGATCTCGGGCAGCGCGCGGGCGACGGCCGGATAGGCGCGGAACGCGGCGGTGAGGCCTTCGCGGATCTCGCCCCAGAGCCAGGTATTCGCCTGCTGGGCGCGGCGCCGGCCAAGCTCGCCCTCGGCCTCCGCCGCCTTGCGGAAATCCTCGACCGAGCGCCAGACCGCATCGAGGCCGTCGCGGTTGAGCGCCGAGGCGAGCAGCACGCGCGGCCGCCAGAACGCGAGCTTGGCCCGCATCAGCCGCAGCGCCGATCCGTATTCGGTGGCGGCGAGCCGGGCCGCCGGCAGCAAGTCGCCATCGGCCTTGTTGACCACGACGAGGTCGGCGATCTCCATGATGCCGCGCTTGATGCCCTGCAGCTCGTCGCCGCCGCCGGGCGCCAGCAGCAGCAGGAACAGGTCGACCATCTCGGCGACGGCCGTCTCCGACTGGCCGACGCCGACGGTCTCGATGATGACCACGTCGAAGCCCGCCGCCTCGGCCAGCAGCATCGCCTCGCGCGTGCGCCGCGCCACGCCGCCCAAGGTGCGGCCGGCGGGCGAGGGGCGGATGAAGGCGGCGGGATCGCGCGCCAGCTCCTCCATCCGCGTCTTGTCGCCGAGGATCGACCCGCCGGACAGCGCCGACGAAGGGTCGACCGCCAGCACGGCCACCCGCTTGCCGGCGGCCGTCAGATAGCGGCCGAAGGCCTCGATGAAGGTCGACTTGCCGACGCCGGGCGTGCCGGTGATGCCGAGCCGGATCGCCTTGCCGGTCCGAGGCAGCACCTTGTCGATCACCGCCTCGGCGATGCGTCGATGGTCGTCGCGGGTGGACTCGGCCAGCGTGATCGCCCGCGCCAGCGCCCGCCGCTCGCCGGCCAGCAAGGCGGTGGCGAGGGCATCCGGATCGCTGACGCGGCGATAGTCGGTCGCGGCGGGGGATTTCGCGTGCATCGCGGGGTTACCTATCACAGTCCCGCCGCCCCACACGACCCGGTGAGGGAGTTGCCGCGGCGCCGGGGAAGCCCCATCTTCGGCGCATGCGACGCCTTGCCCTCGCCACGCTTGCCTTGTGCCTGATGCCCGGTCTTGCCCGGGCGACGGCGCCGGAACGCTATAGCTTCGGCTATCTGGTGCAATTCGTCGGCCTGTTCGACCTGAAGATGGAAGGGGCGATCGAGCTGACGCCGGACCGCTACGTCATCACCATGGACGTGCGGACCGAGGGCATGGCCGATTCGCTGACGCGCTACCGCATGGCGGCGCGCTCCGAAGGGGCGCACGGTTCCCCGGTCGCCGCGCTGGCGCATGAGAGCCGGGTGACCAGCCGCTTCATCGATCCGCGCACCGCCAAGGTGCGCTGGGATGCCGCCGGCATCGCGCATGCCGAGATGGTGCCGCCGCCGAAGAAGGACGGGCGCGATCCGGTGCGGCCCGAGATGACGCGCGGCGCCATCGATCCGCTCAGCGCGCTGCTGGCGGCCATCCTGCGGCCCAGTGCGGCGGAGGCCTGCAGCGCGCACATCCCGGTGTTCGACGGCCGGCGCCGCTACGATCTTTACCCCAAGGCGACCGGGACGGAGAAGATCGAGCCGCGTATCGCCGGCGCGTTCCGGGGCGAGGCGCTGCATTGCGTGCTGTATGTCGACCGCATCGCCGGCTATTCGGCCAAGTACGACACGGCGACGCGCGGGCCGGACGAGCCGGGCTTCGAGGTGTGGTTCGCCCGCCGGTCCGACGTCGACATCCTGCTGCCCGCCAAGGTCTATGCCGATACCCGCTATGGCGAGGTGGTGGCGACGCTCGCGCGGCTCGAGAAGGACGGCCGGCCGATCGACCTGCAGGCGCGCTGACCGCGCGCGGTCAGAACGCATAGATGAGGGTAGGGATCTCGGCATCGAGGAAGACGTCCTTCATCTCGGCGACGACGCGCAGGCCCTGCGCGTTCCAGAACGCGCTGGCCCGCCGGTTGGCGGCGAGCGAATGCACGAACAGGCCGGGGCCGCAAAGCTCGCGCGCATCGGCGAACAGCGCCTCGGCGATGCCGCGGTCGTCGAAGGCGGGATCGACCTGCAGCGACCAGAGCCGGGCCCGCTCCACCGCGACGAAACCGATCACCGCGCCGTCGGTCGCCGCCACCCGCACGACGAAATCGGTCCGGCCCTCGCGAAAGCTGCGCCGCCAAGTGTAGGGGATGCGGGCGAGCCAGGCTTCCGCCACCTCGGGCGGGACATGCGGCGCGTAGTGCTCGCGCCAGGCGGCGGCATCGACCGCCGCAATCGGCTCCAGATCATCCGGAGCCGCCGCGCGGATGTCGACCGGCATCCACGCGGTGTGGTCGCTCACGCCGCCTCGCGCCGTCCTTGCAGCAGCGCGATGATCTCGGCCGCAGCCGCGACCAGGTTGGTGCCGGGCCCGTAGATGCCGGCGACCCCGGCCTCGCGCAGGAAGGGATAGTCCTGCGGCGGGATGACGCCGCCGACGACCACCAGGATGTCGTCCGCGCCCTGCGCCTTCAGCGCCTGGATCAGCCCCGGCACCAGGGTCTTGTGGCCGGCCGCCTGGGTCGAGACGCCGATCACGTGCACGTCGTTCTCGATCGCGTCGCGCGCGGCTTCCTCCGGCGTCTGGAACAGTGGGCCCACATCGACGTCGAAGCCGATATCGGCGAAGCCGGTGGCGATCACCTTGGCGCCGCGGTCATGGCCGTCCTGGCCCATCTTGACCACCAGGATGCGCGGCCGGCGGCCTTCCGCCTTGGCGAAGCCTTCGACCTCGCGCTGCACTTTGGCAAAGCCGGCATCGCCCTCGTAGGCGCCGCCATAGACGCCGGCGACGGAGCGGATCTCCGCCCGATGCCGGCCGAACACCTTCTCCATCGCGTCCGAGATCTCGCCGACCGTCGCCCGCGCGCGCGCGGCGTTGACGGCGAGCTCCAGCAGGTTGCCGTTTGCCGCGGCGCCGTTGGTCAGCGCCTCCAGCGCGGCGGCGCAGGCCTTGGCATCGCGCGTCTGCTTGATGCGCGAGAGGCGGGTGATCTGCGCCTCGCGCACCTTGTCGTTGTCGACCACCAGGACGTCGACCTGCTGGTCGTCCTTCGCCTGGTACTTGTTGACGCCGACGATGACCTCTTCCTTGCGGTCGATCCGCGCCTGCTTCAGCGCCGCCGCCTCCTCGATGCGCAGCTTCGGCATGCCGCTTTCGACCGCCTTGGTCATGCCGCCCAGCGCTTCGACCTCCTCGATCAGCTGCCAGGCATGCGCGGCGAGCGAGTGGGTCAGCGCCTCGACATACCAGGAGCCGCCGAGCGGATCGACGACCTTGGTCACGCCGCTCTCCTCGGCGATGATCAGCTGGGTGTTGCGGGCGATGCGGGCGGAAAAGTCGGTCGGCAGCGCCAGCGCCTCGTCCAGCGCATTGGTGTGCAGCGATTGCGTCCCGCCGAGCACGGCGGCCAGCGCCTCGAGCGTGGTGCGGATCACGTTGTTGTAGGGATCCTGCGCGGTCAGCGAAACGCCGGATGTCTGGCAATGCGTGCGCAGCATCGACGAGACCGGCTTCTTCGGGTTGAACTCGCGCATCACCCGCGCCCAGAGCAGGCGCGCGGCGCGCAGCTTCGCCACTTCCATGAAGAAGTTCATGCCGATGGCGAAGAAGAACGAGAGCCGGCCGGCGAAGGCGTCGACATCGAGCCCGCGCGCCAGCGCCTGGCGCACATATTCCTTGCCGTCGGCGATGGTGAAGCCGAGCTCCTGCACCGCGGTCGCCCCGGCCTCCTGCATGTGGTAGCCGGAGATCGAGATCGAGTTGAATTTCGGCATCCGCTTCGCCGTGTACTCGATGATGTCGGCGACGATGCGCATCGATGGCCCGGGCGGATAGATATAGGTGTTGCGGACCATGAACTCCTTCAGGATGTCGTTCTGGATGGTGCCGGCGAGCTTGTCCGCGCCGACGCCCTGCTCCTCCGCCGCGACGATGTAGTTCGCCAAGGTCGGGATCACCGCGCCGTTCATCGTCATCGACACCGACATCTTGTCGAGCGGAATGCCGTCGAACAGGATCTTCATGTCCTCGACGCTGTCGATCGCCACGCCGGCCTTGCCGACATCGCCGACCACGCGCGGATGGTCGCTGTCGTAACCGCGATGGGTGGCGAGATCGAAGGCGACCGAGAGCCCGGCCTGGCCGGCGGCGAGGTTGCGCCGGTAGAAGGCGTTCGACTCCTCCGCGGTGGAGAAGCCGGCATATTGCCGGATGGTCCACGGACGGTTCGCGTACATGGTGGCGCGCACGCCGCGGGTGAACGGCTCGAAGCCAGGGAATTGCTGCAGCTCCAGGCCGGCCAGGTCCGCCGCCGTGTAGAGCGGCTTGATGGCAATGCCTTCCGGCGTGTTCCAGGCCAGGCTCGCGGCCTCGGCCCCGCCAAGCTCGCCCGCCGCGAGCTTCTGCCAGTCCTCAAGCGTCGGTTTGCGGCTACTCATGGGCGCTGCCTCGGTACGCATATCGTTACATGGTGTTGCGCCGCAGTATGGGGAGGGGGCCGGTCGGAATCAAACCAGCGGCATGTCTGTTCCGCGGTCTCGCTCCGCGGAGGGCGGCGCATTTGTTGCGCGGCGCATCTGTTCCGCCGGCTGCCTCCGGTGCCTCGGATTTCCCTCGGGCCGAGGCGGCATATCCGTTCCGCGGCGCATCTGTTCCGCTCGGATAGTAGGGTTGGCGCTGATGGAGCGGGAGTCCGCTGCGGTGCGGTCACACGATCAACATGCAGGCCGGTTTTGCCGATCATGAGATTTTACCGTCGCTCCTGGTGGAGTTCGATAAAATATTGTATCACGATATAATTGGCAACGCCACGGCGCGAAGGCCCCAGATCCATAAAATTTGAATAAAACCTATAGCGTTAACGGGTTCGGGCGTGGCCTAATCCGGCTGTTCGGGTGGTTCTGGTGCGTCGGAGGTCGCGATGAAAACGGTTGCAACGCTGATCCGACGCTTCCTGTGGATCAACCTCGCGCTCGCCATCCCGACCTACACCTATTTCATGTATCAGCTGAAACAGGCCGGCCTCTGGTGATGGCGGCCTGAGGGTCGACCGGCTCGAGCTCGGCCGAACCGATCCCCGCCGGCAGGGTCAGCAGCAGCCGCATC
Organism: Desertibaculum subflavum; assembly: GCA_003576705.1. Taxonomy (GTDB): domain Bacteria; phylum Pseudomonadota; class Alphaproteobacteria; order Ferrovibrionales; family Ferrovibrionaceae; genus Desertibaculum; species Desertibaculum subflavum. The sequence goes on from QOZS01000007.1 coordinate 132,734, forward strand.
AGCTCCGGCTGGCGGCGCGTGCCGGTCTTGCGGAAGATCGCCGCCAGGTGGCTGCGCGCGGTGGCCCAGGCCATGCCGAGCGCCTGCGCCGCCTGCTCGATGGTGTCGCCGGCGGCGAGCTGCTCGGCGACCCGGGTCTCGGTCGCCGTCAGGCCGTAGAGCGGCCCGAGCAGATGCCCGACCGGCGGCGCCAGTGCCGTGGGATCGGCGATCAGCACGCAGGCCGCGGGCACCACGCTGGCGACGATCGCGGCAGTGGGCGGCAGCGGCATCACCTGCACGGTGTAGTCGCGCGCGCCGGTCTTGCGGGCGAGGCGCAGCGCGCCGCCGCCCCGCTTCTCGGGCTTCACCGCGGCGCCGATCAGGCGCTGCAGCTTGGCGTCGTCGCCGGCGCGGAGCGCGTGCATGCCGTCGGGCAAGAGGGCGAAGCCATCGGCGCGCGCCGCCATCGCTTCCGCCGCGCGGTTGGCGAAGGCGACGCGGCCATGCGCATCGATCACCAGGATGCCGGTCGGGTTGAGATCGAGCAGCGCGGCGGCGGCGCCGCCCGGGGTCAATGCCAGGCCGAGCCGGCGCTCCAGCAGGAAGGCGCGCTCGAAATGCGGCATCAAGGCGCCGAACAGCGCGATCTCCTCCGGCGTCGCGTGGCCGGCGGCGCGCGGGCGGTGCAGGCAGATGGTGGCCCCGATGCCCTGGGCCGGATCGGTCTGCGCGCCGAGATAGTAGCGGTGGCCGGTATGCCGCTCGACCAGCGCGTAATAGGGGTCGCGGTCCATCTCCGCTTCGGTCGAATGCAGGGCGTCGTAGCGGATGCGGATGGTGGCCAGGTTGTCGAGCAGGAAGCGGCGCTGCGGATCGATATGGCAATAGCCTTCGTCGCTGTAGCGCCGGCCGAAATCCGGATCGATGCGGTGCCAGATGCCGGCCGAAACCGGTCGCCGCTCCATGCAGGCGCCGACCCTGGCCTGGCGGTCGAAGGAGAAGATGCTGGCGCCGGCGAAGCGCGTGGCCTGCAGCAGCCGGTCCCAGGCGACGGCCCAGGGCAGCTCGCCGCCGCCCGCGGCGTAGAAGCCGTCGATCACGTCGAAGACGTTGTCGTGCAGCGCCAAGCCGATCCCCCGTCCCCGGCTTGCACGGCCATCGCCTTGCCGGATATCCGACAGGCGGCCCGTGCAACAATGTAATCATTCCAGAAAGATAGGGGCATGCACAAGCGAAACGAGGCGGCCGCTGGGGGCGCGGCCGCCTCGCCGTTCGACGCTTGATACCGGTCCTGCAGCCTACCCGCGCCGGCGGTTCCGCCGGCGCCAGGCTTCAGGCCCAGGTCTTAGGCGGTGAGCGAGATCGCCTCGCGCCCCTTTGGCGTGTCGACGACCTTCATGGAGACCGGCTGGCCTTCGCCGAGCGTGGCGAGACCGGCGCGCTCGAGCACCGAGATGTGCACGAACACGTCCTTGCCGCCATCGTCGGCGGCAACGAAGCCGAAGCCCTTCTGGCCGTTGAACCACTTCACCTTGCCGCTGACATCGACCGCGGTGGAGGGGTCCGGCGCCTGGCGGGGGGCGCGCGGCGGGCGCGGGCCGCCGAAGCCGCCGCCTCCGCCACCGAACCGATCACCGCCACCGAACCGGCCGCCGCCACCGCCGAAGCGGCCGCCTGCGCCAGCGCCACCGCCGCCACCGAAGC
>QOZS01000070.1 GCA_003576705.1 Desertibaculum subflavum
ACCGGCGCACCAAGAAACTCCGCCGCTTTGCGGCGCCCCGGCCGGGGCGCCGCAAAGCGGAACAAACCGAGGAGACTGTCAGGCATGTATCCGGTCTGTAGTGTCCGACATGTAGCCGATTGCTCATTTTTTCGGCCGCCGCAGCGCAGCCGCAAACCCCACCCCGACCCTCCCCGCCTGTCGGCGGGGAGGGAGAGTCAAATGACGCCCTCCTTTCGCAAGCCGTCGAACTCGGCTTCGCCGAGACCGAGCCAGCCGCAATAGACATCGCGGTTGTGCTGGCCGAGCTCGGGGCTCGGCACCAGCGGCATCGGCGACGTGCCGTCGTAGCGGATCGGGCTGTTCGGCAGCACCACGCGGCCGAGCTCCGGATGATCCATCCAGCTGAGCATGCCGCGCTCGTGCATATGCGGGTCGTTGGTCACCTCGGTCAGGTCGCGCACCGGCGCGGCGGGGATCTTCCGCGCCTTGGCGATCTCGGCGATCTCGTCCTTGGTCAGGGTGGCGGTCCAGGCGGAGACCAGGGCGTCGACCTCGTCCATGATCTTCGCGCGTGTGGTGTGGTTCTCGTAGCGCGGGTCGGCGATCAGATCCTCCCGCCCCATCACCCGGGCCAGCGACTTCCAGTGCTCCTCGGTGACGCAGATGACGGCGACATGGCCATCCTTGGCGCGGTAGACGTTGTAGGGCGCCATGGCGAGGCCGCCGTGGCGGTTGCCGGTACGGGCGGTGAGCGTCCCCTCGCTCCAGTAGTGCATGCCGAGATTGGAGGCGAGCGAGGGATAGATCGCCTCCATCATGGCGACCTCGACCACCCGGCCGCGGCCGGTCCTGCTGCGCTCGTACAGCGCGGTGGTGATGCCGCCATAGAGATGGATGCCGCCGAGGAAATCGGCGATCGCCGGGCCGGCCTTCAGCGGGCTGCCATCCGGCTCGCCGGTCACCGACATGACGCCGCCGATCGCCTGCACGGTCAGGTCCATGGCGAGGAAATCGCGCTTCGGGCCGGAGCGGCCGTAGCCGGAGCCGGAGGCGTAGATCAGCCGCGGGTTCGCCGCCATCAGCACCTCGGCGCCGACGCCGAGCCGGTCGAGCACGCCGGGCGCGTAGTTCTCCAGCAGCACATCGGCCCGCTTCACCATCTCGATCAGCAGCGCGCAGCCGCGCGGCGTCTTCAGGTTGAGAGTGATGCCCTGCTTGTTGGAGTTGAGCATGGCGAGCGGCAGCGACCCGCGCGCCACCTTGGCCCGCGCGCGGATCGGCTCACCGCCCGGCGGCTCCACCTTGATGACCTTGGCACCGGCCATGGCGAGCAGGAAGGTGGCGTAGGGGCCCTGGTAGATCTGGCCGAGATCGATGACGGTGATGTCGCTCAGCGGATAGGCTTGCGGCTCTGCGGGCACCGTTCTCACTCCCCGAATTTCTTCTGCGACGATGCTAGCGGAATCCGTGCGGCGGCGCGCAAGCGCCGGGTCATCGGCCGTTCGACATGGAGGAATGCCAGGAGCGAGGCCGCGACGCTGAGGCCGATGCCGCAAGCGAGAAAGACCGGACGCGGCAGCGCGCCGGTCAGCCCGGCCGCCGCCCAGGCCTTGCCGAGCGCCGGCAGCACCAGCAGGTGCAACAGATAGAGGCTGTAGGAGGCGTCGCCGAGCGCGACCAGCCAGCGCGGCACCAGGCCCGGCCGCTCGACCGAGATCGCGCCCCAGACGATCGCGATTGCGGGCACGCCCCAGACCAGCACCCGCCAGGGATCGCGGCGGTCGGAAACCAGGCCGATCTCGCCGGCGACGGCGATGGCGGACAGGCCCCAGAGCAGGAGCGGCCAGGCGAGATTGCGCGGCAGGGCGCGCCCTTTCTGCAGCGCCTCCGCCAGCAGCATGCCGGCGAGGAATTCGAGCAGCATCGGGTCGGCGAAGGTTTCGAACGGCGTCGAACGCGCGCCGAGCGACGGTCCGGCCGCGATGCCGAACGCGAAGATGACTGCGAGCCCGATGAACACGGCGCGGCGGCCGAACGGCATGCACACGAAGAACAGCAGGTAGAAATACATCTCGAAACAGAGCGACCAGCCGGCGCCGTGCAGCACGCCGAAATCCTCGCCCGCTTGGCTCTGCACGAACAGGAAGGAGAGCGCGACGTGACCGGCGTCGAATGCGCGCGATTGGAAGAGAGCCGGTGCGACGAGCAGCAGCGCGGCGATCAGCGCCGTCGCCAGCCAGTAGAGCGGCACGATGCGGATCAGCCGCCGCGCCAGGAATTCGCGCGCGAGCGGCCCGGAGCCGAACCAGTCGCGGTGCGCTTGCACCATGACGAAGCCGCTGATGACGAAGAACAGGTCGACGCCGGCGGCGCCGGCATTGGAGAAGGCCGACGGCGCGTAGCCGGCATTGTGGGACGCGGCCTCGGCCGCATGGAACAGCAGCACGCCGAGCGCCGCCACGGCACGCAACGCCTGGATCGTCTGCAAGTGCGACGGCGCCCCGATCACCGATTGCCTCCCCTCCGGCCGGGCGCCAGTATGCGCCGCCTTGAAGTTGAGGACATTGCCGCTTGGACCAGCTGCCCGCGCTGTATCGGCGATTCGACGACTGGATGCGGACGATGCTGCCGGTCTGGACGGGGGCGGCATGGAATCCGGTCGCCGGCACCTGCGCCGAGCTGATCGGGCCGGACCTGAAGCCGCTGCCGGGCGAGGCGCACCGGCTGATCGTGGCGGGACGCCAGCTGGTGGTGTTCGCGCATGCGCATCGGCGCTGGGGCGACGCGCTCGCCGCCGAGCGGGCGCGTGAGATCGCGCGAACGCTGCGCGAGCGCTTCTGGGATGTCGAGCAGGGCGGCTGGTACTTCGCCATCGATGCCGAAGGCCGGCCGCAGGATACGCGCAAGGATCTCTACGCCCATGCCTTCGGCATTCTGGGCCTCGCCACCTATGCGGCGATCCTGAAGGACGACAACGCGCTGACCCTGGCGCGCGCCGGCGCCGGCGCGGTCGAAGCCAAGCTGAAGCTCGAGGACGGATGGTTTGCCGCAGAGTCGGATCGCGGCTGGGCGCCGAGCGAGCGGCGGCTGCGGCAGAACCCGCATATGCACCTGTTCGAAGCCTATCTCGCGCTCTATGCGGCGACGGGGGAGGCGGCGTGGTCGACCAAGGCACAGGGCATCCTGCGGCTGCTGGCCGAGAAGATCGCGCATCCCGAGACGGGCAGCCTGCGTGAGCGGATCGAGGACGCGCGCCCGACCGCCGAGCCGGGGCACCATTTCGAATGGTACTGGCTGATCGCCGAGCTGCTGCGGCGCGACCCGACGGCCACGTGCCCGCTCGACCTGAACCGGCTCTATGGCTGGGCGGCGGAGCACGGCATCGACGAGGATGGCGGCGTGGTGCTGTCGGTCGATGCGCAGACCGGCGAGGCGGTGGACGACCGCAAGCGGCTGTGGGGCGTGACCGAGCTGATCAAGGCGCAGTCGGCCTATGCGCACGCCCATCCCGACGGCTTCGAGCGCGACCGGCTGGCCAGCGACCTCGCCTTCCTGCTGGAGCGCCATCTGAAGCCGGCCGGCGGCTGGCACGAATACCTGGCGCGTGACCTGACGCCGATCGACGGTCCGTTGCCGACCAGCTCGGCCTATCACCTGATGCTGGCGCTGGTGGAGCTGGAGCGGATGGCCCGGCCGGCCTGAAACATTCGAAACGAAGGCGGTCGTCGCCCCGGCGCCAGCGGTTGCTTCGCGGCGGGGGAAATCGGCCATGGTTTCGTCAGTTATTTTTACGAAATAGATTTGATACAATCGTCTAAATGCGCCTAAGCGCACGATTCTATTGCGTTTAGTCGGTTTGGCCTCCGATTTGCTTGCGGAATTCCCCCAGGACCATTGAACAGGAAGCCGGGGGACAGCATGCAGTGCTTGGTCAAAAGATTTTCGACGGCGGCGGGCGCCGCCTTGCTCGCCACCTCGCTCGCGGGCGCGGCCGAGGCGGCCACCACCTATGCCTTCAGCCTGGCCGGCGGCGGCGCCGCGACCTATGGGCCGGAAGGCAACACGGTGAGCTTCAGCAACGGGCCGCTCTCGGTGACGGCGTCGGCCTACGCCGCGACGTCGACCTTCGGCGCGCTCGATAAGGCCTATCTCGGCTGGTACGCCGACGGCCTGGGCGTCTCCACCAGCGAATTCGACAGCCCGTTCGTCGACAATCTCGGCGGGCCCGAGCTCGTCATCTTCCAGTTCTCCGCCCCGGTCGCGCTGCAGGCGGTGTCGCTGCTGTCGAATCTCCAGGCCAGCACGACATTCTTCTTCGGCACCGCGCCGCTGGGCACCGACTTCACCGGCATCGAGAACACCGTGGCCTCGCTCGGCCTGGACGGGCTCGGCAGCTTCCTCTGCAGCAGCGCGTGCGAAGCCGGCGAGCAGATCCTTCAGGCGCCGAACCCGGGCGGGCTGATCGGCAACACGCTGATCGTGGAAAGCTATGTGTTCGGTTTCGCCGACCAGTTCCTGGTCAACGGCCTGCTGGTCGCCTACGAGGACGGCCCCGGCACGGCACCGCGCGACGTGCCGGAGCCGGGAAGCCTGATGCTGCTCGGCGCCGGACTCGCGGCGCTCGGCGTCGCGCTGCGCCGGCGGCGGGACTGAACGGGACGCGGTCACGCGCCGACCGCCGGCCCGCTGCCGACCAGCCCCGGCCAGAGCGCGGCGCATCCGTTCCGCTCTCCCTATCCCGCAATGTGGGAGAGGGCCGGGGCGAGGGCCTTGACGGGTGTTCTGCCGGAACCGGCACACCCTCACCCTGCCCACTCCCTCGATGAGGGAGAGGGTTCTCCGGCGCATCTGTTCCTCCGCTTTCGTCATGCCCGGACGAAGTTCCGGGCATCCACGGCTTTCCGCCGAGCTGCGGTGGCCGCGTGGGTGGCCGGGTCAAGCCCGGCCACGACGGGAGAACGCGGCGCTTCTGTTCCGCGGCGCTTCTGTTCCGCCCCCGTCCGCCCCGGCTGCGACAGCGACGCACGGCGCGTCGGGGTGGAAATCGCGGGTGGCGTGAGCGATTGGAACTCTTCCATTCCCCTATCATACAATATTGTATATAATGCGCAAGGCCAATCGCGTTATCAAGACCAAATTTCCGCTTCGCCTGATCTGATGCAGGCCCGCTCAGAGACGAGTTGAGCGGCCCGTCTTGTCCATGACTACCGATCTGACGGCTTCTGCCAATGAAACTGAACGGGCCTCTGAAAAGCGTGAGGGCTCAACTTTGAATACGTAAGTTCATCAATACAAATTTATCGCCTCTCTCAAATAATAAGCCTTCGAAGACGAGCGGAGGGCTCGTTCGGAGGGCTGACATGGGAGCGCTATTCGGCTTGGAGCAGGCCTTGGCCCGCTTCAGCTTGAAGTATCAGATCGGCCTGATCGGCGCGGCGGCGCTGATCGGCTTCCTGGCGGTCGGCGGCTTCTATGTCGCCGCGCAGCAGACGACGGCTCGGATTCAGGCCGAGACCGACCGCATCGACAGCGCCAACGGCGAGATGTCGAAGGTCGAACTCCTGATGCTGGAGGCGCGCCGCGCCGAGAAGGATTTCCTGCTGCGCCGCGACACCAAGTATGTCGGCCGCCACGGCGAGGTGATGCGTCGCGCGGACACGCATCTTGGCAACCTGGCCGGCCTGATCAACGACGCCGAAGAGCGCGCCCTGGTCGAGGAGGCGCGCAAGCTCGCGACGCAGTACGCGGCGCAGTTCGCCACGGTCGTCGCGGCCGAGACCCGGAACGGCCTGAACGAGAAGGAAGGGCTGCAGGGCGCGGCACGCGCCTCGGTGCATGCCGCCGAGACCAGCCTGAAGGCGGCGAGCGAGCTCGGCCTGCAGGTGACGATGCTGATGATGCGCCGGCACGAGAAGGATTTCCTGCTGCGGCTGGACCCGAAATACGTTGACGACATCAAGAAGCGCGCGGCCGAGTTCGCCGCCGCCCTGACCGCTTCCGCGATCGCCGAGGACAAGCGCGCCGAGATCGCCGCCAACATGGCGGCCTATCAGAAGGACATCCTGGCCCTGATGGACGGCATGCTGGCGGCCCGCAAGGCGACCCAGCAGCTCTCGGAGCTTTATGCGGCGTTCGAGCCCAAGCTGGACCAGCTGGCAGGCCGCGTGCATGCCGAGCGCGAGGCCGCCGTTCAGGCGGCGGCCGCGGTGCGCACCGCCGCGGCGCGGCGTATCGGCATCACCATCGCGGTGGTCGCGGCGACGGTGCTGGCGGCGTGCTTCGCCGTCGGCGCCGGCATCTTCCGACCGCTGAAGCGCATGACGCTGGCGATGGGGCGCCTGGCCGGGCGGGAATGGGAGGTCGAGGTGCCGGCGCGCGAGCGCGGCGACGAGATCGGCGCCATGGCGCGCGCGGTGCAGGTGTTCAAGGAGGGTGGCATCGAGAACGAGCGCCTGCAGCAGGAGGCGATGGCGGCGCGCGAGCGCGAGGCGGCGCAGGAGGCCGAACGGCACCGCCTGGAGGCGGAGGCCGAGCGTGCCGAGGCGGCGCGCCAGCATGAGTCGGAGGCGGCGAAGCGCCGCGCCGAGGCTGCCGAGCGCCAGGCGGAGGAAGACCGCAAGGCGGAGCAGGAGCGCCTGAAGCAGGGGGCCGAGGCGGCGCGCAAGATCGAGATGCAACGCTTGGCCGATGCGTTCGAGGGCTCGGTCAGCCAGGTGGTCGAAGCGGTGGGCCGCGCGGCGGCGCAGATGCAGAAGGACGCCGCCGGCATGTCGGGCACGGCGGAGGAAACCGCGGCGCAGGCGGCGACGGTGGCAGCCGCTTCCGAACAGGCCTCGGCCAATGTGCAGACCGTGGCCTCGGCGGCGGAGGAGCTGACCGCGTCGATCCAGGAGATCGCGCGCCAGGTCGCGCAATCCTCGAAGATCGCCGGCGATGCCACGTCGCGGGCCGCGGCGAGCGAAGCCTCGGTCGAAGGGCTGTCGCGCGCCGCCGCCAAGATCGGCGAGGTGGTCAATCTGATCACCCAGATCGCCAGCCAGACCAACCTGCTCGCGTTGAATGCGACGATCGAGGCGGCCCGCGCCGGCGAGGCCGGCAAAGGCTTCGCCGTGGTGGCGAGCGAGGTCAAGGCGCTGGCCAATCAGACCGCCAAGGCGACCGAGGAGATCGCCAACCAGATCCAGCAGGTGCAGGCAGCGACCGCGGAATCGATGACCGCGATCAAGGGCATCGGCACCACGATCAACGAGGTCAACCAGGTGGCGAGCACCATCGCCGCGGCGGTGGAGGAGCAGAGCGCGGCGACCGGCGAGATCAGCCGAAACGTGCAGGAAGCCGCCTCCGGCACCGCCGAGGTTTCGCGCAACGTGGTCGGCTTCCGCCAAGCGGCGGATCAGACCGGCGGTGCCGCCAGCTCGATCAAATCCGCCGCGGACATTCTCTCGGAGCACGCCGTGCGGCTGTCGGCCGAAGTCACGCAGTTCATCGCCAAGGTGCGCGCGGCGTAGCTCTCACGTCCTCACACCGCCACCGTCGCCGGATCGTAGTCGAGCAGACCTCGATCCGCCGCCGTGCGGCGGGGGATGCGCGGGTCCTGCAGCGCCTGGCCCTCCTCGCGCGACCAGAGCTGCACATTCGTGCCGCGCGTCTTGCGCGCCGCTTCGTAGCGGGCGAGCGCTTCCTCGGGCGTCGACGACGCCGCGAAGGCGCGGCCGAGCACGAGTCCGTCCTCCAGCGCGATGCAGGCGCCCTGCCCCAGGAACGGCGTCATCGGATGCGCGGCATCGCCGAGCATGGCGACGCGGCCGACCACCCAGGTCTTCAACGGCGCGCGGTCGCGCAGGCCCCATTTGAACAGCTCGCCCGGCGGGATGGCGCGGATCAGCGCGACGATCTCGGGCGAGAAGTCGCCATAGGCGGCGGCGAATTCCTCGTTGGTCGCCGGGATGGCCCAGCCCTCTTCCGCCCAGCTGTCGGACTGGCCGCAGCCGATCACGTTCATCAGGCGGCCACCGCGCAGCGGATAATGCAGCAGGTAGCGCCGGGGCGCGGGATGCATGCCCATTTCGAGGCGACGCGGCAGCGGCGGCACCAGATCCATCGGCACCAGGGCGCGGTACGCCACCTGGCCGTTGAACTCCGGCGCCTCGCCGCCCGGGAACAGGAAGCTGCGCACCGCGGAGGCATTGCCGTCGGCGCCGATCGCCACCTCGCCACGCGCGGTGGCGCCATTGGCGAAGCGGAGCGTGACGCCGGCCGCATCCTGTTCGAGCGCAACGAATTCGTGGCCGGCGTGTAGCGCGACCGGATCGTTGGCGTGCACGGCGGCGCGCAGGACCTCGTGCAGATCGGCCCGGTGCACCTGCAGGCTGGCGAGGCCGTGGCGCCGCGCCAGCTCGCCATTGTCGATCTCGCGCACGATCCGGCCGGTGTCATAGGCGCAGGTGTACATCACCGGCACGCAACTGGAGGCGGCGGCGAGCGCATCGTCGACGCCGAGATCGCGGAGCGCGCGGCGCGCATTGGCGGTGACGATCAGCCCGGCGCCGATCTCGCGGATCTCCGCGCCCCGCTCGTAGACCGCGACCCTGAAGCCGCGCCGCTGCAGCGCCAGCGCCGCGGCGAGCCCGCCGATGCCGGCGCCGATGATGACGATGCGTTCGATCTGCATGCCCCAGGCGCCCCTTGCTGCAGTTTGGCTCGACAGAGACGATTCCCGAGCGCGAAGCATACCGGCATCCGGCCGATGGAACGACCGGCACGGCCAACGCGTTGTGTCAGATCGACCGAGGCAACATCACCAAGGACGGCATGGCACGCACCCGAAGCAAGGCGGAGATCGACGCGGCCCGGGCGGAAGCGGATTCGGCCTGGGCCGAGCACGTCGCCGCGCAGGCGGCGGAGGAGCGGAAGACGGCGCGGCTGCGCGCCGAGCGCTTGGCGCGCGACGCCGCGCCGGCGGCGCCGGATGGCGCCGCCGCTCCCGCAGCGACCAAGCGGCGCCGGCCGACCGCGACCAGGCCGATCGCGACTAGGCCGGCCGCCCGGTGATGCGGGCCGGAAGCTCGGCCAGATCCTCGACGCCGATCACATAGCGACTGCCCTCCGGCTTCCGCCGGGTCAACACACGTTCGGCGACCTGCTCGATCGTCGGCCGATGCAGATCGAAGGCGGAAAGGCATTCCCCGGTCGACAGGTTGCGGCTTTCGGTCAGCGCTTCGAGCGCTTCGTGGGTGATCGCCAGCATCACAGTCTCCGTGCCCGTGGTCGCGGCCCAGGCAACCGCTTCGCGCGTGACCACCGGCCGCGTCAAACTGGTCAAGTGCCGATCGATGGACATGAGCCACTCCCCCAGGGTTCGGGCGGGAGCGCCATCCGGCGGGGACGTGCCGGTTGGTCGCTCGGGCCGCCGAGGCCCGGTTCCGTTTTCAGCGATGGGGCATTAGCGCAGGTTCGCGGCGCGGAGTCCGTGTCTTTCTACATTCTCCGGATCAGTAGGGTGGCGCCCTGCGCGCGCGCTGCGCCCGGGCCGCCTCGGTCCACCAGGCGAGGTCGTCGGCGAAGCGCGGGAAGGCGCGCGCCAGCGCCTCGCCGGGCTTGCCGATCGGCTCGCCCCGCTCGTCGAGCGTGTCGGCGATCGGACCGACGGCGAGCTGGCTGGAGATCACCGCCATGCCCATTTCGGACAGGATGCCGTGCCAGACCAGGCCGGCACGCGCGCCGGAAAAGCGGCCGGCCGAATAGCTCGCGATGGCGGCGGGGCGCCAGAACCATTCCTCCAGGAAATGGTCGGTCAGATTCTTCAGGCCGGGCTGCGGGCCCCAGTTGTATTCGCCGGCGACGAACAGGAAGGCATCGGCGCGGCGGATCTTCTCGGCCAACGCTTCCATCGCCGGCGGCGCCGCGCCCTTGGGGTACTCCTTGTACATGCGGTCGAGCATCGGCAGGCCGACGGCCTGGGCGTCGATCAGCTCGGGCGCGGCGCCGCGCGCGCTGAGGCGGTTGAGCAGAAAATCCGCGAGGCGGATGCCCATGCGGTCGGACCGGTAGGACCCGTAGAGGACCAGGATGTTGTCGCTCATGATCGGCCTCCCTGCTTGTGCGGCCGTGCAGCATTGTCGCCTGCGGGCGCGGCGGCAATGGTCACCGGTACGGCTCACCGATGTGCATCGAGCGCATCGGTATGGCGGCCCGCATAGGCATCGTCGATCTCGGCCAGCACGCGCTCTGCATTCGCCGGGTCGATGCGGCGGAGGATCGCGTCGACCTTCGCCTCCAGCCGGTCGTCGCCCTCCTTGGATTGCGGCGAGCCGACATAGAGCAGATAGGCAAGGCCGGCGACCTGCCAGATCAGCTGCAGGAATTCCGACTGCCAGTTCTCCAGCGTATCGCGGCCGACCTCGACCAGGAAGCCGGTCGTCTCGACCGGCAGGCCATGCGCGGCCTGCTCGTCCACATAGGCGAACCAAGCGAGCAGCCAATGTCCGGTCAAAGCCAGCACGAACAGGGTGAGCGTCGCCCAGAGATAGCCGTACCGCTTCCAGATCGAACGCATGGGACACCTGCCGCCGGATTGCCATGTCGGCAACGCGCGGCAAAGGGCGGCGGTTCAGCGGGCGGCGGTTCAGCGGTCAGCGGCCTGCAGCATTTCTGCAACAGGCGGCGCCCAAGCGGCCGGCGCGCGCGGAACCTCGTATCGCGGCATTCATTCATCGGAGCGGTGGGCGGTGTCGCAACCCCCGAATATGGAAGGTTCAATTCATGTCGAAGCATTCAACGGCCAAGCTGTTTCCCACCGGTGCCGCGCTGCTGGCGGCCGCACTGTTCGCCGCCGCGCCGGCCATGGCGCAGAGCTCGTCGGACGAATACGACCAGGCCCTGCAGGGCTTCGAGCTGCGCCTCGGCCTGCTCGAGCATGATGTCGGCCTGCTGCCGAAGCGCAATTACGAGGACGGGCTGTCGATCAACGGCGAGCTCGCCTTCGCACCGCTCGGCTCCTACGGGCGGGCGGCGTTTCGCCCGGTGATCGGCGGCAGCGTCTCCACCGAAGGCCGCACCAATTTCGCCTATGCCGATATGCGGGCGGAGGTGCTGTGGGACCGGATATTCTTCGGCGTCGGTCTCGGTGCGGCGATCCACGACAGCAAGCTGCGCAGGACCGCGCACGAGAAGGATCTGGGCTCGCGCGTGCTGTTCCATGTGCCGGCGGAAGTCGGCTTCCAGATCACGCCGAACAACCGTCTCTCGGTCTACTACGAGCACCTGACCAATTTCGGCCTCGATAAGGACAACCAGGGGCTCGACAATCTCGGCGTGCGCTTCGCTCACCGGTTCTGATCGGCCGGCCGCTGCCGCGAAGGGTGGGGCGTCGCGCGCGCCCCGCCCTTTGCCGTGGCGCGGCGCCGTATAGAGTTGGGCGCCGCATCCGTGCCGGCAGGGAGGCCGCGATGGAAATATCGAGCTTCGACGAGCTGCTCGCCGCCGCGAAGGCGCAGGCCGAGCCGCAGCGGCTGCTCTTCGTGTTCGCCGCGGCCGAGCTGCCCGGCGACGCTACCCCCGAGCAGCGCGCCGCCTTCGCCGCCGGCCAGGGAGGCGCGCTGGCGCCGGTGATGTATGTCGACAAGGCGCCGGCGGAGATCGCCGATTTCGCCAGCCTGGCGGCGGAGGCGCGCCAGTTCGGCCGCGACTGGACGATCGTGTTCGCCGCCGCGCTGGCCGGCGCGCGCGGGAGGCCGCCGGCGGAGCCGGAGGCCGAGGCGGCACTCAATCGCATGGTGGAGGCGGTCAAGGCCGGCGCCATCGCCGGCTTCATCCCGTTCGACGCGCAAGGCAGGGCGGTCCGCCTCGGCTGAGCGCGGCGGCGGCGTTAACATCTCCGGACTATCGCGCGGGCGCGGAACTGGGCCACACTTGCCGCCGGACAGTCTCAGGTCGGCCATGACGGAGCGAGGCGGCGCGGGCGGGCTGGCGCACGGCATCGACCGCGGGGTGACGTATCGGATCGACCCGGACCGGCGGCTGGTCGTGGTCACCTATATCGGCGCGGTGACGCTCGACGACATCCGGACGGCACAGCAGATGGCGCGCGCCGACCCGGCCTTCGATCCCGGCTTCGCGGTGCTGATGGACGGGCTGCACGCCGATTTCAGCGCCCTCAGCGCCGAAGACCTGGCGAAGATCGCGCGCGCCACGCCGTCGGCCCGCGGCGGGCGGCGGGCCATCGTGGTCGACACCCAGCTGAATTACGGCCTGGCGCGCATGTTCTCCAGCATCAGCGAGGCGCAGGGCCAGGGCTTCCCCTTCGCCCTGTTCGACAACCTGGAGGACGCGCTGCGCTGGCTCAACGGCTGAGACTACGCCTTGCCCCTGTGCGCGTGCGGCGGCGGCTGCGACAGGCGGTCGACATAGGCGATGCCGATCGCCGAGAGGATGAAGATGCAGTGGATGATCGCCTGCCACATGATCCCCGCCTCGGTGTAGTGCGACTTGTCGCTGCCGAGCGCGCCGGCCTCGATGAAGGTGCGCAGCAGGTGGATCGAGGAGATGCCGACGATCGCCATGGCGAGCTTGATCTTCAGCACGCTGGCATTGACGTGGCTCAGCCATTCCGGCTGGTCGGGATGGCGCTGCAGCTCGAGCCGGGAGACGAAGGTCTCGTAGCCGCCGACGATCACCATGATCAGCAGGTTCGAGATCATGACGACGTCGATCAGGCCCAGCACCAGCAGCATGATCTGCAGCTCGGAGAAATCGAGCGCGTGCAGCACCAGGTGCCAGAGCTCCTTCAGGAACAGCACCACATAGACGACCTGGGCGACGATCAGCCCGAGATAGAGCGGCACCTGCAGCCAGCGCGAGGAGAAGATGAGCAGCGGCAGCGGCCGCAGGCGAGCTTCGGCGCGCGGCGGGAGATCGGGCTCGGTGGCAAACGACATGCAGGCGGGTTCCTGGGTACCTTCTTGCGGGCGCCCGCGGCGGGCGGTGGACATGCGAAGGGCGCCTATAGAGGCGCCCTTCGTGACGTCAGTGTGGCGGGTGGATCAGACCGGCTCGACCGCGACCACTTCCGGGATGTAGTGGCGCAGCATGTTCTCGATGCCGTGCTTCAGGGTGGCGGTCGAGGACGGGCAGCCCGAGCAGGAGCCTTGCATGTGGAGATAAACGACGCCCTCTTCGAAGCCCTCGAAGATGATGTCGCCGCCATCCGCCGCCACCGCCGGGCGCACCCGGGTGTCGAGCAACTCCTTGATCTGGGCGACGATCGGGTCGTCATCGGCGGCGGCCTGGCTGCCGACCGCATCGCCCTCGTCGAGCAGAACCGGCTCGCCGGAGGTGTAATGCTCCATGATGCCGCCCAGCACGGCCGGCTTCAGATGGTGCCATTCGGCGCCGTCTTCCTTCGTTACGGTAACGAAATCGGCGCCGAGGAAGACCCGGGTCACGCCGTCGACCGCGAACAGGCGCTTGGCCAGCGGCGACTTGGCGGCGGTGTCGGCGGCGGCGAAATCGGCGGTGCCGTTGCCCAGCACGTCGCGCCCGGGCAGGAATTTCAGGGTCGCGGGGTTGGGAGTGGACTCGGTCTGAATGAACATGGCTTGCTTCCCGCCTTTCCGGCAGACTGTCACAACCCTACCTAAGCACTTGTATTCGCCAGTCAAGCTTACCCCGTATAGGGACTTTCCATGACCGAGGCCGCGCCCCTACCCGGCGCCGCCGGCGCCGCACCCGTCGTCGGCTGGCTGATCTCCGAGGCCGCGGGGCAACTCGACCTGGCTGGCCTGATCGACGGCTATTGCCGCGAGCTGATGAAGGCCGGGGTGCCGCTGCACCGGGTCGCCACCGGCGTGCGCGTCAACCATCCCCAGGTCTTCGCCCGCGCCGTGCTGTGGACCCCGGCCGGCGGGCCGGAAGTGGTGATTCGCGAACAGGGCATCCAATTCACCACAACCTACCGCAACAGCCCCGTCGCCGCCTTGAACCGGGGCGAAGGACCGATCCGGCGCAGGCTGGAGGTCCCGACCGACGAGATCGAGTATCCGGTGCTCCAGGAGGTGCAGGCGCTCGGCGCCACCGATTACTACGCGCAGTCGATCCCGCTGAACGGGCAGCCGCTCTGCTTCATCTCCTACACCACCGACCGCAAGGGCGGCTTCCAGGAGCGCGAAATCGAGCTGCTCGCGACCGCGACGCAGATGCTGGGCATCCGCATCGAGACCCTGGCGGCGCGCGAGACCACCGGCGATCTGCTGCAGATTTATCTGGGCGAGGAGGCGGCGCGGCGCGTGGTGGCGGGCGAGGTGCGCGCCGGCACCGGCAAGCCGATCGACGCGGTGATCTGGGTGTCGGACCTGCGCGGCTTCACCGCCATGGCCGACCGGCTGTCGCCGGACGACCTGATCGCCACGCTCGACGGCTATTTCGAATGCACCGCCGGCGCGGTCAAACGCAATGGCGGCGAGGTGCTGAAGTATATCGGCGACGGCATCCTGGCCGTGTTCCCGCTCGACAAGGCGCGGTCGGCGATGGCGGCGGCGCGCGAGGCGTTCAAGCGCCTGTCGGCGCTGAACCGCGAGCGGGCCGAGGCCGGCCTGCCGCTGCTCCGCACCGGCATCGCGCTGAATGTCGGCGAGGTGATCTACGGCAATGTCGGCACGCTCGACCGGCTCGACTTCACGGTGATCGGCCGCGCGGTGAACGAGACGGCACGCATCGAGAGCCTGACCAAGCGGCTGGAACGGCCCTTGCTCGCCACCGCCCTGTTCCGTGAGCGGGCCGGCGAATGCGGCCTGCAATCGGTCGGCTTCCACGCGCTGCCCGGCCTGCGCGCGCCGGTCGAGCTGTTCGCGCTGGCGCCGGAGGACGAAGCGTTTCGGTAGCCAGCGTTCCGTTGTGCGATAAGATCGGCGGCAAGAGCGGGAGGAAACAAGAATGACCACCGAGTTGCTGCCCGACGGCCTGAAGCTGATCTCGGCCGATTCGCATATCACCGAGCCGCCGGACTGCTACACGGCGAATATCGATCCGGCTTTCCGCGACCGTGCGCCGCATCTCGCGCATGACCAGGAGCGCGGCGACATCTTCGTGGTGCCGGGCATTCCGAAGCCGGTGCCGATGGGCCTGGTCGCCGCCGCCGGCAAGCCGGCGGAGGAGCTGCGCATGGGCGGGGCCAGGTTCGAGGACCTGCATCGCGGCGGCTGGGACCCGCAAGCGCGCCTCGCCGACCAGGACCGCGACGGTGTCGGCGCCGAGATCATCTATCCCACGGTGGGGATGCTGATGTGCGGCCATCCCGACCTCGCCTATCGCCAGGCCTGTTTCGAGGCCTATAACCGCTGGCTCGCCGGCTTCTGTGCGGGCGCGCCGGACCGGCTCTACGGCATTGGCCAGACCGGATTCGTCGACGTGCCCACCACCATCCGCGACATGCAGGCGATCAAGGCCGCCGGCTTCAAGGGCGTGATGATGCCGGGCGATCCGCCGGAGCACGATTTCGACCACCCGATGTATGATCCGCTCTGGCGTACCGCGGTCGAGCTCGACCTGCCGCTGTCGTTCCACATCCTGACCACCAAGGCGAACGAGCTCGCCGGCACGCGGGGGCCGCGCATCAACGGCTTCCAGGCGATCATCCGCGGCAACCAGGACATTCTCGGCACCTTCATCTTCGGCGGCGTGTTCGACCGCCATCCCGACCTGAAGCTGGTCTGCGTCGAGGCCGATGCGGGCTGGGCGCCGCATTACATGTACCGCATGGACCACGCCTATAAGCGGCACCGGCACTGGATGAAGGGGCGCGAGCTGAAAGAGCTGCCGAGCGAATATTTCCGCCGGCACATCTATCTCACCTTCCAGGACGACTGGACCGCCTTCCGCATGGCCGACATGGTCAATGTCGAGCGGCTGATGTGGGCGAACGACTTCCCGCATTCGGACAGCACCTGGCCGTGGAGCCAGGAGATGCTGCACGAGCAGGCCGGCAATCTCAGCGACCACGACCGCAAGCGGATCCTGCACGACAACGTGGTGGAGCTGTACGGGCTCAAGAACTGATGGCCGGCTCGATGAACTACCGCCTGCTCGGCCGTTCCGGCCTGCGCGTCTCGCCACTCTGCCTCGGCGTGATGATGTTCGGCGATCACACGGCGGAGACGGAAGCGGCGGCCATCGTCGACAGCGCGCGCGAGGCCGGAATCAACTTCGTCGACACCGCCGATGCCTACGGCAACGGCGCCTCGGAGCGGATGCTGGGCAAGCTGATCGCGGCCGATCGCGAGCGCTGGATCGTCGCGACCAAGGTGGCGAACCAGGTCGGCAATCTGCCGAACGACCGCGGCAGCTCGCTCGGCTGGCTTATGCGCGAATGTGACAATTCGCTGCAGCGGCTCGGCACCGGCTGGATCGACCTCTACTACCTGCACAAGGACGATGCCGACACGCCGATGGAGGAGACGGTGGCCGGCCTCGACCACCTGATGCGGGCCGGCAAGGTGCGTTACTGGGGCCTGTCCAATTTCCGCGGCTACCGCATCGCCGAGATGGTGGCGACCTGCAAGGCGATGGGCGTGCGCCCGCCGATCGCCTGCCAGCCCTGCTACAACCTGATGGACCGCACCGCCGAGGTGGAGGTGATTCCGGCCTCGGTCGCCGGGGGGCTGGGCGCGGTGCCGTACAGCCCGCTCGCCCGCGGCGTGCTGACGGCGAAATACCAGCCGGGCGCGGCGCCGCCTTCCGACACGCGCGCCGGGCGCAACGACCGCCGCATCATGCAGACCGAGTTCCGCCCCGAATCGGTCGCCATCGCGAAACAGCTCGCGGATTACGCGGCGAGCCAGGGCACCAGTCCGGCGCATCTGGCACTCGGCTGGGTTCTGAACAACGCGCAGGTCACCAGCGTGATCGCCGGGCCGCGCACCTTGGCGCAATGGCAGGGCTATCTCGACGGCATGCAGCGGCCGTTCACCGCGGCGGACGAGGCCTTTATGGGCAAGCTGGTGCCGACGGGCCATGCCTCGACGCCGGGCTATACCGATCCGGCCTATCCCGTTACCGGCCGGACGGCGCGGGTCGCCTGACTTAAAGCAAGGCTTGACGACGCTCCCCGCTTCGCGTCAACATTCAAACAAGCGTTTGAAACGAGAGCGCCCCAAGGGACGCCGATGAGGAAGCGGGAGGAAGCTTCGACGCGCGACCGCATCCTGGCGGCCGCTGAGAGGCTGTTCAGCCACCTGGGCCTGGAGCGCGCGACGATCCGCGGGATCGCCGCCGAGGCCGGCGTGAACATCGCCGCGGTGAATTATCATTTCGGATCGAAAGAGGCGCTGGAGCGCGAGACCTTCGGCGTGCTGGCGGAGCGCGTGAACCGCGACCGGCTGGCCCGGCTGCAGCTTTGCCTCGATGCCGCCGGCGCGCGTGCGCCGCGCCTGGAAGACCTGGTGACGGCGCTGGTTGCGCCCTATCTCGAAGGCGGCCCGGGCAAGCCCGGCCTGCTGCCGCAGCTGATCCTGCTGCTCAGCCTGCCGGGCGCGAGCGACAAGTCGAAGCGCGCGGTCGCCACCGCCTTCGACGAAGTCGCGGCCCGCTTCGTCGATGCCTTTGCCCGCGCCCTGCCGCAGCTTTCCAAGGCCGAGCTCTGGTGGCGCTACAACCTCGTGATCGGCGCCACCGTCTACACGGTCGGCAATAGCGGCGGCCGGCGCCTGTTGCGGCTTTCGGGCGGCGCGGCCGACCCGACACAGCGCGGCGAGCTGCTGCAGCACCTCGTCGCCTTCGTCAGCGCAGGCCTGCGCGGCGAGACGGAGATTTCCACCCTGACGCTGCCGAGCGGCGGCGCCAGGACCACAAAGGGAGGGAAAAGATGAAACTGAGGACGATCACGCTGGCGGCCGTCGCCGCCATCCTTGCGGCGCCATCGTTCGCCGCGCAGGAGATCAAGCTCACCGTCGGCTCCGGCCATCCGCCGCTCTCCGGCGCGGTGAAGGAGATCCGCGACCTGTTCATCCCCGAGGTCGACAAGCGCCTCGCCACCAGCGGCAAGTTCAAGATCACCTGGACCGAGGCCTATGCCGGCACCATCGCCAAGCCGCCCGGCGTGCTGAAGGCGGTGGAGGACGGCGCCATGGATGTCGGCCATGTGCCGTTCCTGTTCAACGGCGACAAGTTGCCGCTGGAGCAGATCACTTATGTCACGCCGTTCGGGCCGACGGATTCGGTCAAGCTGACCGCGGTGATCGCCAAACTGCGCAAGCTGGTGCCGGAGATGGACGCGCAGCTGCTCAAGCACAAGCAGATCCTGCTCGCGCCGCTGCCGACCGACGAGTACCAGATCGTCGCCAAGCGGCCGATCGAGAAGGTCGACGACCTAAAGGGCATGAAGCTCGGCACCGCCGGGCAGGCCGGCAACTGGGTGCGCAATACCGGCGTGGTCGCCGTGGCCGGCGACCTCACCACCTTCTACAACTCGATGCAGACCGGCGTGTACGAGGGCATCATCACCTTCGACACCGCCGTCTCGTCCTACAAGTTCTACGAGGTGGCGCCCTATGTCGTGAAGGTCGGCTTCGGCGCGCAATACGCCTCGGGCCTGACCGTCAACGAGCGCCGCTGGAAGGGTTTCCCGCAGGAGGTGAAGGACGCGTTCCTCGCCGCGGCGCCGCTCTACGAGAAGAAGGTCGCGCGGTACTACCAGGATGCCGGCGAGGCCAGCATCAAGAACGCGGTGGAGAAAGGCGCCAAGATCGTTCCCTTCGCGGATGCCGAGCGCACCAAGCTCGCCAAGATGCTGCCCAACATCGCCAAGGAATGGGCCAAGGCGGCCGATGCCAAGGGCCTGCCCGGCACCAAGACGCTGGTGACCTACATGCAGCTCTGCCGCGAAGCCGGCATCCCGCATGCGCGCGAGTGGGACAAGGACTGAGCGCGTGGCGGGGGAACAACAGAGCGGGCCGGCGAGCGCCGGCCCGCCGCCGACCATCTTCCATCGCGTGACCGAGGCGCTCGGGCGGATCGGCACGCTGTGGATCCTGGTCGTCATGCTGCTGGTCAATGCCGACGTGGCGGGACGCTATTTCCTCAATAGCCCGATCCCCGGCGTGCCCGAGCTGGTGGCGCTCTCGATCGTCGGCATCGTCTACCTGCAGCTGCCGCACACGCTCCGGCTCGAGCGCTTCATCCGCTCCGACGTGCTGATCCTGCCGCTGATCGAGAAGCGGCCCCGGGCCGGCTATCTGCTGCAGGCGGTGACGCATGCCTTCGGCGCCCTCATGTGCGCGCTGATCTTCTGGTACGTGGCGCCGAACTTCGTCGAGGCCTGGAACGAAGGCGACTATGTCGGCGCCGCCGGCGTGTTCACCGCGCCGAAATGGCCGATCTACCTGATCGTGACGGTCTGCACGGCGCTGACCGCGCTGCAGTTCCTGCGGCATGTGCTGCGCGATCTCGCGGTGGCGAGCGGCAGGATGGCCCCGCCGCCGCTGCCGGGGGCTGCGGGCGAATGAGCGATGTCGCGGTCGGGCTCGCTTCCATCGTCGGGATCATCCTGCTGATCCAGGGCGGCATGCATGTGGCGACGGCGCTGCTCCTGGTCTCCTTCGCCGGCATCATGCTGATCAAGGGCGATATCGAGATCGCCGGCAACATGCTGGCGCATGCGGCAAGCGACAGCATCGCGGTCTATTCCTTCGGCACTATCCCGCTGTTCGTGGTGATGGGCCTGTTCGTCGGCATGTCGGGCATCGGGCGCGACACGTTCGACGTGGCCGGCCAGCTGTTCCGCTTCTTCAAGGGCGGGCTCGGCATGGCGACGGTGGCGGCCAACGCGGTGTTCGCCGCGGTCAACGGCACTTCCATCGCCTCGGCCTCCGTCTTCACCCGCGTCGCGGTGCCGGAGCTGATCCGTCTCGGCTATACCAGCCGCTTCTCCGTCGGCGTCGTCGCCGGCTCGTCCGTGCTCGGCATGCTGATCCCGCCGAGCCTGCTGCTCATCCTGTTCGGCATCGTGGCCGAGACTTCGATCGGCGATCTGTTCACCGGCGGCATCGTGCCGGGCCTGCTGCTGGCGCTGATCTATTGCGTGATGATCGGCGCCATGGCGCGGTTCTGGCCCAGCTTCATCCTGAACGGCAAGGGCGAGGCGGCAAGCGGCGAAGCACTGATGCCGGTCGGCACGCTGGCGGCGAAATCGGCGCCGATCCTTCTGCTGATCCTGGTCGTGCTGGGCGGCATCTATGGCGGCGTGTTCACGCCGATCGAGGCCGGTGCCGTGGGCGCGCTCTGCTCGCTCTTGCTGGCGCTGTGGCGCCGCGCGCTAACCTGGCGAAGCTTCGGCGAGGTACTGACCGAGACCGGCTATGTAACCGCCGCGATCTCGTTCCTGATCGTCGCGGCGCATCTCTACGCGACCTTGCTGGCGATTTCAGGGCTCCCCAATGCCATCGCCAACTGGGCGCAGGCCAACGATCTCGGCTTCTGGACCATCCTGGTCGGCTACCTGGTGCTGATCCTGGCGCTGGGCACCATCCTCGATTCAGGCTCGATCGTGCTGATCACCGTGCCGTTGGCGCTGCCGATCGTCCTCACCTTCGGCACCGACATCGTCTGGTTCGGCGTGATCACCGTGATTGCGGTGGAAGTCGGCCTGCTGACGCCGCCGCTCGGCGTCGCCTGCTTCGTGGTCAAGGCCAACCTGCAGGCCCAGGGCATCACGCTCGGCGACGTCTTCGCCGGTGCCTTTCCCTTCGTCGTGGCGATGACCGGCACGCTCGCCCTGGTCACCGCCTTTCCGTGGTTCGTCCTCGCTTTCGTCCGATAGGAGCCGGTCATGGCCAAGTGGCAATACACCAAGGGTCTGCACGATCTCGGCAACGGCATGTGGGCCTATCTGCAGCCGGACGGCTCCTGGGGCTGGTCCAACGCGGGCCTGGTGGTCGACGGCGACCAGACCCTGCTGGTCGACACTCTGTTCGACCTGAAGCTGACCCAGCAGATGCTGGACGCGATGCGCGCCGCCGTGCCGGCGGCGAAGCGCATCCCGCGCGTCGTCAACACGCACAACAACGGCGACCACGTGTTCGGCAACCAGCTGGTCGCCGACAGCGAGATCATCGCCTCCAAGGCCTGCGCCGAGGAGATGGAGGAGCGCCCGCCGGAAAATCTGGTGGCGCTGATCAAGAACCGCGACCAGATCGGTCCCGGTGCGCAGTTCTTCTACGAGACCATGGGCTCGAAATTCCAGTTCGAGGGCATCAAGCACACGCCGCCGACCCGTACCTTCGAGAAACGGCTGGACCTCAAGGTCGGCGACAAGGTGGTCGAGCTGCACGAGCTGGGGCCGGCGCATACCCGCGGCGACGTGGTCGCCTGGGTGCCGCAGGACAAGACGTTGTTCACCGGCGACCTGCTGTTCGTCGGCGGCCATCCGGTGCTGTGGGCCGGGCCGGTCGCCAACTGGATCCGGGCGCTGGACCTGATGATGAGCTGGGGGGTCGAGAAAGTGGTGCCGGGCCACGGCCGGATCACCGACAAGGCCGGGTTGAAGGCGCAGCGCGACTACTTCGTCTACATCCATGACGAGGCGAAGAAGCGCTTCGATGCCGGCCTGAGCGCCGAGGAAGCCGCCTGGGACATCAAGATGGACGGCTGGTCGCACTGGTTGGACGGCGAGCGCATCGTCGTCAACGTGGCGAGCCTGTACCGCGAGTTCCACGGCAAGGCCTATGGCGAGCGCGACGAGGGCGAGGTGATGCGCCTGTTCGGCCAGATGCGGAAATACAAGCAGGAGCGCTGCCCCGCCGGCCACCAGCACGGCCATGATTGACCTTTCTCGACCGGCGAGGCCGCAATGCTGACGCTGTACAACAACGCCTATTCGACCTGCAGCCAGAAGGTCCGCCTCTGCCTCGCCGAGAAGGGGCTCGACTGGACCGACAGGCAGATCAACTTCCGCAACAACGAGCACCTCGCGCCGGACTATCTGAAGCTCAATCCGAACGGCGTGGTGCCGACGCTCACGCATGACGGCAATGTGGTGATCGATTCCTCGGTCATCATGGAATATCTGGACGAGGTATTTCCCGAGCCGAAGATGGCGCCGCGCGACGCGGCGGGCCGCGCCGACCTCAGGGCGTGGCTGCGCTATTTCGAGGAGGTGGCGACGCCGGCGGTGCGCTATCCCTCGTTCAACCAGGCCTTCGTGCGGCATTTCGCGACGCTGGACGACGCCACTTTCGAGGGCGCGGCGGCGCGCCGGCCGCTGCGCACGCATTTCTATCGCCGCATGGGCAAGTCGGGTTTCGGCCCGGCGGACCAGCGCAACGCGCTGGAAGGTTTCGCGCAGACGGCGGCGCGCATGGAGGCGCGGCTCGACGGCCGGCTATGGCTGATGGGCGATTACGTCTCGGTGGCCGATTGTTGCGTCGCGCCGCTCTACGACCGCATGGACGATCTGGGCCATGCCTATCTCTGGGGCGAGCAGCCACGGGTACAGGACTGGCTTAAGCGGTTCCGCGGGCGTCCCTCCTGGAGCGCGACCTACTACGCGAATACGCGGCTGAGCTCGCTCTATGCCGATCTCGGCGACCGCAAGACCGAATTGAAAGACCTGGTGGAGTGTTGAGGCCATGAAGCTCGTCACCTTCGAGACCCGCAACGGCGCCCGCCATATCGGCGCGCTGAATGCCGACGGCAAGTCGATCACCGACTTCACCGCCGCCGATCCGGCGCCGGAGATGCGCGACATGCTGGCGCTGATCGATGGCGGGCCGGCGGCACTCGACCGCGCGCGGCAGCTGCAGAAGGAAGCCGACTATGTCATCGGGCTCGACAAGGTCAGGCTGCTCGCCCCGGTGCCGGTGCCGCGCCAGATGCGCGACTGCCTGGTGTTCGAGAAGCACCTGGTGCAGGCGCGGCAGCAGCGGTTCCGCGAGCAGAATGCCGGCGCCAACGACCTGCAGGCGAAGCTCGACGCCGCCACGGCGGCGGGCCAGTTCAAGCCGCCGCCGGTCTGGTACAAGCAGCCGATCTATTACAAGGGCAACCGCTTCTCGGTGATCGGCACCGGCACCGATATCGAATGGCCGAACTATGCCGAGCTGCTCGACTACGAGCTGGAGTTCGGCATCGTGCTCGGCAAGACCGGCAAGAACATCAAGCGTGACGATGCGCGGAGCCACATCTTCGGCTTCACCATCTTCAACGATGTCAGCGCGCGCGACGCGCAGGCGGCCGAGATGGCCGGCACGCTCGGCCCCGCCAAGGGCAAGGATTTCGACACCGGCAACGTGATGGGGCCCTGCCTGGTCACCGCCGACGAGATTCCCGATCCCTACAACCTGACCATGGTGGCGCGGATCAACGGCGAGGAATGGTCGCGCGGCAATTCCGGCAGCATGCACCACAAGTTCGAGGACATCCTCGCCTTCATCTCGCAGAGCGAGACCCTGCATGCCGGCGAGTTCTTCGGCTCCGGCACGGTCGGCGGCGGCTGCGGGCTCGAGCTCGGCCGATTCCTGAAGTCGGGCGACGAGATCGAGCTGGAGGTCGAGAAGATCGGCGTCCTGAAGAACCGGATCGTGCGGCGCTAGAGCGGTTCACGGCTTTGTTGAATCGGCGGGGATTCCGGTTTTGGTCGATTTGTGATTCAAGATGCTGGCTGGAGCTGGAGGCCAGCATCGATGGCTCGACCTCTATCCAATGAT
>QOZS01000071.1 GCA_003576705.1 Desertibaculum subflavum
ACACACCAAACCGCAACCTCCCCTCACGACCAACCACCTCCCGCGGGGTGGAGCAGCCCGGTAGCTCGTCAGGCTCATAACCTGAAGGTCACAGGTTCAAATCCTGTCCCCGCAACCAAGGATCCGAACAAACCCAAGGCCTTAGCAAACCAGCTAAGGCCTTTTTGTTCTCCAGAGCCCCTAGCACAGCGCTAGCACACCCCAAGCACACTTCCTCAAACCTGATAGCCTAAGCTTCACGGCGTTCAGTTCTGAGTGGGTGCGTTGGTGCTTCGGCATAAGCTTCTCGGCGGCAAGGTGCAGGTCTATCGCCGCCCCAATACGAGCCAGTGGCAGTGTGCCGCCTCGATCGACGGCCGGCAGTATCGGGCCAGCACGAAAGAGGACAGCCTCGAGCGCGCCAAGGAGGTGGCCGAGGACTGGTACCTCGGGCTGCGCGGCAAGGCCCGTGCCGGCATCCTCAGGACCGAAAAGACCTTCGCGGTCGCTGCCGCCCAGTTCCTGAAGGAATACGAGATCATCACCGAGGGGCAGCGGAGCCGGCGCTGGACCGAGGGGCATGCGATCCGCATCCGGCTCCATCTCGATCCCTTCTTCGGGGAGCTCGGCCTCTCCGAGGTGACGGCGGGCAAGGTCCAAGAGTACCGCGTGCACCGGATGAGCGCGCCCACGGTCAGGCCCCGGCTGAAAAACAAAGGAAACGCCAAAGCCAAAGCCAAATCCGAGGAAGAAGCCGTCGTCGACAGGCCCGAACCGCGCCCTTGGAAGCCGCCGGCGCGGAGCACCTTGCACGATGAGGTCGTGACCTTACGCCTGGTGCTGAAGACGGCGATCCGGCATGGCTGGCTCGCCCACCTCCCCGACCTCTCACCGCCCTACAAGACCCAGGGCAAGATTCAGCATCGGCCCTGGTTCAGCCCGGAGGAATATCGCCAGCTCTATGAGGCGACCCGCGCCTATGCCCGGAAACCCTTCCACGGCCATTACAAGTGGAACGCCGAGCAAGTGCACGACTACGTGCTGTTCATGGCCAACACGGGGCTCCGTCCCGACGAGGCGAAGAACCTGCAGCACCGCGATGTCGCCATCGTCGAGGACGCGGCGACGGGCGAGCGCATCCTCGAGATCGAGGTCCGCGGCAAGCGCGGCGTCGGCTTCTGCAAGAGCATGCCGAGTGCGGTTCGGCCCTACGAGCGGCTTGCCGCGCGACCGCTACCTGGTCCGCCGCAGGGTAAGCGCGCGCGCATCCGCCGCGGCGAGGACCCGAAAACACAGCCTGCGCCCATCGAGGTGACGCTGCCGCAGCCGACCGATCCGGTCTTCCCCGGCAACCACATCAAGCTCTTCAACGGCGTGCTGCGACGCGCCAAGCTCAAGCTTGACCGCGACAACCAGAAGCGCACCGCCTACAGCCTCCGCCACACCTATATCTGCCTCCGCCTCATGGAAGGCGCCGACATCTACCAGATCGCCAAGAACTGCCGCACCAGCGTCGAGATGATCGAGAAGCACTACGCCGCCCACATCAAGAACCGGCTCGACGCATCGCTCATCAACATCCGGAAACCCAAGCCGGCGCCGAAGAAGCCGGAAGCCGTCCCGGTCACGAATGCCACTCCCGGCGCGGAACCATCGTCGGAAGACAGGGCGGCATGAGTTTATGCGCGATGCTTGCTCGACGGAGCATGCGAGCCTCGACGAGCGCGCACCCGGGCCTTAGCATTCTCGCAAGGAGTCTTCGCGCATATCCGCGCGATGCGTTTTGTCATGGTGTTCATCCTTCATATCACCGGCAGCGATCCGGTCGCGCTGCAGATACCCGCCACCACCGAGAAGGCATGCGAAACGGCTAAGGCCAAGTTGCTCGGCGACGTGAAGGAAGCAGGCCTCGGGCGTGCCGTAGCCATATGCCTCGATACCGGCCGGGCGGTCTGATGCTCCGCCTCTTGCGCGGCCTTGGTCTGATCGCGGTGATCCTCGCATCGACGCAGGTGGCAGCGAAAGCGGATCCGTGCGGAGCGGCCATCGAGCGCGCGGCCCGGCTGACCGGCGTTCCGGTGTCGCTGCTCCGCGCGATCGGCGAGGTCGAGAGCGGGGTGCAGCTTGGCGAGCGGCGCGTCGCCTGGCCCTGGGCAGTGAACGACGGGCGCAGCCTCTTCTTCCGCAACCGCGCGGCGGCGGCCGCCCATGTCGACGCCCTGGTCGCCGCCGGCAAGTCGAATGTCGATATCGGCTGCCTGCAGGTGAATTGGCACTGGCACGGGGAGGCGTTCGACGCGCCCGCGGATATGCTCGACCCGGCAGCCAACGCGCTTTATGCGGCGCGCTACCTCGCCGCCTTGCGCCGGGAGCTCGGCAGCTGGGCCGCGGCGGTCAGCGCCTATCACTCGCGCCGGGAGACGCGCGCGGGAGCCTATCGCTGCCGGGTGGCCAGCCGCCTCCGGCCCGAATTGCGCCCGTCGGATTGTGGCCAGCACCGCCGGGCGCTCTAGATGAATTGAAATGTTCCTGTCAGTTCGGAGTGCGCTATGCGTCTATGTTCGATTCTGATCCCCCCGATGATGAGCCTTGCGCTTGCGACGGCTGCCGCGCAGAGCGCCGATCCCTTCGAGATCACCGTGAAGGCATTCACCCCCGCCGGCGCGCCGCTCGGGGAACAGACGGCCACGTGCTCGCCGGCGCAGCCCTGCCGCTTCTCGTGGCCCCTTGAACAAGAAGGTCAGCACAAATCCATATCCGTCGTGGTGAAGGAACTCCGGCCAGGCGTATTGCAAGTGCTGACGGACAATGGTCCGTTCCGAGTCGGAGCAATGCGGCTTGCGAACGAGAGTGGCGCAACCGGCGAAATGTCCGCCGTTACGCGGAGCGCCGGCCGCCCGAACGCTCTGATGAAATTCCAGGTGACGCGGCGCTAGCATCGCCCACGCTGGCGCGCTCGGGCAGCACATTGGCGCGCGTCGCCCATTGCAGACCGGCAACGACGGCGGCATTCCGGCTGATGCCGTGCGTCCTCGCGATCTGATCGACCCGTGCGAGGTCCTCGTCGCTCAGGGTTATACGCACGCGCACCCGCTGGCCTTCGGGCATCGAGGGGATCCGCCCCGTCAACTGCACGAGATGCAGGCCGGTCCCGAGGATCGAGAAGAATCCTTCGAGGCCGGTGGGGATACGGAAGCGGAGGGATTCGAGCATTTTAGCGCTCGCCGACTTCCTGGATCTTGACGAACATGCGTTCCTGGGATGCCTTGTCCTTGAGGGCGGCGTCGAGCAGGAACTGGAACACGGCGCGCTTGCTGATCCGATAGCCGAAGCGGTCGCGCCTTCCGACCAGCGCCTTCTCCAGCCGTTCCAAGCTCGTGCGTTCGAGCTGAATCGTCGTCGTCACGAGTGACTCACGGACTTTGCGCATCGCCTCATTCCCCCGCTTATATGATTGTATGTTTAAATCAAAATTTAAGAGCTCTCGCATAAAATCCACCACTCGTTTGGAGTGGTACCCAGTTCATGTTGCTCTCTCGTTTTCTAGCTTGTGCCATTGTCGCCGCATTGATCTGCATCTCACTGATCGATGCATCGCTTGCCCAGGACCCCTTCGGCTCCATCACCACCAAGGCGAACCAGACCCGCGATCACCTCGTCACCATCGGCCAGGCGGTGATCGGGGTCGTCGCCGCAGCGCTCTTCATCATGGCCGCCTTCGGCCGGGTGCAGTGGTACTGGGTCGGCATGGCGATTGTTGCCGGCGCCGGCCTGACCGGGATCGACGCGATCCAGGCCTGGATCAACGCCTGAAGGAATCCCAGCCGTGGTATCCGAAGGTGGCGTGATCCTGCGCGCCGTCGCGCGGCCCGCCGTGCTGCTCGGCGCGGCGCCGGACCTGACCAAGCTGAGCGGCGGCGTGGGCGTCATGGCCTACCTGCTGACGCTCAACGGCTTCTATGCCGCCATCGCCTTCGCGCTCGCGCACGGGCTGGCACTCTGGCTCACCATCCGGGATCCGGACTGCGTGCAGGTCGCGCGGGCCTGGGCACGGGTTCGGCGGCGGGGCCTCGGATTCGCCTGCGTGCCCGCCTTCTACCCGGTCAGCGGCAATCGCTATGTCGCGTGATCGCAAGATCCTCGCGGGCGTGAGCGCCGCGACGGCCGCGCTGCTGAACGCCGGCCCGGCCCAGGCGGCGGCGCTGAAGACGGCATCGCCGGACTGGGTGCAGAGCGCGGCGGCGCTTGGCGTCGGCTTACTGGCCGCGTCGGCCGCCACGGCACTCGCCGTCTCGCCGGTGGTCCGGCGCCTGGTGCTGCCGCCGCCGGAGGAGACCGAGCTCCGGCACATCCTGCAGTTCGAGGCGGTCCTCGATGATGGTCGGACCATCCGAACCCGGGAGGGCGCGCTGGTCCAGACCATTGCACTCCGCGGCATCGATTACAGCTCGAAGACCGAGCCCGAGCGCCGCGCCCTCTTCGTGAAGCGCCATGCCTGGCTGATGAAGCTCTGCGAGGCCGGCGCCGAGGCCAAGCTCCTGACCTTGCGGACAAGGGTGTCGGTCGACGCGCCGGCCCAATACGAGAACGCGGCGCTGCAGGAGATCCATGACCGCTGGATGCGGTCGTTCGACGAAGCCTACGTCAACCGGCACTACGTCGTCCTCACCGTCCGGGGCGAGAAAGCGCCGGAGAAACGGCTCGGCGAGCTGGTCCAATCAGTCCTGGAAGGCCTGCACGACTATGCGCCGGAGGTGCTGAGCAACGGGACAGGTGCGCACTCGCCGCTCAACTCATTCTGGGCGCGCCTGGTCAATGGCTTCCCGACACCGCTCCCCTCCTTCACGACGGATCTTGCCGAGCGGCTTTGCGTCGCGACCCTGACCTTCGGCCGCGACAGCGGCCTGATCGAGTACCGGGACGGTCTCGAGACGCGCTTGGCGCTCGCGATCTCGGTCCGGAGCTGGGGCGACACCGATTCCGGCGAGCTGGTCGACCGCCTGCTGGCGGTCGACGGCGAGATCGAGATCTGCCAGCTGCTGCGCGGCGTGCCCAAGGCCAAGGCGCAGACATGGCTGCCTTGGGCGAGCCGGCAGGCCAACATGCCGATACCCAACAGCTTCCGGACTGCCGAGTTCGAGGCGGCGCTCGAGCTGATCGCGGGCGACAAGGACGGCCTGGTCGAGCACCAGCTGACCGTGTTCGTGCAGGCCGGGACCGAGGAACGGCTCCAGGCGCTATCCGCCGAGGTCCGCCGGTTGCTGGCCGACTTCGGCATCCGCGCCGTGACCGAGGGCGCGGCGGTGGAGTGGCTCTGGCGCTGCCGGCTGCCGGGCTTCGATCTCCCGACCCGGCCGCGCGCGCTGCTGGCCCAGAATATCGCCAGCCTCAACAGCTTCAACGACGAGCCGCAGGGGCTCGATCGGTCGGATTGGGGCGAGGGGGCGCTTCGCCTGTTCAAGACCATCGGCGGTGCCGCCTACAGCCTGCAGCTACACAGCACAGCGGAGAAGGAGGCGCTCGCCCATTCCGTCACCTTCGCGCCGGCCGGCTCCGGCAAGACCACGCTGTTCGAACACCTGATCGGCGGGGCGCTCCGGCACCGGGAGCTGGCGGCCTATGCCTTCGACCGCAACTTCGGCCTCAACGTCTTCACCGAGGCGGTCGGCGGGACCTATCTCAACCTGAGCCAGGGCACCGACGAGACAGGCGAAGTCCACGTCCGGCTCAACCCCTTGCAATGCGCCGACAACCATCAAAATCGGCTGTTCCTGCGTTCCTGGCTGCTGCAGCTCGGGGGCGTGGATGACGACGCTTCCTATGAGGTGGCGGGGCGCGCCATCGACGCCATCTTCAAGATCCGCAAGGTCGGAAGCCGGTCGCTGACCTCGGTCTTTGACGGCGCCTTCGATACGGGGTCGGCGTTGAAGGCGGGTTTGGCCCGCTGGGTCGGCACGGAGGGGGCGGCCGGCTGGTTCAACGGCGCGACCGACAGCCTCAATCTCGACACCGCCCGGCTGGTCACCTTCGACATGACCGATGCCTTCCGCGACCCGCGCGCCGCGGCGGCGCTGGTCAGCTACATCATGTTCCGCATCCGGTCGGTCTGCGCGCGCGATGCGCGGCCGCATCTCGTCTTCATCGACGAGACGGCGCCGATGCTGGAGGACGAGATCTTCCGGAAGAATGTCGAGGTTCTGTTCCGCGAGCACCGGAAGCTCCGGGGCTCGGTCAATATCGTCTTCCAGGATGTCGGCGCATTGCTCCGGAGCGGCATCGCCGAGATGGTGTTCAACAACTGTCCGACCCAGTTCATCTTCCAGAACCCCAATGCGCGGGAAGAGGACTACCGGGCGCTCGAGCTGACACCGGCGCAATGGGATTACGTCAAGGGCACGAGCCGGCTTGGCCGGTCGCTCCGCCGCTCGGTCCTGGTCAAGCGCGGCCGCGAGGCGGTGATCCTCGATATCGATCTCTCAGCCCTCGGGCCTTACCTCAAGATCTACCGCTCGGGCATCGAGCCGGTGAACCTCATGCACTTCCTCAAGCTCAAATACGGAGCCGATCGATGGCTGGCCGAGTACATCGAGCACGGCTGATGCTTTCCGCAGCGTTCACGCGGGTACTCGGCAGCCGGCTCGGCTGCACGCTCGCCGGCCTCGTCCTGGGCGCGGCCGTTGCGGCGCCGGCCGCCTGGGCGGCGATGACAGTCTACGACCCGACGGTCAACGTCTCGACGCTCAAGATCCATGCCGAGGCGGTGAAGCAGCTGGCGGAGCTCGAAAAGCAGCTGGCCGAGCTCCGCAAGGTCTATGCGACGCTCGGCCGGGCCGGCGCCATCGGCCAGGGCTTCGGTAGCGGCGTGACCGCCGAGGCGCGGCGGCTTGCCGGCATCGCGACCGACATCTCCCGCTGGGAGCTGCCGCGCGACTTCAACGCCGGTTCGCTCAATACCTTGCAATCGGGTATCGCGACCTTGCGCCGGATCCTGGCCGTTCTCCCCGACGAGAAGGCCGGCAATCGGTCGGCCGATGATGCCGACACCGTGCATGCCCGCCGCGCGGCGGTGCATGAGGATGCGGCTTATCACGCGCTGGCGCTCGCTCTCTCGGAGCGGGAGGCGACCGCGCAGGCGATCGGTCGCGTCTCGGGTCTCGCCTCGGAAGCGCAGGCGACCGTCGACCTGCATGCCGACCTTGTCGCCGGCAACAAGCTCAAGGTTGCCGAGATCGAGCAGCTCGTGGCCATCCGGGCGCTGCTTGGCGCCCTCCTGGAGGTCACTGCGAGCGGTGAGATGCGACAGACCTCTGTCATTTACAGCGGCAGGAACAGATCAACGCAGTCTCTTCGTAGTGCTGGTACGGACGGCGGCGACGTGTTCGGGAAGTAGGCGTCATGGATTGTGTTACCTGCGGCATGTTCCGCCAGTTCGACGCGGTCGCGAACCAGTATGCGATGCAGGCCTTCGAGGCGCTGGCGCCCTGGGTTCGCAACGGCTTCACTGCATTCGTCGGCGTGTGGCTGGCCTTCCACCTGGGCTGGCGGGGGGTGTTGCAGGGAAACCTGCGCCTGGGCGAGATGATGAACGCAGGCGCAATCTTTGCTGCCGTCGCTGTGATCCTACAAGGATCGGGCTTCTACTGGGACTGGATCTACCTGCCCGGCCGCGAGGCGATGAGCGGGCTCACGCAGATCGTCGTGTCGTCGCCATCGGCAGGCATTGCCGATCCGTCCATGACCGGCCTCCTCTCCACAGTAGAACGCGAGGTCATGCGCGTGTTTGCGGTGGTGCAAGGCATCATCAGCGAATCGAACTTCTACGAGCTGGTCAACCTCGTTGGTGGTGTCCTGTTGCTTCTGCCTTATGTGTTTGTCTGGGGAATCTTCTTGGCCTTCCTGCTCGAAGGAACCTTCAAGTTCCTCGGTGTCTCGGCATTGGCGCCGATCTTCATCGCCTGTGCAGCATTTAAGGCTACCCGCGGCTTCACCATGAGCGCGGCGCGGATCCTGCTTAGCGGCATTCTGACTGTCGTGTTCGCCGGCGTGGCGATGGGCTTCACCATCACCATCGTCAAGCTTTACACCGCGAACCTGCCCATGAGTCCTGATGGCGCCGCGTTTGTGGGCGACCCCAGCGCCTTCGTTCTGAGCCGCGAGTACTTCAGCATCCTGCTGATCGGCTTCATCTCGATCCTGTTCCATCTGAAGGCCGCGACCTTGGCGTCGAACATATCCGGCGCCACGGACGGGCCGGGCGCGGCGAGTGCGGTGGTCGCGGCCGGCATGATGGGGATTGGACTCCTCAAATCGGCCGCGCTCGCGCCGGCCAGGCCCGTCCTCGACAACGCCAAGCGCCGCTATGGCGAGGCTGCGGTGGACGGCGTGTCCCATGCGGCCTCGTCCGCCGCATCCGCGGCCCGCCGCAGCGCCGGCAACCTGATCGAGCGGCTGACTCGCCGCATTGGAGGCACCCCATGAAACGTCTTCTGCTCGGCGTCCTGTTGCTTGGGCTTCTATCGGCCTGCGCCGCGACCGATACCGCGCGGCCGATCGGCACCGGCAACGGCATGGACCAGCTCCCGGCCTCGCCCTGCGCCTGCGAGGTGTTCTACCGCGCCGGCCAGTGGCTCGGCTGATCCCTCGGAGAGACCACGTGAGCGCGATGTACGAGCCCCGGGATACCGGGCACGCCTACCGCAGCCAGATGTGGGCCAACCGGGTGCTGGGCCTGGTCAGCGCAGGGCTCGTCATGGTGGTGATTGCGCAAGCCGCGGTGATTTATGCCCTGTTCCCACTCAAGCAGGTCGAGCCGATGCTCCTGATCGGCGGCAGCCGCGACGACCAGGTCTGGCGGGTCGAGCCGTTTGAGGTCGGCGCCCGGGGGTGGGACCTGATCGCCGAGAAGCTGGTGCAGGATTACGTTCAAAAACGCGAGACCATCGACCTGCAAACCGAGGTCGAGCGCTGGCAGCAGGTCGCCTGGATGTCGGCGGAGCCGGTCTTTGCTGAGTTCCGCAAGTTCATGGGGCGGGAGAACCCCAACTCCCCCTTCGAGCGGGCGAAGAAGGAGCGGCTGACGCGGCAGGTGAAGGTCCGGGTCGTGAGCCAGCTCAACCCGCATCAGTTCCAGGTCGCCTTCGCGCGCACCGACTTCCGGCACGGCGAGCGGATCGACCGACGCGAGCTGGTCGCGACGCTGACGATCGAGTTCCAGGAACAGAACGTGCGGCGGGAGGACCGTTACATGAACCCGACGGGCTTGACCGTCGTCGCCTATGGCCTTGCGGAGAAGTCATCGTGATCAGGAACCTGAAGCACGCCACCGCCGGCCTTGTGCTGGCGGCGCTCGGCGCCGGCCCCGCGGCTGCACAGAAGGCGGCCGACATCATCAACCTCGCCGACCCGGCCGCGGTCGAGGCGCAGCTCAAGGGCGAGTTCGGCGGAATCGAGCGCCGGCCCTCGCTGCCGCTCGGCGCCGTGCAGGAAGCCTGGGGCCGGGCGGATGCCAAAGCCGGCATCTACAGCGTCGCCTATCGGTCCGACGAGATCATCCGGCTTCGCGTGCGCGAGAAGATGCCGGTCACCATCGTGCTGCCGGACTGGGAGGAGGTCGGGCCGGTCGCCAACGGCGATCCCTTCGTCTTCGGCTACCAGCAGATCCAGAAGAACATGGTGGTGGTCGAAGCCGCCCAGGTCGGGGCAGATGCGAGCCTCACCATCGTCGGCCGGCTCTCCGGCCGCGTCTATGCCTTCTATCTCCGCGCCGAAGGCTTCAACTCGGCTGAGATTCCTGATGTCGTGGTCTATGTGAAGGCGGCGGCGCCGAATGGCACCGACGTGATGGCGGCACGCTTGGTGGCACTGCCGCCGACGGAGGATATGCCCGCGGCAAAGCCGGCCGGCGCATCGACGGCCTCCGCGCCCGCCCAGCCGGCCCGCAAATCCGGTCTCAACGATCCGGACTACCTGCAGGAGGTTCCGATGGATCCGGAGAAGCTCGAGTTCGGCTTCAGCATGGCGGGCGACCGGACCATCGCGCCGGAGCGGGTCTTCTCGGACGGCGTCTTCACCTACTTCGACTTCGGCGCCCGCTGGACCGGCACCGATCTGCCGGCGGTATGGCGGGTGGTGGACGGCGTCGACACGCCGCAAAACACGCGTATCAGAGGCACCATGCTGATCGCCGAGGCGACCGGCGCCTTCACTTTGCGGAACGGCCAGCGGGTGGTCTGTATCCGGCCGGAAGGCTGGGAGCCGACGGCCAAGCCGAAGCGGCCGGCAAGCTCGACGCCGAGCACCGTTCTGGCGCCGAATGCGCCGGATGCCGGCTGAGCCGATGCGCTGGGCGGTCCTGCCTCTGTTCGGTGCGCTGCTGCTCGCCGCCTGCAACGAGGGCGACGAAGCGGAGGGCAAGGCCGCGCAGCCGGTGCCGAAGACCACGCCGGCGCTGCTCGAGTTCAGCGCACCCGAGCCGGTGACGCCGCCACCCGCGCCGCCCGCGCCGGTGGCCTACGAGATCCCGAAGCCGCCGCCGGCACCACCCCCGCCGCCGCTGCCGCCACCGCCGGTTCTGTCGGCGCCGGCCTTCGACGATCCGGGACCGGCGCTTCGCGCGGCCGAGATCCAGGCAGCGCTTGCGAGGCGCCAGCAGACGCGGGCGCAGATCGCGCTCGCCCCACTGCCGGAGCCTGACTTCGCGCCCGAGCCCAAGCCTGAATGGCGTCTCAAGGACAGGGACTACCGCCGCGACAAGCTCGGACGCGACGAGTCGACCCTGCCGGTGGATCGGCACCGGATGATCACGGCGGATCGCTACATCACGGCGATCCTGGAGAACGCGATCAACAGCCAGATCCCGGGCCGTTTCATCGCGCTGGTCGAGCGCAACGTCTATGGCGCCGACGGAAGGCTCGCGCTGCTGCCCAAGGGCACACGGATTATCTGCCGCTACGAGAGCCTGGCGAAGGTCGGCGACACGCGGCTCCGCACGACCTGCGAACGGGCGCTCCGCCCGGACGGTGCTTCGATCCTCCTCACGGATGCGCAGGCCGCCGACCAGATGGCGCGCATCGGGCTGATCGGCGATGTCGATAACCGGCTCTGGGAACGCTATGGCGGCGCTTTCATCATCTCCGCCGTCTCGGCGCTCGCTTCGCTCGGCACCGTCACGTCGGACAACCGCCAGGTCCAGGGCGGCGCGCTCGCGGTCTCGCAGAACCTCGGCCAGGTGACCGCCCAGATCCTGGAGCAGACCGTCGACCTTGCGCCGGTCGTCACCGTCGCTGCCGGCTCCCGCATCCAGATCATCCCGGCAACCGACATCTGGCTCCGGGAGCCCGAGCAAATCCGCAACCATGAAGGTCAGCCATGAACTCCGGAGTCCATCACCGCGGCGCCCACGTGGCCGCGGCGCTCCTCTGCGGCCTCGTTCTTGCGACGGGCGCGGCCCAGGCCCAGATCGCCTCGCCCGCATCGCCGGCAGTGCTTCCGAAGGAGGAGAAGACGGGGCTGACCACGCTCGGGGCCGTCGAGCTCGGCGCCGCCGGCAGCGATGTGGATGCCGAGCTGACGGAACTGATGCAGCGCGCCGATGCCGCATTCCTGAAAGCGATCACCTTAATCGGCCGCGGCCGCGGCGTCGCCGCACCCCAGGGCACGCTCGGACAGGTCGTCTGGTACGGCATCAGGGCCGAGGTGAAGGGGGAGGAGCGAAAGGCGGGCCTTGCCGCGCCGCTGAAAAGCGCCTTCCTCACCGGCACGACAACGCTCGGCAAGGGCCAGAAGCTCGAGGCGACAGGCGACCTGGAGGCGCTCAAGGCGGCGGCCCGCAAGCTGCTCGGCGGCGGCAAGGACGCCGACCAAAAGGACAGCAAAGCGGGGAAGGGCGAGGAAAAGGCCAATGCCGAGGCGCGGCCGGCAAACCGACAGGTCAGTGCCGGTGGCGGCGCGGCAGGCTCGACCGGCAGCCTGCCGCCCTATCAGCCGCTCGCCTATCCGG
Source organism: Desertibaculum subflavum (assembly GCA_003576705.1). Classification (GTDB taxonomy): domain Bacteria; phylum Pseudomonadota; class Alphaproteobacteria; order Ferrovibrionales; family Ferrovibrionaceae; genus Desertibaculum; species Desertibaculum subflavum. The sequence continues at coordinate 11,978 of QOZS01000071.1, forward strand.
AGAAGGGCGGCAGCTCAGGCTCTTCCTCGGCCGAGGTCGAGATGGTGACCTCCGAAGGCTGCCAGCCCCGCGCGCTGCTCGACCAGGGCGTGGTCTACCCGCAATCGAAGCTCGTCACCATGAAGGAGGGCGTGATCGTCAGGGACGGCCAGTGCACCGATTCCTTCCAGAGCCTGCCGATCCAGAAGAGCTTCGCCGGGTGCGAATACGCCGTCGATATCGAGGCGCTCAAGGCCTGGCCGCAATACCGGCCCTATTACGTCAATGCCGCGGGCGAGCCCGTCTATGTGACGGATTGCATGCAGGATGCGAACGCGCCGGCCGATATCGTCAAGGACGGCACGGCCTGTTCGCCGATTATCGACCTCGAGAAGCTCGTCGCGACCCGCGCCTCTGAGCTCGTCTACACCAGCATGAGCGGCGGACGGGTCGTGGTCGCAAGCTGCCGGCCGGACGAGGGCGATACGCTCCCGATCACGGCGACGGCCGATGGTTGCGGCTACCGGCACGACATGCCGGCGAACCAGAGCTTTAAGCAGACCCGGAAGGTCTATGTCGAGAAGGGCGTCTCCGTCGCCGTCTCGGCTTGCGCCGATGACGGGGCCGCCATCCCGCACGTGCTCGATACCGGGTCCTGTCAGCCGCAGGTCGACTACGTGACGAAGAAGGTCACGCCGCTTGCCCGCCGGCTGATCCAGACCGAGATCGGGCTCGTCACCATTGCCGAATGCGCGCCCTCGCCCGAGCTTGCCGCCGACCTCTTCGCCACCTCCGAGGGCTGCGAGCGGATTTTCGTGCACAACCTCACCGGCGACGAAAGTTACCGGACCGAGCGGTTCTACTACGAGCAGGCCGGTACCCGCGCCTATGTCGGCGCCTGTGTTGCGGCCGCCAATGCGGCGGCGCTGCCGCACCAGCTCGAGACCACCGGCTGGCAGAACGACGATACCGCCCGGACCGCGCTGCCGCAGACCCGTGTCTACATCACCTGGAACGGCGAGAAGTTCGAGGTATCGAGTGCGCAGGTCCGCCCCGACGCGGTGGCCGTGCCCTACAGCTTCGTGCGGGTGGAAACGGTCCCCAATCCGGACGCGTTCTACTACGAGGCCTGCAACAAGTACGTCGAGACCAACAAGAGCGACACCTACGCCCGCCCCGACGGCACGCAGGTCGGCTATGTGACGGGGCCAGGTGCGCCGCAAGGCCCGACCAATGCCTGCGTCACCCAGAGCGTCGAGATGTCCTTTGGGGGCGTTGGCCAGGTCGGCACCGACATTTACTGCTGGTATGGCGGGCGTGCGATCAAGCTTCGCGAGGACGGCGAAACCGTCTACGGGGCTGGCGTAAGTCCTGGCGCGATCGGCTCGACCGGCTGGTATCTGGTGCAGAATCGGCTCGATATGGGCGGTGGCGAGTACAAGGACGTCGGGTACACGGTCGGTTCCGGCGGTGCCTTGATGTATGGCGGCTCCGCCGGTGGCCGCTGCTATGCCGGTGCCACCGATGCGATGAAGGCGGCCTTCCAGGCCGCCTACGGGCTTTAGCGATGCTCGTTCCCTCGGGCGATGCGGTCCTGGATGCGGCGCTGGAGCCGCTCGGCCCCTTCTTCCGCAAGCGCGATCTGGTCGAGATCAGCGTGAACCGTGCGGGCGAGATCGGGCTCGAGATCGCCGGGAAGGGCTATGCCTTCGAGCGCGTGCCCTGGATGACGCATCGGTTCTGGGAGGACATCTGCCACACCCTCGCCAACAAGGCGGGCCATGCCTTCGACCCGCTCGAGCAGCCCCGGGTCTCGACCCGACTCCCCGGCGGACACCGGTTCGAGGCGATGCTGGGGAAGAGCGTACTCTCGGGCCTCACCGTCTCGATCCGGATCAAACGCAAGGCGCAAGCCAGCCTCGACGACTTCGGCCTTGCCGGCCAGGTTCGATCGGAGATCGAGGCGGCGATCGGCCAAGGCGCCAACGTCGTGATCTCGGGCGGCACCTCCAGCGGCAAGACGACCCTTGCCAACCTTCTGCTCCCGCTGATCCCGACCGACCGGCGGGTGCTGACGATCGAGGACACGCCCGAGCTCGATCCGCCGCACCCGAACCGGGTGGCCCACATCGTCAGCCGCAACGAGGCCAATCCCCGGGTAGGCTATGCCGAGGTATTCGATCACGCCATGCGGAGCCGGCCGGACCAGATCCTGCTCGGCGAGCTCTCGATCCCGAACGCCTTCCCCGCGTTGCTGCTGCTCAACTCCGGCCACCGCGGCTTCCTCTGCACCATGCACGCGGATTCGGCGGCACTCGCGCTGGAGGAGGGCTTCTATCAGCGCGTCGCGCTCTCGGGCCACACCGAGATCGATCCGGATTATCTGGCTCGGTATCTCCGGCGCACAGTCGATCTGGTCGTCCAGGTGGCGAAGATCGGGCGCGACCGGCGGCTCGTCACCGAACTCTGGTGGCCGGGACGAGGCGAGCCGAAGCGGCTTTTTGATGCCGAGACACTCAAGCCATGAACCAGAGCAATGCCGCCGCAATGGCCTGGTACGGCTTCGTCGCCGTCGCATCGGCTGCCACTCTTCTTGGGCTTCTGCTCCATCTCGGCATCCGGCCGCTCAATGCGGCCCATTGGAAGGCGCTGTCAGGCTACTACCTGAAAACGGGCGGGCTCCCCGTCGACCTCCTGGTCGGCCTGGGAATCTGGTTCCTCTGCTCGATGCTGGCCATTGCCGCGGGGCCGGCGCTCGGGCGGGCAGGGGAGTATGGCGATGCGCGCTGGGCGACCCGCTCGGAGCTCCGGCGCTTCAAGCCCGGGCTCACGGCCAAGGCCGGCGTCGTGCTTGGCCGGTTCGGTGGCATAGGGCGCTTCAGTGGGCGGCTTTTGATGAGCGCCGAGCCGCTCTCCGCCCTTGTCGTGGCGCCGGCCGGCACCGGCAAGACGGATGGCGTGATCGTCCCCTCCGTGCTGATGTGCGATCCCTTCTCCCTCGTGGTGAACGACCCCAAGGGCGAGCTCTACGAGCGCACGGCCGGCCACCGGGCCACGCTCGGCCGCGTGCTGCGGATCGAGTGGACCGCCGGTGCTGCAGGCTCGGTCTGCTGGAATCCGATCGATCTCGGCTCGCTCCCCACTGAGCGCGGCGCGAGAGGCGACCTGATCGACCGCCTCATCGCCGTGCTGATCCCGGGCGACGAGCGGGACTTCTGGATCTCCTCCGGCCGGGCAGCGCTTGCCGCCTGCGCGCTGTTCCAGATCTACGAAGGCGAGCGGCTCGGCTTCGCGCCGAGCTTCGGATCCACGCTCGAATGGCTCGCGAGGCTGGGCGAGGGCCAGGGTCCCGATGTGGAAGACCCGGTCCGGCCGAACCTCGATCGCGCCGCCCGGATTGCCGATATCGAGGGCTACCCGTCGCGCGTCGGCGCCTGGCTGCGCCAGCTTGCCATGATGGACTACCGCACACGATCGAACGTCGTGGCCACGATCAGCGCGGCGCTCAAGATCTTCTCCAACGAGAATGTCGCGAGCGTGACGGCCAGGACGGACTTCACGCTCGGCGATCTCCGCGGGATCGATGGCCGGCCGGTGACGGTCTACATCGTGGTGCCGGCCTTCGACCAGGATGCGTTCGGCAAGATCACCGCTCTCTTCGTCGAATCGGCCACCCGGTTCCTGACCGAGCGGAAACCCCGCCGCGGCGAGCTCGGCGTCCGCTTCATTCTCGACGAGGTCGGATTCCTGCCGCCGATCCAGGCGATCAGCATGGGGCCTGCCATCACCCGCGGCTACGGCGTCTCCTTCCTCTTCGCCTGCCAGGATTACGGCCAGCTCAAGGACCGCTGGGGCCAGGGCGGCCTCGACAACATCATCACCAACACCGCCTTCAAGGTGGTGCTGTCGCAGAACCATCCTGACACCGCCGCGATGATCTCGCGGGCGGTCGGCAATACGACGCGCCGGCGGAAGAGCCGCTCCAAGCAGGTCGGGCTCGACAAGGGCCCGTTCGCCGGCGGCTCGGTCTCGGAGCAGCGGGAAGGGTCGCCGCTGATCCGGCCGGAGGAGATCATGTCGATGGAGTTCGGACGGCACTTCGTGCTCGCGCAGAACCGGGTCAAGCGGCCGATCTGGTGCCGGTCGGCCTACTACATGCACGTGCCCGCGCTTCGAAGGAGAGCTGGGCGGGCAGCGCCGGCTTTGCCCCAGGGCATCGCTTCGAGATCGACTTGATCGTGGTCCTACGGGCGCTGCTGAACGGCCGCTATGCGCCAAGAGGGGACATAAGAAACAGTTAGCCGCGCACCAGAAAGAGCCTAATAGCCGTACTTCAGGCGGCGTGTTTGGAAAGCAGCTTCACCGCCCTCGAGGATCTCTCCGACAAGTACTGCAACGGGCTCTTTGTCGATGGCGCCCATGTGCTGGGAGGGAATTTCCGCGTGACCGTCCGGTGCCGATCCAGAAGCGCGCGGCGATCATCCGCATGCCCTCGCCTGTGGCGCCCATTTCTTCCTGGCGTCGATCGGCGCCGGTCAAGCCGAGTGCCCTCCGCCTTCGCGCGTGCCAGGCCGGCATTGACACGCTTGCGCGCGCTCGCATTCGGCTAATACGCCAAGCATCTGATACATCGCCTTACTTGCTGGCGTCGTCGTATCGATCCCTTGCTGATACAGAGACAGACCGACGCGCTTTCCGAGCAACTCGCCGAGCACGCCAACGAGATCCTGCGGCGAGCGCACAAGCCGATCGACCGACCATGCCGCGACTAAATCGATCTCGCGCCGTGCCACAGGATTCCTGGGCGAGCCGCATCGGCCAGCTGCTTTCCGCAAATGGGCTCGAGCGGAATGACCGCTATGGGTCAGGAGCGCTCGCGGCGCAGAGTGCCAACCATCTCGGCGAGCTCTTCCCGCGCGGCTTTGAGCGAGTTCCAATCCACCTCACCGATCGGAAAATTACCGGCCACCACGGCGCTCAGCACGGCGTTGGCGCGGAGCAGCATGTGCCGGCCCGCTGTCTCTCCGCCTTCGCGCGCTTTTGCGATCAGGGCGTCGCGATAAACCGCGACGCGACGAACCGCTTCGCCGAAGGGCAGGGCGCCCGCCTTGGGCCGTTCCTGCAAAACCCGATCAAGGGCGGCGAGCGCGTCCTCGGCATAATCGACGGTCAAAGCCTCGCCCTCGTCCCATAAAGCCTGCCGCGCCGCAGATCGCAGGTCAGCGCCTTCGTCGTATGGATGCTGGTATTGGGGTCGCCGAAAATCGCGAGGAGCACATTGGCGGTGTCGCCGCGGGTATAGCCTTCCCAGCCATAGACCCAGGGCATGCCCACCTGGTGCACATATCGGCCGCTGATGTGGAACGGGCGCAGGCGCTCTGTCACGAGCGCCTTGGCCTCGATCTCCCCTCGCGCTGTCGACAGCACGGCCCAGTCGAGATTGTTTAGGCCGATCTCGCGCGCGAGCTCCGGCGAGACCTCGATGAAGGCTTCCGGCTGCAGTTCGGCCGTATGCGGCATGGCCCGGGTCGCGATACCGCCGCAATGCAGCTCGGTCAGCCGATAGGTGGTGAAGACATAGGGAAAGCGCGGGTCGCCCACCTCATGCAGACCGTTGGCGGAATGTCGCCACAGCTTGACCGCCGGATTGCTTTGCTGCTTGTAGAGCGGATTGCCGACCGGGCTCTCCACCGGTTCGTAGTAGGTCGGCAGGGGGCCGTCCTTGAGCCCCGATGGCACGAACAGAAGGCATTTGCCGTCCGGCTCCATGATGAACGGATCGGCGCCGCCAAGTGCCTCAGACCCGATGGGGTTCTCCTCCCAATTGGGCCGCATGTCCGGCGCCTTATCGCGTATGAAATCCGGCGTATCGAGCCCAGTCCATTTGCCAGACTTCGCGTCCCACCACACCAATCGCTTGCGCTCCGACCAAGGCTCGCCCTCGGGATCGGCGGAAGCGCGGTTGTAGAGCACACGGCGATTGTCGGGCCAGGAGAACGCCCAGCCACGGTGATGCGTGAAGCTGCCCGGCCGGTCGGGCTTGCGCGAGCGGGCGCGGTTCTCGTCCGCTGACGGGAAGACGCCCGAATACATCCATCCGCCACAGGCGGTGCTGCCATCGTCCTTCAGCTCCAGGAAGCCGGAGATCTGCCGGCGTTCCGCGACTGTGTAGCCATTGATCTCGCGAAGGACCGCGGCGGCGTCCGGCTCGGATAGATCTCCGTTTGTCGGATAGTCCCACGTGAGGGCCCGGATCGGCGCATCCTCCGGCGCTTCGCTGTCGGCATAGAGCTGCTTGAGTCGCCGACCCAGGTGATAGACGAACCATAGATCCGAGCGGCAATCCCCGGGCGCATCACAGACCTTGTCGTGCCATTGCACGAGACGGGTCGTGTTGGTCAGCGTTCCCTCCTTCTCCGCCGCCATTGCGGAGGGCAGGAAGAAGATCTCGGTGCCGATCTTGTCGGGCGCCAGCTCTCCGCGGCGCACCAGGCGGCCCTTCTTCCAGAAGCTCGCAGTTTCCGTCATGGCGAAGTCGCGTACGACCAGCCATTCCAGATTGGCGAGTCCCCGCTCGACGAGCTCGGAGTTGGTATTTCCTACGACAGGGTTCTGGCCGAACACGAACTGCCCCTTCACGACACCATCGACCATGGCCAATGTCGTGGGCAGTTGCGAATGGTCCCCGGTCAGTTTTGGCAGCAGGTCATAGGCAAAGCCTTTGTCGGGTTGCGCCGCCTCGCCGTACCACGCCTTGAGCAGGCTGATCATGTATTTCGGGAGATTGTTCCACCAGCCGGTGGGTACGGTCTGCGCCTTCAAATAGTCGGCGAGCGAGCCATGCTGTGTCATCGCGTTGGGTTGCGGCATGTAGGTCGGCAGCATGTTGTACAGCGTCGGAATGTCGGTGCTGCCTTGTATGCTGCAATGCCCGCGCAGCGCCAGGACTCCGCCGCCAGGACGCCCGATATTGCCGAGCAGTGCCTGAATGATCGAAGCCGCCCGGATAATCTGCACGCCGTAGGAGTGGTGCGTCCAGCCTACGGCGTAGCAGAACGCGCCGGTGCGCTCCCGACCCGAATTCCGCGCCAAGGCGTCGCAAACTTTGAGGAAAGTTGCCTGTGGGCAGCCGGTGACGTGCTCAACCATCTCCGGTGTATAGCGACCGAAATGCCGGCGCATGATCTGGTAGACGCAGCGCGGATGCTGCAGCGTCGGGTCCGTGGGCGGCGGGTTACGCGCATCTCTGGCGACACCGCCTTCAAAGGCCTCCGTGGTCTGCTCGAAGTTTTCGGCCGAGGCGGCGGCGCTTATCTGGCCTTCGTACTGCCACGTGTCGTGCTTGTAGATACCGCGATCGGCCAACAGACCGGAGAACACGCCATCGTTTTCCTCCGGGTCCAGGTAGCCTTCCTCGACGATCGCAGCGAGATTTGTGTAGGCCAACGCGAAGTCGCGAAACCACAGATCGTTCACCAGCAAATAGTGAATGATCCCGCCGAGGAAGGCGATATCGGTGCCGGAACGGATCGGTGCATGGATCTCCGCCAACGCGGAGGTCCGGGTGAAACGCGGATCGACATGGATCACAGTCGCACCGCGCGCCTGCGCCTCGGTGACGAAGCGGAAAGCGACGGGATGGTTCTCCGCCATGTTTGAGCCCATGACCGTGATGCAGTCCGAATTGGCGAGATCCCACAGCGCCATGGTCGCAGCGCCCCGCCCGAAGGTTGTCCCCAGACCGGGGACGGAGGATGAGTGTCAAATTCGTGCCTGGTTCTCGATGCTGACCACGCCGAGGCCACCGCCCAGCAGCTTCTTGATCAGGTAGTTCTCTTCGTTGTCCAGGGTCGCGCCGCCAAGCGAGGCAATGCCCAAGGTGTGGCGGACCGGCGTGCCGTCTGCCAGCCTGTCGACGATGGTCTCATCGCGCGTTTGCTTCACAAGCGCAGCGATCCGTGCCATGGCCCAGTCCAGCGGTCGCTTCTCCCACGCCGACGAATGGGGAGCCCGATACAGAACCTCCGGCACCCTTAGCTCGGATAGCATCATGCCGAGCGTCCCAGCTCCCTTCGGGCAGAGCGTCCCCTGGTTCACCGGACTGCGCGGGTCGCCCTCTATGTGAATAGGCTTGCCGTGCTTGGCATAGACAAGCTGCGCACAACCGACGGCGCAGAACGGGCATATGCTAGTGCCGATGCGGTCGGCTTCTTCGAGCCGGGGGCGCTGATGTTCCGAGAGAGAACTCCTCGCCGCCTCCGCCACTGCCGACTGGCCACTGAGCTGCCGCGGCACAGACCAGTCTTTGAAGAATTCGGAGGCCTTGCGAGCGAGGCGGCGGCGGATCTGATTCATCGGAACTTCCCGCGCGGCGAACTTGGATCTGATTGTCGCGCAACGTGATCGCAGAAGAGTGGTTCCCACCCGGCAACCATTCTGCCCGGCGACGCGTCTGCTTCGTGTCATGCCCGCGTCGTGCACCATGGAGGGGAGGATTGTCCTGATGCAGGAGAGCCGCTTCATGTTGCTCGATGGCCGCGGCATTGCGCATCTCTGTGTCCTCTCACCGGAAGCGCGGTTAGAGCCCGAGCGCGCCGACAACTTGCGGCGAAGCGGCACGAAAGTGCATGTCCGCTACGAAGATTGTGACGGTGTCATCGGACACAGGGTGTCCGACGTGACTGTGCCTTAGTTAATGGAGGGACGCATCGATGGAGGTGCACCAGCGTGCGCGAAATTATCCGGAGTCGGGCTTCGATGCGCCCATCCCCGACGAGGCGGAGCTGACCGCACAGACACGGGTGAGGCCCGGTCGGTCCTACGGCTTCTTTACCGACACGACGCTCTGTATTGGATGCAAGGCCTGCGAAGTGGCTTGCAAGGAGTGGAACAACCTGCCGGCCGACGATCTCGGTCTCACCGGCAACAGTTACGACAACACCGGTGCGCTTTCCGCCCATACCTGGCGCCATGTCAGCTTCATCGAAGACAATGTGCGGGCTGAGATAAGTCGGCCGTTCCAGAGCGGCTGGCTGATGATGAGCGATGTCTGCAAGCATTGTCAGACAGCGCCCTGCGTCGAGGCCTGCCCCACCGGCGCGCTGTTCCACACCGAGTTCCGAACCGTCGTGGTTCAGCAGGATATCTGCAATGGCTGTGGCTATTGCGTGCCGGCTTGCCCGTTTGGCGTCGTGGAACTTAGCGCGCTCGACGGCAAGGCACATAAGTGCACGCTCTGCTACGACCGTCTGAAGGGCGGCCTTGAGCCTGCCTGCTCGAAAGCCTGCCCGACCGATTCGATCCAGTTTGGCGAGATGGAAGCACTGGAGGAGCGGGCGCTGAGGCGGGTGCGGGACCTGGAGGCGCGCGGCATCGACGATGCATATTTATACGGCGTTCCAGGGTCACCCGGCGCGGCCGGCGGCATAGAGCGTCTCAACGCCTTCTTCCTCCTCACGGCGGCGCCCGAGCGCTTCAACCTTCCGGTCGCGCCAAGCCGCCCCTCGGATCGGACCATGCCAAGCTTGGCTGCCGGGATCACCGCTGTCGCTGGTCTTGCCCTCGCCGCGCTCTTCCTCTTCGGCCGGAGCGACAGGACATGACGCTGGTTCAGGGCGGCCCGAACGACCACGCGCTGCCGAGTCGTCCGAACGGAACATATTACGATCTGCCGCAGGTGAAGGCTGCGCCATTCAAGTCGGGCGCAGTTGGGACGTACGTATTTCTCGCCGGGCTCTCGGGCGCCTCGGCGCTGTTCTCCGCATTGCTTTCCAGACGCCGGCGGCGCTACGGGGACTCTGCCATCCGACGCGCCGATGCGCTGTCGATGCTTGCCCCCACGCTGGGAGCGGGCCTGCTGATTTACGACCTCAAAACGCCCCAGCGCTTCTACAACATGCTGCGGATCTTCCGGCCAAGCTCACCGATGTCAATCGGATCGTGGCTGCTGGTCGGCTTCGGGGGCGCGGCGACTGCGGCCAGCGCTGGCGAGATGCTGGGCCGCCACATGAAGCTAGGCTGGCTGCGCCATCTAGGCGCCTGCTTCCGAGTTCCAGCCGCGCTGACGGGGGTCGGCCTTGCGACCTATACCGGGTCGCTTTTCGCGGCGACCAGCACCCCTCGCTGGGCCGCAGCCCCCAAGAGCCTCAGCGTACAGTTCGGTGCCTCCTCCGTTGCATCTGCGGCCACCGCATTGGCATTCGCGGAACCGCGCAGCGACCTGCGCCGATCACTTGACTTGGTTGCCGGCGCGGCTCTGGCGGTGGAGCTTGCAGCTGCGCAATCGGCGCGCAGAGCGTATCGAGCGGCGGGGATCCAAGCTGACGGTCCGATGCCGATCCGCGACCAGCTTGGCACTCTATTGCCGCTGGGCCTGATTGCCGCCTCCGCTGTCTGCTCGCCTGGTCCACAGCGCACTCTCTCGCGCCTGGCCTGCCTGGCGGTGCTCGGCGGCTCGCTTGCTATGCGAATACAAACTATCGAAGCGGGGAAGAGCAGTGCAGCCGATCCGCGCGTCTCGCTGCGCCTGGCGCGCCGAACTCATTCCGCAATGCGAAAATGAGCGAAATCCGGCTCCCATCGCACCCGGGGACGCCAATGCTGATTGAGCGGAGCCTCACGCGCCAAACACGCGCAAAAGGGGAACAAAAGCCGCGCTACCAGCTTTCATTTGTGACGGCAGGGACCGCAAATGGACGAAGAGAAGAAACGGGCCAGCATTGCCGTGACTGCCGGTGTCCTGGGGACGCTGGCGCTGCTCGCCGGAATCGGCCTGGTGGTCGTGTATGGCGGGCTCTACAACATCGCGGCCACCGAGGACCACACCTCGGTTACCAGATGGGCCTTCGAGACCACCTTCCAAAATTCCATCGAGCGGCGGGCGGCGGATATCGCGCCGCCAGAGAATGTCACGCCCCAGATGATCGCGGCCGGCGCGGAGCACTACAAGGCGATGTGCCAGCATTGCCATGCCGGGCCCGGCGTCGAACGGTCGGAATGGGCGGGCGGGATGCGCCCGCGGCCGCCGCACCTGACCGAGGCCGCCGCCGAGTGGAATATCGAGGAGGTGTTCTGGCTGGCCA
>QOZS01000072.1 GCA_003576705.1 Desertibaculum subflavum
CCGAGGCCCGCGGCTGCGGCGCCGGCCGCCGCGCCTGCCGCGCCGCCGCCTGCCGCGCCGGTCGCGATTCCGCCCGGCGATTACGAGGAAGTGCCGCTCAGCGGCATGCGCAAGACCATCGCGCGCCGCCTGACCGAGGCGAAACGCGACATCCCGCACATCTATCTGACGGTAGATTGCGAGCTCGACGCGCTGCTCGATCTCAGGAAGCAGCTCAACGCCAAGCTCAGCGAAGGCAAGATGTCGGTCAACGACATGATCATCAAGGCCTGCGCGCTGGCCTTGAAGAAGGTGCCGAAGGCCAATGCCGTCTGGGGCGGCGACAAGGTGCTGCTGTCGAAGAACTTCGACGTCTCGGTCGCGGTGGCGCTCGACGAAGGCCTGATCACGCCGATCGTGCGCAATGCCGACCGCAAGGGCTTCAGCGAGATCGGCGCCGAGATGCGCGCGCTGGCGAGCCGGGCCCGCGCCGGCAAGCTGAAGCTGGACGAGTTCCAGGGCGGCGCCTTCTCGGTCTCCAATCTCGGCATGTTCGGCATCAAGGATTTCTGCGCCGTGATCAACCCGCCGCAGGCAATGATCCTGGCGGTCGGCATCGGCGAGCAGCGCCCCGTCGTGAAGCAGGGCGCGCTTGCCATCGCGACCGTGATGTCGGTGACGCTGTCCTGCGATCACCGCATCGTCGACGGCGCGCTGGGTGCGGAGTGGCTCAAGGTCTTCAAGGGCCTGATCGAAGACCCGCTGACGATGATGCTGTGAGGAGGCCGGTCATGGCCGATACGAATTTCGACCTCATCGTCGTCGGCGGCGGGCCCGGCGGTTACGTGGCGGCGATCCGCTCGGCGCAGCTCGGGCTGAAGACCGCGGTCGTCGAACGCGAGCATCTCGGCGGCATCTGCCTCAACTGGGGCTGCATCCCGACCAAGGCGCTGCTCCGCTCGTCCGAGGTGTATCAAATCATCAAGCATGCCGGCGATTTCGGCTTCAAGGTCGACGGCGTGTCGATCGACTTCGCCAAGATCATCGAGCGCTCGCGCAAGGTGGCGAGCCAGCTCTCCAACGGCGTCCGCCACCTGATGAAGAAGAACAAGATCGAGGTGTTCGACGGCCACGGTGCGCTGGCCGGCTGCGGCAAGCTGAAAGTGACCAAGGACGGCAAGCCGCTCGCCGAGCTCACGGCGAAGCACATCGTGCTGGCGACCGGGGCGCGGGCGCGCTCGCTGCCGGGGCTGGAGCCGGACGGCAAGCTCATCTGGACCTACAAGGAAGCCATGGTGCCGAAGGCGATTCCGAAATCGCTGCTCGTCGTCGGCTCCGGCGCCATCGGCATCGAGTTCGCGAGCTTCTACCGCACGCTCGGCTCGGAGGTGACGGTGGTCGAGGTGCTCGACCGCGTGCTGCCGGTGGAGGACGAAGAGATCTCGGCCATCGCCGCCAAGGCCTTCACGAAGCAGGGCATGAAGCTGAAAGTCGGCACCACGGTGACCGAGCTGAAGAAGGGTGCCGATAACGTCACCGCCACCTTGAAGGACAAAACCGGCAAGACCGAGACCTTGACCGTCGACCGCGTGATCCTCGCCGTCGGCATCGTCGGCAATGTCGAGAATGTCGGCCTGGAGGGCAGCAAGGTGAAGGTCGAGAAGGCCCACGTGGTGATCGACGAATACTGCCGGACGGCTGAGCCCGGCGTCTATGCGATCGGCGACCTCGTCGGCCCGCCCTGGCTCGCGCACAAGGCGATGCACGAGGGCGTGATCTGCGTCGAGAAGATCGCCGGCGTGAAGGGCGTGCACCCGATGCAGGTGACCAACATCCCAGGCTGCACCTATTGCACGCCGCAGGTGGCGAGCGTCGGCCTGACCGAGGCGGCGGCGAAGGCCAAGGGCCACGAGGTGAAGGTCGGCCGCTTCCCCTTCATCGGCAACGGCAAGGCGATCGCGCTTGGGGAGCCGGAGGGCCTGGTGAAGACGGTGTTCGATGCCAAGACGGGGGAGCTGCTCGGCGCGCATATGGTCGGCGCCGAGGTGACCGAGCTGATCCAGGGCTACACGGTGGCCAAGACGCTCGAAACCACCGAGGCCGAGCTGATGCAGACCGTGTTCCCGCACCCGACGCTGTCGGAAATGATGCACGAATCGGTGCTGGCGGCCTATGGCCGCACCCTGCACATCTGAGGATTGCGCTGCCGGCGCTGGAAATGGCTCGTTCAGCGTTCTAGGTCTATCCTGAGATGATGAGCGATCCTGCCCTGCGGCACCCGGAAAAGCGTAACCGGCCGGACAACCCGATCCAGAGGAAGCCTACCTGGATCCGGGTCAAGGCGCCGATGTCGCGCGAGTACAACGAGACCCGCGCGCTGATGCGCCGGCTGAACCTCGCCACGGTCTGCGAGGAGGCGGCCTGCCCGAATATCGGCGAGTGCTGGAAGCAGAAGCACGCGACGGTGATGATCCTGGGCTCGGTCTGCACCCGCGCCTGCGCCTTCTGCAATGTGGCGACCGGGCGGCCGGACCAGCTCGACCCGCATGAGCCGGAGCATGTGGCCGAGGCGGTGGCGACCTTGGGCCTCGCCCATGTCGTGGTCACCTCGGTCGACCGCGACGACCTCGACGATGGCGGCGCGATGCAGTTCGTCCGCACCATTGAATGCGTGCGCGCCACCGCGCCGACCACGACGATCGAGGTGCTGACGCCGGACTTCCTGCGCAAGGCGGGCGCGATCGAGGCGGTGGCGCGGGCGCGGCCCGACGTGTTCAACCACAATCTCGAGACGGTGCCGCGGCTCTACCCGACCATCCGACCCGGCGCGCGCTACTTCGCCTCGCTCCGCCTGCTGCAGAAGGCGAAGGAGGTGGAGCCCTCGGTCTTCACCAAATCCGGCATCATGGTCGGCCTCGGCGAGACCAGGACCGAGGTGATCCAGGTGATGGATGACCTGCGCGCCGCCGATGTCGATTTCCTCACCATCGGCCAGTACCTGCAGCCGACGCCGAAGCACGCCGCGATCGACCGCTTCGTCACGCCCGACGAGTTCGAGGAGTTCAAGCGCCTCGCCTTCGCCAAGGGCTTTCTGATGGTGTCGTCCTCGCCGCTGACGCGGTCCTCGTATTTCGCCGGCGACGACTTCACGCGCCTGCGCGCCGCGCGGGAGGCGCAGCGCGCGGTCGCCAAATGAGTCCGGCCGCGTGACGACGCACGCCGAGAAGCGCGTCCTTCCCTATACGCCGGAGCAGCTGTTCGATCTGGTCGCGGGCGTGGAGCGCTATCCCGAATTCCTGCCCTGGTGCACCGCCGCGCGCATCCGCAGCCGCACCGACAGGCTGATGATCGCCGACATGGCGATCGGCTTCCGCATGATCCGCGAGCGCTTCACCAGCCGCGTCGTGCTGGACCGCCCGCACGCCATCGACGTCACCTATGCCGACGGCCCGTTCAAGCGCCTGACCAACCGCTGGCGCTTCCTGCCGATGCCGGAGGGCTGCGAGATCGACTTCTTCGTCGATTTCGAGTTCCGCTCCAAGCTGCTGGAGAAGATGATCGGCCTGCTGTTCGAGGAAGCCTGCCGCCGCATGATCAGCGCCTTCGAGGGCAGGGCGCGGGCGCTGTACGGTCCCGGGATCGGCGCGGTGGGTCGGCAGCCGCTACCGGGATCCTCCACGGTCGCGTAGCGGATCTACGGCGATGCCGGCGCCTCGATGCCGAGGAAGATTGCCGTCACCGCCACCGTGTTGATCACCACATGGATCACGACCGGCACCCAGAGCGAGCGGCCGCGCTCGCGGGCGAGTGCCAGCATCACGCCGAGCAGCGTCGCGTAGAGCACGTGTTCGAGCTGGATGTGCAGCAGGCCGAAGGGGAGCGCCTGCAGGATGGCGGCGGGAAGGAAGGAGAGGCGGCGACGGAGCCAGCCGAAGATCACGCCGCGGAAGGCGATTTCCTCGGCGAGCGGCGCCAGCAGCGCGGCGAGAAACAGCATGGCCGGCAAGCCGAGATCGGCCAGGCCCCAGCTCATGACGTCGTAGGCCGGCACCTGCACCGGCCGGCCGGTCACCTGCTGGAACAGGCCGACCGCCTGGCGCAGCACCAGCGCCGAGACAAAGACGACGGCGCCCCAGACGAAGAAGTCGCGGAGCCGTGCCGGCTGGAAGCCGAGCGCCGCGAAGGCGCGGGCGCGCCGCGTCAGCAGCAGCGGAAACGCCGCGGCGAGGAAGCCGACATTCTGCACCAGGATCGCGGTGGCGAAATCGAACGAGAACGGCCGCTCGTCCGGCATGTCGGTGCCGCGGGTCAGCCAGAGAACGGCGCCGAAGGCGCCGAACAGGATCACCGCCACCAGCACGATGCCGGCCAGCACTTCGCGACCCGTCGGCGGCGGTTCGGTGGCGGCGCTGTCGGTCGGCAAGATCACAGGTCACCCAGGGTGGCGATGGTGTTGTTCAGGACATGGGCGGCGGTCGGCGCGACGATGCCGCCGGTCAATTCGCGCAACGCGCCGTAGATCATGCCGCTCACGGCGATGGAAATCGCGTAGCCGGGCGGTCCGCCGTGCAGCAGGCCGAACAAAGCGCCGGTCAGGAATATGGTGGGAAGCGCGCCGAGCCTGGCGCGCAGGTGTGCGTAGAGCCAGCCGCGAAACACCAGCTCCTCGACCACCGGGCCGACGACCGAGATGCAGGTCGCGTAGAGAGCGAAGTCGAGCGGGGCAAATCGCAGGCCTTCCAGTTCCGCTCGGATCCCGTCATCCGGCGTGCCGTCCGAAGTCGGCAGCAGGCCGTCGATGGCAAAGTCGGCGACGATATCGAGCATGTAGGCGCCGATCACCAGGACCAGCACATAGCCCCAATCCGTGCGGTCGATCCACAATGCCTCCCGGCCGGCGATATCGCGCCGGCAGAGATAGGGGAGCAGGGCGCTGAGGATCACGACCTCCCAGGCGTAATCGTCGAGCCCGGCGGGCAGCGCCGCCTCGCCGAACAGCGAGAGACCGGGCAGCTGGAACGGCAGGATCGAGCCGTAGCCGAACAGGGTGCCGAGCGCGACATGCAGCGCGACGCCGAGCGCCAGGTCCCGCCCGGTCGGCACCCAGCGGGCCGTAGGTGCAGCGGTGGCGATCAGGCGCGCGCCTGCCGGGCGAGGAGCTGGAGCGCGAGCTCGACCGATTTGAGCCGCACCGGGCCGCGGCCGATCTCGCCGAATTCGCGTCGCTCGTGGATTGTGGTTTTGCCGGCGCGGGCGCAGGCGAAATGCACCAGGCCGACCGGCTTGCCCGGCGTCGCGCCGCCCGGCCCGGCGATACCGGTGACCGAGACGGCGATGTCGACCCTGGCGCGCGCCACGGCGCCCTCCGCCATGGCGCGGGCGACTTCCTCGCTCACCGCGCCGACCCGCGCGATCAGTTCGGGCGGCACGCCCACCAGCTCGCTCTTCGCTTCGTTCGAATAGGTGACGAAGCCGCGCTCCACTACGTCGGAAGAGCCGGCGATTTCGGTCAGCAGGCCGGCGACCAGGCCGCCGGTGCAGCTCTCGGCGGTGGCGAGCTTGAGGCGGCGCGAACGGCATTCGGCGAGCAGGCGCGTCGCGGCATCGATCAGATTGGGCGGGAACATCAGAGCGGCAGCCTTACGGTGGCGGTGGCCTGGGCGGCGATGCCTTCGCCGCGGCCGGTGAAGCCGAGGCGTTCGGTGGTGGTGGCCTTGACGCTGACCCGGTCGAGCGTGAGGCCGAGCGTGGCCGCGATGGCGGCGCGCATCGCTTCGCGATGCGGGCCGATGCGCGGGCGCTCGCAAATCAGGGTGACGTCGACATGGGCGATCATGCCGCCGCGGCGCGCCACCAGCTCCGCCGCGTGGGCGAGGAAGCGGGCGGAGGCGGCGCCCTTCCAGGCCGGGTCCGAAGGCGGGAAGTGCTGGCCGATATCGGCCTCGCCCAGCGCACCCAGGATCGCGTCGGTCAGCGCATGCAGGCCGACATCGGCATCGGAATGGCCGGCGAGGCCGCGGTCGTGCGGCACGGCGACGCCGCAGAGCATCAGCGGCCGCGCCTCGCCGAAGGCATGCGCGTCGAAACCGTGGCCGACGCGGATATCGGCCAGTTCGGCGCTCAGCAGGCGTTCGGCGGTCCGCATGTCGTCGGCCGTGGTCAGCTTCAGGTTGCGCTCGCTGCCGGGCACGGCGCGGACCGGCAGGCCGGCGAGCTCGGCCAGCGCCGAATCGTCGGTCGCCGCAGCATCGGCGAAGCGGCGATGCGCGTCGAGGATCGGCTGGAAGGGAAAGCCCTGCGGCGTCTGGGCGCGCCACAGGCCGGTACGGTCGGGGCCGGTGGCCAGGCCCGTCGCGCTGCCCTGCTTCAGGGTGTCGGCCACCGGCAGCGCCGCCATCGCGCCATGCTGGGCATCGACGGCATCGATGACGGCCGAGATGAGTTCGCGCGGCACCAACGGCCGGGCCGCGTCATGGATCAGCACCTTGGCCGGCGCGAGCGCGGCGAGCGCCTCCAGGCCGGCCCGCACCGATTCCTGCCGGGTGGCGCCGCCGGGAATGGGCGGCCCGATGTCGAAGCCCGCGCTGGCCGCGCGATAGGCCTCGGTATCCTCCGCCCCGATCACCACCCGGATATGATCGAGGGCGGCAATGCCTACGAAGCGGGCGAGGCAATGGGCCAGCACGGGGCGCCCGGCCAGCAGCTGATATTGCTTCGGCACCGGCCCTCCGGCCCGGATTCCCCGTCCGGCAGCAACGATCAGTGCGACGACAGTCATGCAACCACGGTATCCGGCCATCCCTTGGCCGCCAAGCTGGCCGCGCCATCTTCATGTTGCATTGCAGCGGAGATCGTGCATAATTGCCCAAGAAAGCAGCAACAATTATCAATGCTAAAAAAATGAGCATACAGATCGGTGCCGTCACACTCGAGGATCCGGTGATCCTGGCGCCGATGTCGGGCGTGACCGACATGCCGTTCCGCCGCCTGGTCAAGCGGTCGGGCGCCGGGCTTGTCGTGTCCGAGATGATCGCCTCCCAGGCGATGGTGCGGGAGAGCCGCAAGTCGCTGCAGATGGCGCAGAACACGCCCGAGGAATTCCCGATGGCGGTGCAGCTCGCCGGCTGCGAGCCGGAGGTGATGGCCGAGGCGGCGAAGCTGAACGAGGATTGCGGCGCGGCGATCATCGACATCAATATGGGCTGCCCGGTCAAGAAGGTCGTCAACGGCCATGCCGGCTCGGCCCTGATGCGCGATCTTGGCCACGCCGCAAAGATCCTGGAAGCGACGGTGAAGGCGGTGGCGCTGCCCGTCACCTTGAAGATGCGGCTTGGCTGGGACCACGACAGCCGCAACGCCCCGGCGCTCGCGCGCATCGCCGAGGATGCGGGCATCAGGATGGTCACCGTGCATGGCCGCACCCGCTGCCAGTTCTACGAAGGCAGCGCCAACTGGGCCTATGTGCGCGAGGTCAAGGCGGCGGTGAAGATCCCCGTCATCGTCAATGGCGACATCACCAGCATCGAGGATGCGGAGACGGCGCTGGCCGAGTCCGGCGCCGACGGCGTGATGATCGGCCGTGGCGCCTATGGCCGGCCGTGGTTTCCCAAGCAGGTGGCGCATTACCTGAAGACCGGGACGCGATTGCCCGATCCGCCGCTGACCGAGCAGATGGAGACGCTGCTCCAGCACTACCAGGCCATGCTGGAGCATTACGGCGCCGAGCAGGGCAGTCGCCACGCGCGCAAGCATGTCGCCTGGTACGTCAAGGGTCTGCCGGGGGCCGCCGATTTTCGTGACCGCGTGATGCGGATCGCCGATCCCAAGGCGGTGGTGCAGACGGCGCGCGAGTTCTACGCGCCATTGCTCGAACGACGGGCGGCCTGATGCGCCAGGTCCGCCTCTCGCCCGAAGTGATGGTCGATCCCGGGGCGGTTCTGGCGGCATTGTCCGACCCACTGCTGGTGGTCGATTTCGACGGCAACATCCGCTTCGCCAACAGCGCGGCCGAGCAGTTCCTGCAGCAATCGACGCCGCTTCTGTGCCGGCAGAAGCTGAAGGATCTGCTGCCCTTCGGCTCGCCGGTGCTGTCGCTGGTCGCCCAGGTGCAGATCGAGGGCACCACCGTCTCCGAATACGGCATCGAGATCGGGACGCCGAAGATGGAGGCGCAGATCGTCGACGTGAAGGTGAGCCCGCTATTCGATCAGCCGGGCAGCGTCGTGCTCCGCTTCGATCCCCGCGGCATGGCGGAGAAGATGGATCGCCAGCTGACCCATCGCGGCGCGGCCCGCTCGGTGGTCGGCATGGCGGCGATCCTGGCGCACGAGGTGAAGAACCCGCTATCCGGCATCCGCGGCGCGGCGCAACTGCTGGAGCAGAACGCGGCGACCGGCGACCGCGAGCTCACGCGGCTGATCTGCGACGAGACGGACCGGATCTGTGCCCTGGTCGACCGCATGGAGCTGTTCTCCGATCCGCGCGCGGTGGCGATGGGTCCGGTCAACATCCACGAGGTGCTGGAGCACGTCCGCAAGATCGCCCAGACCGGTTTCGCCCGGCACATCAAGATGGTGGAGCGCTACGACCCCTCGCTGCCGCCGGCGCTCGGCAGCCGCGACCTCCTCATCCAGGCGGTGCTCAATCTGGTTAAGAACGCGGCAGAGGCGGTGGGGGACCAGCCCGGCGGCGAGATAATTTTGGGCACCGCGTACCGACATGGCGTGCGTCTTGCAACGCGTGCCGGCGGGGAGAGCACCAAGCTCCCCCTGGAAGTGAGCATCCAGGACAACGGCTCCGGCATCCCAGAGGACATCCAGCCCCACATGTTCGACGCCTTCGTTTCCGGCAAGCCCAAGGGGACCGGACTCGGCCTTGCCCTCGTGGCCAAGATCGTTGGCGATCATGGCGGCGTGATCGAGTTCGACAGCCGGCCCCGGCGCACCGTGTTCCGCCTGCTGCTGCCGCTGCATGACATCGGTCCGGAGGTGGCGCCATGAGCAAGGGCACGATCCTCGTCGCCGACGACGATCGCGGCATCCGCACCGTGCTCGACCAGGCGCTCGGCCGTGTCGGCTATCAGGTGCGATCGGCCGGCACCGCCGCGGCGCTGTGGCGCTGGGTCTCGGACGGCGAAGGCGATCTCGTCATCACCGACGTCGTGATGCCGGACGAGAACGGCCTCGACCTGCTGCCGCGCATCAAGAAGCTGCGCCCCGACCTTCCGATCATCGTGATGAGTGCGCAGAACACGCTGCTCACCGCGGTCAAGGCGACCGAGCGCGGCGCCTACGAATACCTGCCCAAGCCGTTCGACATCCGCCAGCTGATCAACGTGGTCGACCGGGCGCTCAGCCTGCCCAAGCTGCCCCGTGCCGCGGTGGTCGAGCCGGAAGGCGAGAAGCTGCCGCTGATCGGCCGGTCGTCGGCGATGCAGGACATCTACCGCATCCTCGCGCGCCTGATGGCGACCGATCTCACCGTGATGATCGCGGGCGAGAGCGGCACCGGCAAGGAGCTGGTGGCGCGCGCGCTGCACGATTACGGCAAGCGCAAGGGCGGGCCGTTCGTCGCCGTCAACATGGCGGCGATCCCGCGCGAGCTGATCGAGTCCGAGCTGTTCGGCCACGAGAAGGGCGCCTTCACTGGCGCCACCACGCGCTCCGCCGGCCGCTTCGAGCAGGCCGAGGCGGGTACGCTGTTCCTCGACGAGATCGGCGACATGCCGCTCGAGGCGCAGACGCGGCTGCTCCGCGTGCTGCAGCAGGGCGAGTACACCACCGTCGGCGGCCGGGTGCCGCTGAAGACCGATGTGCGCATCATCGCCGCCACCAACCGCGACCTGCGCCAGCTGATCAACCAGGGCCTGTTCCGCGAGGACCTGTTCTACCGGCTGAACGTCGTGCCGATCCGCCTGCCGCCCCTGCGGGAGCGGTCGGAGGATATCCCCGATCTGGTGCGCCACTTCCTGTCGCGCGCCGTGGAGGAGGGGCTGCCGTCGAAGACCATCGCGCCGGACGCGATGGACTATCTGAAGCGCTATCGCTGGCCCGGCAATGTGCGCGAGCTCGAGAACCTCGTTCGGCGCCTCACTGCGCTCTATTCGGAGGAGGTGATCGACCTCACCATCGTCGAGAACGAGCTGGCCGAGCCGCTGCCCTCGCAATCGCGCACCGAGCCCGAATCGGACGAGAGCCTGAACTCGGCGGTGGAGCGGCATCTCTCCCGCTATTTCGAGGCGCATGGCGGCAAGCTGCCGCCGGCCGGGCTGTACGATCGGGTGCTGCGCGAGATCGAGCGTCCGCTGATCTCCCTCTCGCTCGGGGCCACCCGCGGCAACCAGATCCGGGCCGCCCAGCTGCTCGGGCTCAACCGCAACACGCTGCGCAAGAAGATCCGCGACCTGGAAATTCCGGTGATCCGCGGCCTCAAATGAGGCCCGCGGCCATTCCGGGGCTTAATCGACGGCCGGCCTGCCCTTCGCTAGTGTGACGCCGTGGTCGCCGCCGATCCGGATTCCCCTGCCGCCGAGGGCGGCTCCCGCACCCTGGCGCTGGCCCAGGCCCTGATGGCCTGGGCCCGGCGGGTCGGGCTGCTGCGCAAGGCCGCCGTCGCCTGCGGCATCGCCGCCCTGCTCGCCGGAGTCGCGACCTATTTCGTCCTGAGCGGCACGGCGCCGGCGGTGCCGGATCCGGATCTGCTGCGCCTGCTGCTGCTGCTCGATTTCTTCCTGCTGCTGATCCTGGTCGCCTTCGTGGCGACCCGGCTGGTCAGGTTATGGTCGGAACGGCGCGCCAACGCGGCGGGCTCCAGGCTGCATGCCCGCATCGTCGGCCTGTTCACCTTCGTGACGGTCACGCCCACCATCGTCATCGCTGTCTTCTCGGCGATCTTCTTCGACCGCGGGCTGCAGTCCTGGTTCAGCGACCAGGTGCGCACCGCCGTACAGCAATCCAACGTGGTGGCCGAGGCCTATATCGCCGAGCACCGGCGCACCATCACCGCCGACGTCCTGGCGATGGCGACCGACCTCAACCGCGCGGTCTCCGTCTATGCCCGCGACCCGCAGCTGTTCAGCGCGCTGGTCGGCACCCAGGCACGGGTACGGGCGCTGCCGGAAGCGATGGTGGTCGACCGCGGCGGCAACATCCTGGCGCGCAGCGGCCTTGCCTTCCTGATGGAGTTCGAGCGCGTGCCCGACTGGGCCTTCGACCGGGCGCAGACCGGCGAGGTGGTGGTGCTGACCTCGGGCAGCGACGACCGGGTGCGCGCCCTGGTCCGGCTCGACAGCGTGGTCGGCGCCTATCTTTATGTCGGCCGCTTCATCGATTCGCGGGTGCTCGACCATGTCGAGCGCGTGCGCCTTGCGGCCAGCGGCTATCAGCGATTGGCGGCCGCCCGCTCCGGCATCGAGATCACCTTCGCCATGGTCTTCGTGCTGGTCTCGGTGCTGCTGCTGCTGGCCTCGGTGACGTTCGGTCTCGCCATCGCGACCCGGCTGGCGACGCCGATCATCCAGCTGATCAATGCGGCGCAGCGCGTCGGGTCGGGCGACCTCAGCGCCCGGGTCAGGGACAGCGAAGGCAACGACGAACTGGCCCGCCTGTCGCGCGCCTTCAACCGGATGACCGGCCAGATCGAGACCCAGCGCGACGCGCTGGTCTCCGCCAATGCCCAGATCGACGAGCGGCGCCGCTTCACCGAGGCGGTGCTGAGCGGCGTTTCGGCCGGCGTCATCGGTGTCGACGCCGATGGCCGGATCGAGCTGGTCAACCCGTCCGCCTGCCGGATGCTGGCGCTCTCGGCCGACGCGGTGACCGGGCGCATGCTCGATGAAGCGGTGCCGGAATTCACCGAGCTGGCGGAGATGGCCTATGCCGCGGGCGGCGGCCGCCAGGCGCAGGTCAACGTGGTGCGCGACGGCGCGACGCGCAACCTCGTCGTCAACGCCACCATGGAGCGCGGCGAGGCGACGACGGCGGGCATCGTCTTCACCTTCGACGACATGACGCAGCTGGTCGCGGCGCAGCGCCAGGCCGCCTGGGCCGATGTGGCGCGCCGCATCGCGCATGAGATCAAGAACCCGCTGACCCCGATCCAGCTTTCGGCGGAGCGGCTGAAGCGTAAGTACGCCAAGGAGATAAGCTCCGATCCGGAAGTCTTCCATCGCTGCACCGAGACGATCATCCGCCAGGTCGGCGATATCGGCCGCATGGTCGACGAGTTCTCCGCCTTCGCCCGCATGCCGGCGCCGTCCTTCGCGCCGGAGAACCTGCTCGACCTGGTGCGTCAGGGCGTGTTCCCGCAGCAGATGGCGCTGCCCGAGATCGCCTATCGCATCGAGGCGCCCGACGAGCCGCTGGTGGTCCGGTGCGACCGGCGCCAGATCGCGCAGGTGCTGACCAACCTGCTGAAGAACGCCGCCGAGGCGATCGACGCGCGCCGCGAGCGCGATCCGGATGCGCCCAAGGGCGAGATCCGCCTGCGGCTGTCCAGAGACGGGGCCCGGGCCGTGGTCGAGATCATCGACAACGGCAAGGGCCTGCCGGTGGAGGATCGCCACCGCCTGACCGAGCCCTATGTGACGACGCGCACCAAGGGCACCGGTCTCGGGCTTGCCATCGTCAAGAAGATCGTAGAAGAACATGCGGGGCAGATATCGCTCGGCGACGCCGAAGGCGGTGGGGCGGTGGTCCGGTTCACGCTGCCGCTCGTCGCCGACGCCACCACGGCGCCGGAGCGCGGCGGGGAGACCGCGGTGGCGCAGGACAAGGTCGCTTGAATGGCGCATGACATCCTGATCGTCGACGACGAGGACGACATCCGCGATCTGATCGCCGGTGTCCTGGAGGACGACGGCTACGGCACCCGCGGCGCGAAGACCGACGAGGAGGCGCTGGGCGCCGTCGCCGCGCGGGCGCCGTCGCTGCTCATTCTCGACATCTGGCTGCAGGGCAGCCGGCGCGACGGGCTGGAGCTGCTCGACATCGTCAAGCGCGATCATCCCGATCTGCCGGTGATCATGATCAGCGGCCACGGCAATATCGAGACGGCGGTCTCGGCCATCCATCGCGGCGCCTACGATTTCATCGAGAAGCCGTTCAAGGCCGACCGGCTGCTGCTGCAGGTCTCGCGCGCCATCGAGGCGGCGCGGCTGCGCCAGGAAGTGCGCGAGCTCAAGGTCCGCGCCGGCAACGGCCTCGAGCTGATCGGCGATTCGCCGGTCATGCACGCGGTGCGCCAGGCGATCGACCGCATCGCGCCGACCAACAGCCGCGTGCTGATCAGCGGCCCGCCGGGCGCCGGCAAGGAAGTGGTGGCCCGCTCGCTGCACGCGCATTCGCGCCGGGCGGACGGGCCCTTCGTGATCCTGAACGCCGCGGCGATGGCGCCGGAGCGCATGGAGGTGGAGCTGTTCGGCGTCGAGAGCGGCGCCGCGCCGGAGCTGCGCCGCCGCACCGGCGTGCTGGAGCAGGCGCATGGCGGCACGCTATTCGTCGACGAGGTCGCCGAGATGCCGGTCGAGACCCAGTCGAAGATCCTGCGCGTGCTGATCGACCAGTCGTTCGAACGGGTCGGCGGCGCCAACAAGGTGCAGGTCGACGTCCGGGTGATCAGCGCGACCAGCCGCGACCTGGCAACCGAGATGGCCGCCGGCCGGTTCCGGCAGGATCTGTTCCACCGCCTCAACGTGGTGCCGATCGCCGTGCCCTCGCTGCGCGAGCGGCGGGAGGACATCCCGATGCTGGTGCGGCATTTCATGCGCCGCGAGGCGGAGGCGCACGGCCTGCCGCCGCGGGAGATCGGCGAGGACGCGATCGCCGTGCTGCAGACCGCCGACTGGCCCGGCAATGTCCGCGAGCTGCGCAACATCGTGGCCCGCATGCTGATCATGGCGCCGGGCGATGCGCGCACGCCGATCGGCGCCGAGATGCTGCCGAACGACCTGTCGGGCGTCGCCCGGGTCGGGTTTCGCCGGGAGCGCCGCGACGAGCTGATGTCGCTGCCGCTGCGCGAGGCGCGCGAGCTGTTCGAGCGGGAATACCTGCTGGCCCAGGTGACCCGTTTCGGCGGCAACATCTCGCGCACGGCGAGCTTCGTCGGCATGGAGCGCTCGGCGCTGCATCGCAAGTTGAAATCGCTCGGGGTCCAGACCAGCGAGCGCGGGCTGACGATCCAGCACTGACGGGCAGAGCCGGGCGAGGAGCGGGCCATTGAAGGTCATCGTCTGCGGTGCCGGCCAGGTCGGCGCGAACATCGCGCGCGAACTGGCCCGCGAGAACAACGATGTCACCGTCGTCGACAACCGGCCGGAGGCGGTGAGCCGGCTCACCGGCGCGCACGACCTGCGCGCGATCGTCGGCTGGGCCTCCCTGCCCGACGTGCTGGAGCAGGCCGGCGCCGCCGAGGCCGACATGCTGATCGCGGTGACGCACAGCGACGAGGTCAACATGGTCGCCTGCCAGGTGGCCCATTCGCTGTTCCGCACGCCGACCAAGATCGCCCGCGTGCGCCATCAGGGCTACCTCAAGCCGCATTGGCGCGGCCTCTACAGCGACGCCGAGCTGCCGATCGACACCATCATCTCGCCGGAGATCGAGGTGGCGCGCTCGGTCGAGCGGCAGCTTTCCGTGCCCGGCGCGGTCGAGGTGGTGCCGTTCTGCGAGGATCGCGTGCGCCTGGTCGGCACCCGGCTCGACGAGAGCTGCCCGATCCTGAACACGCCGCTCCGCTCGCTGACCGAGCTGTTCCCCGGCCTGCAGGCGGTGATCGTCGGCATCCAGCGCAACGAGAAGCTGATCGTGCCGACGGACGAGGACATGCTGCTGCCGCGCGACGAAGTGCATTTCGTCGCCTCCACCGACCATGTCGCCCGCGCCATGTCGCTGTTCGGCCACGAGGAGGCGGCGGCCCGCCACATCGTGATCGCCGGCGCCGGCAATATCGGCAGCTTCCTCGCCGAGCAGATCGAGGCCGCGCATCCGAACGTGCGGCTGAAGATCATCGACCGCTCGCCGGAGCGCTCCGAGCTCGCCGCCGACCGGCTGTCCCGCGCCATCGTGCTGAAGGGCGATGCGCTGGATGTCGACCTGCTGCGCGAAGCCGGCGTCCCTTCCGCCGAGACCTTGGTGGCGCTGACCAATGACGACGAGACCAACATCCTGGTCTCGCTGCTGGCCAAGCGGCTCGGCTGCCGCCGGGTCGTCACCCTGGTGAACAACCATGTCTACGAGCCGCTGCTGCCCTCGCTTGGCATAGACGTTGCTTTTAATCCGCGCACCACCACGGTCTCGACCATCCTCACCCAGGTGCGCCGGGGGCGGATCAAGAACCTCTACTCGGTCGGCGACGGCTCGGCCGAGGTGGTGGAGGCGGAGGCGCTCGCCACCTCGCCCCTGGTCGGCAAGCCGCTGCGCGAGATCGCCCTGCCGGACGGCATGATCATCGGCGCCGTCGTGCGCGGGCCGAAGGTGATCCTGCCGCGCGGTGCGACGGTGGTGGAGGCGAAGGACCGGGTGGTGATGTTCGCGCTGAAGGATCGCGTCAAGGCGCTGGAGAAGCTGTTCGCGGTCCGGCTAGAATTCTTCTGAGATCGAGGGAAGCAGATGTCGCGTGTTGCCTATGTCGATGGCCGCTATGTGCCGCATGGCCGTGCCACGACCCATATCGAGGATCGCGGCTACCAGTTCGCCGATGGCATCTACGAGGTGATCGCCGTGTCCGGCGGCCGGCTGGTGGATGACGAGGGCCATCTGGTGCGGCTGCACCGTTCGCTCAGCGAGCTGCGCATCGAGTGGCGCATGTCGGACCGGGCGCTGCTCGCCGTGCTGCGCGAGCTGGTCCGGCGCAACGGCGTGAGCGAAGGCAGCGTGTACCTGCAGATCAGCCGCGGCGTGGCGCGCCGCGACCATCCCTTCCCGAAAGCGTCCCGGCCGGTGCTGGTCGCGACCGCCAAGCGGATGGATTTCGCCGGCGTCGCCGAGCGGCAATCGAAGGGCGTCGCCGTGATCACGACGCCCGACATCCGCTGGGGCCGCTGCGACATCAAGACGGTCGCGCTGCTGCCCAACGTGCTGGCCAAGCAGGCGGCGCGGGAGCAGGGCGCCTACGAGGCCTGGCTGGTCGACGAGGAAGGCCGCGTCACCGAAGGCTCCTCGACCAATGCCTGGATCGTCGACCAGGACGGCAACCTGATCACCCGCAAGGCCGACAACTCGATCCTGAACGGCATCACCCGCATCGCCGTGCTGGGCCAGGCGGCGGAGCGGCAGATCCGCGTCATCGAGCGGCCGTTCACGGTGGCCGAGGCGAAGGCGGCGCGCGAGGCGTTCATCACCTCCACCACATCCTTCGTGATGCCGGTCACCAGCATCGATGGC
The DNA here is from genome assembly GCA_003576705.1 of Desertibaculum subflavum. Classification (GTDB taxonomy): domain Bacteria; phylum Pseudomonadota; class Alphaproteobacteria; order Ferrovibrionales; family Ferrovibrionaceae; genus Desertibaculum; species Desertibaculum subflavum. The sequence goes on from QOZS01000072.1 coordinate 16,359, forward strand.
GCAAAGATCGGCGACGGCAAGCCCGGCAAAGTCGCGAGCGCCCTGATCGGCGCCTACCGCGACCACATGGCGGCGTGATGCTCCACGAAAAAGCCCTCTCCGCCCTCGAAGAGGGGGGAGAGGGTTGGGTGAGGTGGGGAGGATGCGGGTTGAGAAAATGCGCGCGCGCGGATGCGTTGCGCACCTACGATTCTCGTCGAGAAGCGGCGCGCCCCACCTCTCCCAAACCCTCTCCGCCCCTAAGGGGCAGAGAGGGCTTACCCTGCGACCGGCGGTTCAATCTGAGCACATACCGCACAAGCTTCGTTGGTTAACCGCCACGGGGTTGCTTCGCGCGCCCGCTTGCACCATCTTCTGGAACCAGCCGTCCGGCGAAAGGGCGGCGTAACGACAAAACAGGTGAACCATGGCCGTCGAGAAGCCGCAGAACGTGCAGGATGTTTTCCTGAACCACGTCCGCAAGAACAAGCTTCCCGTGACAGTTTTCCTCATCAACGGCGTCAAGCTGCAGGGCGTCATCAGCTGGTTCGACAACTTCTCGGTGCTGCTGCGCCGCGACGGCCACGTCCAGCTGGTCTACAAGCATGCGATCTCCACGGTCATGCCGGCTGGCCCGATCCAGCTGTTCGACCCGGGCGCGCAAGGCACCTCGACCCCGCCGGCGGAGCCGATTCCCCCCGCGCGATGATCAGGATCGCGATACGCATTGACCGCTCCCTCTGACGGCCGCCGCGCCGTCGTCCTGCATCCCTACCTGAAGCGACAGGCCGCCGAGGCCCGGCGCGCGCCGGAGGCACGCCTCGACGAGGCGGCCGGCCTCGCGCGCGCCATCGGTCTCGACATCGCCCATCGGGAGGCGGTGCCGCTCGGCCGCATGCGCCCGGGCAGCCTGATCGGCGAGGGCAAGATCGAGGCGCTCAAGCCGCTGATCGAGGCCGAGCATGTCGAGGTGGTGGTGATCGACGCCGTGGTCTCGCCGGTGCAGCAGCGCAACCTGGAGAAGGCCTGGAAGGCCAAGGTGATCGACCGCACCGGCCTGATCCTGGAGATCTTCGGCGAGCGCGCCCGCACCCGCGAGGGCCGGCTGCAGGTCGAGCTCGCGCATCTCACCTATCAGCGCTCGCGCCTGGTCCGCTCATGGACCCATCTGGAGCGGCAGCGCGGCGGCTTCGGCTTCCTCGGCGGACCCGGCGAGAGCCAGCTCGAAATGGACCGCCGGCTGATCGGCGAGCGCATCGTCAAGATCAAGCGCGAGCTCGAAGGCGTGGTGCAGACGCGCGAGCTGCACAGGAAGAGCCGGCGCAAGGTGCCGTACCCGATCGTGGCGCTGGTCGGCTACACCAATGCCGGCAAGTCGACCTTGTTCAACACGCTGACCCGGGCCGAGGTGCTGGCCGAGGACCTGCTGTTCGCGACCCTCGACCCGACCATGCGCCAGCTGCCGCTGCCGAGCGGGCACAAGGCGATCCTCTCCGACACCGTCGGCTTCATCTCCGACCTGCCGCACCAGCTGGTCGCCGCGTTCCGCGCCACCCTGGAGGAGGTGCTGGAGGCCGACATCATCCTGCATGTGCGCGACGTCTCGCATCCGGACGCGGAGGCGCAGGCGGCGGATGTGCGCGACGTGCTGACCGAGCTCGGCATCGCCGATGGCAGCGAGCGGCCGCTGCTGGAGGCGCTGAACAAGATCGACCGCCTGCCGCCGGAAGAGGCGGCCGAGCTCCGCAACCGCGCGCGCCGCGACCCCGACACGGTGGCGATCTCGGCCATCACCGGCGAGGGCCTCGACGACCTGCTGCACCGGATCGACGAGCGGCTCGGCCGCGGCCGCACCGTGGTTGACCTCGATATCGACCTCGCCGACGGCGCGACGCTCGCCTGGCTGTACCGGCACGGCGAGGTGGTCAGCCGCCGCGATGACGAGGCGGGGGTCGCCCACCTCAAGGTCGGGTTGGAGCCCTCGGCGCTGGCGCGGTTCGAGCGGCGCCGGGCAACGCCGCCGGCGCACTGATCGGGCGCGCTGTCGCCTGATCAGGGCCGGAGGCCGCGCGCGCCGACTGTAGGCAGCGCCAGCATCTCGAACTGCATTCACGGATTCGTGAAGGCTGATTTTAGCGTTTAATTAACCAACCGTTTGCCGAGTGCCGCTTAGCCTCTGCCCAATTCGAATCGGGGCAGAGACATGGACGAAAGGATCATCTTCCGGCGGAGCAAAGACGGTTTCGAGCTTCAATGCATTGGGCGCTATACGGTCGCTCTTACGATCATGGCGTGCGCGGCGTTGCTGGTAATCGCGGCATGGATCGGTCTGCTGAGTCATTGATCATGAAGCGATCTTGAATCGGCGTCGCACCGCGAGGATGAAGAGCGTGGCGAAAATCGCGGATAGCAGGCCGTGAATTACGAGCCAGAAAGCCAGCCATCCATTCGCTGCCGCAGCGATACTTTTTGCCCCGAAGATGCCGAGCGGATTGAAGGTCGATTGGTTGGTCAGGAAGAAGGCACGTCGCGCCTGTGCCCAGTAGTCTGAACCACTAAGGCCGGCCTGCCATCCGAAGCGGTCTTCGGCGAGGGCCACGCCGTCGGTGACGAGCAGAAGCAGAAACGTTGCCGCGTATAAGCCACCGAACCACAGCAGCGGGCGCAGCATCGATGAACCATAAGAACTGAGACCGGCATAAAGCCAGCTGACGGCCTTGGCGAAATTCTCGTGCTCGCGATCGCGCTCGAACCGCTGTTCGAGCACGTAGAACTTGTTCGCCATCGGATTATTTTCTAAGGCTATCATGTGCGCTCGCAAATTGCGGTAGGCCTGAGCATCCTGCATCTCGTCCGTCTTCTTCTCCGGAAACCTTGTCTCTGGACTGAAGTGCACCGCGCCCGTGAATGGGGAGTCCGGTTTCGGCGGTGGGCACTGGATCGATAGTATGCCGCCGCCCTTCATGATGCAGTCGCCTACCACCTTCGACCCGATTTGGAGCCTGCCGATCCAACAATTTTCGATCAGAATCTCGTTGATCGCATGCAGCACAAGCCTTCCGACGAACATGTCCTTGATATGGACATACCTGCAATTGTTGGCGTCTACGATCCCCGCCCCCCAGCCGGTCAGTGCCACACTTCTTCCCGGGCAGCTGATTTTCAGCTCGGCAACGAAATGGTCCTTCATCCCGCGTCCGTGCAGCGTTGGCAGCTGGGCGGGAACCTGCAGCCGCGCGGAAGCGAGGTCCTCCTTTGGCATGGCCTCGATCCATGCGGTGAATGCTGCGAAATGGGCCGTATCCTCCTGCCCCGATACTTGATGCAGCTTTCTCCACGCGCTGAGCGACACATCCAAGGAGCCTGCCCGCGGAGGATGGGACCGTAACCAGTTGCGAAACTCCTGCTCCTCCTTCGCGCCCCTATTGCCGAACATTTCGGCCTCCCCCCATGCTGGATCCGATCCTACTGGTGCCGCGACGTCGCCGGCCCGCGCGCCGCCATACTGGCGAAGGGCGATATCTGTTCCGGCAGCATCACCGAGCCGAAAGCGTGGCGATGTCAGCGACGCGGATCAGCCAACCTTCACTTCGTCGTCGCCCAGATGAGCAGTGCCAGAAACGTGACGCCGGCGCCGACGGCGAGGCATTTCATCAGAATACGGATTCTGAATTTCGCATCCGCGAGGCGCTTAACATCGTCGGTAAGAAAGAGCCGAAATCGGTCCGGCATCTGCTCTTCGACCTTTATCACGGCCTGGCGATATGCGTGCTGCTGTTGGTCGCTCCGCCAGATGCAGAAGTACCAGGAGGCCGCAATGGCGATGCCCCATATTGGTATCCACCACGAAGAGCCGGGTGCCGATTTGGCGATCTCGCCCGCCGACAGACCCGCCAACAAGGTCAAGGCCAGCAGGTGTGCGATGTTCACCTGCCAGAAGCTGTTCGTCTCAGCGGCTAGCAAGTTCAATGCGGTCTGCTGCACCGTCGCGATGTCGATCTGGTCGGACTGGTTCGCGGCGACATCCGGCTGCTCCCCAAGCATGCTTGGCCCCCGCTCGATTCGAAAAGCCCTGCCAATCCATATCGCGTTGCCGGGCCTCAACCAAAGCTAGAAGGCGACTAGAATGCATTGAGGGTGAGGCGCATGCACTGGCTGGACCTGAAGGGATGGTTGTCGGTCGTCGGGCTAATCTGCGATTTGATCGGGGCGGGGATGCTGGCGATACCGATGCTGTCGAGTGCAGAGGCGGTCGCGGCCAGGATCACAGCGTGGCGACGCCGGTTGCTCATCTGGCATACAGTTCAGGGCCAGTTGCCGACACGGCCTACTATCCTCGAAATCTCGTTTGTTGTGATGTTAATTGTGATGCTGTTTTTCTCGATTTCTAAACTTGAATTATTCAATGCTCAGGTTGGCTGGACTATCGCGCGCGGTCTAAGGGAAGTGGCTATAATGACGATTCTGTTTGCGACATTCTATCTACTTTCAACTTTGATCTCGAAGTTCATCGCGGCGTCCCTGGCGTGGGTAGCAGCGGGAGTGGATCGCTCCCGCGAGCGCAAGATGGGCTGGATCGGCTATGGCATCCTGTCGGTCGGCTTCACGCTGCAGGCGGTTGTGAACTTTCTCCCATCGACGACGTCGCCTTGAGTCCGACGCCGGAAGAAACTCTGCTTCGGTCGGTTGCCGTGGATGCTGTCGCTGTCCGAGTCCGCTTGGCAGGATGGTCGGCTCCCGAGTGGAAAATACTGGCGGAAATTTTGCGCCTAGTGTAATATTATTTTGTGCCTCAGACCAACGCGGCACGGCTCTTTTAGATCGTGAACCAGCATCCGAAGCCCTCACCCCGGTCCTTTCCCGTGGTGCGGGAAAGGAAAAACTACGCCCCTGGAAGAGATGTCGCGAGCTTGCTGCCAGACCGTCCCGGTCCGACCGCTGCAGACCAGGGTCCAGCCGCACTTGACAGAGTTTAGCATCACGTGCGAGCCGCCTTAGAGGCGGAACAGGAGCGCCGCGGAACAGGAGCGCCGCGGAACAGGAGCGCCGCGGAACAGGAGCGCCGCGGAACAGGAGCGCCGCGGAACAGGAGCGCCGCGGAACAGGAGCGCCGCGGAA